>JAVRON010000070.1:0-73659 GCA_032162705.1 Acidobacteriota bacterium
GCGCTCCAACGCTCCAACACTTCTGATAATTCATGCGCCTTGACGGGCTTGCTCAAGTAGTCGTCCATCCCCGCCGCCAGACACTTTTCTCTCTCGCCTGCCAGAGCATGCGCCGTCATCGCGATGACGATGGTGCGCCGCGCTGTGCCTTGCTCGCGGCGGCGAATCTCGGCGGTCGCTTCGTAGCCGTCCATCAAAGGCATCTGGCAGTCCATCAGCACGATGGGGTAGGGCGTAATTGCGAGAGCGTCGAGCGCTTCGAGACCATCGACGACAGCGTCGGCGGTGTAGCCGAGTTTGTGCAGTTGGCTGAGCGCGACTTTCTGATTCACCGCATTGTCTTCTGCTAAAAGTATCCGCAATTGTTTGTGTCCGTTCTCGCGAAGCGGTTGATTGGAGAGCGCAGGTAGTTCCTTTTTGAGAGCTGAGTGCGTGGCAGCCACGACCGCGTGCAACAACTCGGTTTCGTCGGCCATGATGATCGCCAGCGAGTCGAAAAGCTGCGACTGTTTGACGGGCTTGGTGAGGCATCTGGCGATTCCGGCGCGGCGTAATGTCTCACAATCATCACGCTGGCCGAGCGAGGTCAACATCAGCAGGCGCGTGCTACTGATGGCCGGAAGACTCTTGATCGTGCGGGCCAGCAACATGCCGTCCATCTCCGGCATCTGCATGTCGAGGATTGCCAGAGCGTAAGGCGTGCCGTTATTGGCTTCGCGGCGCAGGGTCTTTAAAGCGTCTACTCCGCCCGACACGCTCGTTGACTGCATCCCCCATGACGCAAGCTGGCGCTCCATGATCCGGCGGTTAGTCTCGTTATCATCCACGACGAGCACGCGCATGTCTTTCAGATTCTCTTGCACGCGCGGGACAATAAATTTCCCGGCAGCCTGTTTCTCAAACCTCGCCGTGAACCAGAAGGTCGAGCCTTTCCCCTCCGTGCTCTCGACGCCGATCTCGCCGCCCATCAACTCGACGAGTTGCTTCGAGATGGCTAAACCCAACCCCGTCCCCCCGTACTTGCGCGTCGTCGAGCCGTCGGCCTGAACAAAGGCTTGAAAGAGTTTGCGTTGTGCGGCTTTACTGATGCCGATGCCGGTGTCGGTGATCCGGAAGCGCAACGTCACATGGGTGTCGATGTCGCACTCCTTCGTCACGCGCACGACGACTTCGCCGGCCTCTGTGAACTTCACCGCGTTGCCAATCAGATTGGTTAAGACCTGGCGCAGCCGCCCGGCGTCGCCGCGCAAAGCGACCGGCACGTCGCTCTCAATGAAGGAGGCCATCTCGATACCTTTGGCCTGCGTGCGTTCGGCGAGAAGTTCGACGGGGCCTTCGACGGCTGGAAGTAAATCAAAGTCCAGCTTCTCGAAATGGAGCTTGCCCGCCTCGATCTTGGAGAAGTCGAGAATGTCGTTGATCACGGTCATCAGCGAATCGGCGCTTGAGTTGATGGTCTCGGTGAAGTCTCTCTGCTCGGCGGTCAACTCCGTATCGAGCAGCAGCCCGGTCATGCCGATGACGCCGTTCATGGGCGTGCGAATCTCGTGTGACATGTTGGCAAGGAACTCTGACTTGAGCCGCGTTGATTCCAGCGCCGCGTCCCGTACTCTGGTGAGGTCAATCTCCAGTTGCTTGCGCTCGGTGATGTCCGTGTGCGAACCGGACATGCGATAGGGTTTTGCGTCCGCGTCGCGCAGAATGGCGGCGCGCGCCAGAATCCAACGGTAGGTTCCGTCTTTGTGCCGCAAGCGGTGCTCTAATGCGTATTGAGATGTACGGCCATCAACGAAAGCTTCAAGAGTAGCATAGGAGTGTGCACGATCATCCGGGTGTAGAGCAGCCTCCCACGACGCGAAAAGGTTCTCTACTTCGTGTTCTTCATAACCGAGCATGCTTTTCCAACGGGGCGAGAAATAGACCTCGTTGGTTTCCATGTTCCAATCCCACAGCCCGTCGTTAGAGCCTTGCACCGCCAGTTCGTATCGCTCCTCGCTCTCCCTCAAAGACTCATTGGCGCGCATCTGCTCTGTGATGTCCTGATCGGTGCCCCTGATCTTCACCATTCGACCGTGTTCGTCACAAATAACCCTTCCATTAGCTCGGAAGACCCGCACCGTCCCGTCAGGGTGAAGGATGCGATAGTCATAGGCGAAGTCCTTCTTTGATTGCTGGGACTTTTCATTAATGCTTTTGACGAGCGAGTGGTCGTCCGGATGCACCATCGCCAGATATTCTTCAAAAGATAATCCGAACTCCCGCCGGTCGAGACCAAAGATGCGCCACAGTTCGTCCGACCACTTTACCTTGCCCGTCACGGCGTCATATTCCCAACTTCCAAGATGAGCGATTCTTTGTGCTTCAGACATCCGCATTTCATTCGTCTTAAATTCTTCCTCTATTCGCTTGCGCTCGGTGATGTCCAGAGACGTTCCCACCATCTTGATGGTGCGGCCGGTCTCATCGTTAGTTACTCGGCCATTGGACTGGATTACCCGTACCGTCCCATCCGGGCGGATAATCCGGCTGTCATAATTGGGGAACGCCTTATCCTGAAAAGCCTGTTCGATAGCACTCTCGACCAACTTCCGGTCGTCCGGGTGGACGCAGGCTAAGAACCCTTCATAGGTCGCGTCGAACTCCTGTGGCTGGAGGCCGAAGATGCGATAAAGCTCGTCTGACCAGCTCACTTTATTCGTCAGGACATCCCATTCCCAACTGCCCAGTTTGGCGATTGTCTGTGCATCTGTGAGCTGCATCTCGTTCGCTTTGAGTTCCAGCTCGATCTGCTTGCGCTCGACGATTTCGATCTTTAAGGCTGAGTCGGCCTGTTCGACCTCCGTCGCCATCTGATTGAAAGCCTTCGCCAGTTGACCCAGTTCGTCGCCCGCCTTGACCTTGGCGCGGACGGAGAAATCGCCCTCGCCGAAACGCTCGGCGACGACGATCAAATGTCGCAGCCAACGCAGAAAACCGCGCCGCACGAAGACATACTGAAGAAGCCAGAACAGGAAGAGAAAGACAGCCAAGACCTGCATGGTTCGGAAGAAAGCCGCGCCGACGTTTCGTTCCACGTTCGAGAGAGCGAAATCCATCGTCAACACGCTAGTGATGTTGCTCTTGCGCGTGGCGTCATAGCGTCCATCAATCGCGTAGCTCGCCCGCAAGAAGTTTCCTTCGCTGGTTGTATAGGTGGAGCTTCTATCGCCGCCCTCCTGAAACAATTCGTCGAGAGTGTTGGCGTCTACCGGTTCCTCCATCGTACTCAGATCGCTGTCTATATTGACGATAGCCTGGCGCGACTTTTCCGTCAGGGTCACGTGATTGATATTGGCAATCTTCCCCGTCAAGCGGAGCATCGAGGATTGGAGCGTCGGAGAGTTGAAGAACTCCGGGTTTTCAGCCAGCATCTCTTTGATCGCTTGACTGACGGCAAACCCCGAATCATTAATATTTCCGCGCGCCGCCTCGCGCATATTTTGATATTGATAAAAGCCGACGAGACACAAAACGATCCCAAGCCCGACAACTTGAAGGATGATCCACTTCGCTGCGAGAGAGGCTCGGAGATGAGGTATCTTTATTTTTGGAAAATTCACCGGGAGCCAGCTGCATACGAAACACACAAGTCCCGCCAGTAAAAACATTGACGGCAGGTAACGAGTAAGCCAGAGCAGCCTTGCGCGTTCCGCCCCGGCGCTCTTCACCTGATTGATGACATCATCACCGGCAGTGACTCCGCCCCAACGGTCAACCGCCTCACGCTGTGCGCCGGTGGCAACGTCATAGACGTAATCTCCCGAGTGGCAGCTTTCTTCGATTTTGACTGTCGCCCCCGTCAACGGCTCAACCCAAATCTTAAAGATAAATTGGTCGTCGGCACATTTGACTTCCTGTCCGGGTTTTACTTTTATTCCCACAGACTGATCTGTTCCGACGTAAGACTCTGTATATTCGCCGCGTCCGCGATAGGCGAAGAGATACGTGTTGAGACCTTCAACGTCAACCTCTTTTTGAAAGGCGACGGGAACGCCTTTGAGATAAGTAAACCGCAGGCGGTAAATTTTCTTTTCAACATTGCGCGGAAACACAAAATAGTCGCCGCGATACTCCGGCTTGAGATGCTCCCCGGTTTGAGGATTGACCGGGGCAAAATATTTATACTCCCAACTTACCTGCCCGCTGGTGATGTCATTTATTGCGTACTCGCTGTCAAGTTCCACCGAGCCGGGCTGCGCTGAGTTGGGAACAATGCTGATGGATTGACTGTAAATGGTTGAGACATCTTTGTCCGGTATCTGTCCGGTTTGAGGATCGGGAAAAGTTTGAAAGCCGATATAGTCGGTCTTCCAGCTCCAGCCTGTGGGAATGCGCTGCGTCCAGCGTGGAGCCAACGCAAATTGCCAGACAGCCGTGAAGCCAAGCAACGCCAAACCTACTGCAACTAGTATTTTCTTTCTCATACACAGACTTCCTATTCCGACTGTACTTGTGTGGACGTTTGAGCCGGGGCAGGCAGTGTGAATCCGGCGGTGATGATGAATAAAGCTATGACGCCAATAATGTCTCGTGGTTTCAATGAATCTCCTTGGGGCTTCTCATGTTGAATTCAATGCCTACCGTTCGAGCGACAAAAAACAAATATCTTCTTGAAAGGAAAGTGTGTGCCAACACGCCTGGAATCTCGTATGCAAAGGGAATTTACCGGGTGCGGAATGCGGAAAGATGGGACACAGCCGGGGCATCAAGGTGGTGTAAATAGCCCCACTACTGCCCCGCCACATGGAAAGTGACATTTGAAGCAGCCCTCATTTACTTCTTAGGCATTTCGTGTGCCGACAGTAGAGCAACTATCTCTTACCATCACTTCAATTCACATATTTCATCCGTTATTGCTTCCCTGATCCGGGGTCGCTCTTGTTTGGAGATGCGCGCGAGGGCATGACACATCATGGTATGCTGAACCTAAAGGAGCCAACTGAGTGAGATAGCGTGATGACGCGATAGCTACGCACACACTCATTGGCTGCAAGAGAGCGTATGCAAGCATTAGTCATAGATGACGAATCGCAGGTGCGCGCCTTCATCACCACTATTCTCCGTGGGGAGGGGTGGGATGTCTGGGAAGCAGCATCAGCGGAACGCGCTTTCGAGATGCTGCCCGAGCAACGTTGGTCGCTGGTCTTCTGTGATGTTGTGCTCGGAGGTGAAAACGGCTTCGCCGTGCTGCGCCGGTTCAAAGAAGAGCAGCCGCAGGCGAAAGTCATTTTAATGACGGGGCATGGGTCGGCTGTAGGCGCGCTTGATGCGACCGCCTTCGGCGCTTTTGATTACCTCTTAAAACCGTTCAGCGTAGAAAGCGTAATAGCGCTCGCGGGCTACGTGCGCGAACAAATCGTCTCGCGCCGCATGCTACGCAAGCCCGCGTCCGTGCCGGTCTATACGTCGGATATAGATTTGGTAGGCACCAGCCCGGCCTTTGTCGAGGTGATGAAACTGGTCGGGCGCGTGGCCCCGACAAACCTGCCGGTGTTGATTACAGGCGAGAGCGGCACGGGCAAAGAGATCGTGGCGCGTGCGATTCACCATCGCAGCCGCCGAGCGAGCCATTCCTTTGTGGATGTTAACTGCGGTGCGCTGCCAGCCGAATTGATCGAATCAGAACTCTTCGGCCACGCGCGCGGCGCATTCACCGGGGCCGAGCATGAACGCGCCGGGCTATGGGAAGAGGCTGATAAGGGAACGATCTTTCTCGATGAGATTACCGAGACCACGTCGGCCTTTCAGGTGAAACTGTTACGTGCCTTGCAGCAAGGGGAAATCCGCCGGGTCGGCTCAAATCGCAACTTACGACTCGATGTCCGGGTCATTACCGCCACGAACCGTCAGGTTGAATCCGAAGTTGAGGCCGGGCATTTTCGGCGAGACCTGTTCTACCGGTTGAACACGGTGACGATTCACCTGCCGCCCTTACGCGAGCGACGCGCCGATATCTTCCCGCTCGCCAGACACTTCGCCGAGCGCGCGCGCTTGCCTGATGACGCGCCCGTCACCTTCTCAAGCGAAGCTATTCATCTGCTCGAAGCTTATCACTGGCCGGGCAACGTCCGTGAGTTGGAGAACGCTGTGGTACGGGCTGCTGCGTTGTGCGACCACGTGATGCGTCCCGAAGACTTGCCCGAAGGAGTCCGCACGGGTGCAGCCGCGTTAGCGTCAGCAGTAAGCGCGCGTACGGATGAGATCGCAACCGTGGCCGCCCAGGAATGGTTATCAATCGCCGAAGCCGAAGGGAAGTATGTGGCCCGTGTACTAAAGTACACGGGCGGCAATAAACAAGCGGCAGCGCGCCTCTTGGATATTGATCGCAAAACGATTGACCGCATGATCAAGCGACACAAGATTGATTTAAGCAGACTGGTTAAATCTTCGTCCGACAGCTCGCCCGAAAACTAGGGATTTAGAGTGGCTTTTCGGGCAAACACTGAACAGAAAGATCGCGGCTCTTCCGGCTTAATCCACCAGCTTGTTCTGGATGGCATAATGCGTGAGCTCGGCGTTGGTCTTCATTCCCGTCTTCTCTAGTATACGCGCCCGGTAAGTGCTGATGGTCTTGTCGCTCAAGCTGAGCATTTCGGCAATCTCACCGACCGTTTTTCCGGAAGCGATCAGGCGCATGACCTCGAACTCACGATTCGAGAGAGCCTCATGTACCGCGCGATCAATGGCACTGCCGAGATCAATGACCAGTTGTTCGGCGAGGGCGGGGCTGACATACACTCCTCCCTCCATCACCTTATTAATAGCTTTAACCAGTTCTGCTCGCGGACTGTCCTTTGTGATATATCCGGCAGCTCCTGCTTTGAAAGCACGCCGCGCATACTGTTGTTCTGAACGCATACTGAGAATCAGCACGGGAAGACGAGGCCGAATCTGCTTCAACTCTTTTAAGACTTCCAGCCCGCTTCTATCACCTAGAGACAGATCGAGCACCACGATATCCCAGTCCTGTTCGCGCACAAGCTTAAGCGCTTCCGGGGCAGTGCTCGCTTCACCGACGGTGATCGCTCCGGGTTGTTCATCGAGTATCTTCTTGACGCCTTCGCGTACCACTTCATGGTCATCTAATATGAGGATGTTTTTCATTGCGCTGATTATCGCCATGCTAGCTTGTGGGGAGATGAGCATCAGAGCGAAGTGCGGTTGCCAAGCGGTCGTCAGCCCGGACGCGGGACTCGGACAGTAATCACAGTTCCTTCTCCTTTAACCCCGGTGATATTGATCTTTCCACCTATGAGATGGGCGCGTTCCTGCATCCCCAGGAGGCCAAGCGATTGCGATCCTGATTTCTCATTCTCTGTAATTCCTCTTCCGTTGTCCATGATTATCAAGACGAATTCGCCGGCCTCGACCTTTATCGTGATGTCAACACTGGTCGCTTGCGCATGACGGAGGATGTTGGTTAGAGCTTCCTGAAAGATGCGGAAGAGGGCGGTTGATCGCTCCTGACTGAAACCAAGATTCTCCAGAGCGCAATCACATCGACAGATGATTCCCGTTCGGGCTTGAAACTGCTCGGCCTGCCATTCGATTGCTTCCACCAGCCCGAGATCATCCAGCACGCTCGGTCGCAGTTCCGAAGAGATTCTTCTGACGCTGCTGATCGTAGTCTCAATCAGCCTCAACATGGCCTCTATTCTCTCTCGCAGTGCCTGGAGTTGCGGCTCATCTCCCGATTCCGAGATAACTTTATCAACGCTCTCCAAGTCCCATCTCAAGCTCGTGAGCGCCGTCCCCAGTTCATCATGAATCTCACGCGCGATGCGAGTCCCTTCCTCTTCTTTCGCCGAGTGAATCCGCGCGGAGAGAGCACGCAACTGTTCGGTTGTTGCTCTGAGCCGCTCCTCGGCAGCCTTGCGTTCCGTCATGTCCTGCGCCGTGCCTTCGTAGTATTGAATCGCGCCTTGCTCATCTTTCACTGCGCGTGCGTTCACTGAAATCCAAAGCCTGCTGCCATCTTTACGAAAGACCTCGTGCTCAAACCCGCGTACTACACCCTGCTCTTCGAGCTGACGCTTAAACTCTTCACGGCGGGTTGGGTCGACGTAAAGTTGCAGCGAAATATCCCGGCGGCTGTGAATCAACTCTTCTGGAGATGCAAACCCGTACATGCGCGCCAGTGCTGGATTAGCGGCAATGTATCTGCCGTCAGGCGTCGATTGAAAAATCCCTTCGCCCGCGTGCTCGAAAATGTCATGGTATTTCCGTTCGGCTTCGCGCAACGCTTCTTCCGCACGTCTGTGTTCCGTCACATCCTGCGCCGCGCCGAACATCCTAACTGGCTTCCCATGCTCATCGCTGACAATACCCCCGCGAGAATATATCACCCGCTCTTCCCCGTCGGGCCTAAGTATCCGGTAGTAAAAACTGAATGGCTCCTGAGTCTTGAGAGAGCTTTCGATGACGCCTCTGACCAAAGCTCGATCCTCTGCGTGAACAAATTCCATGACAAACTCCTCATAGGCAGGAGTAAATGCCTGCGGGTCAACCCCGGAGACGCGATAAAGCTCATCAGACCAGCTCAAGACGTTATTTTGTAAGTCCCAGTTCCAACTGCCGACGCGGGCCAGCCGTTGTGCTTCAGCCAACTGCCTCTCGCTTTGCCTGAGCTGCTCCTCCACCTGCTTGCGCTCCTGAATGTCGATTGATGCTCCGTACCACTCGACGACGTTGCCCTGCTCGTCGCGCAGCGGCGCATTGCGAACCAGGAACCAGCGATATTCCCCGTCAGCCCGCCGCAAGCGCAGTTCATCCTCGTTCGGTTCCCCGGCCCCCATGTGCGCGAGCCATTTTTCCATAACCCTTGGAATGTCTTCGGGATGAACGGGGCGCGTCGGCTCTTCTAAATACTGCTCTAAAGAAAGGCCAGCATAGTCTATCCAACGCTGATTGAGGAAATCAACAACGCCGTCAGGCCGAAGGCTCCAGGCCATAACGGGAATTGTGTCGATGATAAGCCGGATGCGATCCTCGCTTTGGCGCAATGCGTCTTCGGCCCGCTTGCGCTTTGTGATGTCTCGCGCAATCGCCAGGACGTTGATTACCGAACCGTTAAGATCAAGTTCAGGGAAGAAACGCACACTGTAGTACCTCCGCGCCGTAGGCATTGGCAAGGTGACTTCAAACTCACAGGATTCACCGGTGTCGAAGACGTTCTCGCACCGCTGACGGATCTGCGCCAGTTCGTCCTCTTTGACATCCGCCCCGGCATCCCGGAGGCTCGAGAATATGGGCATGCCGATCAGGGCTTCAGCCGGCAGCTCCAATGCCTTGGCGAATGAGGGATTGACGTAAGTTCGCCGAAACGACCTATCGTATCTGGCAATATGATCGGGCGCGTTCTCGACGATGGCCCGAAACACCTGCTCCTGAGCGTGGAGCAAAGCCTCGGCCCGCTTGCGCTCGGTGATCTCCGCCCGCAACGCCACGTTGGTTCGCTTGACCTCTTGAACTGTTTCGTCTAAGACATCGCGCGCGCGCCTGAGCGATTCTGCTTTGCTCCTTTGCGCGGCGCTCAACGACCCGACAAACAGGGCCGACAGCGCGAAAATGATAAGGCGCGGTATCTCCTTAATATCCACGGCCCACGAATAGAAGGGAGCCGCGAAATAGTAAACGAAAGCGAGAAGGCTGAGCGCAGTCGCGAGCAAGCCGGGCCCGACTCCACTAAACCAGGCACTAAACATGACGGCGCAAAGAAACAGCCCCACGATAGGAGTGGATGACTGACCGACCTCACTCCGCAGCCACAGTGTAATGATGAGCGCGGCGATAACCGACAGAACAGCCACCCCGTAGCTTAAAATCGCAGACGGCTCGGGTGTTCGCTCTACAACTCTTTGCAGCGCTTCATTGAGTCTCTTTATTTCGGCGCGGGCTTGTATAAGTTCCAGACTTTCAAAGACCTCCCATTCTCCTCGCCGTCTGGCGATTGCAAATCGGTGGGTCTGGGCAACATCGAGTACCTCAGCAGCTCCGCTCTTCGCCAGCGGATAGGTGCATAACACTGTCATGCGCTGATCGGCAATCCAATCATTGACCTGTTTTTCGTAAGCGCAAAAATCTTTCCAATCTTTCTCTCTGAGCCAGAACGTATCCGCCGAAGCTCGCAGTCCCTCGTACCCTCGCGCCAATGCTCGTTTGACTTTTGCGTCCCACGCGCTCGCTACTCTCTCTAAATTGAGCACATTCTTTTCGAAATACCAGTCATGCCCGTTGAGGATTTCAATGTTCTCATCAGCGAGGTGCCGGTCAAGATCGGGAACAGCTTGTGCCAACACTCCTTTGGCCTCTTCCACTGTAATCATCTCGGAGTCCGAGACCACCCACAGGCAATATTCTTTGCTTTCCAATCCGGCCTTGAAATATGGAACGAGAGTGTCGAGCAAGTCCTGTTTCGTCTCGTAGAAATGACAGAAGTGTGTGCCCCAGGGTGCGTCGCCGATGACGCTGATGCCGGTCTTTCGTAACTCAGTTGCCATTGCAGCCACCTCCTACTATTTCGGCTCTGACCAGTTGCTACCAATGTAGCAACGATAGAGTTGGCGAACTCAGAATGGAGCAAGGGTGCAAAGAATATACCTAAATATTTAATCAGTATATAGCTCAGATAGTTGGGGAATATCTGACACCTCTTACCCGTTCGGCCACTACTACGCACTACTCAAAAAGGTAAAGTTTGTAGGACAAACACCGACAAGCTCGTCAGGCGATATCTGACGAAAGAATCAGTCAAAGCCTGATATTCATCTGCGGCCTCCGACCTGTATCTTCATATTTAATCCGTGTCGAGAGAATGCACAACTCTGGGAATTGAAATTATGAGGTGTGCAAATTAGCGTCACACTGCCACGACGCACCGCGTCTGGTCAAGTACACATTAAGCTGAGGTCGTGTTGATGAATATTTCAATGCCGGGGCTGAAAGTATTAGAAGCGAACCAACCGTATGATCGAGGAGCAAGGTCAGAATTAAAGATGCCCGGGAGCGTTGCAAATCGGCTTCTCGCCGCCCTTCCCGTTGAAGAGTATGAACGCCTGCGTCCACGTCTGGAGCAGGTTTCCTTTGCTCTTGGCGAAGTTATCTATGAGTCAGGGGAACATCTGGATTATGTCTATTTCCCCATTACTGCCATCATCTCTTTGCTTTACTTGATGGAAAACGGTTCATCCGTGGAGATGGGTCTGGTGGGTAATGACGGAGTAGTGGGCATTGCTCTCTTCATGGGAGGCGGCACGATGCCCAACCGTGCCGTCGTCCAGAGTGCCGGAGTCGTCTACAGGATGAAGGCGAAGGTGCTGCAAGATGAGTTTGCGCGTGGCGGCCAGTTTCAAAATTCGCTGCTGCGCTATACGCAAGCGCTCATCACACAAATTTCACAGACAGCCGTCTGCAATCGTCTCCATTCGGTGGAACAGCAACTGTGCCGCAGGCTCCTGTTAAGCCATGATCGTGTGCAGACAGACGAGTTGATCATGACGCAGACACTGATTGCCAATATTCTAGGAGTGTCGCGCGAAGGCGTGACCATGGCTGCCGGTCGGCTCCAAGATATAGGAGCGATCAGCTATGTCCGCGGCCATATCAAGATTCTCGACCGCGAGAAGTTGGAAGCGACCGTGTGCGAATGTTATCGCGTAGTCAAAGACGAGTCTGATCGCCTGCTCGGGTAGAAACCTCTTCATTTCTTCCTCACCTCTGCGTCTATGTGCTCTACCTCACCGACGCTCACTCTTTTAAGTGATATACCATCTTTACAATTCTGCGGAGCATTAATTTTCCGACATGTTTGTTCCAAAGAATGGACGTAAGTCCTAACCAATGGATTAAGTCGGTCATGCCCGCAGGATATTCCGCACGGGACAGGACATCAACGTGCGCAGGCCGACCGGTATAGTGCTGAGAAAAGGCGAATTCAACCTCTCTTGCTAATCAGGGAACCCAACGCCCTTTGTTAGCCCCACCCGACCAGGAGAGGGATGAAGTTCTAATCTCTCAGACCCAAAGATTGATGAGAAGCAGGAGGGCCCGGAGTATGTCTCTTAACTCGTACAATGCTAAGGCATCTGAGTACGTTGAGGATCAAACGTCCCGTCGGCGATTTGATCCTGACCACCCTCTCGTCCTGTTAGTGAAGGATCAAGAGGATGCGCTCTTTGAGATAAAGCATGCGCTGGAATCGAACGGCTACCGTGTGATTGACACGGACAATGGGCAGGATGCGGCCAAGCGCGCCCGGTATGCACATCCAGACCTCCTCCTCGTTGATCTGGATGTGCCGCTGCTCTATGGGCTGGTTGCCGCGCGCCAGATTTTGAAGCAGGCATTCCTGGGAGCTGTGCCGGTCGTGATCGTGACTCATGAAGAAGCGCTAGACCCTTACACGTTGATGGAAGTTTGTTTCCGTCGCAATGAGTATGTGACGAGACTTTCAGACTACGAGCAGCTAAAGCATCTGCTCGACTATCTGTTGCCGGTCGGGCCAAAGGCGGCATAGTCTTCGCGGAACCATTTCAACCAACGTCCAGCGCCGCGCTCGCTTTGCAGCACAATAAATAAGGTGTCGCACTGATGTTTAGTAATCCTTACAGCGCCAAAGCACCCGAACAGGCGGACGGCCAAAAGTTCAGTCGGCGCTCGATGGCCGGCAATCCACTGGTGCTGGTGGTGGAAGATCATGAGGATACGCGCTTCATACTTCGCTGGTTTCTGGAAAGGAGCGGCTGTCGGGTGGTGGAAGCTACGGACGGATTTAAGGCTGTCGAGATAGCCGGGCGTGAGCGGCCTGATCTTATTTTGATGGATGGCGGTCTGCCGCTGCTGGACGGCCTGACGGCGACGCGCCTCATTCGTCAGAACACGCTGTTGCAGGAAGTGTTGATCGTTGCTCTTTCCACTTGGGCGACGCCGAGTTTTCACGCTGCCGCACTTGCCGCGGGGTGCAATGAATGCTTCGACAAGCCGATTGATTTTAAGCGATTGAAGAGTCTCTTAACCGAGCTCGCGGGCGCGTCTTTCGCTGCGGGTTAGTCGCATCGAGAGTGCCGGTGCAGAGTAGCGCATCTTAGTAAGGGGTAAAGAGACTAAAATGTTAGTTGAAAAGTCTAATCAGGAATTGCGTGATGATCGCGCTTTAGATTACTTCCAAAACATCGTCGAGACGGTGCGCGAGCCGCTCATCATCCTCGATTCCGACTTGCGCGTGACGGGCGCGAGCCGTTCCTTCTACCGGACTTTCAAAGTTACGAAAGAGGAGACGGAAGGCCGACTCATCTACGAACTGGGTGATCGGCAGTGGGACATCCCTGCCCTCAGAACGCTGCTTGAAGAAATCCTTCCCGAGCGCACGCAGTTTGACGGCTTCGAGGTCGTGCATGAGTTCCCACGCGTTGGGCGGCGGGTGATCTTGCTCAACGCCCGCCGGATCATCAGTCAAGAGCGCAACGCGACCACGATCCTTTTGGCGATTGAGGACATCACCGACCGCAAACGGATCGAGGAGAAGTTAAAAATCTACGCCGACAAGTTGGAGCGCAGCAACCGCGAGCTACAAGATTTCGCGCAGGTTGCTTCGCACGACCTCCAGGAGCCACTGCGGAAGATTCTATCCTTCGGCGACCGGCTCAGAATCAAAGCCGGTGAATCGCTCGATGCAGACTGTCAAGATTATCTCCAGCGGATGTTCAATGCCGCGTTCAGGATGCAGTCCCTGATCACCGACCTGATGTCGTTCTCCAAAATTGAGACTATGGGGCAACCTTTTGTCCCGACCGATCTGGGTTTGATCGCCCGTGAGGTCAGCGCCGATTTAGAGACCAGCGTCGAGAAGGCCAGAGGGCGTCTTGAGATTGAAGAACTCCCGACCATAGATGCCGACCCCATGCAGATGCGGCAACTCCTGCAAAATCTGATCGGCAACTCTCTCAAGTATTTTCGCGCAGGGGTTCCGCCAGTCGTCCGCGTCTATAGTCAAAAGCTCGATGCGCGCAGCCCCGAGTCCATGGACGAAAGTGCTCTGGCCCGGCAACTCTGCCAGATTTTAGTAGAGGATAACGGCATCGGGTTTGACGAGAAGTACCTCGACCGCATCTTCACCGTCTTCCAGCGCCTCCACAAGAAAGGTGAATACGAGGGAACCGGAGTAGGTCTCGCTATCTGCCGAAAGATAGTTGACCGGCATGGCGGGACGATCACGGCCCGTAGTCGTCCGGGGCAGGGCACGACCTTTGTAGTGACCTTGCCGGTCAGACAACCCAAGGAAGTGCAAGTGCTATGAGAGACACACGCAAATCGATCACCATTCTGCTCGCCGATGACGACGAGGAAGACCGCATGCTGGTATGCGATGCTCTGGCTGAGAGCCGCCTGTCGAACAATATATCTTGCGTGACGGACGGCGAGGATTTGATGGACTACCTGCACCAGCGAGGCAAATACGCGCCGCCCGCCGTCGCACCGCGTCCGGGCTTAATCCTGCTCGACTTGAATATGCCAAAGAAGGACGGGCGCGAAGCTTTACTGGAGATCAAGGCCGACCCCGACCTGCGGCAGATTCCCGTCGTGGTGATGACGACCTCGAAGGCCGAGGAGGACATTTTTCACAGCTATGACTCGGGGGCGAGTTCGTTCGTCAGCAAGCCGGTGACGTTCGAGGGCTTGGTTGATGTCATGAAGGGGCTGGGCCGGTACTGGTTCGAGATTATCGATCTGCCCCGGCACAAAGAGTTAGGGAAGTGGAAATGAAGAGTGAAACGATCAAAGTGCTCCTCGTCGATGACGACGAGGACGATTATATCCTCACCCGCGAACTGCTTTCTGAGGTGGAGGGTAGCAGGTATGCGCTCGATTGGGCCTCCTCCTACGAAGAAGGCTTGCAAGTAGCCGGGCGCGGGCAATATCACGTGTGTCTGGTGGACTATCGCCTCGGCGAACGCAGCGGCGTGCAGTTAATTCGTGAGGCCCGGGAAGCTCAGCTAACCACGCCGATGATCCTGCTCACCGGGCAGGGTAATCACGATGTGGACGTGGAGGCGATGGAGGCCGGGGCAACAGGCTATCTGGTCAAAGATGAGACGGCCGCAGGACGCTTAGACCAGACGATCAGATATGCGGTTGAGCTAAATACCGAGCGCACACGCGCAGAAGAAAAACTCGCGGAGCGCAAGCTAATCGAGTTGGAACTCGAACAGGCACGCGATGCGGCGTTGGAATCGGTGCGACTCAAATCAGAGTTCCTCGCCAACATGAGCCATGAGATACGCACGCCCATGAATGGGATCATCGGCACGACGGAACTTGTCATGGAGACGGAGCTTGATGACCAGCAACGTGGTTACATAGATACCATCGCGTCCTCCGCGGAATCCCTGTTAACCATCATCAACGACATTCTGGACTTCTCCAAGATTGAAGCGGGAATGCTCAACTTTGAAACGGTAGACTTTGACCTGCGCTTCACGGTTGAAAGTGTCTTAGGGTTGATGGCTGAACGAGTACGAGCCAAAGAGTTGAACATGGCTCTTCTCTTCGACGCGGACATGCCGACCAAACTCCGCGGCGATCCTACGCGGTTACATCAGATTCTGACCAACCTGGTGGGTAACGCGGTCAAGTTCACCGAAGCGGGCCAGGTAGTAATCAAAGTCTCTAAACAAAGTGAGAGGGAAGAGCGGGTCACAATTCGCTTCGACGTTGAGGACACGGGCATAGGCATCTCTGAAAGTGATCAGAAGATGCTCTTCGCGCCTTTCGTACAGGCCGATGGTTCTGTGACCAGGCGCTACGGCGGAACGGGGCTGGGGTTGGCAATCGCCAAACAACTGGTGGAGATGATGGGCGGCACAATCAGCATCACCAGCGAGCCGGGTTCTGGCTCTACCTTTACTTTTACGGCCAGCTTTATCAAACAGGCAAACCAGGAACCTACGTCCCAGCCTACGGAGGTTGACTTGAAAGACAGGCGAGTCGTCAGAGACCGCCGCTCAGTTGCCGTGTCCGCAAAGATGAACGGAGGTAGAGGCACTAAGAAGCTCATCCCGCAGCACAGCTCGGGCGAGATGAAGGTCTCGCTTAATCGCAGCATTCTGTTGGTGGAAGACAACGAAGTGAATCAAGCGGTGGCGTCGGATCAACTGGCGAGACTTGGATACAAGGTTGATGTCGCGTCCAACGGCCAGGAGGCTCTCGACGCCCTGACGCTTCGGAGCTATGACGTGGTTCTGATGGATTGCGGCATGCCCGTGATGGACGGCTACACGGCGACAGCCGAGATTCGCAAACGCGAGGGCGAAGCGGAGCACACTCCAATCATTGCGATGACTGCGCATGCGATGAGCGGCGACCGGGAAAAGTGTCTGGCCGCCGGGATGGATGCCTACATCGCCAAGCCGGTCAAGAGAAAGGCGCTTGAGGGAATCTTCGCGACGCTGTTTGGACAGGGCCACCTCTCAGCCACTCAACCTGTTCAGAGCGCCCCAACTGCTACATCTACCGGAGGCGATTCATCGCCTGTGGACGTAGCGTGTTTGACGGACACGGCCTCAACCCCTGAAAAGTTAAAACGCATCATTGCGCTCTATCTGCGCCATACGGGAGAGCGATTGGAAGAATTGAAAATCGCCGTCAAGCAGGAATCCGCCAGCGACGTTTACGCCATCGCGCATAAGTGTTTGGGCAGCAGCCGCACTTGCGGGATGACGGCAATCATACCGGCGCTGACAGAATTGCAACGCATGGGCAAAGCAGGCGACCTCGACGGCGCGGCGGATCAATTCAACGCTACACAGGCGGCGTTTCAAAAGCTAAAGCCCTTTTTGGAACTATATCTCGAACAGTTACCAGCATGAACGGGGGACAGTTGTCATGGAAAAGATTTTCATCATCGAAGACGACGAAATCGTGGCCGAAATTTACAAGGATAAACTTCAGGCCGAGGGCTATGAGGTTGAAGTAGCGCACGACGGTCAAAGCGGATACCTGAGGTTAAAAACTTTCAAGCCCGATCTGTTACTGCTCGACATGATGGTTCCAGAACTGGCGGGTGTTGACATCATTAGAATGCTGCGCGGAAAGGGCGGGTTTAAAGACTTACCCATTTTTGCTTTCTCAGGGTCTGATGAACTACTCGAAGACGCCATGTATCTTGGAGCGACCGGGGTGTTGTCCAAAGGCGAGCACCTGCCGAATCAAATAGTGGCAAGGATTACTGAAGTGATTGCCGCGCTGCGCACAGTGGGGGCATCTGAGGCTGTGTATTTACACACTCTCGCGGAGTGGGTGCCTCCTACAGGGCGTGTTCTGGTCGTTGAAGATGATCCCATCATTATGCAGCTTGTGAAGGACGTGTTGGACGAAGAGGGTTACGACGTGGTGGCTACTCAAGACGGACGCGAGGCTTACAGAATCCTTGAAAAAGATAACAAGTTTGTCGCCGGAATCTTTGATGTGAATGTACCGGCGATACAAGGAACTGATCTGCTTCGTCACATGCAGACCGAAAAACGGCTGATGAGAATACCCGTGTTGATTATGACCAGCGAGCAAAGCGCGGCAATCCAATTCGAGAGTTTCTCCGCAGGTGCCGCGATCTTTATGCCAAAGCCGTTCACTCGCGTAACTTTGCGGACGATGTTCCGCACACTTATTTCAAGAAAGAGCGCTGCGCTCTCACTCGACGAGTGAGAGCGCGATGCGGCGTGCCGACCTCCCATACAGTACGCCGTCTCTCTGTTCGGAAAGTACATAGAAACAAACAGGTATGTCTAAGATATTAATTGTTGATGATTCCTCCCTCAATCGCGAGTTGTTATTAAATCTCCTGGATTCTGAGCACCATCTCGTGTGCGAGGCTGCCGATGGCGCTGAGGCGTTGCAGGTGGCGCGCGCGGAGCGACCAGACCTCGTCATCAGCGACGTGCTCATGCCAACGATGGATGGCTACGAGTTCGTCCGACAGTTGCGCGCCGACCCCGTTATCGGCCAAACCCCTGTCATTTTTATTACCGGCAACTATCTGAGCCGCGAGGCGCGCGCCCTCGCCGCGTCCTGCGGAGTTTCCTCTATCCTTTACAGACCATGCAATAAGAAAGAGGTTCTTCATAGCATGGATACTGCCCTCGGAAGTGTCGAACATTCCGAGACGATTCCGCTGCTTGAGCGCGAAGAGTTTGACCGCGAGCACCTGCAACTGCTCACCGATACGCTCTCGGAAAAGTCGGATCAACTGAGTGCCGTGAACCTGAAGTTGACCGCGCTGATCGAACTGAGCCAGCGACTGGCTTCGGAACGTGATCCGCTGAAACTGTTGAACGAATACGCCCGCGTGGCGAGGGAGATCATCGGCGCGAAATGGAATGCCCTGGGCGTGCTCAGTGAAGATAGACTGACGCTACAACACTTCCACACCATCGGTCTGGATGATGAGACTGGCAAGCTCCTCAGTCCCCCGTCGCTTGAGGGCATGTTCGGCAAGTTGCTCAAGGATGGTCGCCCTTATCGCATCCGCATTCTCGACGGAGACCCACAGGCCGAAGGCTGGCCCTCAGACTTCCCGCCCCTCTCATCATGCCTCAGCTTGCCGATCATCTTTCAGGAGCGGGTCTATGGATGGATTTGCCTCGCTAACAAGCTCGGCGCTCCGGAGTTCAGCGATGAAGATGAGCAGTTGGCCGTGACGCTCGTCACACAGATGGCCGCCGCTTATGAAAACGCGACTCTTTACAGCGCAGCCCTGCACCACACCAGCGAGTTGGAGCGGGAGATAGCCGAACGCGAGAAGGCGGAGCAGTCCCTGCGTGAGTCGGAAGTCCGCTATCGTCGGCTCTTCGAGGCCGCACGAGACGGAATACTTATTCTTGACGCCGCCACTCTAAAAATCACCGACGTGAATCCATTCATGACGGAGCTTTTGGGCTACTCACGCGACGAGTTTATGGGCAAGGAGCTTTGGGAGATCGGCTTCTTCGAGGATAAGAAGGCGAGTCAGGCTACGTTTCGAGAGTTGCAGAAGGCGGGCTATGTTCGGTACGCAGATTTGCCGCTTCAAACCAAAGAGGGAAAGCCCTGGGAAGTGGAGTTTGTCAGCAACGTCTATGAACAGGACAGCCTTCAAGTTATTCAATGCAACATCCGCGACATCACGGAGCGCATGCTGACCGAGGAGTCGCGCGACCGCCTGGCGTCCATCGTCGAGTCGTCCGATGACGCTATCTTCTCGAAGAGCTTTGAGGGGGTAATCGCGAGTTGGAACGCGAGCGCGGAGAGGATGTACGGCTACACGGCTGCGGAGGCCATCGGGCAACACATCTCGTTCATCACACCGCCGGAGTGCGCCGAAGAACTGGCGGGCATTCTCCATAGTCTACAGTGCGGTGGGCGGTTCAGGCACCTGGAGACCATGCGGGTCAGGAAGGACGGGTCGAAAATTGATGTCTCAATCAGCATCTCCCCCATCATAGGTACTGAAGGGCGAGTCCTCGGCGCTTCGGCCATCGCCCGCGACATCACCGAGCGCAAGCGGGCGGACGCGGCGATGCGTGCAAAGAAAGAAGAGTTGTCGACGATGACGCAGCAATTCTGGCAGGCGTCCAAGCTGGCGACGATAGGCGAACTGACAGCGAGCATCGCGCACGAATTGAACAACCCGCTGGCGACCGTGTCCCTGCGAACGGAATCTCTGCTCGGACAATTTGCCGAAGGCGACCCGAAGCAGGGCGCGTTGAAGATCATCGAGCAAGAGGTCGAGCGCATGGCTAAGCTCGTTGGCAATCTTCTGCAATTCAGTCGTCGCAACCACCAGCAGATTTCTACAATAGATGTGTATCAAGAGATCGAGAATACGCTCGACTTCATCGAACACCACCTGCGCAGCCACCAGATCAACGTGGTGCGCGAGTTTGCAGACACCCTCCCGACCCTTTATGCGGACAACCAGCAATTGCGACAGGTGTTTCTCAATTTGCTGACGAATGCGAGCGATGCCATGTCGCAGGGCGGAACACTGACGCTGCGTGTGACCGCGGGCCAAACGGAAGATGGCGCGGTCGCGGTGGTAATCGAATTTGCGGACACGGGGCCGGGGATCAAGCCCGAAGATTTATTGAAGGTCTGGGAGCCTTTCTTTACAACCAAGGCCGAAGGCAAAGGGACGGGCCTCGGTCTCGCCATTTGTCGCCGTATCGTCGAAGAACATAAGGGTACGATCAACATCGAGAGCGAGGTCGGGAAGGGCACGACGGTGCGCATCACGCTACCGGCATCGGAAGGAGAGGTACATGGAACTCGCGGCGTATGAAGAGGTGGAAGCTCTCAACACACTTCCGGCCCACAGGACGAGCAACATGATAAGCAGCAAGCTCGGACAAATACTGGTCGTTGACGATGAAGTCGAGTTGAAGAATGCTCTCGTCGAGATGCTCAATGCGCAGGGCTTTGACGCGCTGGGCTGCGCTTCGGGAGAAGACGCGCTCTCGGCGCTACGCAAGCAGAATTTCGACGTGCTGTTGAGCGATCTGATGATGCCGGAAATGGATGGGGTGACGTTACTGGGTAAAGCGCTTAAGATTGACCAGCACCTGGTCTGCATCATCATGACGGGACAGGGAACGATCCAGACCGCCATCGATGCGATGAAGGTCGGCGCATTCGATTACGTGCTCAAGCCGTTCCGGCTGCAAGCTCTGCTGCCCGTGTTGACCCGCGCCATCAATGTGCGACGGCTGAACCAGGAAAACCTGCAACTGCGCGAGACCGTGGCGATTCACGAGCTGTGCCAGACCATCTCGTTCACCCTCGACCCGCAGACCGTGCTCAGCAAACTCGCCGATGCCGCGCAGCAACAGAGCGAAGCCGACGAGGTCTCCATCCTGCTGCCCACCGATGACGGGCGAGAGCTTTACGTGGCAGCCGTGCGCGGTGAGAATCGCGAGCGTTTGCTCGGCGAGCGCATCCCGCTTGAGTTGAGCATCTCCAGTTGGGTGGCGCGCGAGCGCCTGCCGCTGCTATTGGAGGGACAGGTCAACGATGTCCGCTTTAAAGCCCTGTGGCCTCGCTCCGAAATCTCCTCCGCCATTCTGGTTCCCATGCAGATCGCCGGCAAATTGGTCGGCATCATCAACATCAACACTGTGAGCAGTCCTCGTCCCTTCACGCTGGGACAGATGAAAGCCCTGACCATTCTGGCGAGCACCGCGGCGGCTGCCTTGGAGAGCGCATCCCTCTACGTGCAAGTGCGACAGGCCGAAGAAAAATATCGATTGATTTTCGATAATGCTGTCGAGGGGATTTTCCAGTCGAGTCTTGAAGGGCGATTCATCACGGTCAATCCCGCACTGGCGCGCATCCTCGGCTACGACTCGCCCGAAGAAGTTTGTGAGACGATCACCGATATCACCCATCAACTCTACGTCGATCCCGCGCGCCAAGCGGAGGCCACTCGTCTACTGGAAGAGCAGGATGTCTTACAGGGCTTTGAGTTCGAGGCTTATCGCAAAGACGGCGAAAAAATCTGGCTGTCAGCGAACAGGCGTGCCGTCCGTAGCGGAAGCGGTGTGGAGCTTTATTGGGAAGGCAGCCTCGAAGATATCACGGAGTACAAGCAGGCCGCCGCCGCACTCCAAGCCAGCGAAGAGCGCTACCGTGATCTGGTAGAAAACGCACGCGACATCATCTATACCCACGATTTGGAGGGCAACTACACCTCAATCAACAAAGCATGCGAGCGGATCACCGGCTACACCCGCGAAGAAACTCTCAGCCTGAGTCTCAAGCAAGCGGTCGCGCCTGAGTATCTTGAGAAGGCGCGCTGGATAACCAGCGGAAAGCTCATGGGTGAAGAAGGAAAATTCTATGACCTTGAGATTATCGCGAAGGACGGACACCGGATTGCGGTTGAGGTCAATGCTCGTATGGTCTTTCAGGATGATGTCCCCGTCGGCGTGCAGGGCATCGCACGCGACATTACGGAGCGCAAGCAGGCGGAGGCAAGGCTGCGGGAAAGTGAGGAGAAGTATCGCAGTATTGTGGAAACGGCGAATGAAGGGATATGCCTCATTAATGCCGAGGCGTGTGCCAGCTTCGTCAACCAGCAGATGGCTACGATGCTGGGCTACACGGTCGCGGAGATGCTGGGGCGACCGGTTCTCGACTTCATCTTTCCGGCTGACTCAGCCGCTGCGGAGCTGAAAGTTGCGCAGTTCCAGCAGAACGCTTCCGATACGGGTGAGTTTCGCCTACGGCGGAAAGACGGTTCGGCCGTCGTCACGCTCTACAACGCCACGCCGACTAAGGATCAAGCGGGCGAGGTCGTCGGCTTCCTCTCGATGTTCATCGACATCACCGAGCGCAAACGCGCCGAGGAAGAGTTATTCCAATCCGAGCAACGCTACCGGCTTCTCTTTGAAAGAAATCCACAGCCGATGTGGGTCTTCGATCTGGAGACGCTGGCTTTTCTCGAAGTTAACAATGCTGCCATCCATCACTACGGGTATGCGCGAGAAGAATTCCTGGCAATGACCATTAAAGACATTCGTCCCGCGGAGGATGTTCCGGCTCTGCTCGACAATGTCTCAAGGTATAGGCCGCAACTTGAAGAAGCAGGCATCTGGAAACACAAGAAGAAGGACGGCACGACCATTGACGTGGAGATCACTGCTCACGAATTAACTTTTTACAGAAGACCCGCTCAGCTTGTCCTGGCTTATGACGTGACCGAACGAAGGTCTCTGGAGGAACAGCTACGCCAATCGCAGAAATTAGAAGCCGTCGGACAGTTAGCCGGCGGTGTCGCGCACGACTTCAACAACTTGTTGACGGTCATTACAGGTTACAGCGATCTCAGCTTGCGACGGCTTGATAAGGACAACCCCATACGTCCGAACCTTGAGGAGATCAAGAAGGCTGGCGAGCGCGCGGCCTCTTTAACCCGTCAACTCCTGGCCTTCAGCCGTAAACAGGTGCTCCAACCAAAGGCGCTCAAACTTAATGTCATAGTGGATGACGTAAACAAGATGCTGCGCCGACTGATCGGTGAAGACATAGAGCTGCTGACGATGTTGGAACCCGGCTTAGGCCAGATCAGGGCCGATCCCGGCCAGATCGAACAGGTGATCTTAAATCTGTCATTAAATGCTCGTGATGCCATGCCGCAGGGCGGCAAGCTGACCATTGAGACGGCCAATGTTTATCTGGATGACCAGCATGCCAGACGGCACACAGCCATCCAGCCCGGACATTATGTGATGCTGGCGGTGAGCGACAACGGGTGTGGCATTGATGCCAAAATACAAGCGCGGATGTTCGAGCCGTTCTTTACCACTAAAGAGCAGGGGAAAGGCACAGGGCTTGGTCTCTCGACCGTGTACGGCATCGTCACGCAATCGGGCGGCCATCTCTGGGTCTATAGCGAGGTGGGGAAAGGCACGACCTTTAAAGTCTACCTGCCACGAGTAGATGAAGTCGTCGAATCGAAGGAGACTCGTGATACTCCGGTTGAGATAAGGCAGGGTCAAGAGACGGTGCTGGTCACTGAAGACGAAGAGCAGGTGCGGCAGATGATCCGAATGATTCTTGAGATGAATGGCTATCATGTTTTGGAGGCCAGCAGCGGTGATGAAGCGCTGGCAATCTACAAGCAGCACGAGGGTCAGATTGATCTGATTATGACGGATGTGGTGATGCCGCAGATGAGTGGACGAGAGTTGGCCCAGAGCCTGGAGATTTTACATCCCAACATCAAAGTGCTCTACATGTCCGGTTACACCACCGATGCCATCGTGCGTCATGGCCTGCTGGAGCAAGAGATAGCTTTTCTTCAAAAACCGTTTGCGCCGGACGCTTTGATCCGCAAGGTACGTGAGGTGCTGGACGCGCCACAGCAGGGTTAGTCAATGTCTCCCTCAAATTTTCCCTCACGGAGCATAAGCTATGGTTAACGAAGGCGAAAACAAGGAGCATATCCTCGTCATTGACGATGATCCGGAGATCAGAAGCATTGTGTGCGGAATGTTGTCTGAAAGCTACAACTGTAAGGAAGCCAGTTCCGCCGAGGACGCGCTTTCGATTCTCAAAAAGGAGAAATACGGGCTGGTCATCAGTGACATCAATATGGATGGCATCAGTGGACTAGAGATGACTCGACAAGTGAGGGCCATCGCGCCGGACACTGTGGTTATGATAATCAGCGGCGAACAAACTATTGAGAGCGCCATCGAAGCCCTGCGAGTTGGCGCTTTCGATTACATCATGAAGCCTTTCGACTTCGTGCATGTCGAGGGGGCTGTCCGACGTGCTCTCGAACATCATTCGTTGCTTGCGGCAAAACGTCGTCATGAGAATCACCTGGAAGAGTTGGTCAGGCAACGGACGGCAGAGTTGAATCACCTGGCTTATCACGATGCTTTGACTGACCTGCCCAATCGCACCTTATTTGAAGATCGCCTCACACAAGCATTGATCCTGGCTGAGCGTAACCATCAGGCTCTGGGGGTGCTGTTCCTCTCTTTGGACGGGTTCAATAACGTTCACGATACGTTGGGACACGCCATCGGAGGCAGGTTGCTGCAAAAGGTCGCCGAACGGCTGAGACTCGGTGCTCATCAAGGCGAAACGGTCGCCCGCTTTGAAGGCGACGAATTCGCCCTGTTAGCGACGCAAATCGGTGGAACAGAAGGTGAGAACGTGGTCGAGGTTATCTTTCAGATTAATGAATCGCTGCAATTACCATTTATCATCGACGATCAAGAACTCTTTATCACGGTCAGTATTGGAATCAGCCTCTACCCGAATGACGGCGCAGATGCCGCGACCCTGCTCAAGAATGCTAACGCTGCGCTCTATCGGGCCAGGGAGCAGGGGGGAAACAATTACCAATTCTATACGGCCGACATGAATGCCAAAGCCATGAAGCGTCTGGCATTGGAGAACAGTCTCCGAAGGGCCTTAGAGAGGAGTGAGTTCGAGGTCTACTACCAGCCTGTATTGGATATCAACCTCAGGAAGATTGTCGGGATGGAGGCGCTCATCCGCTGGCATCATCCTGAGTTGGGACTTGTTCAACCGGCGGAGTTTATCCCTCTGGCAGAAGATACAGGAATGATCGTGCCCATTGGCGAGTGGGTCTTACGCACTGCCTGTTTCCAAAGCAAGTCATGGCAAGAGGCAGGTTTCGCCCCCCTGTCTTTGGCTGTGAATCTATCCGCACGACAATTCCAGCAACAAAATCTATCCGAAGTAATGGCGCGGATACTTCAAGAGACGGGACTTAATCCTCATCACCTTGAATTGGAGCTGACGGAAAGCTCCATCATGAAGAACGCTGAGTCTGCGGTGAGGACGCTCACTGGGCTAAAAGCTATGGGGGTCAAGATAGCGATTGATGATTTTGGTACAGGCTATTCTTCGCTCGGCTATCTGAAGCGTCTCCCGATAGACACTTTGAAAATAGATCGGTCTTTCGTGTGTGATATCACCACTGATCCTGATGATGCGGCGATTGTCATGGCTATCATCACACTGGCACACAATCTTAAATTAAAAGTGATCGCCGAGGGAGTAGGCAGCGAAGAACAACTGGGCTTTCTGCATCTGCTCAGGTGCGACGAATGGCAAGGTTTTCTGCATAGCAAACCACTGCCTGCTAAAGCTTTCATGCAACTCCTGTCGGAAGAGGGAGCGTGAGCCAGCAGAGAGGCTCTCCTCTACCGTAAAAGGCTGGATGAATGACATGGGGTTGCGCGCCCGTGGAGGTGCAAAGTTGAAACGAACCATTTTTTACCTTGATGACGAAGTCGGGTGTTTGAGCCTCTTTCGGGAGACGTTTGGCGACAAATCCGACGTGCGCACGGCAACGACTCTTAGTGAGGCACGCCGCCTGCTTGCCGAGCGTCCCGCCGACATTATCATCAGCGATCAAACCATGCCCGAAATCAAGGGCACGGAGTTTTTAAGCGAAGTAGCTATTGCTTATCCATTAAGCTACCGCGTGTTGCTGACAGGCAGCATACACTTGGGCAATGTCATCCCTGAGATAGGCACTGGCCTCGTTCATCTCTTTCTCCCAAAACCCTGGACGACACAAGACATAGAGGCGATGTTAGAACGCGCCAGCTTGTCTTTTGAGTTAAGGGCGAATGAATCCAACCGGTGATGAATGCTATGGATGTTCCCCTGTCTGAAAAGCGCGATACACGTATTCTCATCGTTGACGATGAGGAGCCAATACGAAATCTGTTCGCGAACTGCCTGGGCGAGCGCTACTCCTGTGTCACGGCGAGCGACGCAAACGAGGCTCTGCTGCGCCTCACCTGCGAAGAATTCGCGCTCGTGATCGCAGACGTGCAAATGCCCGGACTCAACGGCGTCGAACTCCTACGGCGTGTCACCGAGCACTTTCCGGATACAGCCGTCATCATGGTTTCCGGCGTTGATCGCACGCAGCGCGTGCTGGATGCCCTCCGTCTCGGAGCTTACGACTATCTCGTCAAGCCCTGCGATTTGGACGTGCTCGAACATAGCGTGGAGCGCGCTCTGGAGAAGCGCGCGCTCTTACGCAATGCACAGCGTTATAAACAGGAGTTGGAAAGGCGTAATGCAGAACTTGCACAACGTCAAGCTGAACTGGAACGGTTGCAAATTCAGATGGTACACAGCGAGAAGATGGCTTCCTTAGGCCAACTCGCTGCGGGCGTGGCTCACGAACTGAACAACCCGGCTGGCTTCATCTACGGCAACATGGAGATTTTGAGCGCATGCACTATCAAGCTCGAACGACTCCTGAGGTTTTACGACGATGCGCCGCTCTCGTCCTCTGTGGTAGTCGAGGCCGGCGCCATCAAAGGGGAGATGGATTACGAGCATTTACTCGAAGACCTGAAGTCTATTATCGCCGACTGTCACCACGGGGCGGAACGCATCCGCGACATAGTGCAGAATCTGCGTCTCTTCTCGCGCCTCGATGAAGCCGAATTCAAGAAGGTAGACATCCACGAAGGAATCGAATCAACCATCCGCTTGGTGTCTCAATACTACGGCTCTGGCCGCACTGCGCTCGAACGCTACTATAACGATCTTCCGCTGGTGGATTGTTATGCCGGACAGTTGAATCAAGTGTGGATGAACCTCTTAACCAATGCGGCACAGGCGGGAGGTCGTGAAGGAAAGGTGCGCGTCACGACGCGCCGGGAAAACAACATGGCCGTCGTTTCGATCAATGACAACGGCGGTGGCATCGCGCCCGAACACCTCAAAAAAATCTTCGATCCGTTCTTCACGACCAAACGAGTCGGCGAGGGAACAGGGCTGGGGTTATCCATCACGTACGGCATCATTGAACGTCATGGTGGCTCTATCAATGTCGAAAGCCGCCTCGGTGAGGGCACGACATTTACGGTCATGATCCCGATTAACACCAACGTCCCCGCGTGAGCACGCTCTGGTAAAAGTGATGCGACCGCTTACGCTTTAGACTATTTTGCAAAGGAGTTTTACATAAAGTGTCTTACAAAATCATAGTCGTTGACGACGAGCCAGCCAACCTCCGCTTGCTTGAGAGACTTTTCCGCCAGGACTATCAAGTCGTCACGGTCACATCAGGCGAGGAAGCCTTGCTCCTGCTCGACCAACATGACGCGGCATTATTAATTACTGACCAGCGTATGCCGGGAATGACGGGTGTCGAACTGCTGAAACATACTGCGACGATCAGGCCGCATATGGTTCGCATGATCCTTACTGGTTACACTGACGTTGATGCGCTCGTGGAAGCGATTAATAGCGACCTGGTTTACAAGTACGTGACCAAGCCGTGGAACAATGAAGAATTGCGTCTGACGGTCAGCCGTGCGTTGGAGCACTACGAGACAACAAAAGCTCGCCACGAGCTTCAGATGACGAACCAGCGTCTCGTCGCGCGCCTGCGGGAGATACAGCAACTCGCCGCTCTCGATGAAAATAAGATGGATGAACTGGTGCAACCACGTTCGTGAGGCATGACGAGACCGCACTGCCCTGGGCTGTGCGAGCGTTAAGCTTGCCCCCCTTTTGACATGAGGTCATACAGCGATTGAATTTCAAGCGGGCGTATGTCTGACAGACGCTTTTCTCCGATGAACGGGCGCACATAGTTCCTTGAGCAGCCATTCATAGGTTCGGTTCGCGCGCTCGGTTACGCGCGGACGCGCTGCCGTCTGGAGCCATTTATTAGACCAAACTTGAAACGCTTGCCATATCTGCAACGAAAGCAAACCTTGAGACTTTATTAATGGTTCTCTACAATCAGCGTTAAGTTTTACCTGCGAATGCGAAATACCAAAGCCTCCGCCTTTGCCGGAAAGCTGCCGGTGAGTGATAACTCCCAACGAAAACAGTTGTGATAAATTCGCGTCCCCCTACTGAATTATGAATCCAAATGAAGCCCTGACAAGAAAACGTCTTATAGACGGGCGCATAGTTAAATCGGGGTGGAATTTATTTGACCGTAATGAAGTGAGATTTGAAGTTCCTGCGAGCGGCGACGATGACAATTGGTTTGACGGTATTACAGATTACAGCCTCTATCTGCCAAACGGCGAAATAATCGCCATCGTCGAAGCCAAACGCCAAAGCCGAAGCCCGCAAACTGCTCGTGAGCAAGCCAAACTTTACGCCGAAAGAATCCAACAGAACCAAAGTTTTCGCCCGTTTGTTTTTCTCTCTAATGGAGTTGAAATTTGGTTTTGGGATACCGAAGAGGAAACACCACGAGAAGTTGCCGAATTCTTTTCCCGCGAAGATTTAGAGCGAATGCTTTTTATAAAGCAGAATAAACTCGCTCTGGCAGAGGCTTCAATCAATGCCGACATCTCAGGACGTTTATATCAGCAAGAAGCGATTCGCCGAGTATCAAAAACATTTGATGTTGAAAAGAAGCGTCGCGCTTTGCTAGTGATGGCAACCGGAACTGGTAAAACGCGGACTTCGATGGGTTTGATTGATCTGTTTCTAAAGACCAATCAAGCGCGCCGCGTTTTGTTTCTCGCCGACCGTGATGCTTTAGTTGACCAGGCGTTAACCGAGGGTATTAGACAGCATTTGCCGAACGAGCCAAACGACCGGATTTTCACCCACCACATAGACAAGACCAAACGGCTTTACGTTGCGACCCTTCACACTATTGGCAGATGTTTTGAGGAATTTAGTCCGGCGTTTTTCGATTTGATTATCTTTGACGAAGCGCATCGTTCGATCTTCAACAAACTCGGCGAAGTGATTCAGTATTTCGATGCTCGAATGATCGGCTTGACGGCGACGCCAGCCGGTTTCGTTGACCGCGATACGTTTCTGCTTTTTGATTGTCCCGACGGGATTCCGACTTTTTGCTATCCATATAGCCAGGCCATCGAAGACAAAGTTTTGGTTGACTACAGCCTTTACAAAGCGCAAACCAATTTTCAACGCGCGGGAATTAAAGGCGTAGATTTAACCGAAGAAGAGCAGAACCTTTTGATTGAACAAGGCATCGACCCGGACGAGATTGATTACACGGGAACGGATATCGAAAGACGGGTCAGCGACAAAGACACGCTCCGCAAGCAATGGACGGAGATTTGGGACGTTTGCTTGAAAGACGAATCGGGACAACTACCGGGCAAGACGATTGTTTTTGCGATGACGCAAGACCACGCCGAAAGACTGATGCTTGCCTTTGAAGAAATGTATCCGCAGTTCAAAGATTTAGTTCGCGTCATCACCTCCGATACCGAACGAGTGCGCGACGGTGCCTGGGGCGACGGCTTGATTACTCAATTTAAAAAACACGATATGCCGCGTATAGCCATTTCCGTTGATATGCTCGACACGGGCATTGATGTTCCCGAAATTGTGAATCTCGTTTTTATGAAGCCGGTGCGTTCACGAATCAAACTTGAGCAGATGATCGGGCGCGGAACGCGCAACAACGAAGCGTGCCGTTTTCATAGCCGCTTGCCCGACGGTAAGAAAACCGAATTTAAGATAATTGATTTTTGGGAAAACGATTTCAACAAAAAAGCTGAAGAGACGAATAAGCAAACCGTTCCCGTTCTGGTAACTGTCTTTAACACGCGGCTCAACGTCGCAAGGCTTTATCTCAAGAAACAGGATTCGGAAGATTTTCGCGCGACGATTGCCGATTTGCGCGAAATGGTCAATCGCATTCCGCAGGATTCTTTTCAAGTGAAAAAGATTCTGCCGCAGATTTCGCAGGCTTGGGAAGATTCCTACTGGCAGTTTTGGAGTCAGAACAAGCTTGATTTCCTGCGTTTGAAAATCTCGCCGCTCCTGCGTTTTGTGCCGAATGTTGATGTTCAAGCCGAGACGTTTACGAGTAAGATCGAGCGTCTGAAATATCAGATTTTGACCAACAAGGTTGCGGAAAGCACGATTGAGTCAATCAATGAAGATGTCAGCCGCTTACCCGATTTCGTCTTGGATAAACCTTTTTGCCGGGAGTCCGCCGAAGCTTGTATGTCCGGTCAGATTCGCAGCGCGAGCTTGCAACAATTAAATGCAGTCATTCGCAATCTCGCGCCTGAAATGAAAAACCGGCGCGATAAGGAAAATCTTTTTATCACCCTTGATTTGCCCGACTTCATCGCCACACGCGGATACATCACTTTGAGCGAAGGCGGCGAACGTATTTTCGTCGAGCAGTACCGCGAGCGCGTCGAGCAAAAAGTAAACTCGTTAGTCGAAAATCATCCGACGGTTTTAGCCATTCGACGCGGCGAAGCGGTAACGGATGAACAGCTCATTGCGCTCGAAAAAGTTCTGCGTCAAACTTTGAGCGCGGCTGATGTGCAACTGACAAAAGACAATATCCGTAAGGCTTATGGCTTTCGCGTGAACAGTTTTCTCGGCTTCATCCGTCATCTGCTCGAACTCGAATCCTTGCCGAATTACGAAACCATCGTCGCCCGCAAGTTTGAAGAGTTTTCCGCGCAGCATAATTATACGGACGAGCAATTAACTTTCCTGCGTGCGCTGCAAAGCGAGTTTTTACGCAAAAACAAACTTGAGCTGGCTGACCTTTACGATTCAAACGCGATCAGACGTTTTGGCAATAATGCGGTTGACCGGCTTTTTACCGAAAGCGACAAAGCAAAGATTTTGCAATTTACACAGAAGATCACCGCCTAACAAAGGCGGAAACGCGACCGTGAGGGAGCGTGTCAGAACACATTCGCTAACGGTCATGTTTCTGCTTAATATAGACACACTCTCGTGTTTCCGCCTAATGTAGACACGCTCCCTAACGGTCGTGTTTCCGCCTAATGTAGACACGCTCCCTGACGGTCGCGTTTCTGCCTAACATGCTCCCTGACGGTCGCGTTTCCGCTTATGAGAGACGAAGAGTGGGATGACAATGTTTTTCCGATGGCTTATTTGGTGACGTTTCGCTGTTACGGCAGTTGGCTTCACGGCGACGAGCGAGGCTCGGTTGACGTTCACGGCAAAAACATTTTCGGCACGCCCGACATTGCTTCAAACCCGAAACTGAAAGGGTTGATGCAGAAGGAATTGAAAAATTCGCCGTTTTTGCTCGATCAAAAGCAACGTCGCGTGGTTGAAGAATCAATCCGCGAGGTTTGCCGGCATCGCGGCTACACTTTGCAAGCCGTGAATGCGAGAAGTAATCACGTCCACGCGGTTGTCTCTGCACAGTCGAAACCTGAATTGATAATTAACGCTTTCAAAGCATATGCGACAAGGAAACTGCGCGAGATGAATTTGTTGCCGCCGGAAATTAGTCCGTGATCACGCGGCCAAAGCCGTCGTTATTTATGGAAGCCTCGTCACGTCGCTCTAGCTGTCGAATATGTGCTTTACGCGCAGGGCGACGTACTGTTTGAACTTGAAGATTAACGGCAGAAACGCGACCGTGAGGGAGCGTGTCTACAGTAAACTAGAGAGCCTCTGAATTATGATGGACACACTATTATCAGAGACACACCGACACACTATGATAATAGACACGCTCGCTGACGCTCGCGTTTCTGCCTTTTGCATATAACGCTCGCGTTTCTGCCTTTTGCATATGCTGACAGATTCAAAACTGCGTTCACAGGTAAATGCCATCTGGAACAAACTGCATTCCGGCGGTTTGCCGAATCCGCTCGACTCCATCGAACAGCTTTCTTACTTGCTATTCCTAAAACGCATTGACGACGAAGAGAAGCAGCGCGAGCAAAATGCGCGGCTTCGCGGGCAGGAGTTCGAGTCGCTGTTTGCCGACAAGGAATTGCGTTGGGGTCATTGGACAAACCTTCCGGCGGTGGAAGCCTTAAAGCACGTTAAGGAGAAAGTTTTCCCCGCGCTGAAGATGATCGGCAGCGGCGAAAGCTCGTTTGCGATTCAGATGGAGAACGCCGAGTTCAAAATCAACAGGGCCAACCTGCTCGTCGAGGTCTGCAAGGCGATTGATGAGATGCACATCTCGCAATATAACCACGACGTGCAGGGCGACCTTTATGAATACCTGCTTGGTTATCTGAACATCGCCGGACGCAACGGGCAGTTTCGCACGCCGCGCCACATTATTCGGATGATGGTGCAGATGGTTGACCCGAAAGTTAATGAAAGAATCTGCGATCCGGCTGCCGGGACGTGCGGCTTTCTGGTCAACGCTTATCAATACATTCTCGAAAAAAATACGAGCGAGGGAATTCTCACTTACGACGCAGAAGGATTGCCGCACAATCTCGCGGGCGACCTGCTTGATGAGCGAAGCGAAAAGTTTTTGCAAACTGAAGCCCTGACCGGATTTGATAGCGATGCGGGAATGACGATGCTTCGGATCGGTTCGATGAACCTGATGCTGCACGGCATCAAGCACCCGCGATTTTTCTACAACGACACGCTCTCGAAAACCTACACGGAAGAGCGCCGTTATGATGTCGTGCTGGCAAATCCGCCGTTCAAAGGCGCGATGGATTCGTCTTCAATCGGCGAAGACTTGCCCGCGAACGTCAAGAAAACCGAGATTCTTTTTCAGCATCTTTTTCTGCGGATTTTGGAAATGGGTGGGCGCTGCGGCGTGATTGTGCCGGACGGCGTTTTGTTCGGCTCGTCGAACGCGCACGTCTCGGTGCGGAAGAAGTTGATTGACGAGAACCGGCTCGAAGCCGTCGTTTCGATGCCGTCGGGAGTTTTCAAACCTTACGCCGGAGTTTCGACCGCCGTTTTGATTTTCACCAAAGGCGGCGCGACCGACCGGGTTTGGTTTTACGATATGCAGGCGGACGGTCTTTCGCTCGACGACAAACGGCAAAGAGTAGCCGACAACGATATACCAGACATTCTCGCGTGTTGGAACAATCGGAAGAATGAAAAGTTTTACGCTGACCGCATCAATCGTCTGAGTCTTTTGAAGGAAACGGTTGCGCCGTTGAAGGCCGAGAGATTGACGCTCGAACGCGACATCAACCGTTTGATGTTTGAAAGCGTGATTGCCGCGTCCGAGGACGAAACGGCGCGCATCGCGCTCGAAACCGAAGAGCAAAAACTGGCCGAGCTAAACGAGAGAATCGCGCCGATTCAAAAAGAGATCGACCAACTCGGCAATCAGTTCTGGGTTGATAAAAAGCAGATTCAGGCGAACAAATACGACCTTTCCGCCAGCCGTTACCGGCACATCGAAGCGGACGAAACGTTTTACGAAGAGCCGAATGTGACGCTCGAAAGATTGATGGAGTTGGAAGACGTAACCAAAGACGAAGCCGAAACTTTGTTTCAAACAATAAATTCACTCACTTGGCGGAAACACGACCGTTAGGGAGTGTGTGAGCGCTCATTATTTGACACACTCCCTAACGGTCGTGTTTCCGCCTTGAATGTTTGCTTACGTCACACAACAAGGCCGTGAACCCGCAACCTGAATAATAAAATCTCCGTCGAATTTTTGGCGCGCTTGGAAGAATGAAAACAGTCGCTTTATCTAAAGTTGCCAAAATAAATATGGGGCAAAGTCCGCTGTCCGAGTCATACAACAAAATTGGTGACGGACTTCCGTTTTTTCAAGGGAAAACTGATTTTGGAGATATGTATCCAAAAATCAGAGTCTTTTGCACCTCACCTAACAAAATCGCCGAAGCCGATGACATCTTGCTTTCAGTTCGCGCGCCTGTTGGCTCAATCAATATTTGCAAAACAAAATCTTGCATCGGGCGCGGACTAGCTGCCATTCGCGCAAAGTCAGAGATTGAACAGAAATATCTTTATCACTTTCTAAACTTCTATGAGCCGCAACTTGCACAAATTGGCAAAGGCTCGACCTTTGAAGCAGTCAATCGTGAAGATGTTGAGAACATCCAAATTCCGCTTCCAAACCCCGACGAACAAAAGCGGATTGCCGCGATTCTAGACAAGGCTGACCGTCTGCGTCGCCAACGCCGTTACGCCCAAACTCTTTCTGATTCTTTTCTCCAATCCGTCTTTATCAAAATGTTCGGCGATATTTTTAAGAATGAAAAGGATTTTGAAATTGGTGGATTAGGGCAAAAAGTTTCTTTTATGACAAGCGGCTCAAGAGGTTGGGCAGAACATTACACAACCAAAGGCGACTTGTTTTTGCGGATTCAAAATGTCAACAAAGGTGAACTGTTACTTGATGACATCGCTTTTGTTCAAGCGCCTGACACAGCAGAGGCTAAAAGAACCAAAGTTAAAGAAGGCGATGTTTTATTAACCATCACAGCCGCATTAGGAAGAAGCGCGGTAATTCCGAAGAATCTGCCGACAGCATACATAAATCAGCATATTGCTTTGCTTCGAGTCAAAGAACTCGATCCGACATTTGTTTCTCACTTCATAACGTCAAAAAGCGGACAAATTCAAATTCAAATGCTTGACCGTGAAGGCGTGAAATCTGGATTAAATTTTGATGACATCAAAGGAATAAAAATCTTATTGCCGCCGCTTCCGTTACAAGAAAATTTCGCCACCATCGTCCAAAAGTTTGAGCGCGTCCGTCGCCAGCAGCGCGAAGCCACGCGGCAGGCCGAACATCTTTTTCAAACACTGCTCCATCGCGCCTTTCGCGGCGAGCTGTGAAAATTGAAATGATAGATGACCGCTTGCTGGACTCTTTCAGATAACTGGAGATCATCGCCGCCGACATCAGAAGATGTACGTAGCGCAAGAGTTCGCTCTGCTTGTACGGGAGGGCGGGATTGAACTCGACGATTCGTCTCAGGGCTTGAAAGAAAACTCCCGGATGAAGTGAAGCTTGCCCGGTTCGACCCAACCAAACCGGATGACCGCTTCAATCGAGACAAAGTTTCAAAGCCTGGCGGCATTTCATTTGCTTGTGAGTTTCATGGGGCGCGAGAAACCCGGATAAACGTAAAAGGGTTATGTCTTTATGACAGGTGAAGAGAAGCAGCACCGTCAGACTGAACGCAAGGCTTACTATCGCAGGAACAGGCGGGAAAACATATGTTTCCCCGTCAGGCTCGAAATACCTTCGGACGAAGGCGGGACTCAGGTGATAAAGGCTCACACGCTTGTGGTGAGCCACGCCGGCGCGACCCTCGACATGGACGTGACCATCCCCATAGGCATGGGACTCCAGGTCTCTCCGCCGTTTGGCGGCACCATCCTCGCGGAAGTAAACGGCGCATGGGTCGAACAGGAGAGTGGCCGACACAGAGTCAGCATCCGCCTGATAGACCCTCCGGCATGGACTTCGCCCGAAAGGTTCTCCGTCTCGGGCGGCGTCTCGCAAGAGCAGTCGAGCCTTCGTGTGCATCCGGGCACGTCACAGATGCTCGCCGAGTACACAGCCTATCTGAACGAGACGACCGGCGAAGAGACGCCCCCCGACAAGGTGGCGGCGAATATACTGGAGAGGGCGTTCCAGTCGGACGAGAAGTTTCAAGAGTGGTTCGACGCGAAGATTCTGGAAGACCTACAGGCATGGGAGAAGGCGTGCGTGCGAGAGGGCTAGGAGTTATTCAAGTCGTTTGCCCGCGCCTTCGAGAGCGCGGCGACACAGCGCCGACTCCGGTGCGTGTGCGCTTGGGCACTTTCGCGGCGGCGGATGTTGTCGATACGGAGGAAGCCTTTGCCGCCAGTTCCTTCGGCCAGGTGCCGCAGACGCAGGCAGCGGAGCGAACCATCTCACACGCCATCGACGCGTCTACCGGCGCTGAAAAATAGAAGCCCTGCCCGTACTGGCAACCAAGCCCTCGGAGAAGTTCGAGCTGGTGCGGGGCCTCGACGCCCTCCGCGACCGCCTCCATCCCGAGGCTGTGTGCGAGCGCGATGACGGCGCGCGTGATCTCGGAACCTTCGCCGCCGGGCCCCATCCCCGCGACGAAAGAGCGATCAACCTTGAGCGCGCTGATGGGAAAGCGTCTGAGATAACTCAGGCTCGAATACCCCGTGCCGAAGTCGTCGAGGTGAAGCCCTACGCCGAGGTCTCTCAGCTTGAACAGGACGGACTTCACCGAGTCGGCCTCCTCCAACAGAACGCTCTCGGTAATCTCAAGATTAAGGTCGCCCGCGCCCAAAGCGGTCTCCCCCAAAATGCCCTCGACGTAATCGGCCAGGTCAGGCTGAAGGAAACTTCTCGCCGACAGGTTCACGTTGACCATCGGGCGCGAGTCGCCCCCGACCCGTTCGTGCCAGACGCGTGCCTGTCGGCATGCCTCGCGTAAGACCCAGCGGTCGATGCGTATCACCGCGCCCGTCTCTTCCGAGAGCGGGATGAACTCGCCGGGGAGGACGAGGCCGCGCACCGGATGACGCCAGCGCACCAGCGCCTCGAAGCCCGCGACCCGGCCCGTCACAAGCGACATGATCGGCTGGTAGTGCGTCTCGTACTCGTCCCTCGCGTCGGCGCTGCGCATGTCCGTCTCCAGACGCAGGAGCTTGACGGTGTGCGAGTGCATGGCGGAGTCGAACACCTGTTGGCATCCACGTCCATGCCCTTTCGCACGATGCATGGCGGTGTTGGCCGCGCGCAAAATCTCTTCGGGGCCGTCAAAGCCGAACGCGCTCAACGCGACGCCCACGCTGGCGCTCACGAACAACTCGGGCCCGCCGAGGTGACAGGCCGCGGCGAGACACTTCTGAATTCTTTCGGCCATGCGGACTGCATCCGAAGGGTCTTCGATGCCTTCGAGCAGGACTGTGAACTCGTCGCCGCCGAGCCGTGCCACCGTGTCTCCCGCCCGCAGGCAGCCTTCAAGACGGCGGCCAACCTCGACGAGCAGACGGTCGCCCGCATCGTGGCCGAGGCTGTCGTTAATGTTCTTGAAGCGGTCGAGGTCGAGAAAGAGGACGGCGAACTGGCACTCGCCTTGACGCTTCGCGCGCTCCGTCGCATGACCCAATCTGTCCATGAAGAGCGCGCGATTCGGCAAGCCTGTCAGCGCATCATGGAAGGCATCGTGCAGCAACTGCTCCTCGACGCACTTACGACGCGTGACATCCGTCATCGAGCCGGCCATGCGTGTCGCACGCCCCTCGCCTTCGCGGACGACAGCGCCCCGGCAGAGCATCCACAGATAATCGCCTTCGGCGTTAAGTACCCTGTGCTCGACCTCAAGGTGCGTGCCCGCGCCCTCGATGTGTGCGCGGATTTCACCCTTGAGATTATCTACGTCTTCCGGGTGAACGCGTGCGAGCCACGCTTCGGGTGACGCGTCGGCCTCGTCCGCCGACAGCCCCAACATCTCCTTCCAACGCGCAGAGTAGTAGACCTCTCCGCTTCTCAAGTCCCAGTCCCACAGTCCGTCGTTAGCGCCGCGCGCGGCGAGCGCGTACCGCTCTTCGCTCTCGCGCAAGACGGCTTCGAGTCGCGCGCGCTCGACGAGCCGCGCCGCCTTGGCGACCAGACGCATCGGGTCGAACGGAGCTTCAAGGTAGTCGTCAGCGCCCGCGCGCAGTCCCTCGACCGCGCTCGCGTCATCGCGGCGCAGCGCACTCACCAAAAGGATACTGACAGAGGATAGTTCGGCGTCTGCGCGGAGGCTGCGGCATAGCTCGATGCCGCTCACACGCGGCATCGAGACATCGCTGATGACGAGGAGCGGGCGCTCGCGGCGTGCGACTTCGAGACCTTCGCCGCCGTCGCCGGACGTAAGAACTCTGTAGCCCGCCTGGCGCAGCAGCACCTCTATGAAGTCGAGCCTGTCCGGCGTGTCGTCAACGACGAGGACGGTCGTGTCGCCTTCTTGTGTCATCCGGTACATTCTTTCAGACGGGCGAGGGGGGCGACTCACCCGCAGCTTTGACCGGTAAGGATAGCCACTGCATACCGCGTTGAAAACTTTGGCTACACACGATCTCAAACAGCATCGCATGTAGCCGGAAAAACCATCGCTGACGCTCAGGATATAGCAACCGGCGAGCCACGAAAATCGTCACGCTGCCGTCGCTCGGGATTGATTATCTTCGGGCGCTGTGCCGGGTGTTCTGAAAGGATAAATACTGCAAAAGAGTTGACTGACGGCGTCGATTGGTTCGATGCTCTGAGGTGAAGAGGAGCACAGTTCGGCTTGAAGATGCTGTACGTTATCGCTCCAACCCATTTGTAAGATTTACACTGCGAGCGGCGGGATTCATCTTGGCCGAGCCGGTCGGAGCCAGGAGGAGCGAATCAATCGAAGGGACTTCGGCGGCGACGAGTCGAGTGTTGTAGCGTTCGATGTAGGCGAGGCGCTTCTCAGTCAAAGGGTATGCTTCGGGCGCGACGTAAGGGTACTTCGTCATCCCGTGGAATGGCAGCGGCGACACCTGATCGGGGCTTGCGGAGTTGATGTCCATCTCCTTGCTGAAGCCGTCGGCGTAGAGCAGAAACGTGCGCGTCCATCCAAGGGGAAGCGCGGGCAGACGGGTGGCGTCGAACGAGAGGCTGATCTCGTCGCCGGGGCGCGAGATGACGAACATGTCGTCCGTGTCGAGGAGCAGTTCGCGCACATCTCCCTCGCGCGTGTAGCGGCCCGGCATGACTTTCCAGGGCGAGCCGAAGGAGACAAGCCCGTAGTCGTACCCGTACGGCTCGCGCCCGTCGGGCGTCGTCTCGCGCGAGAAGCCGCGCCAGCGCAACATCGCTGAAGCGGGGTCGAGCGTCGTCAATTGCGTGGGGAACTCGCCGCTCGAAGTGTCAACAAGAATTTGATCCCAGAGGATACGCATGCTCGTGACGAGACGCACCTCTCGGCTCGCCGAAAGAAACTTGCCCGTCAGGTCAACCGTCACCGTCTGCGGTCTCCCGACCGGGATGCCGATGTCTTCGATGACGGTCTTCCAAGCGCCGCTCTTATCTTTAACCTGAAGCGCTGGAAGAGTCATCGTCTTCCCACTCTGCGCGGCGGCGACGTTGTCGCTCGACCAGGCGTAATCAGTCCAGCCGGTCAGCAACAGAAGCGTGCGACGCTCGGCTTGCGCGCCCTCGTCTTGAAGCTTCAACGTCAGTGTGTGCTCTTCGGCGTAGCCGCGGACTGGGTCGCGTCGGAAGTCGTCCGGGTACTGCCTGTCCATCCGCGTGATGCGCGCGAGCACGTCGTGCCCGTGCTCGTCCGTGGCGGAGAGGGGCGGGCGCGCGCCGCGCGTCTTGTAGAGTATGAACGGACGAGGCGGGTCGCTCATGCCTTCGTTCGGATAGACCTCGACGCCGCGCGGGTGCGCGACCGCGATCAACTGAAAGCGATCCGCGAACAGAGCCTCTTCCAGCTCGTTCGTCACGCGCAGCTCGTAGCGCCCCTCTCGCTCCTTCAACTGGTCGCCGCGGATGCGTACGTACTCGACCGGGTCGGGCTGGTTGTAACGCCCCGGCTCTTCCAGATAACCCATCTCGCCGCCGCCCATGAAGTCCGTGATGAAACGAAAGCGCTCGCCGTCCCAAGTGTAGAGATATGGACAGGACGAAGGCTTGCGGTCGAGTTCCGTGACGGGCAGCGTGACGGCGACGAGCGGCACGCGACTTCGTCCAACGTGCTTGACGGCGCTGACATGACCGCCTTGAACGTCGGCGGCGAGTCCCGACATCTCCGTCTCGGCCTGTACGACGCCCGAAGGCCAGAGCACACGCACGGCGTCAGCCGACTCACGCCGTCCCAGACCGAAGGAAACATCTGCGGGCGCGGGCGCGGGACTGGCGGAGTAAGTCTCAAGCCTCTGCTGAAGACTGCCCGCACGCAGCTCGACCTTACAGCCGACGCCGCCGCGATTGCTCACCTTGCCCGCGAGCCGCACGCGTAGAGAGTGGTTGCGATTGCCGCCGTCGTTGCGCGCGAAGACCAGTCCTCCGCCGGGCACGCCGAAGATAATGTCCGTGTCGCCGTCGCCGTCCACATCGCCCGAGGCCAGCACACGCCCGCCCGATAGTGGGCCGCCGGTCGCGCTGACTTCCGCCCTGAGGCCATGCGTCGCATGGTCGCTCACGTCCACCCAGCCGTCGCCCGTGTTACGCCAGATGCGCAGCTCCATGTGAGCATCGCCGCCGCGTTTCGTCGTGACGGCGGTCAAGAGGTCGAGCAGGCCGTCGTTGTCGTAGTCGATGAACTGTGACGCGTTGTTGTAAGTGCCGTTCACTTGGAACGACTCAAGGTCGGGAGCCGGGCCGGGCTTGAGTTGAAAATGTCCCCTGCCGTCGCTCAGAGCAAAGTAGTCGTTACCCAGAAAGAAGGTGCTGCTCGGCCCGTGGCCGAAGTAGAAGTCCGTGAAGCCGTCCTTGTTCACGTCGCCCACGGCGACGCTCGTCTGCATCATGAGTTCGCTTGCGCCGAGGCCCGTTTCGGCTGCGACATCGCGGAAGGTTCCGTCGCGCATGTTGCGCCAGAGTTTGACGCCGTCGCTCCCGGCGACTAGCAGGTCAACGTCGCGCCGGTTATCGAAGTCGGTCGGCACAACGGCGAACGCTTGTCCCTCGCCGGAGAGTTTTGCCTCCGCAGTGTGGTCTGTGAAGGTGCCGTCGCCATTGTTGCGCAGCAGGAGACTCGGCGCGGGCGGCATCACCACTCCGTTGAAGCTTAAAATATTATCAGGCGGGTGCTCCTTTAAATTTTTCTCGAACTTGAAAGCGTTCGCTAGGTCGCCGCCGCCCGCGATGAAGATGTCGAGGTCGCCGTCGTGGTCGTAGTCTACGAAGGCCGCCGAGTGTGAGAGAAACGGGTAGGCGGGAATCCGTGCGGCGGCCGTCACGTCGGTGAAGCGCCCGCCGCCCTCGTTATGATAGAGCGTGCTCGCACCGTAGCGCAGGATGAAGAGGTCTGGACGGCCATCGTTGTCGAAGTCGCCCGCAACCGCGCCCGTGGCGATACCTTCAGACTCTTTCCCGAGCGCGCCCGACTGCGCGGTCACGTCCACGAACTTCCCTCCAACGTTGCGATAGAGTCGCTGCGCCGTGCTTGCCACTTCCAACAGGTCGAGTCGGCCGTCGCCGTCGTAGTCGAAGAGCAGCGCCGCGCCGTCCGTCTGTTCGAGAATATTATGCCGCGAGGGCCACTGCCCCGCTTGCGGCAGGACGCTCGCGGTCGCATCCGTGAAGACGACCGGCGGCGTGCGTCTGTCAATTAGTTCAGGCTCTGCGCCGCTGGAGGCGACGGCCTCTGCGTAGCGCCCCTGCTCCAGATAGTTCTGCCCGATGGTCGTCCCCGAGCCGAGCTTCCGCAGTTCTTGAAAGCGCGCGATAACGTGCTGCCCCTCTTCGCGTTGACCCGTGCGGAGCAGAGCCGTGCCGAGATTGTAGAGCGCCGTGCCGTTGTAAGGCTCCGCGGCGAGCGCGGTGCGGAAGGCAGCGATAGCTTCCGGATAGTTTCGCTGCTGCGCGTAGACCTGCCCGAGGCTGACGTTTGCGCCCACGTCTGCGGGGTCAAGCTTGAGCACGCGCCGGAAGGCCGCTATCGCGTCGTCGGCGCGGTTCTGCGACTTGGCTATCAGGCCGAGGATGTAGAAGGGCTGCGGTGCTCCGGGAGCGATGGCGGCAGCAGCCTCCGACTCGCGCTGCGCGCCGGCGGCGTCGGGCAGGTTGTAGAGAGCGATGCCGAGGTTGATCTGTGCGAGGGCAAGCTCTGGCTCGATTCGCAGAGCGCGCCTGAACGCCTCGGCCCCCTCGTTGTACTTGAACTGCTCCAGCAGCGCGACGCCGATGTTGTTCGCTCGATACGCATCCTCGCGTGTGGATGATGTGGAGGTGGTGACGGAAGTCCGCCTCTGAAGACGTGCATGGGTCTTCTTCTGAACAGTGGTCGTCTTCTGAAGACGCGCAGAGGTCTTCGACGCGAAGGGCGGGAGTGCCGCCGCGACACACGCCAAGAGGGCCAACAGGGCGAGACGAAACTTAAAGGTCTTCATGCCTTTCGAGCGAACCGCGAGCCGCTCGATGCGAGACTTGAATTTGCAAAGTTGAGAGCCGGGAGACTCGTCTTGACTATAAGGTATGAAGCAGGCTTGTCAAGTTAGCGCGCCGGAGCGTGTTGGTCTTGCCTAGTACACGTCAAAAATTTTAATGCGTTCGGCGTGCGTCACGCGCGGAAGGCTGACCGTTAAGAGCAGTCTGTTCCCTTGTCTTGACCATCATGCGCGGGGCGGTTCACCACAGAGGCGCTGAGTTCGCAGAGACTCGCAGAGACTTGAATTACTCAGCGCCCCCTCTGCGCTCTCAGCGCCTCGGCGGTGAATCCCTCTTTACTCTACTCACAACTCTGAAGTAACGACAGGTGAACATGGACAAGCCCTGCCTCTACAAGCTCGAAGCAGACTCTAAGTCCCTCCTCCCCAAAAAATAATGCTTGAACAAAAGGGTTAGATAAAAGAGAATGTGCGGCACAAGTTCCTTCAGAGAATCTTCCAAAAGGACAAGCTGCACGACATGAGAACCATCGCCTTCGCACTGGCATCGCTCCTGTGTTTCCAAGCCTTTTGTCCATACCTGCAACAAACCTCCGCGGCGACCACTGACGATAGGGGTGTTGTCAACGCAGACATCAATGATAGCGATGCCTTCTTCCAGACGGCTGTGCGTCAGAAGCCCTCGCGCGACTACACGCGGCGCATCGACGCGCTGGTTGCGCGGATGACTTTGGAGGAGAAGGTCGGGCAGATGACGCAGCTTCAGATCGGCATGGTCACGACGGGCGCGAATCAAACGATTCGCATCGATCCGGCCAAGCTGGAGAAGGCCATCGTCAAGTACGGCGTCGGCTCAATCCTCAACGTACAGGAGCAGGCTCTCTCGGTCGATGCCTGGCACGACATCATTCGCCAGATACAGGAGGCCAGCCAGCGCACGCGCCTGAAGGTTCCGGTCATCTACGGCATCGACTCGATTCACGGCGCGAACTATGTGCAAGGCTCGACGCTCTTCCCGCAGGAGATCGGCATGGCCGCGACGTGGAACCCGGCCTTGATGCAGCGCGCCGAGGAACTCGCCGCGATGGAGACGCGCGCCGCCGGCATCCCGTGGTCGTTCTCGCCCGTGCTCGACATCGGTCGCCAGCCGCTCTGGCCGCGCTTCTACGAGACCTTCGGCGAAGACCCGTACCTTGCGACCGTCATGGGCGTCGCCTTCATCCGCGGACTCGAAGGCGAAGATGTTTCCTCGCCCACACACGTCGCCGCGAGCCTGAAGCATTACATGGGCTACAGCTTCCCTCTGAACGGACGCGACCGCACGCCCGCGTGGATTCCAGAGAACTACCTGCGCGAATACTTTCTGCCGACCTTCGCGGCGGCAGTGAAGGCGGGCGCGCGCACCGTCATGGTCAACTCCGCCGAGATCAACGGCACGCCCGGCCACGTCAACCGCCACATCCTGACAGACATCCTGCGCGGCGAGCTTGGCTTCAAGGGCTTCGTCGTCTCGGACTGGGAGGACATCAAGAAACTGGTCACGCAGTGGAAGGTCGCCGCCGATGAGAAAGAGGCGACGCGCATGTCGATCATGGCGGGCATCGACATGAGCATGGTTCCGAGCGACTACAGCTTCGCCGACGACCTCGTCGCCCTAGTCAAAGAGGGCAGCGTCCCCATGTCTCGGATAGACGAGGCCGTGCGCCGTATCCTGCGCGTCAAGTTCGAGCTTGGACTCTTTGACAACGCGATGCCGGACGCCGCGCTCAAAGCAAGCGTCGGCCAGAACTCTTCGCGTGACGTGGCGCTTCAGGCGGCGCGCGAGTCGATGACGCTCTTGAAGAACGAAGGGTCTTTGCTCCCGCTCGCGAAGAACCGCAAGGTGCTCGTCACGGGCCCGACCGCGAACTCGCTCGTCCCGCTCAACAACGGCTGGACGTACGTCTGGCAAGGCTCGGAAGTATCACTCTACCCGAAAGACCGCCCGACCATCTTGCAGGCGCTCGAAGGCAAGTTGGGTAAGAACCTGACCTATGAGCCGGGCACGCGAATCACGCTCCCCCCCGGCTCGACCTCTAACAACACGCCGACCGACGTTAATGAAGAGGTTGATATCCCTGCTGCCGTCCGGGCCGCGCGCGACGCGGACGTGGTCGTCCTCTGTCTCGGCGAAGGCTCTTACACAGAGACGCCCGGCAACATCACCGACCTCAACCTGCCCGACGTGCAGTTGCGGCTCGCCGAAGCCATCGAGGCAACGGGCAAGCCCGTCGTCCTCGTGCTCGTCGAGGGACGGCCACGCGTCATCAACCGCATCGTCGATAAGGCGCAGGCCATCCTGATGGCCTACAACCCCGGCAACGAGGGCGGCGTCGCCGTCGCAGACGTGCTCACGGGCGACTACAACCCTTCGGGCCGTCTGCCCTTCACCTACCCTCGCACGGTCAACGGGCTTGTCACCTACGACCACAAGCTTTTCGAGACAGAGGCCACCAGCTACGGCAACATGGCCTTCAACCCGCAGTTCGAGTTCGGCCACGGCCTGAGCTACACGACCTACGCTTACAGCGACCTGCGCCTCGGCCAGAAGTCTCTGCCTTCAAACGGCACAGAGAGTGTGTCGGTGACGGTAAAGAACACTGGGACGCGTGCGGGCAAAGAGACGTTGATACTTTACGTGCGCGACGTGGTGGCGTCGATTGCGCCGCCGGGCAAGCGCGTCCGTCGCTTCGCAAAGGTCTACCTTGAGCCGGGCGAGAGCCGCACGCTCACCTTCACACTTCGGCCCGAAGACCTCTCGTTCATAGGGGCCGACAATCGCCCCGTGGTCGAGCCTGGAGACTTTGAAGTAATGGTCGGCGACCTCGACGATACTTTCACGCTCCAGGCCGGCCCCGCGCAGGGACGCACGCCGAAGAGACCCGCGCGCAGGTAGCGCGAGCGATATCAAAGAGTCGTCGAATGACTACCGCTTCATGCTTTACGCGGTCAGGGTCGCGGGTATAATGTCTCGCCCGCGAAAGAATTATGTGAGGAGTTAAGCCATGAAGAACCTTTCCATCCGCCGTTTCAAAGAGGCCGCCTGCCGACTGGCCTCGATTATTTTTCTGCTGTTGATTGTCGCAAGCGCTTCGCTGGCACAGGCTCCGGGGGGCGTCGGCGCGCCGGGACGCGTCAACCCGAAGGATGAGACCAACGATCAGGTGAACCGTGAGGCGAAGCTCCGCAGCGCGGAGATAGGCGCGGCTACTGACATGAGGAATCAGAAGCAACTCATAGCCGCCATCGAACAGACGAAGAATGACTTCAAGCGCATACAGCTCTTACGCAATGACATCGTTGACCGTCTTGTGGCAAAGCAGCCGCTCGACTACAAGCTGCTCGGGACGCAGGCCGAAGAGATCAACAAGCGCGCCAATCGCCTGAAGTCGTTCCTGATGAAGCCCGCCGCCGAAGATTTGAAGAAGGGCGAGGAGAAGAAAGCGGAAGTGCCACAGGTCGAATACGACGAGGCGGGGATGAAGGCCGCGCTCGTCAAGCTCTGTAACACGATTCACAGCTTTACCGGCAACCCCATGTTCAAGAATCCCGAAGTCGTGGACGCACAGCAGCCCGCAAAGGCAGGCGGCGACCTTCTCGTCATCATCGAACTCAGCGAGAACATCAAGAAGAACGCCGACCGGCTTGCCGTCGCGTCGAAGTAGTAAGCCCGCCAACTCTATCCGTCGCTAAAACCGTCAACGCCTTCTCATCCTTGCGAATGAGAAGGCGTTGACGGTTTTATATCGATTGTCAGTTGAGCGTGTCCCCTATCACTTTCTGCCCTCGCCTTCCACGACCTTGATGTACGTGTTGATGGGCGGGTTCGTGAGCCGGTCGGTCTTGCCGCTCGGCCAGCGAATCTCGACGGCGTCGATCTTCGTCGCATCGCCGAGGCCGAGAATCTCGCGCGGGTCGTGCGAGGCGAGATAGCTTCCGCCCGCGGTCTTCAGACGACTCCGCTTCACCCCACCTGCCTGCCACGTGATGAGTGCGCCGACCGCCGCCGGATTGCTCTTCGTCGCGACGAGTTGCAGACCCAGCCAGTTGTTACGACTGCCGCCTTCGTTACGAAGCAGGAGGGGAGGCTCGCCGTTGTTCGAGACGAGCACATCCAGGTCTCCATCGTTATCGAAGTCGCCGACGGCCATCCCGCGCCCCGAGAAGCCCTGCGCGAAGACCGCGCCCGACTGCGCGCTCACGTTGCGAAAGCCGCGCCCGGTGTTCTCGAACAGAAGCAACGGCTCGCGATACTTCACGCGCGCGACACGCATCTCGATGAGGTCGTCCGGGTGGCCGTTCACCAGCAGCAGGTCACAATCCCCGTCGTCGTCGTAGTCGAAAAACTTGAGACCCCAGCCGCTCAAGAGCTGTGTCGCGGGCCCGATCTCGCCCGGCTCGTCCGTGAAGGTCAAGTCCCTCTGGTTTCGGTAGAGACTGAAGAACTCCTGATCGATGTTGGCGACGAAGAGGTCTTGCCAGCCGTCGCCGTCGTAGTCGGCGGCATCCACGCCCATCCCCGAACGTGGCCGGCCCGCCTCGCTGTAAGCCACGCCCGCGGCCAAGCCCACCTCCTCGAACTTACCGCCTCCCTTATTGACGAAGAGAAAGTTGGGCATCGTGTCGTTGGCGACGAACAAGTCCAACAGGCCATCATTATTCACATCGGTCGCCACCGCGCCGAACGACTTGCCCGGCGAGTCCGCGATGCCTGACTCCTTGCTCACGTCCGCGAACGTGCCGTCGCCTCGGTTATGAAACAGATGCGACGGCTGCGGCTTGAAGAAGCGCGGGACGCAGTAGTAGCGCCGCTTCGATTCGTCGGTGCAATAGAGGTTCTGCGACTTATCGTAGAAGACGAAGCTTGAGACGAAGAGGTCGAGCTTGCCATCGTTATCATAGTCGAACCAGACGGCGCACGTTGACCACCCCGGCGCGGCCACGCCCGCCTTCGTCGTCACGTCCGCAAACGTCCCGTCGCCGTTGTTGCGGTAAAGAATATTGCGCCCGTAACTCGTCACGTAGAGGTCTTGACGACCGTCGCCGTCGTAGTCGCCCGCGGCCACGCCCATGCCGAACGTGCCGCCCGCAACGCCCGCTTTGTCGGTTACGTCCGTGAACGTCCCATCGTGATTGTTTCGATAGAGCGCGTTCTTGAGCGGTGCGGGCGGCGCGTAAAAATCCGAAGGGCCGCTGTTGACGAGGTAGATGTCCATCCAGCCGTCGTCGTCATAGTCGAAGAAGGCGCAGCCCGCGCCCACTGTTTCGGGCAGCCAACGCTCCGCCGAGTGAGCGTTGTTATGAACCCATGCGATCCGGCTCGACTTGGGAGACACCTCCTCGAAGGTGACGACGGGCTTCTTCGTCGCGGGAGTCTGGCGCGCGCCAGTGCTGCGCGCGAGGCCGAGGGTCAGCGCAAGCAGCAGCGAAAGAATAGTGGACTTTGCTTTCACGTCGGTTGTCTACTGAAATTAAAAAGCCTGTTGCAAAGTGTGGAGAAGTCCTTCGCCCATGTGCCTTGAGAGTAGAGTTGGTTGAGCTTCACCGCAGAGGCGCTGAGTGCACAGAGGGAGCGCAGAGGGTTTCAATTCTCTGCGAGACTCTGCGTCCTCCGCGCCTCTGCGGTGAAGCTCAACCAACTCTACTTTCAACTTTGACGTAACCGTCAGCGCGGGCTTGAAGGCGGGGACGTATCGGCTTCCTGCGTCTTGCCCGCGCTCTTAAGTTTCTCGACGACGGCCATCTCGGCCTGCGCCCGCTGCGGGTCTTTAAGCTGTGCGTAGAGACGCGCGAGGTTGTAATGCGCCTTCGAGTCGTCGGGGTTGAGCCGGACGCCCGCTTCAAGCTCGACTTGCGCGCGCGCGTAGTTCTTCAGTTTCAAGTATACGGAGCCGAGCGCGACGTGCGCGTTGGCGAACGAAGGCGAGAGCCGCACCGCCGTCTCGAAAAACTCTACGGCGCGCGTGTCTTCGTTCTGCTCCTGCGCGACGAGTCCGAGGTAGTAGAAGGTCTCGGGTGCGGCGGCGTCCCCTTTCACGCTCTTCTCAAGCCACTCGCGCGCCTCGGGAAATTTCTTCTGCTTGAGCAGGATGTAGCCCAGATACATCTGCGCCTGCGGGTCGTCAGGCCGAAGCTGAAGCGCTTGGCGGAAGATGCGCTCGGCCTCAAATAGGTCGGGCTTCTTAAGCCATGCCGCGCCAAGTGCGACGAGGTACGCAGGCTCACCGGGCGCGAGCCGCGCGGCACTTTCGAGCGCAGCCCGCGCGTCATCGAAAAGCCCGGACTTCAGCGCGGCCACGGCAAAGCGATAGAGCAACTCAGGCGAGTCGGCGATGGCCTCTCTGGCGCGCGTCAGGTAGCGCGCGGCGGCGCTCGCATCTCCCTTCGATTGAGAGACGAGCGCCATGCCGAGCAGCGCATCGGGGTTCCCGTCCTGCGCGCCGAGCACGAGCATGTAGCTCTCCTCCGCCTTCCCCGCGTCGCCCTTCTTCAGATAAGCGTCGCCGAGCACGACGGCCAGCACAGGCGTCAGACGGCCCGCACGTCGCTCGTCCTCGACGAGACGGATGCACTCGTCCAAGCGTCCCTGCGAGAGAAGAAGCCGCGCCAGCTTGTAACCCGCGTCCCCGTTGCCGGGGTCGAGTCGCAGCACCTCGCGAAGCTCTGCGGCGGTCTTCTCCGGCGCGCCTTTGAGCACGTAGAGGTAGGCCAGATTCATGTGCGCGCCGACGAACTGGCGGTCGGCGCGCACGGCACGCGTGAAGAGCGCCTCGGCCTCGTCGAGCCTGCCCTGCTTGGCGCGAACCGTGCCGAGCAGATTGAGCGCGAGGGCATCATTCGGCGCAGTCTTTAAGATGGAGTTTAACTGCTGCTCGGCCTCCGTAAGCCGGTTCTCGCTGATGAGGGCCGCGGCCCGCTCAAGCCGCGCGGGTTGAGCAGGCGCTTGCGCCCGAGCGTCCGTCGCGGCGAGAAGCAGGATGCAGAGCGTGATGACGGCGAGCCTTGCTGACGGAGCGAACATAATTTCAGACGGAGTTGACGGGAGTGTTAACGACGAGGGGCGCGGCTGAAGTCCTTCTGCTCGACGAGTCCCTGGCCTTCTTTGATGGTCAGAATCTTGCCCGCGCTCGCGCCCGTGATCTTATCGACCGCGCCGCCCGGCCAGCGCACTTCAATCAGGTCGATCTTTGTCCGTGCGCCGAGACCGAAGTGCAAACGTAGGTCGCTCTGCGAGAGATAACTGCCGCCGCTCCGCACCTCGTCCACTTGCACAAGATCGCCGGAGACGATTTTAACACGCGCGCCGATGCCGTCACGATTGGCCTTGACGCCGATGGTCTTGATAAGCACCGAATTATTCGCGTTACCGCCGTCGTTGCGCAGGAGTTGCGGCGGGCCGTCAAGGTCGCCGACGACCAAGTCAACATCGCCGTCGTTGTCGATGTCTCCGAAGGCGACGCCGCGCCCCACACGCTTCTCGGCGAGCGGCGCTCCCGTCTGCTCTGCCACTTCCGTAAATGTCCCGTCGCGGTTGTTGTGATGCAGGAGCTTGCGCTGGCGATAGTTCTCCAACTGCGGGTAGACGTGGCCGTTGGCGACGAAGAGGTCAACCCATCCGTCGTTGTCGTAGTCGAAGAACTTCGTCCCCCAACCGACGAGAGGGAGCGCGACTTCGGCGAGCTTCGCCGAGTAGGAAACGTCCGTGAAAGAAAGACGCGCGCCGTTGCGATAGAGCGTGTTGTACTCGTCCGCGAAGTTGGTGATGAAGATGTCGAGGTGGCCGTCGTGGTCGTAGTCGCCGACGGTCGCGCCCATGCTTCCCTGCTCGCTGCCGTTCTCGTTGACCGCCGTGCCCGAGACAAACCCTAAGTCCTTGAACGTGCCGTCGCCGTTGTTGTGATAGAGGAAGTTGGGCGTCGAGTCGTTAGCGACGTAGATGTCCGTCAGCCCATCTTCGTCGAAGTCGCCGCAGACGACGCCAAGCCCGTAGAAGCCACCGGGGTCTGAGACGCCCGCCTTCTTCGAGACATCCGTGAAAGTTCCGTCGCCGTTGTTGTGATAGAGCGAGTCGCCCGCGCCGGGAAGTCCACGCGGGCCGCACTGCACGGGCACGCCCTTGTACTGGCACGTGCGGCCCTTGCCGAACTCGGGCAGATGCCCGATGTCGAAATCGACGTAGTTGGAGACGAAGAGGTCGAGGCGACCATCGTTGTCGTAATCGACGAAGGCCGCGCCCGTAGACCAGCGCGGGTCGCCGACGCCCGCCTTCGCCGTCACGTCTTTGAATGTGCCGTCGCCGTTGTTCTTGAGCAGGTGATTGGGCCCGAGGCATGTGACGTAGAGGTCTTCGTAGCCGTCGTTGTCGAAGTCGCCGACCGCCGCACCCATGCCCCAGCCGATATCGCCGACGCCCGCCTTGTCCGTCACGTCTGTGAAAGTGCCGTCGCCGTTGTTTCGGTAGAGGGCGCTGCGGGTCTTGCCACCGGACTTGACGAGATCGACCGTCAGCGAGTTGACGAAAAAGATGTCGAGCAGTCCGTCGTTGTCATAGTCGAAGACGCCGACGCCGCCGCTCATCGACTCGACGATGTACTTCTTCTCGGGCGAAGCGACGTGGCGGAAGGTGATGCCTGCCTGCTGCGTCACGTCCGTGAGTTGGACTTGCGGAGGCGGGACGGCAGCGAATGAGCTTATGTTTAAAAGCTGTACGACGACGAGCGCCGCAAGCCGGGTCATCTTCGTGGGCAAGCCTGTCCACCTCTCCATTGCTTATATTACTTCATTGAGTGAAGAGTGAGATGAGGTTCACCACCGCAGACACAGAGAGCACAGAGGGGCACAGAGAGTTGCTTCTCTCTGTGCCATCTCCGTGTCCTCTGTGTCTGCGGTGGTGAATCGCCCCTGCTCTATACTCAAGTGAAAGTAATATTAGGGGCTGGTCTGGCCCCGCTCCTTCTCTTTCAACTGCTTGTAGATTTCGAGCTGGCTGTCGCCCTCGGCCTTGCGCCCGGCGGCGATCAGAGCGCGGCCAAGCTGGTAGCGGACGTAGGATTTTTCGGGCGCGAGCTTGGCCGCCGCTTCAAGATTCTCAAGCGCCTCGGGGACGTTGCCCTGCTGGAGTAGCGCCTTGCCAAGCTCGTAGCGCGCGTCTGCGAAATCGGGCTTGAGGCCGACGACCTCGCGCATCACACGGACTCCGCGCACGGCGTCCTGCCGCGCTAAGAGGACGAAGCCGAGATGATATTTGGCCTGCAAGTCCGAAGGATTCAAGGCCAGTTCCGCTTCAAACTCGCGCGCCGCCTCTTCGAACTTCCCGTCCTTGAGGTGAATGAGTCCCGTGTAGTAGTGCGCGAGCGGCGTGCGCGGGTCGAGCGAGAGCGCCGCACGCAACTCTTCGAGCGACTTCGCCGTGTCGCCCTGTTCGTAGTAAGCCTGACCCAGAACGATGTGAAGCTGCGGGCTGTTGCCGCTCGTGGCAACCATCTGTTGGACACGGCGGTTCGCTTCTTCCGTCTTGCCCTGCTTGATGAGCGAGAGGGCGAGCGTGTAGTTGAGTCCGACGTTATCCGGCTTGAGCGCAACGACCTCAAAGAGAAGCTCGGAGGCGCGCGCGTAGTTCTCCGTCACAAAGTAGCTCATCCCGAGAAGCTGTTTGGCCTGTACGTTCGAGGGACGCGCGTTTAGCTCACGCTCCAAAGGCGGGATGGCCTCCTTGAATAGTTCGGCTTTGTATGCGGCGAGACCCCAGTTGAAGTCTATGCCTTCGAGCCGTGGGTTCCAACGTGCTGCCGCGGCGAACTGTTCAGCCGCGCCGTGGAAGTCTCCTGCTTCGGCACGGAGCAGCCCCACGTCGTTGTGCGCGCTGGCGATGACCTGTCTGTAATAGGACTCGCCGCTCGTCAAATCCCCCAAAGTCTTTTTGTCGAGCGCGCTCGATTCGGCGACGATGCCTTCGGTCGAGACCATCTCGGGGAACTTATCGGAAGGCTCATGCAGATTCTCCGCCGTGAGATAAGCCTCGGCCTTCTCCTTGTCGCGCGTCAAAGACTTGGACTTCAAGTCCGCCGCGAGTTGCAGCTCACGCTCGCCCTCTTCCTGTCGCCCGGCCTTGAGCAGAGACTGGCCGAGCCGGTAGTGCGCCGTCGCCACCTGATAATCGTTGTGGCTCAACTCGGGGTTGAGGGCGATTGATTTCCTTAAAGCCTCAATGGCCTTTTCGTGTTGGTTGAGCGATTGATAAGCCTGACCGAGATGAAAGTAAGGGTCGGGGTTGTTAGGCTCTCGCCGCGAGGCTTCTTCCAGCAGGGCGATTGACGGCTCCCACTTCCGCTGGATGACGTAGATGATGCCGAGGTAGTAGTTGGCGAAGAACTCTTCGGGGTTCGAGGCGAGTTCGATCTTGAACTCTTCGGCGGCGTCGTCGAGTCGCGCCGCGCCGTCCTTCAAAAGATACGTCAGCCCGAGATAGTAGTGCGCGCGCGGGAAGTGCGGGTCGAGTGCGACCGCACGCTTGAACTCTTCGACGGCCTCGGGCAAAAAGCCTGTCTCGCGGTACGCGCGGCCAAAGATGATGTGAAGCTGCGGGCGGTCGCCGAGCTGCGCGAGCATCGCGGTGTAAATCTCTCGGGCGGGCGCAAGCTCCTTCTGTTTGAGATGCGCGAGGCCGAGCGTGTAGGCGATGTCGTAATCCTTCGGCGCGAGCCGGAGCGCAGCCTCAAGATGCTCGGTCGCCTTGCCGAACTCGCCGAGCATGAACTGAGACTTGCCCAGCATGTGTTGAGCGCCGACGCTCTGCGGGTTTAAGGCGAGCGCCTTGCCCGACGTTTCGAGCGCCTTACTGTACGCGCCTGCGTCGAAGTATGCGATTGAGAGGTCGAGCAGCACCTCCTCGGATTCGGGGTCGAGACGCGCGGCCATCTCCAGCGCCGCGACCGCCTCCTTATACTGTTTCTCGGCGGAATAGATTTTCCCGAGCTTGCCGTAACCTTCCGCAAGGATGGCCGTGTACTCGGCCTCTGCCGCGGCGAGGTGGCCTGCGTGCCTCTCGGCTTCCGCCGCTTCGTAGTGCTGCCGGATGGTTCTCTGCTGCGGCGGTGGCGACTGGAGGACGAAGAGGAGCGGAAGCAGCGACAGGAAGGTCGAACGTAAACGCATCGTTAAAGCTTCTTCGGGAGCACGCAAAAAAAATTCGGACGGAGGGCTGAGGTAGATCGTCTTAGCCCTCCGTCCGTGGTTTCAGCCTCTGGCCGTACTATATCAGAAGTTCAGCTTGACGCCGAACTGGATGCTGCGCGGCCCGCGGTCGCTGCTGAGAACGCCGAAGGCTCCGTTCGGCGAGAACGTCACACCGGGCCCGCTCGGGGGACGACCGTTGTTGAACGCCGTATTGCCGAACCCGTTGAAGCTCGCGTGATTGAGCAGGTTGAAGAACTCCGCGCGGAGCTGGAGGCGCGTGCGCTCAGTCACCGCAAAGTTCTTGTTCATCGAGAAGTCAACATTGGTGATGCTCGGCTGCCTCACCAGCCCGCGGCTCAGGTTGCCGAACGTGCCGAGCGCGGGTACAGAGAACGCCGCCGGGTTCAGATACAGCGTCTTGTCGGCGTTGCTCAGGTAGATCGGCTGCCCCGGCACGAGGTTCGCGCGGAGTCCGCCGTTTGCGGGATTCGCGCGCAGACCGTTGTAGTTCGGGGGCGCACCGCTATAGACATCGAGCGGCGTGCCGCCGTAGTAAGAGATGATCGTGTTGACCTGCCACCCGCCGATGATGGCGTTCGCGACCCCACCCCACTCCTTAAACGAAGGCATCTGATAGACCGCGTTGGCGACGAACGTCTGCCGCCGGTCGAGGTCTGCGTCGCCGTAGTCGAGGTGATAGTTGAACGGGTCGGTCGTGCCGCTGGTGAACGAAGTCAGCGGGACATCCGAGAGAGCATGCGACCAAGTGTAGGCGACCGAGTAGGACAGCCGGCTTGTAAAGCGCCGGTTGAGCCACACCTGAAGGCCGTTGTAGTTTGAGTTGCCCGTCGATTCGCTCATCGTGATGGGCCCAAGGTTCGGGAACCTTGTGCTCTGCGTGATGATGGTGTTCAGGTTCGCGTCGTTGTTGAAGAAGGCGGTCGCGACCCGCGCACGGTTCTGCGGGATAACGTCGTTGAAGTTTACGCCGCGCCGCCAGATGTGGTGTCCCTCGTTGCCGATGTAGGAGAGTTCGAGCACCGTGTCCTTCATCACCTGGCGCGAGACGGTCAGGTTCCACTGATAGCTGTCAGGCGGACGGAAGTTCACGTCCACGGCGTTGAAGCCCGTGCTGGTGCTGACGCCCGCGACCGCGTTCCGCAGGCCGGAGCCAATGGTATCGAGGCTGCGGAAGGTCGGGTCGTCGCTCAGGCGCGAGGCCCCGTCGCCGCCCCAGTTCGAGTTGACCGTCGTCGTCCACGGCGGATTGTTGGTCATGCGCAGGATGTCTTCGATGACGTTTGCGCGGCCCATGAAGCGACCGAAGCCGAGGCGGACAGCGGTCTTGCCATCACCATGCAAATCCCACGCGAGACCGACGCGCGGCTGGAAGCCCTTGTTGTAGGGTCGGACGAGTGAGCGCCCGAGTCCCGCGCTCTCGGCCTGATCGGCCCTGACCAGACCGCTCAAAGGGTGAACGCCGTCATAGCGGCTCGGGATGTAGTTGCTGATGTGGTCGTCGTTGGCGTAGGCCGGCGAATAACGCGACCAGCGCAGCCCCAAGTTGAGCGTGACGCGTGGACGTATCTTCCACGTGTCGTTGCCGTAATACTCGAAGTCGTGCCAGCGGCCTGCGCCGAGGCCCAAGGTGTTGATCTCGGTGTAGCAGCCGAGCGGGATGTCCTTGACCAGCAGTTCGGCAATGGCGTTGCCGGTGTGTGTGTTCGTGCCGCAGAACTGCGCGAATGCGTTGGCCCCGTTGGCTACCTCGTTCTTGATGTTGTGGCTAACGAGGCCGCCGAACTTGAGGTCGTGCGCGCCGGAGACTTTCGAGAAGTCGTCCTTCCAGATGAGCAGGTCTTCGTGATTGTTCCAAGGGGCCTGGTGCCACAGCGCCGGGTAGCCGTCCGCGCCCCAGAAGGTCGGAAGGCCGACGCCGTCAGGCTTCGGAAAGACGGTCGGGAACTTCGAGGCGATCTCGGAGTTGAGCGACTGCCCCGCCTGATTCGTCGAGACGAGGATGTTGTTGCCCGCGCGCGAGAACTGGAACTCGTTGACCGCCGACGAAGAGATGGTGCTCGCCAGCTTGACGGCGAAGCTGTGGCTCGGCTGCGACCAGTCGGAGCTGATGGTCGGGAAGCCCGTGTCGCCCCAGAAGTTGCCCCCGGCGTTCCCGTGCGTCCACGTCTCGTTGATGTAACGCACCATCAGGTTCATCTTGCTGGTCAGGTTGAAGTCACCGCGCAGCGTGTCCTGACGCGTGTTGACCGGCTCGACCGGCGATTGCACGAAGTTGTGCCCACCCAGAAGCGTCGCGTTAGGGAGCGGGAAGAACTTCACTATCGCAAGCCCCGCCGGGCTGAGCTGGTCTGTCGGTATCTTGTTGCCGGGGAAGCAGCCCTCGCTGCCCGGGCCTGTCGGGTTCGGGCCGGGAACCGTGCAGGGCCCCGCGCCGGGACGGTGCGGCAGCGCATCCGTCAAGCTACCGCTGAAGTCGCCGAGGCGCTCCGCCGCCGTCGGCACAAGGAACTGGAGGGGCGGCACAAGACCGCGTATCTCGCGTCGCCACTCCTCGTTCCAGAAGAAGAAGGCGCGATTCTTGCCGTTCCAGACCCGCGGGCCACCCTCGCCGAAGTGGGGCAGGGTGACCGGGCCGCTGAAGTTGAAGCCGAAGTTGTTGTAGCGCAGTACAGGCTTGGGCTGCCCGGCGCGATTGTTGAAGAAGTCGCTGGCGTTCAGCTTGTCGTTGCGGATGAACTCGAAGAGCGTGCCGTGGTAGTCGTTGCCGCCGCCCTTCGTGATGAGGTTGATGACCGCGCCCTGCGCCTGCCCGTACTCCGCGCTGAAGCTGTTGCGCTCGACGCGGAACTCCTGAATGGAGTCGATGGAGGGGAAGACCAGCAGCGTCGCGTTCGAACCGACATCCATGTTGTTGACGCCGTCAACCGTCCACAGGTTCGTGTTCGACCCGTTGCCGTTGACCGACATGTCAACGTGTGAGTCGAGACCCGTCCCGCCCGTGCCGAACGCGCCGCCCGCACCCGCCTGTGTCACGGGCGAGATGCCGGGCACAAGCGTCACGAGTTGCGCGTAGTTGCGCCCGTTCAAAGGAAGCTCTGTGACCTGTTTCTCCGTCACGAGGCTGCTGACATCGGAGTTGCGCGTCTCTACAAGCGACGCCTCGCCCGTCACCGTCACGGTCTCGCCCACAGCGCCGACTTCAAGGGTCAAGTCGATGTTGAGCTTATCGCCGATGTGCAGCTCGACCCCGCTGTTGACCGTCTTCTTGAACCCGGCGGGTGCCGTGCTCACGGTGTAAAGGCCGACGGGCAGACTGGGTACGGAATAGAACCCTTCGCCGTTGGCCGTTACGGTGCGTGTGGCGTGCGTGGCCTCTTCCGTAACCGTAACTTCGGCCTTCGGAACGGCGGCCCCCTGCGGGTCGCGCACAGTTCCACTGATGCTGCCCACCGTGCTTACCTGGGCGTGGACGCCGACCGTCAGCCCGAGCACCAGTGAGAGCAGTAGCGCTTGTATTCCAAGCTTTCTCGTCATAGACGCGTCTCCTCGCTTCCGCGCTTCTCAATATCTTGTGGACTTCAACCCGAAAATATCCGCGGCCGTAGACGACGACCGCCCCGGCACCGGCTCAAACTTTTGTTGTCCGCACCAACTTTTCAGGCGAAGCCATTCTCATGTGGACTTTCAAAGATTTTCATCCCAGGATCGTGTGTGTTGCAGGTTCAGGCGATGCCCAAACCGTGTGTGCGTCAGCACTGCGGCCGGCCCTACGCGGCCCGCGCGAAAGAGCGAGCATGGCACTAGCGCCAAGTGGCTCGCCTTCTCAAGCAGTCTGACAAGTCCGGGTAACGGATTCGGCTTGCCGGGGAAACAAGCCTCGCTAAACGTCTAAGCCTCCTCCGCCTTGACCTAGGAAACGGGTCAGGCGCGGGAAGCGCTTACCGGACATAAGCGACTGAATTTTCTTAAGACTTTAAAGACTAAGTTTGTGACTGGACACTTTGTTGCAAGACCTAGCAAAAGCGTTTTTATTACTAATCCTCTCGCTTGTCAAGAAAAATCTTCCCGCCGTAAAGTAATTCGCTGTAAATACTTAGAGGCCGGACAATGTTGCCCATCCCAACAAAGTCGGGACATCAACTCAGGCGAGTGAGACGTGCATGAACTTGGTCGTGAGCACGAGACTCAAGGCTCCCATCAACGTCGGCTCCTCACCCAGAGTGGACGCGATGATGTGCGCCGGAGGCAGACCGCGACAGATGCCTTCGCCGACGGCGGCCTTGATGTCGCCCACGATCAACGACCACGCGCGCACAATGGGCCCGCCCACGATGACCGCCTCCGGCGCAAGTCCCTGCGTCAGGTTCGCAATGCCTACCCCGAGGTAGTGCGCCGTCTCCTTCAAGGCCGTGCGCGCGGCTGCGTCACCCTCCAGCGCGAGATCGACGAGTTGTTTGAAATCCACACTGCACGCGCTGCCCTGGATGCGTTTCGACTCGGCGTAGCGCGCGAGCGCGGCGCGCTGCGAGGAGAAGGCTTCCCAGCATCCACGACTCCCCGCGGCGCACGCTATCGGCGCGCCCTGCCCGATGGTCATGTGTCCAAATTCGCCTGCGGCTCCGCTCTTGCCGCGATAGACCTGCCCGTCGAAGACTATCCCTGTGCCGACTCCCTCTTCAACCAGCACGATAATGAAATCGCGAACCTCACGTATCTCGGGGCGGCCAAACCAAAGCTCTGCGAGCGCAGCCGCATTCGCATCGTTATCGACGCCGACGGCGAGGCCCACCGCCGCCTTTATCTCTCTGGCAATCTCCAGATCGCGCCACTTGAAGTGCGGGATAAAGAGCGCCGTGCCGGTCTCCTGATCCACAAGCCCCGGCACGCTCACGCCGACGCCGTCGATGGTTCCCTCGTTCTTGCAGACGAACTCGCGCACACATTCGATGATGCGCGACATGGTCTTCCGCGCGTCAGGGTCGGTCGGGAACTCCTCCCGTTCGAGCACGCGACCCGCGAGGTCGCTTGTGGCGACAGCGGTGCAGATGGTGCCAAGATCGACGCCGATGGCGACAGCGTCCGCCGTCCTGAGCGAGAGCAGAATCGGCGGTCGCCCACCGCGGGACTCGCCCGACACTTCTTCGATCAGCCTGCCCTCTTTCAGCTCGTCAACGATCAGCGAGACGGTCGAGCGCTGGAGCGCCGTCTCCTGCGCGATCTCTGCGCGCGAGATGGGCCCACGCTCGCGGACGTAGTTGAGAATGATCTGGCGATTGATGTCGCGGATCGTGTTCGGGCGCGCGACGCTGGCTTTTCTGAGGTCTATTCGTCGCATTTTTGTGGACAGCGCTAAGAAAAAACTGAGCTGCCCCCCTTTCATGGAAGGATCGATAAGGACTGTGCTGTGACTTAAAAGTGGAGCGTTGCCGAATCGCGTGAACTGATATTAAGTAGTACAGGTGCGACTCTCAGTCAACACTTTTTATGTCGAGCGCGTATTATGGCGACCGCGACGTGCGCGTGAATGTTGAAGAGTTTCGCAAGGAACTCAAGGTGAGGTCGCTGGTCGATGCCTTCCGCTGAGCGCGACAAAAGTTAGCCACAGAGACACAGAGACACAGAGATTAAAAGGGATTGGCTTAACCCTTATTTATCTCTGTGTCTCTGTGTCTCTGTGGCTAAATACTCGAAAGCAAAAGTATCTAGATGGCGGCGACGGGCGCGAACTTGTCGGAGAGGACAAGGCTGAGCGCGCCCATCAGGCTGGCCTGTGCGCCGATGGTCGAGGGGGTGATGCGCGCGACGGGCAGGTCGCGGCGGATGCTCCGCTTGACGGCCTCGTCGAGAATGTCCGAGACCAGTTCCCATGCGCGTGTGATGCTGCCGCCGACGACGACGATCTCCGGGCTGAAGCCGACGATCAGATTCGAGATGCCTTTGCCGAGATAGCGCGCCGTCTCGCGCAAGGCCGCGCGCGCGGCCTCTTCGCCGTCGAGCGCGCGGTCGATCAGTTGCGCGAAACTCAACGTCCGCGCGTCGCGCACATCGCCCGTCAGTCCCGCGTAACGCGCGACGGCCGCGCGTCCCGAGGCGAACGCCTCCCAGCAATCGTAGCCGCCGCATGAGCAAGGCACGGGCGCTCGCTCGCCGATAATCATGTGCCCAAACTCACCGGCCGCGCCGCCCTCGCCGCGGTAAATCTGCCGGTCGAGGATGATGCCTGTGCCCACGCCCTCGGCGATGAAGACCATGATGAAGTCGCGCGCCTCACTCACTTCCGCGTGCCCGAACCAAAGCTCCGCGAGCGCCGCCGCGTTGGCGTCGTTATCGACCGCCACTTTCAACCCCGTGGCCGCGGCGATACGTCGCCCCACGTCGAGGTCGCGCCAGTTGAAGTATGGGATGTAGATCAGTCGCCCGGTCGAAGGATCGACGAGTCCGGGCAGGCTCACGCCGATGCCTTCTATCTTCCCCGGACTCTGCGCGACGAGGCGGGACGCGGCTGAGATGGCGCGCGTGATCGTCCGCTCGAAGTCGTGTTCGGTCTCGAACTCAACGCTTTCAAGCACGCAGCCCGCAAGGTTGCTCGTCGCGACGGTCGTGTGCGTCGGTGCGATGTCGATGCCGATGGCCGCTGCCCCGATGGCGCGCAGCGCCAGCAGAGTGGGACAGCGCCCGCCCGTCGATTGCCCCGCGCCAATCTCTTCGACCAGACCTTCGCCGAGCAGGCAATCGACGATCTCGGAGACGGTCGAGCGTTGCAGCGCCGTCTGGCGTGCGATCTCTGCGCGCGAGATGGGCCCGCGGTCGCGCACGTAGTTGAGCACGATTTGCCGGTTGATGGCGCGCATGGTGCCAAAGTGCGCGGTGTGTATTCTCTTTAAGTCTATCCTACGCGTCATCTGTCTCCGTGTGTGCGGTTCGGAATTCTCTTGACGTTTGCGTTGTTCGGAATTCTCTCGACGTTTGCTTTGTTGTAAGGCGGCGCGCGGGGCGGCTCGACGGATTACGGGCCGGCGTGTTTGATGCTGGCGCTTCCCTGGCCGAGCCTCCCTGCGCTCGACCTGACGGCGTTGCTGAGCGTGATGATCTCTTGCAGGTCGCGGCCCGCCTTCGCCGTTCCTTCCACGTCCACGACTCCGGGCGACTTGAACTTCGGGTTCGCAACGAAGCTGTCGATGCGTCGGCACAGACGCACGAGCGCCTCCTTCATACGCCCTTCGTCAAGCTCGGCCTCGCCCGCCCGTCCCTTTTCGTCCAATGCGGACGCGCCGCGCTGGAGCGCCAGATAAGTCTGCATCCGTTGGGCACGCTTCTTCAACTCCGCGACCTCATCGGAGATGCGCGCGTAGTCGAGCGTACCGCCGACGACGACCGCGTGCGCGACATCGTTGCGTATGACCTGTATGCGCTTGAAGTCCTCGTTGAGTTGTTTGACGGCGATCTTGACGGCCCTCTCATCCGTGGGCCCGGCGGTGGCCTTCCTGCCTCCGCTTCTGAGCTGCATCTCACGCCGCTGCTCGTCGCGCACGCGTTCGATCTCCGAATCTTGATATGGCCCCGCAGCAGCGATGGCCTGCCGCCCCGCGCTCGCCCCTAAAGCGGCCAGCAGTAAGGCGACCGCCGCGATAGCAGCACGAATCAGAAAACGCGAAGCCGGGACAACGAGACAATACTGCACAGCGCACCTCCGACGATCACAAACAATCCACACGATGAGACACGAGTATAATCCCAGAGTCGTGAATGGTGAATGGTAAATGGTGAATCGTGAATCGTGAATCGTGAATGAAAGGCCAGCGCCGCATAATATAACTTGAGTTTGATTCTTCGGCCTCCCGAATCTTCAAACACCTTTTACTATTCATCACTGACCATTTGCCATTCACCATTTACCACTCACTATTCACGTATCTTCACACCTTGATGAAGATACGCCTGCGATAGAGCAGCGACATGACGCCGAGCCAGAAGAGCACCGTGCAGACGGCGAAGGCGAGCGAGGCGTTAAGGGGCGCGGCCCAAGAGGCGAAGAGATTATCGTAGATAATTGTTTGCAAAGCCGCCCGGCTTCCATCGGCGCGCGTGAAACTTATGATCGAGATGAGGTTCGCGGAAAGCTCCGCGAGGAAGTAGAGGGCGAGCGCGTTAGTGCCGAAGATGACGAAGGGTTTCGCCCAACGCTTGTAGCCCTTGATGTCTACGAGCCAGTAACAGAGCGCGAGCAGTTCGAGCGCCAGCCCCGCCGCGAACAGAACGTATGAGCTTGTCCACAAAGCCTTGTTGACGGGGAACCAGTAGTTCCAAGTCCAGCCCACGACGACCCCCGCCACGCCCGCAACGAACATCGCTGAAACCTTCTCAAGCGGCTGGCGGCGCGAGCGGAGCAGTTGGCCTGTGAGCACGCCGATGAGCGTCGTCGCGAGTGCGCCGATGGTGCTCAGGATGCCTTCGGGGTCGTAGACTTTCGCCTGCCTCCAAACGTGTCGGCCAAAGACGGCGCGGTCAACGTAGGCCGCGAGGTTCGCTTCCTTGCTCGCGAGATTCCCGGGCCCGAAGCCGGGGACGGGCACGAGCGTCATCAAGGCCCAATAAGCGATGAGCAGCCCGGCGGCGATGTACGCCTGCTTGCGCCAGTCCGTGTTGAGAAAGATGATTGAGGCGAAGAGGTAGCAGACCGCGATGCGCTGGAGCACGCCGGGAATGCGTATGGTCGAGAGGTCGAAGTGCGGGAAGCCACCGAGGAAGAGTCCGAGCGCGATGATAATCACAGTGCGGCGAACGATCTTCACATAGAGGTCTCGCTTGCTTCTTGAAGATTCCGCGCGACGCGAGAGCGCGAGCGTGATCGAGACGCCGACGATAAAAAGGAATGATGGGAAGACGAGGTCGGTCGGCGTCCAACCGCTCCACGCGGCGTGTTCGAGCGGGCTGTAGATTGCGCCCCAGTCGCCGGGGTTATTGACCAGAATCATCCCCGCGATGGTCATGCCACGAAATACGTCGAGCGAAACCATGCGGCCCGCCGCCGTCGAACCCTGTTCTCCGGTCAACGCGTCCATGCTCTTTCTCCTCTCAACTCGGACTGAAGTTAAAAGACGCCGACCCAAGCGGCGGGTCAGTATCGCAAGCGGTTGACTTGCCTTTTTATTCGTTCAGGCAAGACTCGACGCGGCGTCGCAATTCATCGACAAGTGCGCGCGCCTTCTCTTCGGTCTGGCCTTCGGCGACGAGGCGTATGATCGGCTCGGTGTTCGAGCCGCGGACGAGAAACCAGCCGTCGGGCATCGTCACCTTGACGCCGTCGCGCACGTCCTGCGGCCACGCAGCGTACTCGGCGCGAACCAGCTTCAAGACTCTTCCGATCTTATCCGAGCGGCAGGCCAGCTTCTCCTTGAACATGAAGAGATGTGGTAGCTCGCTTAAAATTTCGGAGACCGTGCGATTGGTGTCCGCGAGCAGGTGGAGGACGAGCGCCATGCCGACAAGACTGTCGCGCGCGAAGTTGATGCGCGGATAGATGACGCCGCCGTTGCCTTCGCCGCCGATGACCGCGCCGTGCCGACGCATCTCTTCGGTCACGTTGGCCTCGCCGATCTTCGAGCGGTGAACGACGCAGTCGAAGGCGCGTGCGACCGCGTCGAGCGCGTAGGTCGTAGCGAGATTCGCGACCACGGGCCCGCGCTCACGCGCGAGCACGTAGCGCGTCGCGAGCACAAGCGTGTACTCCTCGCCGACGGCCTCGCCGCGCTCGTCAACGACGGCGAGCCGGTCTGCGTCCATGTCCTGCGCGAACCCAACGTCAGCCCCCGATTCGACGACGGCACGACACAGCGCGCCCAAGTTTTCCGGCACAGGCTCCGCGCCGCGCGGGAAGAGACCGTCCGGCGTCGTGTTTAAGGGCAAGACCTCCGCGCCGAGCGCTTCGAGCAGACGCGGCGCGACGATTGACCCCGCGCCGTTGCACGAATCGACCGCCACGCGCAGCCTGCGCCCCGTCAAGGGCAGCGGCCCGAGCGCGTCCATGATCGCCTTGATGTGCAGGTCAATCGCGCCCGCCGCGTGCTCGATTGAGCGCATCTCCGCGCCCGGAACCTTCGCGTACTCGCCCTGATGATAGATGTCGAGGAGTTGCCGCGCCTGTGCGGTCGTGAGGAAAAGCCCCGCGGAGTTGATGAACTTGAGCGCGTTCCACTCCGCCGGATTATGGCTCGCGGTGATACAGATGCCGCCGCGCGCACGCCTCTCGCGCACGAGCAGTTGCACGGTCGGGACGGGGCAGATGTCGAGGTCTACGACGCGGCAGCCCGAAGAGAGCAGCCCGGCCATCACAGCCTGCCGCACCATCTCGCCCGAGGTGCGCGTGTCACGCCCGATGACGATGGGCCCCGGGCCCACATACGTCCCGAACGCCTGCGCGAAACGCACGAGCAGCGTCGGCGTCAAAGACTCGCCCACGACGCCGCGCACGCCCGAGATGCTTATCTTTAATGTCGGTATCGCTCGCATGTCTGTTTAGTGATAAGTGATAAGTGATGAGTGATGAGTGATGAGAAAATACGGTGGTAGCTTTTTCTTATCACTCATCACTCATCTCTTATCACTCCTCAAAAGTTGCACGGCGAATCAAGCGCGGGCGTGGGTGCGGGGACGGTGTCGCGGAACTTGACTGAGCGGCGGCGCAAGCGGGCCACACGCGACTCGACCTCGTCGGGCGTCAGCGCGGAGTTCGACTCGAAGAAGACCCAGTCGATGTCCTCTTGATACTGGCGCGGCGCGATGGCTTTCGACATGCCGTCGCGGATAAACCAGAGATTGAAGTTGATGGACATGAGCGACTCGGGGTAGAAGCGTTCGCCGTGCTCGGCCAGCCGCTTGCCATCGACGAAGTATTGAACCTTGCCCGCCGAGACCTGCGTGACCAGCGTGTGCCAGCCCGCACGGCTCCCCGCCCACGTGTCGAAGACGTTGTCCTTCTTCCAGTTCGGCTCCGGGTAGAAAGTCTCCCACGTGGTCGCGTACAGAGTAGGCCCCGCGATGCCCCAGCCGCCGTTCGGCAGGTACTCGAAATCGAGTTCGCTGTAGTCCAAGTCCCAGGGAGCTTTGAGCGGGCTGATGGTGTAGAAGCTCTCGACGAGCTGGTCGCCGCCGGGCCCCTCTGCCGGTGCATCGTTGAAGCGGACGCGCGCCGCGTAAGTGCCTTCGAGATATTTGCGCTGATGGCAGACCTGCGTCTGACGGGTGTTCGAGGCCGTGCCGTCGGTCGAGGAGGTCATGCGCAGCACGCGATTGCGCGGCGCTCGCTCGTCTTTCGGGAACGAGACGCCTTCGCGCCACCACGTCGCGCCCGGCACGCCCGGCCAGCCCGCCGCCGAACGGACGATCCATCCGTTGCGGGTCAGCTCACTCTGGCCTGAGTAGCTGAAGTCGTCGAACATGATTCGTGGAGACTGCCTCTTGTCGGTCGCACTTTCGCGCAAGACGGAGGAGTTGACGACGACAGCGGTCTGCCGCGAGTCCGTCGCACCGTTGGCGAGCGCGTGCGGAGAAACAGTTCGCCCTCCCGCCGCAAGGATGAAGACGACGCACAGCGAAACGACGGAAAGAGTCGCGTAAGTTTTCACAGCCTGAGAAGTCTCCTTTGCCGTCTATCTGGCCGACAGCGTGACGTAGTTTCGGCCACTGTAGAGCCGCACGCCGCCCTGCTGCGCGCCCTCCATCATCAACGGCCTCGGTCGCTTCAAGTCTGCATCGCGTCTTGACTTCACGGACAGCACGCGCCGCCCGCCCACGTCCATGATGTTCATGCGTCCATCCGACGTGAAGCCGAACCCGTATGCGCCGGTGGCGAGGCGGACGCCCTCGACCTTGATGGGCGAGTCTGTGATAAAGAAGCCCTGATACTTCGCCTGCACTTCGCTCGAATAGCCTGAGGCGTCAACGAGCGCCGCCATCGTGAACCGCTCCTTCGCGAACTCGACGGCAGCCGCGTTACGCATCTGCGTCGGCGCGCTCTGACCCTCGAAGTAGAAGCTCGTGGGGATGACGCGCGTCAACGCATCGCCCTCCAGAATCTTCGGTGCGGCTTGCGCCAGCGCGACCGCGGGCAGCAAGAGCACGAGCAGCGCGACGGCGCGCAAGCGAAACGTTGACTGCGTGGTGAACACTGAGAACTTTTTCATGTCGCTCCTTATTCAAACAGGGATGGACAGGATAAACGAATTTTTGATTTTAGATTTTTGATTTGCGATTGATTCGCGGAAGTCCGCAAATCAAAAATTTAAAATCGCAAATCAAAAATCCTGTTCATCCTGTCCATCCCTGTTAATTATTCCTACCGCAAACGCACGGGTCGCGGACTCGATCAAACTCTTACGGTTGAGAATCGCGTTCTTCACTCCGACCGGCGGGCTTCACTTCCCCAGACGGTCGCGCGCCCAGTCGAGCAGCTCCTCCGCGCGTGTCGGCGTCTCCGACTCCGCGATGATGCGTATGAGCGACTCGGTGTTCGAGACGCGGACGTGAACCCATCCATCAGGCCGCGAGATTTTTATCCCGTCGGTCTGGTCGTAGTCCGCGCCCTCCCGCTCAAGCTCGTCGTAGAGACGTTGCAGCAGAGAGTGGATTCGGTTCGGCTCGACCGGCACGTCGTGCTTCAGCATCGTGAAGCGCGGCAGCCCCGCGGCCAGCTCCGAGACGCGCTCGCCCGTGCGCGCCAGATGCTCAAGGACAAGGCCGACCGCCGCCGCGCTGTCGTGCGTGAACTGTACGCGCGGAACGACGACGCCGCCCGAGCCTTCGCCGCCGATAACGGCGCTGCTCTCGATCATCGCTTCAGAGATGAAAGCCTGCCCGACGGGCGTGCGGATAACGCTCGCGCCGTACGCGGCGGCGACCGTTTCGACCACACTGCTCGTTGAGACGTTCGTGACCACCGTACCGCCCGCGCCGCTTCGGCGTCTCAACTCAATCTCGGCGGCCATGACGAGCGTCGTCTCTTCCGACAGAATCTCGCCCTCTTCGGTCACTATCCCGAGCCGCTCGCCGTCGGCGTCGTGCGCGAATCCTATGTCGGCGCGGCCCGCGCGGACTAGTGCGCGCAGTTGCGCCATCGTCTGTCGCCTCGGCTCGGGCGCGTGCGGGAAAGGCGCTTCCGGGTCGTCGTTGACGGCCAGCACTTCGCAGCCCAGGAGCGCGAGCCAGCGCGGCGAAAGCATCGAGCAAGAGCTATTACAGCAGTCCACCGCGACCTTCAAGCGCCGCCCGCGGACAGCCTCTACGTCGAAGGCGCGCGCGAGTGCTTCGAGGTGATGCGGGACGGCGTCGCGTTCTTCGACGCGGATGCTGATGCTCTCCCATCCGGCCTTTGCAAACTCGGCCTGATGGAAGATGTCGAGCAGCTCGTCGGCCTGCGTCGAGTTCAAATAGAGTCCGTCGCCGCGCACGAACTTGAGCGCATTCCAAGGCTCCGGATTGTGCCCCGCCGTGATAGAGATGCCGCCCGTCGCGTCGAGCCAGCGGACGGCGAGTTGCAGGCTCGGGGTCGGACAGATGCCGAGGTCTACAACGTCGCAGCCCGCGGCCAGAAGTCCCGCCAACACGCTTGAGCGCACCATCGGCCCCGACGAGCGCGCGTCGCGGCAGACGAGTATGCGCCCCGAATCGAGGTAGGTGCCGAACGCTTGCGCAAACCCGACGGCCAGTTCAGGCGTGAAGGTTTCGCCGACGACCCCGCGGACTCCGCTGATGCCGATCTTGAGAGAATTCATGGCGCGGGCACGGAGGATAGCAGAGTTTAAAGACGCGGGTCATCGAAAAAGTTTCGTCCGCCCCGCCGAAAGATTTTGATTGACGGGCGGGGGCCGTCTGATTTAATCGTTGTCCATCAAAGTTCGCACAGAGCATTTCCCGTCATTGTCGAGGTTCACATGAAAGCATATAAATTTATCTCTATCCTTCTGCTCTCGTCTTGCGCTCTGACGGCGACGGCACAGACCGCCCCGGCGACCGCCCCGGCGACAACGACGCGCAACCTGATGCCCGTGCCCGCCTCCGTGCGATTTGGCGCGGGCCGGCTCGCCTTAAACAAGTCCTTCACGGTCGCCGCCACTGGAACCGTTGACGAGCGTCTGCGCGCCGGAGTAGACCGCGTCGTGCGTCGGCTAGAAGGTCGCACCGTGTTGGAGTTCGCGCGTGGACTGGCCGCCGAACCCGCGCAGGCGACGCTCCTTATCGAAGCACGCGGGCCCGGCCTCGCCGTGCCGTCGGTCGAAGAGGACGAGTCGTACACGCTCGACGTGTCGGACAAACAGGCGGTGCTTCGTGCCGCGACGGTCGTCGGGGCGCTGCGTGGCTTGGAGACTTTTCTGCAACTCGTCGAAGGCGACCGCGAAGGCTACTTCGTCCCCGTCGTGAGCATCGACGACAAGCCGCGCTTCCGCTGGCGCGGACTGCTCATCGACGTGGGGCGTCACTTCGAGCCGGTCGAGGTCTTGAAGCGCAACCTCGACGCGATGGCCGCCGTCAAGCTCAACGTCTTTCACTGGCACCTGACCGAAGACCAGGGCTTTCGTGTCGAGAGCAAGATATTCCCGCGTCTTCACCAGATGGGTTCGGACGGACTCTTCTACACGCAGGAACAGGTGCGCGACGTAGTGGCCTATGCGCGCGAACGCGGCATACGCGTCGTGCCCGAGTTCGACATCCCCGGCCACTCAACGTCTTGGCTCGTCGGCCATCCCGAGTTGGGAAGCGCGCCCGGGCCTTACACGATTGAGCGCGGCGCAGGCATCTTCGAGCCTGCGCTCGACCCGACGCGCGAAGAGGTCTACAAGTTCCTCGATTCCTTCTTAGGCGAGATGGCCTCACTCTTCCCGGACGCGTACATGCACATCGGCGGCGACGAGAACGAAGGCAAGCAGTGGGAGCGCAACCCACGGATTCAAGCCTTCATGAAAGAGAAAGGCATCAAGGACAATCGCGCGCTCCAGACCTACTTCAATCAGCACCTCTTGAAGATTCTTCAGAAGCACGGCAAGCGCATGATGGGCTGGGACGAGATATTCCAGCCCGACCTGCCGAAAGACATCGTCATCCATTCATGGCGCGGGCAGACCGCGCTGGCCGAGGCCGCGCGCCGCGGATACGACGGCGTGCTGTCGAACGGTTACTACATAGACCTCGTCTACCCGACTTCCGACCACTACCTGAACGACCCCGTGCCCGAAGGCTCCACGCTCACGCCTTCGGAGGCGGCGCACGTCCTCGGCGGCGAGGCGACGATGTGGGGCGAGTGGGTCAGCCCCGAGACGATTGACTCGCGCATCTGGCCGCGCACCGCCGCGATTGCCGAACGCCTCTGGTCGCCGCGCGAAGTCCGTGACGTTGCAGACATGTACCGGCGACTCCGCACCATCAGCGCGCAGCTTGAAGAACTGGGCCTCACGCACGAGAAGAATCAGGCGATGATGCTCAGGCGTCTGGCCGGTGGCGCGGACACGACGGCGCTCGAAACGCTCGCCTCGGTCGTCGAGCCTGTGAAGGAATACCGACGCTATCAGCAGCGACCGCAGACGATGCTCAGCCCGCTCACGGGACTCGTCGATGCGGCACGTCCCGACAGCGACGCGGCGCGCGAGTTCACGCGCAGGACGAACGGCCTGCTCTCGGACGCGCCGCGCTTCGACGCTTACTCGCAAGAGTTGCGCGACACGCTCAACGCTTGGCGCGACGCCGACCCGCAGCTTGAGGCTTTGATGGATAGATCGCCCGCGCTCGCCGAGGCGAGGCCGCTCGCGCGAGACTTATCCGCGGCGGCGACGATTGGACTCGAAGCGCTCTCCTATCTGTCGAATGGAGTTCAGCCCTCGGTCGAATGGCGCGACTCACGTCTGGCCGCTTTGGATGAGGCCGCGAAGCCAAAGGCGGCGCTCGAATTCGCATTCATGCCCGCGCTCCGCGAGCTGGTCGTCGCGGCCTATGAACAGTCGCAGCTCAAGACCTCGACGCCCGCGGAGTGGCGTGGCCGCGTGCGGCAACTCGCCACGCCCGCTAAGAAGTAGTTTGGCCGAGTTACGATCTTCTGTGACTGCGGCGTGGTCTTTCGGTCGGCTCAACCAGCGGGGGCGAGCCGGACGTTATCTCCGAGACGGTTAGCTTGAAAGGTGGATGAAATGCGAAAGTCTCTCTGCACAGCGATCATGCTTCTGTCGCTCATCGTCAACGTCGTCCCGCCCGCGCGGGCACAAACATCCACGCCACACGCACGGGGCGGCGACATGGAGGCGCGCGTCGAATCCATCCTCAAGCAGATGACTCTGGAAGAGAAGATCGACCTGCTCGGTGGCACCGACGGCTTCTTCGTTCGCGACATCAAGCGGCTCGGCGTGCCACGCCTGAAGATGGCCGACGGCCCCGTCGGCGTCCGCAACTTCGGCCCTGCCACGGCGATGGCCGGAGGCATCGGGCTTGCCGCCACATGGAACCCGCAACTCGCCGAGCGCGTCGGCACAGAGATCGGGCGCGACGCGCGAGCCAAGGGCGTCCACTTCCTTCTGGGGCCCGGAGTGAACATCTACCGCTCGCCGACGAACGGGCGCAACTTTGAATACTTCGGCGAAGACCCATTCCTCGCTGCGCGCATCGCGGTCGGCTATATCCGCGGCGTGCAGTCGCAGGGCGTCAGCGCAACCGTCAAGCACTTCATGGGGAACAACTCGGAGTTCGACCGGCACAACACGGACTCGGTTATCGACGAGCGGACGATGCGCGAAATCTATCTGCCCGTCTTCGAGGCCGCCGTGAAAGAGGCGGATGTCGGGGCGATGATGGACTCGTACAATCTCGTCAACGGCGAGCACGCGTCGCAGAACAGACACCTCCTCACCGAAATCGCCAAGCAGGAGTGGGGCTTCGACGGACTGATGATGTCCGATTGGTTCGCCACCTATGACGGCGTCGCCGCCGTCAACGCCGGGCAAGACCTTGAGATGCCCTCCGGTTTCTTCACGAACCGGAAGACACTGCTGCCCGCCATCGAGCAGGGCAAGGTCTCGGTCGCGACGATTGACGAGCACGTGCGGCGTATACTTCGCACGGCGGCGCGCTTCGGCTGGCTCGACCGCGAACAGCAGGACACGACCATCCCGCGCTTCAACCAGCAGGGCCGTCAGGCCGCGCTTCAGGCAGCGCGCGAAGGCGCTGTGCTGCTCAAGAACGAAGGAGGCGTCCTGCCGCTCGTACGCAGTAAGGTCAAGTCAATCGCCGTCATCGGCCCCGACGCGTACCCGGCTGTGCCCGTCGGCGGCGGCAGTGCACGCGTCGAACCTTTCGCCGCCGTCAGCATGCTGGAAGGCTTGAGTAACGCACTCGGCACGACAGCCAACGTCTATTACCACCGGGGCATTCCCAGCTTGGGAGAGATGGCCGAGGCGACCGACTTCTCGACCGACGCCGCGAACAGCAAGCCGGGGCTTAACGCCGAATACTTCAAGACCGAAGACCTGCAAGGCTCGCCCACCGTCACACGCACCGAGCGGCACGTCAACTACGGCCCCGACTCGCGCGCGAGACTTCCGGAGCAGACATTCTCTTCGCGCTGGACGGGCTACTACGTGCCGCAGTCGGCAGGCTCTTACGAACTCTTCGTGCAATCGACGGGCGAGGACGGAGGCTTCTATCGTCTCTACCTCGACGACAAACTCCTCTTCGATAACTGGAAGACAACGCACGCGCTGACAAGCTCGGCCACGCTCCAACTCGACGCGCGTCCGCACAAAGTCGTGTTGGAGCAGCACGGGCGCTCGGGCTGGCTCGGCACAAAGTTGCGGATGGGCCTATTGCGGCACGGCGCGGCGGTCGCCGAAGCGGCGAAGCGCATCGCCGCGAAGGCCGACGTGGTCGTCGTCGCCGCCGGGTTCGACCCCGAGATGGAGAGCGAGGGCGCAGACCGCACGTTCACACTGCCGCCCGGTCAGGACGAGTTGATCGGTGAGATAGCCGCGGCCAACAAGAACACCGTCGTCGTCATCACCTCGGGCGGCGGAGTTGACATGAGCACGTGGGCGGATCGCGTGCCTTCCATCATCGAGTCGTGGTATCCGGGGCAGGAGGGCGGCACGGCGCTGGCCGAAATCCTTCTCGGCGACACGAACCCTTCGGGGCGACTGCCCGTCACGTTCGAGCGCCGACGCGAGGACAACCCCACCAACAACAGTTACTACCCTGCCTCGGGCACGAACCGCGTCGAGTACAACGAGGGAGTCTTCGTCGGCTACCGCGGCTACGAGAAGAACAACACGAAGCCGCTCTTCGCCTTCGGGCACGGCCTCTCCTACACGACTTTCAAGTACAGTAATTTGAAGGTGAGTCCGGTCGCCGGCTCCGCGACGGAAGGGTCGCGCTACGAAGTCTCGTTCGACGTGAAGAACACCGGCACACGCGAAGGCGCGGACGTGGCGCAGGTCTACGTGGGCGACTCGCACGCGAAAGTGCCGCGCCCGCCGAAGGAGTTGAAAGGCTTCTCGAAGGTTAGCTTACGCCCCGGCGAGTCGAGGCGCGTGACAATCACACTCGACCGCCGCGCGCTCTCCTACTACGACGTGGGCGCGAAGGCGTGGCGGGCCGAGCCGGGAGACTTCGACGTGATGGTTGGTCGCTCCTCGGCGGAGATAGAGCTGCGCGGCAAGCTCAAGCTGGAACGATGAAGTATGAACGATGAGCGCTGAACTGAAGACCAACTGCCTTCAGTTCAGCGCTCATCGTTCCGAGTTCATCATTCATCGTTCATCATTCATCGTTCATCATTTCTCTTTACTTCGGCACTGGCTCGCCCGCCTTGACGATGCGAATCCAGTGGTCTGTGAATTTGTAGTGCATCGAGGGCAGCTCGACCTTCGGCATGTGACACGTCGTGCACTGCTTCGTCGAGACGGGACAGGCCGAGGCCGAGCGCAGACGCGTCTTCACTTCTTTAGCAGACGAGAGGTGACAGGCCAGACACTTCGAGTCGTAGAAGGCCGCGTCTCTCTCCAACTGCTTGTGCGGGTCGTGGCAGGCGACGCAGCTCAAACGTCGGTCATTGATGAGATGAGCGCGGCTGTTGAAGATGCGGTAGGGCTGGAAGCGTATGTTACTCGTGCCGCCCTGACCATCCAGAGACATCACCGTGTCGAAGCTCTGATGGCAAGAGCCGCAGAACTCCTGCGACAGATCGAAGCCGTCGAGTTCCGACGGATTATAAATTTGCAGGTTCTTAAAATCTTTGGCCCTCACGGCCGCCACATGTCTCTCGCCGGGCCCGTGGCATGCTTCGCAACTGACGCCCGCACTGAGGCGTTCCGTTTCCAGCCGACTCCCGCCGCCGCCCGCGCCTCCCGTCGTGTGACAGCCGAAACAGCCACGCGCGCCCTCCTGACTCATGCGTCGTCCGAGCGCGTCTTCCAGCGACGCGGGCGGCGTGCGCGGATGGTCGATGGTGATGTCGAGATTCTGAAGGGCCCCGAAATAGCTGACGCGGCTTTCGTAGAACGAGCCGTCATGCTGAAAGATGTATGTCTGTCCGGCCCCGCCCTGACCGAAGCAGTAGAGTATCGGCTCGGAGATCGAGTTGATACCGTCGCCGACGGTGTAGACGCTCCGCCCATTCTCGCGCGTGATCTGATACGTGTATGCGCCGTTGCGGAAGGTCAGGCGCGTGTGCGTCTTTAAGATTTCACAGTCAGCCGCACGCTCTGAGGCGCGCCCCATCGGGGTGGCGGGCTGTATTGCCGCCTCCTGCGTGTGACACCCGGCGCAGGTCTCGCCGCCCACGTAGCGCAGCCCCGAGTAGTCGCGCGCGGGCCTCCACTTTGAGAGAGCATTCTCCGCCTGCGCCCGGCCCTGCGCCTCTGCTTGAGCCTGTGCCTGACCCCGCGTGTCATTCGAGACCGCTCCCCCGAAATAGACGACGGCGCAGGTCAACAGAAACGCGAGCGCCAGAGCTTTCTTGATTCCATCTCTCATTTGATGTGACGGCCCAACGAGGCGGAGTGCGCGTCAGTATCGCCTGCGGTAGTGTGCGGG
>JAVRON010000071.1:0-22702 GCA_032162705.1 Acidobacteriota bacterium
TCAGCGCCCCCTCTGCGTCCTCAGCGCCTCTGCGGTGAATCACACCATGCTCTAGGCTCAAGTGAGCTTTTGTTTAAAGCCGCGGGCACGCCCTCATAGTCAAAGTTAACGCCTGCGGCGGAGATTCAGCCTGCGCCGGTCGGAGAGCGTGTAGGTGTCGCGCTTGCGCTGCTCACCGCTATACTCGCTGTCCTCGAACCTCGGACAGTCGCAACGCTCGCCGCCCTCGCGCGCAAACGAGCACCCGCCCGCAATCGTGTGATGCTCCTGCAAATGCCCGCAGTTCCAGCAGACCCTGTCGTTCACATCGTCCCGCCTTTTAACTGTTTGGTGAAAGGAACGCGCGAAAATTTATGGCACACGCGCCGGGCTGTCAAGCGAGTCCAACGCCGACGGCTTTTAGGACTCTTTCTTCTCCGACTCTTTCTTCTTTGGCCGCTGGTTCGATGCCAGCACGCGCTTACGCAGTCGTATGGACTTCGGCGTGACCTCGACCAGCTCGTCGTCGGCGATGAACTCAAGCGACTGTTCGAGCGAGAGGTCTTTGACGGGAACGAGCCGCATCGCCTCGTCGGCGGACGCGGCGCGCATGTTCGTCAGCTTCTTCTCGCGGATGATGTTTACGTCGAGGTCTACGGGGCGCGCGTTCTCGCCGACGACCATGCCCTCATAGACGCGTGTCGTGGGCCGGATGAACATCGTCCCACGCTCCTGTAGGTTGAAGAGCGCGTAGGTCGTCGCCTCGCCCGTGCGGTCTGCGACGAGTGAGCCGGTCGAGCGCCCGCGCAGCGCGCCCTGCCACTCGCCCCAACGCAGGAAGATCGTGTTGAGAAGTCCCGTCCCCTTTGTCTCCGTCAGGAACTCGCCGCGGAATCCGATCAGGCCGCGCGAAGGCGTCTCGAACTCAAGCCGGACGCGCCCCGTGCCATGGTTGACCATCTTCGTCATCTGACCCTTGCGCCGCCCCAATGCCTCGGCCACGACGCCTATGAACTCTTCGGGACAGTCAACGACGACCATCTCAATCGGCTCAAGGGTCTTGCCGTCCTCGACGCGCGTGATGACCTCGGGCTTCGAGACCTGTAGCTCGTAGCCCTCGCGCCGCATCATCTCGATCAGGATCGAGAGCTGAAGCTCGCCGCGCCCCGAGACCTTGAACTGCTCGGGCGACTCTGTCTCCGCGATGCGGATGGCGACGTTGCCGAGAATCTCTCGGTCGAGTCGCTCCTTCAGTTGACGCGACGTGACGTACTTCCCTTCCGTCCCTGCGAACGGCGAGTTGTTGACGCTGAAGATCATCGAGATGGTCGGCTCGTCCACGGCGATGACCGGCAGAGGCCGTGGATTGTCGGCGCTCGTGACCGTCTCGCCGATCTCGATGCCCTCGACTCCGGCGAGCGCGACGATCTCGCCGAACGAGGCGCGCTCGATGGACGCGCGCTTCAAGCCCTCGAAGGCGTAAAGCTCCTTGACCCGAACCTTCTCGATTGAGCGGTCACGACGAACGACCGCGACCGTGTCGCCCTGCGCGATCTCGCCCGAGTAGATGCGCCCGATGGCGAGCCGACCCACGTACTCGTTGTAATCAATGTTGGCGACGAGCAGTTGCAGCGAGTCCTCGCGAATCTGGTGCGGTCGCGGAATCGTCCGCACGATCTCCTCAAAGAGCGGTCGCAGAGTGCGCGAGTCGTCCGCCAATTCCTTCTTCGCCACACCGTCGCGCGCCACGGCGTAGAGCACAGGGAAATCTATCTGCTCGTCCGTCGCGTCGAGGTCGATAAAGAGATCGTAGATTTCGTTGACGACCTCCTCGGGGCGCGCGTCCTGCCGGTCGATCTTGTTGACGACGACGACCGCGGGCAGCTTCGCCTCCAAAGCCTTCCGCAAGACGAAGCGCGTCTGCGGCAACGGCCCTTCGGCGGCGTCCACCAGAAGCATCACGCCGTCCACCATCTTCAAAACGCGCTCGACCTCGCCGCCGAAGTCTGCGTGGCCCGGCGTGTCCAGAATGTTGATCTTCACTCCGGCGAAATGCACCGAAGTGTTCTTCGCCATGATCGTGATGCCGCGCTCACGCTCCAAGTCCATCGAGTCCATCACGCGCTCGACGTGCTGCTCGTTCTCGCGCCATGTCCCCGACTGTTTAAGCATCGAGTCAACGAGCGTCGTCTTCCCGTGATCGACGTGCGCGATGATGGCGATGTTGCGTATATCTTCTCTCTCTTTGTGCATCCGGAAAATCCCCGGCGGGCAAGCCCCCGTCCCTCACGGGAGAGCCGGCCCGCCGCCCCTCTGTCGAAAATTTCGGGCTGAATTTAAAAGGAAATTGTAACCCGCCGGGCAACCACCTGTCACTCGCGGTCGCGGGAGAGAGTGCCCGTCCCTCCGTAAGTGAGGGCACCCGTCTGCCGCAAAGCCTCGTAAAGCACGATGCCGACGGACGTGGCGAGGTTGAGGCTGCGCACACGTGGGTTCGGCATCGGGATCGTGAGACAGCGCTCCCAATTCGCGCGCAGGAGTTCTTCGGGCAGTCCGCGCGTCTCGGGCCCGAAGACGAGACAGTCTTCGTTTGCGAACGACCAATCCACGTACGACACCACGGCCTTCGTCGTCAGGTAGAGGAAGCGCGCGCCGGGCAGCGCGTCGCCTAAAGCTTCGAGGTCGCGGTGGCGATGAAGCTCGACCTCGGGCCAGTAGTCAAGCCCCGCGCGACGCACCGCTCGGTCGTCGAGACGGAAGCCCGTTACACCCACGACGTGCAGCGGCGTGCGCGTCGCCGCACACAGGCGTGCAACGTTGCCGGTGTTCGGCGGTATCTCAGGTTCGACGAGCGCGACGCGAAGCATAAGAATCTTCTCGGCATTCGGCAATCAGCTTTCAACCTGAAATTCACCGACAAGAACGCGCGTAGAATTCTCGACAATTAAGAAGCGTTAAGATCAGTGACGGGCGAACCGCGTCAAGAATCTCAATTCACCGGGAAGGACGACGATGAAAGCTGAGTGCCGAATGCTGATTGCACAAAAATAATCGGACGGCGTGCGCTGTATGCGTCCGCCGTCCTATTAAACGCCCTCACGGGCGAAGAGTGTTGTGTGCGCCGTTGAAGGTTACGCTTACTACCCCTGGCTAGTCTATCTCTTCTTGGCGCCGCCCTTCTTCGCGCCGCCCTTTTTCGCTCCGCCCTTAGCGCCGCCCTTAGCGCCGCCTTTTTTCGCTCCGCCTTTAGCTGCCTTCTTAGTTGCCATAAGCTGTACCTGCTCCTTTTCTGGTTTGCTGTTCTTCACCACAAGATGCTGTATCAGTTTTCTTCTTGTGGCCTAGATTGAAAAGCGCACAACATGTTGGGATTTATAACTACATTAAAAATAGATGTCAATAACTTAATTCACTCGCGGGCAAAAAAATTTCGCGCGCCTCGATGCGCGAAGTGCTCATCGAGGCGCGCGAAAGAGTTTGACAGGGGCAGTTGAGTTACTCTTCGACGCGTAGCGCCAGGCGTCCGGGCCTTATCTGTAGAAAGGCGTGAAGACCCAACCGTCCCGCCAATCGATACCGTAGTAGGTGATGATGGACTCTCGATGGCTACGGCTCGCTACACCGAGGAACGGCCCCTTGCTCGTAAGCGGATCGTCACCGCCGCCGCTGGTGGGCCCTTCGATTGTCTGCGGATCAAGCCCGGTGATGATGCTGGTGACGCGCGGCAGCGTAGGCACGAGTGGAGTCAACGCCTGGTCGGTCGTCGGGTTGGGAAGCTTGCCGTCGCCGTATTCGGCAAGCGCCTTGACGAAGTTGACGAACGCGCGGTCGTTGGCTTTGATGAGCCGCCACTCGCCGCTCTTCGAGAGGGGGTCGTGTGCGGCGCTGGCACGCAGCACCTTGATCTTCTTCGTCCGCCCCTGCGGCGCTGCGCCTTCGAGCAACTCCTCCATCGAAGTCGGAGGCGTGTTCTTGTAGTGGATGTACATCCGTATGGCCTCGGCGACCTCTTCGCCGCGGGCGATAGATTCGAGTTCGAGATCGCGGCGCGTCTGCTGGCGGATGCTCGGCGCGGCAGCCATCATCGTAATCATGAGCACGGTCATCAGCGCGAGCAGGGCGATGAGGGCATAGCCGCGTTCGCTCGCGTCGCGCCGCGCCGTCCGGTTGATCGTGTTTGTCAAGAATATGGTCATGAGTTCGGCTGCGGTCGAGAAGCCTTCCGCGTCAGGTCTTCGCTTATGGCTCCTCGTCGCCCTCCTCGCTTGGGGGCGGGGGCTGGATCGAGCCGGGAGCGCGTCCCGACAAAGTGCCGCGCGCATCGACGAAGGGCATCGTGTGTTTGATGTTCAAGTCCTTGTCCACCACTTCGACGCCGCGCTCGGAGATTTCGATGACGCGGAAGCGACCCTCGACCAGCTCGCCCTGATGGACGCTGTAAAGCTCGCCTTTCTGATCTTTGAGTACGGCAGTGTTCCCGTTCGCGCGCGCGCGTTTGAGGAAGCCGACGTAGGTGTAGGTGGGCGCGGGCGGCTGCATGACGTTGAGCGTCTGCGGGTTCGAGAAGAGCTTGCCGTCGGGCGTGCGCACGATGACGGGGCGCTGACCGGGATTGGCGATGAGGGCGGCGGGCACGGTCGCCGTGAGCTGCTGCATGCTCTTGTATTGCGTCGGCAACTCCTGGCCGTCGATGTAGACGCGCGCGGCGGGGCCGAACTTATCGCCGGAGACCTGGAGTATGAAGTTGCCTGTGCGCGCGAAGACGCTCTGGGGCGCGAGCGAGGCGAGCACAAGCGGGGGTGGAGGCGGGGGCGTCGGTTCGGGCGTCGCGGGCGTTACGGGGCCCACAGGCTTCTCGGGCTTTACGTAGAAGGCGAAGATGTTGCGCCCGGCATCCGGGCCGACGTAAGGCTCGGCGCAGCAGTTAATCTCAGTGATGTTGACGGTGTCTTCCTGTGTGTCGGGTGTGGTGTTCGCGTTCGGCGGCGTCTGGCGCGGCTGGCCGGTCGCGCGTGACGTGCGGCGGACGTTGGCATTGGCGTTCGTCCCGCTTGGCGTTGACGGGCCCGAGAGCATTCGGACGACGAAGATAAGGGCGAGGAGCGGCAGCACGATGGCTGCGATCATCTTGTTGCGTTCCGCCGGTGTCTTTCCTTCAAACAGTGCCATGACTTTTAACTCGCTGAGCGCCGCGGCGCTTTGGTCGTTGACTCCAACTTGCTCTGGCTCTACTCGGCTGCCGCCGCGCGGCGGAAGTAGGCAGCCATGTCGAGGCGAAGGCTGACGAGGGCGGCGCGCGAGGGATTCGAGGCTTGCGCATCCGGTGACGCGCCGCCGTTCGCAACGACGGGCGCGGGCGCTGACGCTTCGCCGGGGTTCGAGTCGGTGACGCCTTCGAGTTCGACGGTATTGATGACGACGAACTGGCGGTCGGCCTCGATGTCGCGGATGAAGCGGCGGAGGTTCGGGTACGTGCCCTCGACCGTCAGCGTGACGCCGATGCCGGGGAAGACGCTCTGCACAACGCGCTGTGCGTTCTCTTCATTGCCGCGTTGCTGCCGCGCGTCTTCCGCGCCGGGCACGGCCTCCTGCAACACGGTGTAGTTGACGCCGCCGCTGATGCGCAGGTTGTCCTTGATGATGAGGCGGTTCAGTTCTTCGATGACGGTCTTCGTGCCGCTGCCGGACTGGCCGAGGTGATCAACCTGGAAACTTTCGAGACTCGTCAGAATCTCCGAGACGCGTTGCTGCGTGTCCTTGCCCGCGACGTTGTTGGTCTGCTCGCTCTGGAGCAGTCGCTCCAAGTCCTCGCGCTCGACCTTAAGCGCCTGCTCACGCGAGTTCTGCGGCACGAGCAGGAAGAGGTATGCGAGCACGGCCATCAACAGGAGCAGCGCCGAGAGGGCGAGCGCGATGAACTCGGGCAGCCCGATGCTGCCGCGACGCCGCGTGGCGCGGAAGGTGTCGAGGCGCGTGCGCATGCCCCCGGCGCGCGGGCCTGTGGGAGTCCCCGTGATGGCGGTGTCGTCCCTCAAAGCTATTCGCGCCCCCCTGTCTCTGAAGTGTTGTCGTGCGTCGTGGCGGGCCTCGTCGGCGCGAGCGCGCCCACAGCCTGCGAGTCGCCGCGACGATGCGCCCGCTGTACGTAAGAGACGCGCAGCATCCACTCGTAGCCCGACTCGCCCTTGCCGGACTTGTGATTCTCCGTGAGCGGAACGGCGCTGAAGGTTCCCGAACGGTTCATCTCGCTAATCATGCCGGTCACGTCGGTGGGCGTGCGACCGACGACCGTCAGGTCTAAGTCTGCGCGCGTCTGGTCGCCGACCTGTGAGACCGCACGCACGTTGATGCGCGCGACGCGTACGCTCGTGGGCAGAAACTCTTCGAGGTCAGAGAAGAGCTGCGACCATGAGAAGCTCTTGCGGCTGACGAGTGCGTGCGCCGCCTCAAGTGTCTTGAGCTGCTCGGGCGGGATGGTCTGCCTGATCTCTTCAGTCTGCCGCTCAAGCTCTTTGCGCTCCGTGCGCATCGCCTGCACTTGCCGTTCGGAGGCGTCGGCCCGGGCGCTGGCATCGCGGTACGAGGCCAGAATCAGGACGAGCGCGAACAGCGAGGCGGCTGAAACCGCGACGGCCACCGTCCAGGGCAGCGTTCGGTTGCGGAATGGGTCGCTGGCGAGATTGAGTCTGGCGATCAATTGCTCTTTCGCTTTCCGAAGAGATGCGGGGTCGGCGGCGCGGTCGGGAGACTTCACCGGACTTTGAAAGGATAACCCGCTGTAAAGGCAAAAGGCAAAAGGCAAAGGGCAAAAGGGAAAAGGGGTGAAAACCTCCTCAAAGTCACTCCCGCCGAACCCCGCCGCGCGGCCCGCCCCGGCCAACTCTTACACGCGCCCTCGACTGCTGAGTTGCAAAAAAGGCAAAGGGCAAAAGTGGAGATGAAGGCCGACGTGGCTTCCATATTTCACTTCTGCCCTTTGCCTTTTGAAGTCTGCCTTTTGCGTTCCTTACGGTCTGCCGGTCGCCTGGCTGATGACGCGCGAGTTGATGACGCGGCCCGCGCGGTCGAGCGTGAGTTCGATGACTGCGCCGGTGGTGTCCGTGACGCGGCGGATGAGTTGACCGGAAGAGTTGGTCGTGTCTGTGCCCTGCTGCGTCAGCGACGTGACGTTGCCGACGGTACGCTGGCCGACGACCGACCCGGCGGTGTCGAGCGTGCGCTCGACGATGTTGCCGGAGCGGTCAACGAGGCGCTGGACGGTCTGGCCGAGGCTGTTGACCGTCGAGTTGAGCAGTCCGCCGGGTTGTGTGACGTTGTTCAAAGTCTGCCCGACGGTTCCGACCGTGCGATCAACGACGCCGCCGGGTTGCAGCGCCGTGTTGGCGACTCCGCCGACCGTGCCGACCGTGTTATCGACCGACTGCAAGAGCCGCTGGAGGATTTCCGGGTTGCGGTCAATCGTCGTCAGCGTGCGGTCGATGATCGCGGCGACGTTGTCGAGCCTGACCTTGAGGAGCACTTCGGCGCGCACGCCCTTGATCGTCAGGTCTACGTCGTCGATACCGGCATCGGCTCCCGCCGTCAGTTGCAGGAGATTGGCGAGACGTGCGTCGAGTGCGACGTGTACGCGGAGGTTCTTCACCTTCAGCGTAATCTCTTCGACCGAGAGGTTCGGCACGTCGAGCAGCACGTCCGGGTCGCCGGAGGCTGCCTCCTGTTGGCGGCGTGCGCTCGCGTCCTGCTGGCGGCGTATGTCTTCCTGCGAGAGCGGGCGGACGGGTGTGACGGGCGCGGGCGTCGGGCGCGGCTGCTGCTGCGCGGTGCGCGTGCCGGTCTGCGGGCGCGCGCCCGTCGTCGTGCTCGTCGAGATCGAGGCGTTCGAGTCGCCGCTGTTCGTCGTGTTTGTGTTCTGGGCGTTGACCCCCGCGCAAAGTGCGAGGATCAGTATGGCTCCGGCTTGAAAGAACTTCTTCATCGTTCCCTCCGAAAAGTTTGTTGACAACGTCGCTTGCATTGCAGTGTCGGGGGCGGCTTGCAGGAAACTTCAAGGGGATGTTTCGGACGGCGGCGTCGCTTGTGTCGCCGTCCCCGAGGCGCGGCGTGCGTCGAGCAGGCGCTGCACGGGCGCGAGGCTCGCGCGGAAACGCACATGCCCGTGCACGTTGCGCAGGAGCACGTCTATCTCGCTCGCGCGCAGCATCACACCGACTTTCAAGTGCAGCCCGCGCGCACCGCCCGTCTCAATGTCGGTCTCCGCGTGAAAGTCGCTTTCGGTGATGTGGCGCAGGTCTATGTTGAGATCGAAGTCTTCGTCGGCCCTCGTGTCCGCCAGTCGCGTTGACGGTGGGGACTGTGGGAGTTGTGTAGATGGTCGCGCCGCTGGCGTCTCGTCGCCGGGGCGTGTCTGCGCCGCGGCGAGCGCGGACGCGGCGACGATAAGGACGCACGCGGCTGCGGCGCGTAGAAGATTCGCTCGTTTCAATTCACCCTCCCCTTGTGCGTGGCCCTGTGCGTGGCGTTACGACGCGGTGTCGTGCGTGCGTTGGCAGTTGCTTCGGCCACCGCGTGCGTGGAAGCATCGCGCGGCGACGCAGAAGGCTGCGTCAAGTCTGTCGTCGGCGTCGAGACGATGACTTGCGAGATAACATCTTGATTGTCCGTGCCGGGCTGTTGTAGTGGGGGCGCGGTGTTGGGTTGTTGTGGAGGCGCGGGGGCGGGCTGCGCGTCGTCGGTCGGAGGGACTTCGCCGAGGGCTTCGGCGACGATGCGTTCGATGTCTGCGAAGACGCTCGTGATGCGCAGGGTGATGCCGATGTTGCGATAGGTCACGCCCGGCTGAACGTGCTCGGGGAGGTTCTCGCGCTCCGCCTCCCAGACGGTATTGCGCTTTGGCTGTCCCGTAAACTCGACGCGCGGATTCGGCACCTTCTCGAAGCGCAGAGAGTTGGCCGTCACGTGCGCGGTGATCGAGAGGTCGGCCTGCGCGTCCGCCTCGCCCGCACGCGATGCCTGAGAGTCGCGCGGCTGTGCGCGCTCGCGCTGATTTGAAGACGGAGGAGGCGATGTACGGCGCGCGCGGGACTGTGGCGCGGAAGTCTGCGCGTGTGCGAACGGCGAGAGCGTTGCCGCCAGCAGCACGATGGCGCATCGCGCAAACGCGGCACAGATGATGCCGGAAAGCTTTCCTCTCATTTACTTAATTCTACCTGAACGAGGCAAACGGCTGCCTCGCTGGAAACAGCGTCGGGAGAACTGAGATCAGGGGAACTGACAGGGGTTTTCGGAAAGTGCGCGTATGATAGCAGATTCTGTCGCTGCCGCAAGATAATTGTCCGGGAGCGCACGAAGATAAAGCTACGCGTGTTCATCGCGCGTCTTCGGCGAACGCTTTAGCGCGGGTCGCCGGGGGCGCTGCCGCCGCCGGGCTTGAGGTCGGGCGGAGAGACGCAGTAGGCGACCACGCGATTGCGCCCGAGGTTCTTCGCGCGGTAGAGCGCCGTATCGGCCAGCTCGACCAGTTCGATGGGGTCGCGCGCGTCGGCGGGGTAGGAGGCGACGCCGACGCTGATCGTGATGCGCAGCGTCTCGCCCGTGTCGGTCGCCGCGCCGCGCCGCACGGCGGGGAAGATATTCGACTCGATGTCCGTGCGGACGCGCTCGGCGGCGATGAGGCCCTGCGCGCAGTCGGCGTTCAGGAGGAAGGCCGCGAACTCTTCGCCGCCGAAGCGCGCCGCCACGTCGCCCGCGCGCAGGGCGTGCATGATGAGCGCGCCGACCTCTTCGAGCGTCTGGCTGCCGACCAGATGGCCGTGCGTGTCGTTGACGGCTTTGAAGTGGTCGAGGTCCATCATCAACACGCAGAAAGGTCGCTCCTCGGTCTCGGCGCGTGCGGCCTCGCGCCGAAGCTCGGAGAAGAAGGACTTGCTGGTCAGGAGTCCCGTCAGTTCGTCGTGCGCGAGGAGGCGGTGAATCTGCCGCTGGTACTCGCGGTCTATATCGTCGAGGAGGTCGAAGCGCAGGAGCTGCTCGCCGACGCCGAGCTTGTCTCCGTCCTGTAGATAGGCGTCCGTGACTGGCTCGCCGTTCAGAAGCGTCCCGTTGGTCGAGCCGAGGTCTTGGATGCGATAGCGCTTCTCGCCCGTCGCGGGGTCGCGCTCGACGTTGATGCGCGCGTGCATGCGCGAGGCGCGCGCATCGTTGACTCTCACGTCGGCTTCGAGCGCGCGCCCGAGCGTCACCTCGTCGCGGTCGAGCGGGATCGGCTCGGCCAGCAGCTCGCCGCGCAGGAAGACGAGCGCCGGGTGGCGCGCGGCGGCGCGCGGGGCCGGCTGCGTGATGGCGTTGTTGAAAGTGTTGTCGCCCGGTTCGCGGCTCATCTCGGAGGCAAACGGGAAGTGCTGTGAAAGATTCGGCGGCCTTAGCTTCGGCTTCGGCCTCCCCTTCCCGCGCCGCATCTTAGCGCGCGCGCGCGGGGCCGGGCAACGTAAAAGTTCCGGCGCGCTCGGAAGCGGTTGGCTTTTCGTGTGGCTGAGAACGTATGATGTCGCCGCTCATTCGCAGACAGACGCGCGCCGAACATGTTCAGACCCTATGCCACGCCATACGACCGTGCGCCGTTGATTCGAGAGGGCGGCGTCTCGGCGCGCAGCCTTCCCGCAAACTTCCGCCCTGAAGACGCGCCTCTCTTCGAGCATGAGCTTGAGAAGGAGATTCCTCCGACGAGACTGCTTGAGCTGCGCGGCGTCTCGGTCAATTCCGAAGGCATGCTGTTTAAGGGAGGGCGCATCCTGCCGGAGTCCTTCTCCTCGCCCGTCATCATGCAGCACTTCCTCTCAAGGCGTCGCAGTGTCCTGAAGCTCTTCGCAACGAACTACCTGCTCAGGCGACGCAAAAGATTCGACGCGCCCTGCCTCTGGGTGACGGACGACTGGAGCCACGGCTACTTTCACTGGCTGGCCGACGCGTTGCCGCGCCTCTACGCCGCGCGCGACATGGCGCGAGACCTCGTCCTGCTGCTGCCGCACGGGTACGAGCGACTTGAGTTCGTCCGCTCTTCGCTCAAGCTCTTTCCCCTTGGCGGCGTCGAGTACGTCGGCGCGGGAGAGGTCTACACCTGCAAACGCCTCATGATGCCGACCCACACAGCGCCGTCGGGGAACTATAACGAGCCGCTGATGCGAGAGCTACGCGACTACGTTCTCGATGCCTGCGCGCCGAGCGACGGCTGCGGGCTGCGGCGGCGCGAGGCGACGGCGGGCGAGCGCCTCTACGTCAGCCGCGCGCGCGCGCCGAAGCGCAAGGTCTCGAACGAAGAGGAGATCGTCGGTGTGCTCTCTGAGTTTGGCTTCCGCGTCGTCTACTTCGAGGACTATCCCTTTGAAGAGCAGGTGAGGCTCGCGGCCGGGGCGAAGTATCTCGTATCGAACCACGGCGCGGGGCTTACTAACATCCTCTTCATGCCGGCGGGCGGGCGCGTCCTCGAACTCCGTCGAAGAGACGAGCGCGAGCGGAACTGCTTCTTCAACCTCGCCGCCGCCGCGCAGCTTTCCTACTATTACCAACCTTGCGACCCCGAATCTCCCGGCGACGTACACGCCGGGAATCTGCTCGTGGACACGCGCGCGCTCAGGGAAAACCTCGCGTTGATGCTCGACTCCGAGAGACCTTGACAGTAAGATTCTCATAGCACTTTTCACTTCAGTGAAGAGGACGGGGTGATTCACCGCAGAGGCGCTGAGGACGCGGAGACTCGCAGAGACTTGAGATTTGAAATTTCAAATTTGAAATCCTGAATCGCTCTGCGCCCCCTCCGCGTCCTCAGCGCCTGCGGCAGTGAACTGTGTTCACATTACTTCAAGTGAAAGCTGCTATAGATTCTGGCGTGTGAGTCGCCCCACGCTCGTCGTGCGTTCTTGTCGCGCGCCCGCGCCTCTCCTATAATTCACGCGAAACGCCACGCGAGATAATCCGTGAGTTTACATAGCCGCCCGCGACTGCACGGGCAGAGGGCGAGGGCGGGCGTTTCCGTGGTCTTTGTGAAGGAGCGGTTGATTTGAAAGAAGAAGCGATACTGGACTGCCCGTGGTCGAGGCAGGCTTTGACGGTCGAGCGTGTGTCCGAGGCGCGGCTGCCGACCGAGGTCGGCGAGTTCCGCATCGCCGGATACCGCTCGAAGACGAGCGAGGAAGAGTTCGTCGCGCTCTACAAGGGCGAACTGACGCCGGAAGTGCCGACGCTTGCGCGCATCCACTCGCAATGTCTGACGGGCGATGTCTTCGGCTCGACGAAGTGCGACTGCGGGCCTCAGCTCCACCGCGCGATGGAGCTGATCGAGCGTGAGGGGCGCGGCGCAATCGTCTACCAGCTACAGGAGGGGCGCGGCATCGGCATCATCAACAAGATTCGCGCCTACGCCTTGCAGGACGAGGGGGCCGATACCGTCGAGGCCAACGAGCAACTGGGCCTCGGCGTTGACCTGCGCGAGTACAGGCAGTGCGCCGAGGTGCTCTTCGACATGGGGCTGTGCCAGGTGCGCATGATGTCGAACAACCCGTTGAAGCTGCGCGCGATGGAGGAGGCCGGCCTCCGCATCGTCGAGCGCGTCGCCCTCGAAGTCGAATCGGGCGAGGCCGCAGCTCACTATCTCCGCACCAAGAAAGAGAAGCTCGGCCACCTCCTCGACTCAATCGAATGAGGAAGTAGGCAATAGTCAATAGTTCTGGAAGGTCGGAGTTGAAGCTTTCATCCGAATCGCCTGAAGCAGAAAATACTTCTACTGACTACTATCTACTGTCTACTGACTACTGTCTACTTCCTCTGCTAGACTCGACCCGCAGTGAACGAGCGCATCTACCGCGACCCCGTACACAACATCATCCGCCTTCGCACCGACACGGACGAGGGGCGTTTGATGGTGCGCCTCATCGACTCGTTCGAGTGCCAGCGGCTCCGGCGCATCAAGCAGTTGGGCCTTGCGCTCTTCACCTATCAGGGCGCGGAGCACTCGCGCTTCGCGCACTCTCTGGGCGCGCTCCACCTGATGACGCGCGTGCTCGACCGCCTCTCCGAAAAGTACCGCGTCCCCGAAGAGGTTCGCGCGGCGGCGCGCGCGGCCGCACTCCTCCACGACATAGGACACGGGCCCTTCTCGCATGTGATGGAGAAGGTCTTGAACTTCCATCACGAGGAATGGACGCGGCGCGCGATGCTGAGCGAGGAGACGGAGGTCGGGCAGGTCTTGCGCGAATACTCGGCGGAGCTTCCGCGCGCCGTCGCCTCGATCATCGAGGGCACTTTCCAGCCGCACTACATCGCGCAGCTCGTCTCTTCGCAGTTGGACGTTGACCGGATGGACTATCTTTTGCGCGACTCTCTGATGACGGGCGCGAAGTACGGCAACTACGACCTCGAATGGATCATCAACGCCATCGAAGTTGACGAGCAGGCAGACCGCATCTACGTCTCTGCGCGCGGCCTTTACGCCGTCGAAGAGTATTTGCAGGCGCGCTACTACATGTTCCGGCAGGTCTACTTTCACCGCACGCTGCGTTCGGCGGAAGCAGTGCTGCGCTCGACCCTGCGTCGCGCGCTCGAACTCGTCGCGGCGGGCGAGCGCGTCTGGTGCGCGCCCGACACGGCTTTCGAGAAAATCCTGCGACGCGTCCCGCTCACGCTCGCCGATCACATCGAACTCGACGACGCCGAGCTGACCTTCCACGTCAAGCAGTGGCAACGCGCCGAAGACCCCGTCCTGCGCGACCTCAGCCTCCGCTTCGTCGGCCGCAGGCTGTTTAAAGCCATCGACCTCGACATGCCCGACGGCGAGCGCGCTGACTTCATGCGTGCGGCGCGCTCGGTCGTCGAGCGCAAAGGCTTCGATCCCGCCTACTACTTCATCGAGGATCACGCGGGCGACGTGCCCTACTACTCCTACTACACCGCCGAAGGCGCGGAGCCGAAGTCGCACATCTACGTCGAAGACGGCTACTCGCGCCCGCGCATCCGCGAGATCAGCGAGGTGAGCGACGCCGTCCGCGGCCTACGCGGCTACGAACTCCACCGCGTCTGCTTCCCGCCCGAGGTCAAAGACGAAATCTACGGCCTCTATCATCGCCACCCGAACGCCGACGCGGCGGTTGTTAATTAAAGCGGATGACAGGAAGCGATAGACTGTGAATGATGAATGATGAATGATGAGTAATGAACTCTAAGACTGCTTGTCTTCAGTTCATCGTTCATCACTCATCATTCATCGTTCATCGCTTGTTTTTCTAATGCCGGATATGCTCGTCAATCTTATGCGTCTCTCGACGCCTGACGCGGCGCTCGATGAGTTGCGGCGCGATGGTGTGTTGGTGAGGCGCGCGCAGCCGTGGGAGTTGACGGCGGTGCGCGAGTTTGTCGCGTGTGAGTTCAGCCGGGGTTGGGCGGATGAGATTTCGGTCGGCTTCGCGCGTCAGCCCGTAACGGTCTACGTCGCGTTGCGCGAAGGGCGGCTCGCGGGGTTCGCCGCATACGAGTGTACGCGCAGGAATTTCTTCGGGCCCACAGGTGTCGCCCCTGGCGAGCGCGGACGCGGTGTGGGGCGCGCGCTCCTGCTGGCCTCATTATGGGGACTGCGCGAGTTGGGTTACGCTTACGCGGTCATCGGCGGCGTAGGCCCTGCGGAGTTCTACGAGCGTGCGGTCGGCGCGCAGCTCATCCCGGACAGCTCGCCCGGCATCTATGCAGACCCGCTGCGGGAAGAACCGGGTGGCGGAAGCCCGACCGTGAGGGAGGGCGTCTCAACCTCTGCCGGGCGGCATACGGAAGACTAAACGCCATCCCTCACGGTCGGGCTTCTGCTTTGAATTTATGTTTCGTCGTCTTTTCATCTTACTAGTCGCACTCATGTCGGCGCTCTGCCTTGCGACACGGGCGCAGGAGGCGCGGCGCGTGAGCGTGGCCGTGCTCGACATGGGCGGGACGTTGACGGGGGCGCGTGTGGCGAAGCGTCTGTCGAAGCTGCTCGTATCTTCGGACGCGCGCGGGCAGACGAGGCTCGCGCTGCTCGACCGCGACATGGGCCGCGCCGCCGCGCGTGGCATCGGCTACGCTGGCTCGCTCAACATGTCGATCAGTGATGCGCGTGCGCTCGGGACGGCGATGGGGTGCGACTTCTATTTGACGGGCGACGCGCAGACCATACGCCGCTCTTCTTCTACACGCCCCGCCTACTTCGAGTCTTACGCCTCCGTCTTCGTCGTCAGTACGCGGACGGGTCAACTCGTCCTCTGGGAACGCCCGACGGCGGAGGCCGACACGGCTTCGGCTGCGGAAAGCTCTCTGCTCAATGCGCTCGACTCGCACGGGGTCGCGCGCTACGCAGAGGCTATTCTGGCCGCCTCCGCGCGCGAGGAGCACGAGCGGTTCGAGACGACGCAGGACGTGGCCGCACACGTCATAGACCTCTCGACGGACGAGGGCGCGGGCGCGCACGCAGATTTGCGCGAGCCTGCGCCGTACAGGCGTCTGCGCCCCGCGTACACGGACGCCGCCTCGCACGCAGAGACGGAGGCGACCGTGGATACGGAAGTCGAGATTGGTGCGGACGGCGAGGTCGGGAGCATTCGCGTCGTCCGCTGGGCCGGCTTCGGCCTCGACGAAGAGGTCGTCAAGACCGTCCGGCAGATGCACTTTCGGCCCGCCACACGAGACGGCGAGCCGGTCAGCGTGCGCGTGCTCCTGCGCTACAACTTCCGCCGCCCGGCGAAAGCGAACTCCGGCGGTGCTCAGGCGAATGACGACTAAGCCGGATGAATGATGTCTAAGCCGCGTGAATGACGACCAAGCCGGATGAATAATGTCTAAGCTGCTCGCGCTATTTTTGACTCTCGCGTTCGCACTCGCGCCCGTGGCTGGTGCGGGGCGTGTCGGCGCGGTCGAGAGTCGTGTCGAAGGAGAGAGCGCCGGGTATTCGGCGACGCGCGAGGGGCGTCTGCGCATCTTCGACGAGGTGTGGGAGCAGGTGCGCGAGCGCTACTTCGACCCCGGCTTTCAGGGCGTTGACTGGCAGGAGGTGCGGCAGGACTTGCGCCCCAAGGCGGCTGAGGCGCGCGACGAGACGGAGCTTTACGCCGTACTGCGCCGCATGCTCGGGCATCTGCGCGACCCGCACACGCGAGTCTTCGCGCCGGGCGAGAGCATGGACTGGAGGGTGCAGCGCTACGTCTCGGTCGGCGTCTCGGTGCGTGAACTCGCGGGCGCGCTCGTCGTCACGGATGTGGAGCGCGGCTCCGAGGCTGCAAGCGCAGGGGTGCGCGCGGGAGACTCTGTGCTGAGCCTTGACGGCGAGCCTGTCTCGTCGCTCGTCGCGCGGCGTCTCGCAGAGCAGGGGGCCGCCGGTTCGTCTGCGGCGCGTCTGATCGCCGTGTCACATCTATTCGACGGGCCGCGCGACTCAACAGTCCGCTTGAACTTCGCACGCGCAGGCGAGTCGCGCGAAAGAAGCGCCACCCTCAACCGTGAGCCGCATACGCGTCTGCCCTCGTTCGAGGTTCGCGGCGAGGGCCGGGGCGTCCGGCTCGTGCGCTTCAACATCTTCACGCCCGAAGTCGCCACACAGTTCACGCGAGCACTCAAGGACGAGTTGAAGGACGCACGCGCGCTCGTCATCGACCTGCGCGACAATGGCGGCGGCGAGGCCGAGTCGATGGCCGACCTTGCATCGACGCTCCTGCCCGCGGGCTTGAGCCTCGGCCGCTTCACGGATCGAGAGGGAGCCATCCGGCTCGAACCCTTCACGCGCACAGCGTTGCTCTCATCCGCGGACTCCTTCGCGCGCTTTAGCCGCCCCGTAGTCCTTTTGACGAACGCGCACACGGCGAGCGCCGCCGAAGTCTTCGCCGCCGCGATGCGCGAGACGAATCGCGCCAGCGTCATCGGCGAGGCGACGTGCGGCTGCGTCCTCGGCATACGACGACGCCACCAGCTACCCGACGGCGGCATCCTCGACGTAAGCGAGATGGACTATCACACCGCACGCGGCGCGCGACTCGAAGGCACGGGGCTGCGCCCTGACATCTCGGTCGAGCCTACACGCGAAGACCTGCGCCGCCGACGCGACCGCGCCCTTGAGCGCGCTCTCGAAATTTTGAAGGATTCTAAAAGCGATTAAGTCCGGCGTTGCGCGAAGGCTAAAGGCTGGCCCCCTGCGCGAAGGCTAAAAGAGAAGGAGGATGAGAAGCAGCGCGGCTCTCATCCTCCTTCTCTTTTAAATTTTGCCTTTCGACTTCCCGCAGGGCTTACTTGCGCCGCGTGCGGTCATCGAGGTCGATGAGCGATTTGACCGCGCGCAGCATGGCGTCGTCGCTCCCCTTCTTCAACTCCTCTATCTCCTCGGGGCTTGCCTTGCCCGCGCCCACGTCGTTGACCTTCTGCCACAAAGCCTCGCGCGCCTTTACGAAATCATCGGGCAGCGCGCGCCCGCAGTAGTTGCACGCCGGGCTTCCCAGAGCGAGCAGACGACGCTTGCAGTGCGGACAGAAGCGAAAGTCTGTCGCCTCCCTCTCACCCAAAGACGCGCCGCAGCTCGCGCACTTCGTCGCACCTTCCGGCAAGACGCTGTGGCAGTAGTCACACTTCAAAGACATTTCTCATGCAGTAGAGACTTGAAAGACATTCCTCATCAGGCGGCAGTGCTGCAATCAGGCCGCGGTGCCGCAGTTGCCGCAGAACTTCGAGCCGGGTGGGAGCGGGTTGTTGCAGCTCTTGCAGGCCGTTGGCTCCATCGAGTGGCCGCAGTTGTTGCAGAACTTCACACCCGCCTGCACCTGTTCATGGCAGTTCGGGCATTGAACGGTCGCGGCCTCCTGTTGCTGCTGCGCCTGCGTGTTCGCGCCGCAGTTCTGACAGAACTTTGCGCCCGCCGCGTTGGGCGTGCCGCACTTCGGACAGGGCACGGTCTGCGCCGCGCCGCCGCTCTGTTGTTGACCGCCGCCCTGCTGTTGCTGTCCTCCCTGCTGTTGACCTTGTCCGCCGATGGAGTTCGCCATCATCTGTCCGAAGCCGAAGCCCATGCCGAGTCCCATGCCCGTGCCCGCGGCTCCGCCCGGCTGCTTGGCCGCGTCCGGCATCGACTCAGCCGCCTTGTAGCGCATGTACTTGTCCATGTCGCCCAGAGCCGACATCGAGGCGCGCTCGTCGATCTTCTTCTGCACCTCTTCGGGCGGCGTGATCGCAGAGATGAGCATATCGACCAGCTCAAGTCCCTGCTTACTGAAATCTTCCGCGACGCGCGCCTTCGTACCCGCCGCAAGCTCGTCGTAGTAGGCCGGTAGGTCAAAGACCGTCTTCAGATTCTCGCCAAGCAAATCCGTCAGGCGAGAGACGACGATGTCGCGCAGGTACTCGCCGAGAGTCTGTGTCGAGACTAGCCCGCGCGTGCCGACGATGGAGCCGACGAAGAGCTGCGGGTCTGCGACGCGGAACGAGTATTTGCCGAACGCACGCAGCCGCACCATGTAAAGCTCCGAGTCGCGGAACGGAATCGGCTCCTTCGTACCCCACTTCATGTCCTGAAAGGTATGGCGCGCGACGAAGACGACCGACGCCGTGAAAGGCGACGTGCCGCCGAAAGGAATCGAGAGCAGCCGCGTCAGAAGCGGCACGTTCATCGTCGTCAGCGTGTGCCGACCGGGGCCGAACGTGTCGAGCGCCTTGCCGTCGCGAAAGAAGACCGCCGTCTGGTTCTCCTGCACGATGAGCTGCGCGCCCATCTTGATGTCTGCCGACCCCTGCGGCGGGAAACGCGAGACGATCTGCTGTCCCGTCTGGTCGAAAAACTGTATGACTTCGATTGCCATCTGGCTGCCTCTCCTCCTTCATGAATAGTAGACAGTAGTCAGTAGTCAGTAGTCAGTAGGAACTACTTTGAACGCGTTGACAGTTGAAGACATAAATTATCACCCTCAGCAGGAAAGTTTTTCTACTGCCTACTGCCTACTGTCTACTTCTTCAGCTTGATGTCGCCCTTAGTGACTTTGAACATCAGGTGCTCGCCGCCGTCGCCGAGACGCCCGGCGACGGTGTGACCCGCCGGGGCCTTCTCGACCTTCATCTGAAAGGCTTCGTCAACGTCGATGTCGCCGTCGAGCGTCTCGGCCTTCACGTCGGCGTTCGCGCCGTCGGCGATGGTCGCCTCGATGTTGCCCTTCACGACCGAGAACTCCTGCGCGCCCTCGCGTTCCGGCTTCTCGTAGAAGATTCTGGTGTTGCCCTTGATGAGCCTGCTCTTGACCTTACCCGACACGTCGCGGAACTCCACGTCGCCCATCTTCAAGTCTGCGACGACCTCCCCGTCGAACCCCGAGACATGCACATCGCCCTTGTCGGCTGAGATTTCGATCTGGCGTAGGCCGCGAGGAAGCTGCACTTCATACGAGACGCTGACCGCGCCGCTCTGCGCAGGGGCGGTGATGAGCGTAAGCCCCTCGTCCGTCTTCGACGCCAGCACACGCGCGCCGCTCCGCTCCTGCGGGCTTCCGCCGTGCTTCGTGATCTTCACCACGGCCTGTTCGCCGTCCGCGCCCGTGATGGTGACGTTCCCGTTGACGACTTGGAGAGAGAAGGTCGCGTCCTCGCCCATGTCGTAGGTCTGGGTCAGCACCGTCTCGACGCCCGTGACGCTCGCGCCCGACTCGTCCACGGGCAGCGGCACGCCCGCGCCCTTCAAAGCATCCTTGATCTGGTCGCCCAGATTGGGCGGCACGGGCGGAACCTGCGGCGCACTCATGCCGCCGACGCTGACCCTCTTGACGATCATCGAGGGATGTCTTGCGCGCCACAAAACGTAAGCCGCGGCGCACGCCACCACGCCGCCGAGCACGAAGACGGCGAACAGCGCGAAGAGCCAAGCGCCGCGACGACGACGGCGCGGGGCCCGCGCGGGCGCGGACGGAAGCGGCGATGTCTGCTGGAAGGCCGCGAGCGGTGGGGTGTAGGCGGTCGGCTGCTGCAAGACCGCATCGGTGCGCGCGCCGCTGAACGGAGAAGTGCCGGTAGCCGTGGACTTAGGGGAGGTCTGCTGTGCCCCCTCCGGTAAGAGCTGCGTCGGCGCTTCACCGCCCTCGGCTCGCACGGGTGTCCCACAACGGCGGCAGAACTGCTGCCCCGCAAACAACTCCGCACCACAGTTGTTACAACGCTCAGACATAAAAGCAGTAGACAGTAGACAGTAGTCAGTAGTCAGTAGTCAGTAGTCAGCAGAAAAACTTTCGTCAGTCGAGTAGTCAAAGGGAAAAGTGGCCTCGTCCGCCTAGCGGAGCCTACTGACTACTGTCTACTGTCTACTGTCTACTGTCTACTGAAATTCAGCTAAACATCGGCTGTCCCGGCGAGTCGTCGGGGCCGAAGTTTTCGATGGAGCGATAGCGCTCGTCAAAAGTTTTGTTGAGGTCGTCGGCGGTGCGCTCAAGCTCGGCGGCTGATTGCTTGAGGCCGTCGGCGGTCGAAGACTTCTGGCCGAGTTCACGCGCCTGTCGCTCAAGCTCATCGACCTTTTCGACGAGCGAGAGGTCGAAGCGGTAAATCCGTTCGAGCTGCGGCTCCTCGATCTTCACCGCGTCGAAGAAGCCCGCGTAGCCGTAGGAAGCGAAGCGGACGCGATTCTCGATCTGGTCGAACTTCTTCAGCACGCGATCAACCGGGCCCACCTCGAAGAGTCGCCCCGTCGAAGACAGCTCGCGCATCAGGTCGTTCAAGGGCTGCTTGGCCGCGCGCAGGCGTTCGGCCAGATGCTCGCGTTGCAGCTTGTCCGCGTCGCGCCTGCTCTCCTTCGCCACGTAGCCGCCATAGCCCGGTATCTTATCGCCGAGTCGCTCAAGCCAGTTTCGCTGGTCGCTCATAAGAATCTCCAAAAGAATCTATTCGTCGTCTCATTGATTCACTGAATCAGTGTGTCACCGCCACGCCCATTCAATACGCTGGCGACCGCCGCCGGGTTCAGTCGCCAGATTCTAACATCGCGGGCGGCGGTGTGGATATGAGTTGCGCCGAAAATGCGCCGCCGCTTATTATATTTTCGGACTCGCCTCAGAGTTTTCATAAGTCGTTTATGAACAGTCCCGCCAACTTAGACCCGCTCGACGAAGAGACCACCGCCGCGCACGATGCGGACGGCCACACGGGGCCATCAGGCCATCCAGTGCGCGCGGCCATACTGATTTCGCTCGTAGTCTTCGTCGTAGTCGCGGCACTCGTCTATGGTGTCTTCCGCTTCTCCATCCAGCCCGAGACAGAGACGCCGTCGCGCACGCGCATGCCTTCCAGTCGATGAAGGCGACGCGGCTGTGCTCAGCCCTTTTTTCTCCGGGCTAATGCCAGTGTGTGTGCCAGCACCGCGGCGATGATGATTGCGCCGCCCGTGAGGGCCCATTTCGACGGGCGCTCGCCGAGGAAGAGGAAGACCCAGATGGGGTTGAGCATCGGCTCGATGTATCCGACTATTCCAGCGTCGAGCGAGCGCACGCCGCGCGCGATGCCGAGTGTGAAGAAAGTGTACGCCAGCCCGATCTGGACGACGCCGAGGTAGATTGTAATCAGCACGTCCCTCTTCGCGAGCGCGCCCGCCAACAACACCGGACTCTCCACCACCCCCGACAGAAGGAGCGCCGCCGTCAACACCGAGAGCAAGATGTTGCCGTAGATGACCGACGAGGCGCGATTGACACGACCTGCGTGGCTGTGCCTGAGCAGCAGCATGAAGAGAGCGAAGCAGAGACCGGAGGCGAGCGCCGTCAGGTTGCCCGCCACGTCCTGCGGGCGAAGCTGCCCGACGAAGAAGAGCGACATCCCCGCGACGCACGCCGCGACGACGAAGATGTCCGTGCGTCGAAAGCGCTCCTTGAACATCCAAGGCTCAAGCAGCAGTACGTAGACCGGCGCGGTGTACTGCAAGAAGATCGCGTTGGCGGCGGTCGTCAGCTTGTTCGCCACCACGAAGAGCAGCAGCAGTGCCGCGTAGAGGAAGGATGCGACGAGCGTCACGGCGTTCAGACGGAAGCCCTCGCGCCGCGTCAACAACGCGACGGTGACGGCGGCGAAGAGCGAACGCCCGAACGAAAGCTCGAAGGCGTTGAGTTGGGTCGATTTGATGAAGAGACTGCCCGTGCTCCACAGCAGCGCCGCCGCCAACACGAAGAGGATGGGCGGGACGCCGCCCGCCTCTTGCCGCGCGGAATCTTCTGTCAGTGCCTTTGCCATTTTTTCGCGTGACAGGCAGGGGCGTCAGACGCTTCCCAGGAACTTCGCGAGCACATAGCCGCCCCACACCAACAGGAGGCCGAGCAGGTTCGAGGCGATGACGTTCGCGGCGGCATACGCTCCACGACCGTCCTGAAGCAGTGTGAAGGTCTGCAAGCCGTAAGACGAAAAGGTCGTGAAGCCGCCGAGCAGACCGACGAAGACAACGGCGCGCGCCGTCTCGCTGGCCGCGTAACGCTCCTGAAACATGAAGAAGAGAAAGCCGATGAGGAAGCAGCCCGCGAGGTTGACCAGAAGCGTCCCCGCGGGGAACGTCTCGCCGTAGCGCCGCGCGACGACGCCCGCGAGCCAGTAGCGACAGAGCGTCCCCGTGAGTCCGGCCAGCCCAATCAGAAAGATTCTCAGCACCGGCTAATTTAAGCACTATCGCGTCCGGTTTAAAAGCTTCTCTGCCGCGTCGTAAAACAGAAGAGGCGGGCCGCTC
>JAVRON010000072.1:0-14129 GCA_032162705.1 Acidobacteriota bacterium
ATAAGTGATGAGTGATAAGTGATGAGAAAAGATAGCCGGTCTTTCTCATCACTTATCACTCATCACTCATCACTTGTCTTATGGTGCTTTATGGACGACGATGCGGACGCGTTCTTTGCCGACGACGATTTCGAGCGGGTTGCCGAGTTGGATGGGGATGGTCTTGCCGTTGACGTTGATTTCGAGCGGCGGGACGCCCGCGGGGGTCGCTGCCGTGGGCGTAGTCGTCGTGCCCGTCGAAGGAGTTGCGCCGGTTGTCGTTGTGCCCGTCGTGGATTCCGTAGCGGCGACGTTACTCTGCGCGGCTCCGGTTTCGGCGGGCGGGGGCGCGTTCGGCTCGCGCGGCTTGGCGACATCGCCCGTGCGCGTCAGGAGCGTCGTCGCCACGATGCGCCAGGTGTTGGGCGTGCAGGTCAGACGAAGGCCGGGCGTGTCCACCTCGACCTGCTCGCCCGGCGCGAGCGCTTCGAGTTTCCAGAGACCCTCGCCGCAGCGCACGCCGTCCGCGCCGTAGAAGGTCGCCCAGCCGGAGACATAGTTATAGAAGACGGGGCTGCGGTTCTCGATCACGACGCGCGTGTTGCGTGCGGGAGCGTCGGGGCTGCCCGCGAGCGTCTGCGTGCGTAGACGACCGTTCAGAACCTCGTGTCCCGCCACGTCGTATGCGACCGCCACCTGCGCCAGCGGCACATGCGACTCACTCGGCCTCACGTCCGCAGTCGTCTCCGCCGTCTGCTGCTGCGTCGTCGTCGCGCTCTGCGCCCGAGCGTCTGCGACGCACACAGATAGAAAAAGCAGTGCCAGCGTCCCGTTTAAAATTCCGGCTTTCACTCTCCCCCTCCTCTGGCCGTCTCGCCTGACCATCAAAGCTTTTTTTAAAGCGCCGTCGCTCAAGTCAAAGAGTCCATGCACGTGCGTGTCATCTCCCGGCACTCGCCGCGAGGCAAGGCTTCGTGGATGCGACATCGGCGGCACGCCGCGCCTCCTCGTTAGCGTTGGGCCCAGACCTGATCTTGTCGGTCACACATATCTGCTGCTGAGTGATCTTGGCGACGGCGAGGTAGGAGGAGACCTTCTCCGCCTTGTCCGGGTTGTCGTGCGCGTCCACCCGCACGATGAGCGCCAACGGCACGACCCGTCGGCCCTGTCTTGTCACGCGCCACTCGGCACGTTCGCCGACACTGGAGAAGGCCGTCGTGACCACACGCCAGTATTCCAAAGGATACTGCTTCCCGCCCGGCGCGACGACCGTCACGGACATGCGCGCGTCTTCGTCTTCGACCAGCAGATGGTAGCCTGCGACGCCCGGACAGCGCTGCGTCGAGCCGCCCGGCTCGCTGCTCGTGCTGATCGTACGGCACGCGTGCGACGTGAGAAGTGTGTAGACGCTCGCCGACGAGGCCGCCACCGCAGAGCATGTGAACGCGAGTAGGGCCGTCAGCAAAGTCGGCCACAGGAATCTCTGAGCGCGCATCAAAGTCATCGCCTTTCGCGCATCGAAGTCAACGCCTTTAAAGTGTCGGCATCAGGCTAGTCTTTGTGTCTCGCCGCGTCAACTGCCCGTGCATGAAACTCTGGCGTTGTAGTTTACGCCGAGACGACGGGCAAGAAGGCCGCGCCGCGCGACATGATGTAGCCGTCGGCTGAGCCTTCGACTAGCGCGAGAGCTTCCTCGATTGAGCGCGCGGGAGACATTCGCATCCGTCGCACGTCTTCGTCGGGCAGCGCCGAGACGAGTTGGATACGAAAGCGCTCCGCCTTCGTCAGCAGAGACCACGCGGTCTGCCCATTCACCTCATAGGCGTCGCGCAGACGCTCGGCGAGCGCGCGCGAGTCTGCCGCGTCAAACCACTTGACGAAGTCCGCGCGGCCAAAGCCTTCCGCGCACTCGGCGACAAGGATTATCTGGCCGCCCTCCTCGCACGCGTAAGAGGCCATCTCAAGCGCCTTGTGTGCCTGTATAAGATTCGTATCGAAGGGTGCACCGCCCGCGGAAGCGACGACGACGCGCCGCTTCGCTTCGATCTTGACGGTGTGCGACTCTGCGTACTCGGCGCAGGCGCGGCGGTGCGCCACACGCCAGTCGCCCGCGTAGAGACGCACGACGCGCCCGCGCTCGTCCGTCACAGTGTTGATAAGGAACGACGGCGCGGCCTCCGCAGCGATGCGCTCGCACTCCTCTTGGACGGCGTTGCCGTCGAGGCGGCCCGCACCGACGCCCGCGCGCCGCCCTCCCTTCTCGAAATCGAGAGCCTGCAAGTGCGTCGCCTCGATGGTGCGCCGCGAGGCGAGACCAGGGCAGACGCTCTTGCGACCGCCTGTGAATCCGGCGAAGTAGTGGAAGCCGACCCCGCCCGTCAGGATAACGTGCGAGTGCTCGAAGAGAGCGCGATTGAGTTCGATGGGCGTGCCGCGCTCGGTCTCGCCCATCGAGACATGACGGGATTCGTCCGATGCGTCGTGCGTGAGCGTGCGAACGCGCTGCACGATGAAGGGCGTCAAAAGCTCCGCCTTCTCCTCGCGTGTCACTGCGCGATGCAGCCCCGTGGCGAAGATGACGCGCAAATCATACGGCGCGACGCCGAGCGCGATCAGGCGTCGCGCCAGAAGGTTTATGACCTGCTGGCTTCCCGTCGCGCGCGTCACGTCCGAGACGACGACGAGGATGCTCTCGCCCGGACTGATGATGTCTTCGAGCGGCTGCGAGTCGATGGGGTCGTCAATCAGCGCGCCGACCTCCGCGTCCGTCAACGGTCGCTCCTCCACCACTTCAGGTTCCAGCACACGAAAGCGCCCGCCCTCGAACTCGAAAGGAATCGTGCCGCGACCATAGCCTAGTTCGATGAGTGACATAAGAGAAGTAGACAGTAGTCAGTAGTCAGTAGTCAGTAGAAGAACCATCGTTAATGAATCGTCCGGGTGTCAGCGTTAACGGTCGCAGCGCGGAGCGCTACTGTCTACTGTCTACTGACTACTGTTCTTCAGACTCCGAAGCGCACCAGCTCGCGCTCGATGACGTTGAGCGAGGCGAAGTCGGTCTTGCCCGAGGCGCGTGTCTCGGCGAGCCAGCGGCGGAGTTGTCGCGCCTCGTCAAGCGACTGGATGCGGCACGCACCCGTGAGCGCCAGCGTCACCAGAGAGTCGGGCGCACCATGCGTCATCAGCGCCGCTTGTAAGGCCGCCTGCTCGCGCAAGTCGAGGACGATGAGAAGGCTGATTTCCATAAGCTAGGGACTAGAGGTTAGAGGCTAGAGGCTAGTTGAGAGGCAGTTTTCAACTAGCCTCTAGCCTCTAACCTCTAGCCTCTTCCTCATTCTTTCGTCGAGCGGAAGCAGGCCGTGCCCGAGGTGCAGAAGTGGAACGTCTCGTCCTCGAAGTCTTCCGTCTCCATCTGGATCGTCAGGTGGTCTACGCCGAACTGCTCGTGGAGCTTCGCGCGCAGCGCACGCAAAAGTACGGGCGGCGAGACGGCGTGCGCGTGGCGTACGTGAGCCGAGAGCGCCTCGCGCCCCGAAGTGATCGTCCAGACGTGCAGGTCGTGTACGTCCTCGACGCCCGAAGTCTCAAGTATCACGCCCTCGACCGCCGCGAGGTTGATATGCGCGGGCGTCCCTTCCAGCAGAACGTTCGTCGCTTCGCGAATCAGGTTCCAGGAACTCCACACGATAAGCACGGAGATGAGCGCGCTAAAGAGCGGGTCGGCGGCGTACCAGCCCACGAGCATGATCAGGACGCCCGCCGCAATCGCACCCACCGAACCCAGCGCGTCACTCAGGACGTGCAGCCACGCGCCGCGCACGTTCAAGTCTCTCTCGTGGTCGCCGTGCAGCAGCCACGCGCAGACGAGATTCACCGCTAGTCCGCCCGTCGCAACCAGAGTCATCACGCCGCCGCGTGTGATCTCGGGCGGAGCGAGCCAGCGCCCGTAGGCGTCGTAGAGTATGAAGAGCGAGACGGCGGCCAGTGCCACGCCGTTTGTGAACGCGGCGAGGATTTCCAGACGATAGTAGCCGTAGGTCTTCGTAGGGTTGGCGGGACGCGCGCCGAACCGCGCGGCCAGTATCGCCAGCGCGAACGCCGCCACGTCCGCCAGCATGTGCCCCGCGTCGGCCAGAAGCGCAAGGCTCCCCGTCCACCAGCCGCCCAAAACCTCGGCCAGCATGTAGGCTGCGGTCAGCACAAGCACCCAGAGCAGGCGACGCCGCCCGCGCGCCGAGAGCGCGTCGTGAGTGTGCGCGTGTGCGACGTGCGCGTGCCCCTGTCCGTTCGGCGAAGCCATCTTTTCAGGAAACGTTTGCCCGCGAGCGAGCGCCTGAAAGCGTCCCCCCGCGGAGCGGTAAGCTTAGCAGATTACGGCGGAGCCTGACAGCCGCACGCGCATGGGTAAAGCCATTCGTCGGCGACGAAAAAAGAGAGGCCGCCCCGAAAGCGCGAAGCGGCCTCTCACATGTCGAACGTAATGTCTAAGGCGAGACGCGGTCTGCCGAGAAAACTTCCCGTCCGCCGAAAACTTCCTGTCCGCTTTAAAGCTCGGCGAGACCGAGCGCTTTGTTGAAGTCGCGGTAAAGCTCGTTCAGGTCGCGTATGTTCTTTTCGAGCGCGCGCGGCAGCTCCTCGACCTCCTTCATGCTGACGACGAGGTTCGCGCCCGCGAGGAAGGCTGCGTGCGCGTCGCCTGTGCGCGCGGTGTTTGAGATGAGCACAAAGATAATGCGGCGGCGCTCGGCCGTGCGCAGCGCGATCAACTCGCGGCTGACCTGCGCCGTGCCCTGTGCCCGAATGTCGAACTCGGGGTCAAGCACGACTACATCCAACTGCTCCTCACGCATACGCTCGACCGCCTGCGCCGTATTCGTCGCGACGAACACCCCGTAGCCGGCGCGGCCCAGCGCTCGCTCCACATCACCGCCATAGGCCGAGCCGACGCACACGAGAGCACGCCTGCGCTCCCAGGCGCGTCGCTCCCCGACGACCGACGCGCCCTCCGCCTCGCGCTGCAAGAGCGAGGCTAGCATCCGTAGCACTTCGCCATCTGAGTTCACCGGCGCAGGCTCGTCGCGTAAGAGCGGTGCGGCGGTCTTGGCGCTCATCTCCTGTTGCGAACGCGTGGAGGCGGGAAGGTCGCCCATCGCCCCTATCGCGTCGCGCTGCGCGGGCTGCGCGGGCGGCTGCGCGTTGATGATTTGCTGGCACTTCGGACAGCGCACGGTGAAAGGCCGTGCCGGGACTTTGGCGCTGTCGAACTGGAGCTGCGTCGTGCAGTTGTGACAGGTGACAATCATAGTTTAGAGGTTAGTAGCTAGAGTCTGGAGGCTAGTAACTAGCCTACTCGTGTGCAGGTTTTCAAGTTCCCCGTTGAGGCAGGATTCAATGAGGCAAGGTCTTTAACTAGCCTCCAGACCCTAGCCCCTATTCGATCATGTCGAGTATGGAAGAGTTCGAGGGGCGTAAGGGCGCGACCGGGTAGGCGCGCGTGACTGTGGGACGCTTCGCAGGAGCCGTGTGACTCTCGGCGACGTTGAAGTCGTCGTTGGCGGACATGCCCTTGAGCGCGAGCTGGAGGTTGTTCGGGTTGGTGGCGAACGACAGTCCGTCTTCGAGCGTGATGACCTCTGCCTCAATCATCTCCTTGATGACCGTGTCGAAGTCCTGCATGCCATCAAGCTTGCCATCGCGCATCGCGTCGAGCAGCGACTTCCCTTCGCACTCGCCCGCGCTGATGTAGTCGCGCGTGCGGGGCGTGGACTTCAGCACCTCCACGGCGGAAACCCGCCCGCCCCCTTCGCCACGCGGGATGAGTCGCTGCGAGACGATGTAGCGGAACGTCTGCGCGAGCCGGGCGCGGATAACCTGCTCTTCGTTCTTCGGGTAGAGGCCGATGACGCGGTCGATGGTCTTCGAGGCATCAATGGTGTGCAGCGTCGAGAGCACGAGGTGACCGGTCTCTGCTGCTTCGAGCGCGATCTCGGTCGTCTCGTAGTCGCGCATCTCGCCGATGAGGATGACCTTCGGAGCCTGGCGCAGTGCCGCGCGCAGGGCCGAGGAGAAGTCCTTCGCGTCCGAGCCGACCTCGCGCTGGTTGATGGTCGATTTCTTATGATGGTGCAGAAACTCTATCGGGTCTTCGATGGTGACGATGTGATAGTGCTGCTTCTCGTTGATGAGGTCAATGATGGCGGCGAGCGTCGTGGACTTGCCGGAGCCGGTCGGGCCCGTGATAAGCACGATGCCGTTGCGCAGTTCCGCGATGTCGGCGAGCTGCTGCGGCAGTCCAAGGTTTTCAAGCGTACGTATCTCGGTCGGGATGACGCGCATCACGATTGAGTAGGTGCCGCGCTGCTGAAAGATGTTGACGCGGAAGCGCATGCGCGAGGGCAGCGAGTAGCTGATGTCGGTCGAACCGGTGTGGGCGAGCCGCTGCGCCGCGTCGGGGTTGCCCTGCATCAACGTCATCGCGATGATTTCAGTCTGGTAGGGCGTGAGCTTCTGCAAACCCATCGGCTCGACGGCTGTCAGGCGACCGTTGATCTCCACCTGCGGAGCCTGATTGACGGAGAAATTCAGATCGCTGATCTCGTCAGAGACCTTCAGCATGTGCTCGATGACAGGCGGCAGGTCGAAGTATTTCATGGGGGGATTAGCTGCTCCGTGTTGAAAGGGAAAGCGAGAGTCGAAGGAGAGTCTGTACGGGCTTTTCGGAGGCCGGGGCGGGCAATGCTCCCGGCGACCTTTTTATTCTGTCTTAACGGCGCTGGAAAAGCAAGTTAAAACTTTTAACGGCTAATATGTTAACACTTAGCCCTTGACTGGAATTGTCATTCGTCCAACAGTTCGGCGAGAAAGAAGCGCGTCCGGCGTGTGATTTCGGCGGGGTCAAGAGAGGGGAGCAGGGCGCTCAGGACAGCGACGGAGTCGGCCCCGGCTTCGAGCACCGCGCGTGCCCGCTCGCGCGTCACGCCGCCGATGGCGACCAGGGGGATTGGGCCCAAGACCTCGCGCACGCCGCGCACGCCTTCGAGGCCGACGACCGCGTCGGGATTATCTTTGGATGAGGTGGCGAAGACCGGGCCGATGGCTACGTAGTCAATCGGCAGACGCGACGCGCCGACGGCCTGCTCCACGCTGTGCGTCGAGAAACCGATGATCGCCTTGTCGCCCAGCAGCGCACGCGCGGCAAGGGGCGGCATGTCGTCCTGCCCCAGATGCACGCCGTCCGCGCCGAGCGCCAGTGCGATGTCTGCGCGGTCGTTGATGACGAGCCGCACGCCCCGCGCGCGCGCCACCTTCAAAGCCTCTTCCGCCTCCGAGTAGAACTCGCGCGGCGAGAGGTGCTTCTCGCGCAACTGCACAAGGCGAGCGCCGCCCTCGCTCAAACGCGCGACCTGTTCGGCGTGCGACAGCCCCGACAGAAGCCGGTCGGTGATCGGGTAAAGCCTCGGTAACGACATCGGCAAACGTTCGGGGTTTAGACTCGCGGCGGAAGACTTTGAAATCAGGAGATAAGTTTTGACCTGCTCGCTACTCGTCCCTGATGGCTGCCTTCGCCTTCTCTGCCAACTCTGGGGGCACGTCCTCCATGTCATGCGCCGAGCGTGCGTGTTCGGCGACTTGCCCCATCACCTCTTCTTCCGTCTCACCGCGCGCCACGAAATCGCAATCCGGGCCCACATCCCTGCAACTCATCGTTTTCGCCATCTTCTTTCTCCTTCACTCAAGCTGATAAAGTAAGTCGATCAATCCCACCCGAAGATACTGCTTCTGGATAGGTGCAACATATCATCACAGACACATGTCCGCCACTGGACATCGGCAGCTTCAATCCGCATTCATCTTGCGTCGGGCGGCACCGCCGACTGTTTGCCTTCGAGGTAGCGGTCGAACCAGTAGAGCTGCCAGTTGAGACTTTCGACCAGATGCTTCGGCTCGCCCGTGCGTGTGAGGTTGTGGTTCTCGCGTGGGAAGATGACGAACTCTGCGGTCGCGCCGTAGTGCTTCAAAGCGCGGAACCACTGCTCGCCCTGCTCCAGAGGCACGCGATAATCGTTGTCCGAATGCAGAATGAGAATCGGCGTCTTTACGTTCGCGGCATACTTGAGCGGCGAGCGCTCCCAGTACGAATCGAACTTCTCGAAGAGGTCGCCGCCGAAGTCGTCCTTGTGTCCGTAGGCTCCGTCGCGCGTGCCCTCGTCGCTGATAAAGTTAACGACGCTACGCAGCGTGACCGCCGCTTTGAAGATATTTGTGTGGCCGACGATCCAGTTCGTCAGGTAGCCGCCGTAAGAGCCGCCCGTAACGCCGAGGCGTTCGCGGTCGATCCATGGATTGCGACGCAAGACCTCCTCGACGCCGTTCATCACGTCGGTGTAATCATTGCGTCCCCACTCGCCCTCGATGCCGCGCTCGAACTTCTGCCCGTAGCCCGTCGAGCCGCGCGGGTTCGCGAAGAAGACGGCCCACCCATGCGCGGCGTAGACCTGAAACTCCTGGAACCAATCGACGCCGTATTGACCGGCGGGGCCCCCGTGAATGCTCAAAATCATTGGGTATTTCACGCCTTCGTGCCAGCCGAGCGGCTTGACGAGAAAGCCGTCGATGTCCCAGCCGTCAGCGCCCTTGTAGGTCATGCGCTCGACCGAGGCCAGTTCGAGTTGCGACCAGAGCTTTGCGTTGAGACTCGTCAACTTCCTCTCGTTCGAGCCGTCGAGGTCGGACGCATAGAGGTCGTCGAGGTGTCGGAAATCATTCGCGGCGTAGACCATTCGCCGCCCGCGCTCACTGATATCAACCGAGCGCACGGCGCGTGCGCCCTTCGTCACCTGTTTAACTTTTCCGTCGCGTACATCGACGCGGAACAGGTGCGTCTCGCCGCGCACGCCCGTCTCGAAGTAGAGAGCGCGCCCGGCTTCGGCCCAAGTCAGGTTTGAAGGGATAAGGTCGAGTTCGGGCGCGATGTTGCGCGAGGCTGCGCCGCCCGTCGAGGGCGCGATGAATATTTTCGGATGGTCGCTCACGTGCAGGCGGCCCGTGAAGGCGATGGTTCGTCCGTCGGGCGACCAGCGCGGGCTGGAATCCTCTTCGTCGTGGTCGGAGATTTTTGTGACGGGGCCGCCGTCCGCCGAGACGACGAAGACATCCGTGTTACGACTTTCGTCAAACGCCTTGCCCGTGCGGTCGGAGACAAAGGCGAGCGTGCGGCCGTCGGGCGACCACTGCGGGTCTGAGTCGTTCCAGTCCTCGCCGGAGGTGACTTGCCGCGCCGCGCCCGTCGCAACGTCAACGACCCAGAGGTGGCTGCGCTTGTCGTCGAACCAGCCCGTGTCGTTGAACTTGTATGAGGGGTGCTTGTAGTGCCGCACGTCGCTCGAAGCAGCACGCGCGTCGCTCGGGCCCGTGCGGCTCGTCAGGACAAGGCGCTTGCCGTCGGGCGACCAGTCAAAAGTGCTGACGCCGCTTCGGAGGTTCGTCACGCGACGCGCTTCGCCGCCATCGAGCGAGAGCACCCAGACCTGCGCGCGTGGTGTCGTCTCGCCGACGGCTGCTGTCGTCTGGAGCGCGCTCGACACGCCCGGAGTCGTCGCCGTGCCGATTGCGCCGGGCGTGCTTGCGGTCGTCGGAGTCGAGTTTGTCTGAGGCGGCAGCGTGCTCTGCTGCTGCGACGTGTTGGCGCTCGGCGTCGCCGTCGAGACGGAAGCAGGCGAAGGTGTCGAAGGGGATGAAGAGGATGAAGAGGAGGAAGGCGAGGAAGATGTCGAAGGCGAGGAAGGCGAAGGAGAGATTGTCGGGGTTCCCTGTTGCGTGGGCGCGTCGGAGGCGGAAGGGCGTGCGGAGAGGAAGGCGAGCGTGCGGCCATCGGGCGACCAGCGCGGCGAAGTCGAAGACTGTTGGCTCGTCGTGAACTGGCGCGGCGGACGTGTGCCGTCTGTGGCGGCGAGCCAGATTTGCGACTGACGGCGGTTCTGCTTCTGGTCGATGGTCGTCGAGACGTAGGCCACCCACTGACCGTCCGGCGACAGTCGCGGGTCGCCGACGAACTCGAACGCGTAGTAGTCTTCCGGCGTGATGCCGCGCTTGCCCGGCGACTCCTGCGCGGGGTGTGGTGTGTTCTGCACAAGCGACGGCGTGGCCTGCGCGTGTGACGGCGGCGCGGCGGGTGCGAGCGCCAGCAGAAGGAGGAGCGCGACCGTCGTCCTCATCAAAGACATTCTCATGCTTTCCCCTTTACACAAGGCTCTCTGATTTACGCGACGGCTCTCAGGGAGTCGTCTTCGGGATGGCGGACTGTTTGAGCGTCAATCCCTCTTCCGGATTGTCGGCGTCGTAGCCGACCTCGCGGCGCATCTCTTCACGCAGGTCGTCAACCACCAGTGTCAGGCGACGACCGCTGATCTTGGGCCCTTCGTCGGACGAGATGGGCGTCCAGCACGACTCGTAAAGCTCTGACTTCGCGTCGCGCACGCGCCACGCCTGATCGAGCTTGAGCCAGACGACGTTGCACTCTATCCCTGCGCCGCACTGCCGGTCGTCGGGCGGCAACTTCGACAGCCCGCACACGTCGAGCAGGAGGTATGTGAACTCGCCCTTGCGCGTCAGGAAGAAGACGGACGCCTTCTCGATGCGCGCCGCGGCCACATGCTTCGAGAGGTCGAGCGTGTGTGAGCGCCCGCGCTCTGTGACGACGACCGCGCGGCGACCCTTCACGCGCACAGACACTTTGTCGCGCGTCGCTTGTCGCGTGTCGAAGCGTCGCGTGCCGGAGGCGTTCGGCGTGCCCGTCGCGCCCGAGAGCATGCACAGGGAGAGCAGCAGCAAGACAGCGACTTTCTCGTTCATCAAATGTTTCATTTACTGCCTCTTCGCACCTGTTTCATTTACTGCCTCTTCGCGCCGCGTCGCTTCAGCGTCTGCGTGTCCGCGTCCGGGTGTAGGTTATCGTCGAAGAGTTTGAGGATGCGCTTGTACTCATCAGCCCAACTGTCGGCGCGGTCGAAGGAGTGGTCTTCGACGGGGTAGGGCGCGAGCTGCCAGTTCTCTTTCCTCAGCTCGATGAGGCGCTCTGTGAGCCGCACGGTATCCTGGAAATGCACGTTCGTGTCCACCATGCCGTGACAGATGAGGAGCGCGCCTTTGAGACCCGCGGCGAAGTAGATGGGCGAGCTTTGTCGATAAGCGACGGGGTCGTCCTGCGGGTCGTTGAGGATGTTCGAGGTGTACGGGTGATTGTAGTGCGCCCAGTCTGTGACGGGGCGGAGCGCCGCGCCCGCGTTGAAGATATCGGGCGTGGTGAACATCGCCATCAGTGTGATGAAGCCGCCGTAGGAGCCGCCATAGATGCCGACACGCTTCGGGTCTACGCCGTGCTCCGAGACAAGGAAGCGGACGGCGTCCACGTTGTCGTCCAAATCCTTGCCGCCCATGTGACGGTAAATTCCTGTGCGCCAGTCGCGCCCGTATCCGGCTGAGCCACGATAGTCGATGCTCAAGACGGTGAAGCCGCGCTCCGTAAGGAGATGGTGAAACATATATTCGCGGTAGTAGCTCGACCACCACTTCGTCACGTCCTGTAAGTAGCCCGCGCCGTGTACGAAGACGACAGCCGGGCCGCCCCGCAGCGGGTTCGAGGGCTGGTAGAGTCGGCCATAGACAATCGCGCCATCGCGCGCGCGGAAGCTGACGATGGGCGGGTCAGTCCATTTGTAAGAGAAGAACTCAGGGATTGGCGAGGTCGTCACCTGTTTGACTTCCGCCGACTGAGCTTCGGCCTGTGCGTTCAACGCCTGCGCGCTCGCCTGTAAGTTCGCCGTTTGCGCGCCCGCGTTCGTCGCTTGCGTATTCGCGTTCGTCACCTGCGTGTTCGCGGCTGGCGCGGGGCGGTTCGGTTGAAGATAGAGTTCGGGCGGGCGATTGCTGTACGAGCGCACGACGGCAAGCGTTCGCTCGTCGGGCGAGATGTCCACCTGATTGTTGCCGGGCATCGTGGTCAGGCGCGTGCGCGCACCGCCTTCAACCGGCATCGTGTAGAGATGCCGCTCGAAGAGACTGCCCTCGCTCGAAGTGAAATAGAACTTCGTCTTGTCCGCAGAGAGGCGCACGTCCGAGACTTCAAACTTGCCCGAGGTCAACTGCACAGGCTCGCCGCCGTCAGCCGCCACGGTGTAGAGGTGCGCCCAGCCGTCGCGCTCCGAGACGAAGTAGACGCGTCGATTGTCGGCGAGCCAGCCCAGTGTGAACGAGCCGGGGCCGCCGACCCACGCGTCGTCATGCACGCGCGCAAGCGCCTTCGTCTTCCCCGTCGAGGGGTCTAGAGACATCACCCAGCGATCCTTGTTGTCCGCCGCACGCGCCAGCAGCGCCGCGCGTGTTCCATCCTCAGACCACTGCAACTGGAAGAGCTGCACGTCGCGGTCGCGCGCCGCCGTCTGCGCGGTCGCCTCTGTCTGCTGCCCCTGCTGCGTGCGCGGCGTCGTCGTCTGCTGTGCCTGCGTTTGAGACTGTGCGGCGGTCTGTTGAGACTGTGCGGTCTGCTGCTGTCCGGTCTGTTGCTGCTGCTGCGCGGTCTGCTGCGCGCCGGTCTCGACGCCGCGCTCGCGCTCGGCAGACTCGGTCGTGTTCTGTTCTGTGCGCGTCTGCACGTGCACTGCTACCTCAAGGCGCAGACCTGTCTCGACCCACTTGACCTCGCCCGACGCGACCGAGACGAGGCCGAGGCGCGTGCGCCCCTGCACGTCCCCGACCTTCGTTCGGCCCTGTATGTCTTCGGTGTAGGCGGATTCGGTGACGTAGTTCGGAACGATTGCGTTCTTTCCCGCCGAAGGGTCGCTCACAGTGGCGACGACGTACGAGCCGTCGGGTGAAAGCTGTAGGCTCGTCACGGCCTGCCCCACGGCGAGGCTGAAGGGCTTTCGCTTATCACGTTCGCGCCGCTGCTTATCCTGCTGTTCGCGCTGCTCTGCGCGCTCGCGCACGGCGTCGATGAGTTGGCGCTCCTCTTTACGCACGAACTCCTGGCTCTCGCTCGCGCCGCCTCGTAGCGTGCCGCCCGTGCCCTGCGCGCCACTCGCGCCCGCGCCCCGCGGCAGCGTCGCGCCTTCGCCCGCAGAGGGGATGCGTATGTCTGTAAGCTGTTCGAGCGAGCCGCCGTCGAGCGACATTACGTAGAGGTTCGACTGGCGCGTGAAGTAGACGTGACGCTGGTCGCGCGTGAAATGCGCGTTCGACTCCGAGTCAACCGTGCGCGTCAACTGTCGGCGCTCGCCGCGCTCATGGTCATAGAGAAACACGTCGCCCTCGTCCGTAAAGACCGTCAGACGCTTGTCCTTTGACAACTCGCCCCCGGCGGGCGGTGCTTGCCTTGCCTCTTCTTCGGTCAGCTTGCGAAGAGCCGTGCCGTCGGCGTTCACGACGTATAAGTCGGTCTCCTTCAGACGCGGCTCGCCCGCGCGCTTCCAACGGAAGTAGACGCGTCGGCTGTCCTGCGACCAGTAGACGCCCTGCGGCTGGTAGCCGACCAGATCGGGCCCGCGCATGATGCTGTCCACGGTCAGCTCGAACGCTTTCACGGGCGGCGACGGCGGCGACTGTTGCTGTTGCGACTGTTGCTGCTGTTGCTGCCGCGCAAGCGCCCGTTGCGTCAAGCCCTGTTGGAAGAGCAGCGCGGCGACGAGCGCGCACGACGCTGCGGCGCGTCGGAAAGTTTGTCCTCGCATTTACGTCCTCTTTGTTCTGGTCAACGCGTTCGGAGATGGCGGTATAATTCGCCGAGCCGCCGGGCGGACTGTGAAGAACCGCCCCGGCACACGGTAAAAGCCCGAGAACAATTTCAGGGAGACTTTGAAGGTGAACGAGCGGCGGGATGATACAACAAAACCCGAGCCGGAGTCGCGCCCCGCGCCGTCAACGGGTCGATACTATTACGACGACGCGACCGGCTACGAGATTTACAGGCCGGATGACGACGAAGAAGAGTCGGAAGACGAAGGGCCAGCCGCTGAAAAGAGATAAGCTCAAGTCACGCGACGAAGCGGCATAGATGCTGCCCGGAGCACATGTCAGTTGGATGAGGCGCGGGAAGGTTTCACCGCAGAGGCGCTGAGGACGCAGAGGAAGCGCAGAGATAATCTCAACTCTCAGCG
>JAVRON010000073.1:0-57699 GCA_032162705.1 Acidobacteriota bacterium
CATCCTCCCCTAACCCTAACCTCCGTCCTGCCCGCGTGGGCGTTAAAAACATCTTTCAGCAATGGCGGGGCATGCTCTGTTGAATCTAAAACGCCGTCATTCCCTTTTGTGTCAACGCATTGATATCAGGACTCACCGATATCAATGCGTTATTTTGCCTCGGAAATCTCAGATAATTTCTTATGTTGACACTTAGCGACGCCTTTTTCAAAACCTTCGGGATACCACATTCCCGTGCCGAAGCACTCCTGACATTGTGAAATATCCGAAGTAGACGCCGGTGCAGACTTCTGCTCATCAGCCTCTGCTTCGATCTGTCGCTTCTCCTTTTTCCAGAGACGGCGGCGTAAGTGTTCTGCCAGAAACGCGGGTACACTGGAAACGGTCGTGCGCCCCGCGGCGATCTTCAGTTCTGTTACAAGCACTTCGGCCAGCTCGCCCCATTTGCTTGCCTCCGCAGGAGCTGAATCTCTGCCAGTTATTTCCCTGACGGCTTTTTTTAGGGCATGCGCGAAAACGGCGAAAGCCTCATCATCATCTCTGCTCTCAGTATTAGTCTTAAAAGTCTTGTCGTCGACGTAAGTATCTTGTAAATCAACAGCTTGACTATACCCACCACTCCCCGAAAATTGGGTATACCCACTACCCAAAAAACGGGTAGTGGTGACTCCTGGGGAGTGGTGGGGAGTGGTGGGGAGTGGTGGTAACTGGTCTGGCAGTATCACCTCATACTCTGGTCCCTCCGTCGAGCCGGGTTGCCAATCTCGTATGATAAGACCCACACTCATCAGATACCGCAGATGTCCATCTACTGTCTTGAGATTTCTGATGTCCGTCCAGTCGAGAAAATCACGTCGCGAGGCACGGACGCGCGTACGGGGCGGATGAGCCCCGCGCGAGCGAAGATATAGTGCGTCATAAATCTTTTTGCTTGATCCCGGGAAGAGTCCCTGCGGCATGGCATCCCTCTCCAAGCTGTTAGCTCGCCGGTTAAAATCCCGGGCAGGTGCCGGTGAAGGACTTGACTCTCCTTGCGTCGGATTCGCTTCCTGGGGAGTGGTGGGGAGTGGTGGGGTGTGGTGGGGAGTGGTGGGGAGTGGTGGGGAGTCGGCTTTTGCTAGCTTTTTGCGCTCTTGCAGGTCATAAAGCGCTGCATATCCTTTCTTATTCGATTGATTCATTTACAACCTCCGCAGTGATAAGATCGGCCTCCATCAAGCCTCCGATTGTTAATGCATTCATACACATCTTGACCACTTCGCGCGGCACTCCCTTAGTACGATCATAAATAAAGGCATGAGCCTCACGGGTAAAGAGCGGGTTGTGTCGACCTGCAACGGATAATCTAAAGCTAATCATATCCGCCGTCTCTTCGGGAGTGAGGGGATCGAGGGTGGCGACCGCCGCAGATCGGGATAGAAGAGCGCGCTTGAGTTTTAACTTGTTCCGCAGATTGTTCTGACCTGCCAAGATTATCTGAACGAGCTTATTATCGTCGGATTCAAAGTTGGTGATCTGTCTGATTAATTCAAACTGTTCGCCTTTCATCATCTGTGCTTCGTCTATAAGAACGAGAACATTCTTGTCATCCGCAAAGCGTTGGACGAGAAAGCCCTCAAGCTCTTGCATCTGGTCGAGTTTTGATGGACGGCGTGCTAAGCCGAATTCATCCGTGAGACGTTTCAGAAGTTGCAGAGCCGTGGGGTAATCCGGGTTCGTAACCAACACGCTCTCAAACTCCTGCTGCTCCCGATAAATACCGAAAAGCCTCCGAATAAGCGTGCTTTTACCGTGTCCGACATCGCCGTACAGTACGGCAAAACCCTGCCGCCGCTCCAACACATATCGGAGTTTTGCGAGCGCCGCCTTGTGCTGGTTGGTGAGATAAAGAAATCTAGGGTCTGGGGAAAGTGAGAAAGGGTCTTCAGCTAGACCATAACGCCCTAAAATTGCGTTGGCAACAGTAAGTGTTTGCGTCAAGAACGTACCTCCTTCAAGGGGGGTATATCATAATAACCGCATAGGCTCAACAAAAATTGTACTATACCCCTGAAATGGATGCTCTGGATAGATGAAATAAAAACCAGAGGATTCGACCAAATTTTTACAACAAATCCCTGTCTCTGTCATGTGATTAAGTCACCACCTCCAAACTTAGGGTCCATTGGGCTGAAACGCACCATAGGTCTGTTTTTACCACAACAACTTTCAAGCGTCGGCTGCACAGTCACCGCGCGTCGAAAAGGGCGCGAAGAATAATGATCGAATTGGCTAACAGGATCGTCAGCCAGGTTCGCGGGTGACGAATGTCTTCAACCAAGAAAAAAATTCGCCCCGAAAGGTACATGAGCAGAGCAAAGATGATTAAAGGGAAAAACCTATCAACAAATTTACCTTCGTGGAAGCCGGGGTAACTCAGCGCCGCCCAATTCAACAGCACCTGATACAGAACCATGTTCAGGAAGATGCAAGCATCTCCCAAGACCTCAGAGCGCGGATCGCGCAAGAAGTCCGACTTGGGTTCCCGTTTCGGTGGTGAGAAATAACGGAAAACGATCACCGTCTGGAAAATACTGTAAGGGAGTCCGAAAAGAAGAAACGCACCTCCAAGTGACGAGTCGGGAAACAGCTCTAAAAGAGTCAGGCTCACCGCGAGGGTCATAAACATGTTCACGGCCAGGTAAACGAACGGGAGGAAAAAACAACCGAACGGTAGACAACCACCATCGTCTTCCGCTTCGCCGAGCCTCTTGATTCTTTGATGAAAGTGCCAACGCTTCAAAATCGCGCCGGGCAAAGGCAACAACAGCATACCCAAATAGAAAAGCAGCAAGACACACTGCGCAATTACATCACCGGCTGATGCCTGCCGGGAAATATTAAGGAACAGTCTGACGAGCAACCGCATCAGAAAGAGGTTTGCTAAAAAGATCAAAACATCGAGAAGCATCCCTCGATTCTTTTGGGCGAAGAGGTTGGAGGGTTGGTCGATGGCTATCGAAGGCGACTGGTCAGCTTTTCCGTGTCCCGAGCTTTTCCTCTTCATCATCTCGCCTCTTTCACCGCTTGCCGACTTTTCCACTCCCGCTACATGTAATCTGGTGTCGCGCGTGGTTTGCGATTGTACAAGCGGTCTTCCAAGTACCAGTAGTCTAACTCTCTCTTCAACAGCACGAAGATGAACGTCAGCAGCTTGTGCGCCTCCGGAGCCGTGCGTCGGAGAGGCGCGCATCAAGGTCAAGGCTTGTAGCATCTGTCATAGCGACTCGCTAATCAGGAAGGGCAACATCAGCAACACGCTTCTCGGCTTCGACACTTCCAAATTCAGCGCCGTCGCACGCGCTCATCGGCACGGTACCCGTGGGTGCAGCGCCCGTCGGCGTGGCCGTAGTCAACGAAGGCAAGCTGGTCATCGTCACTAACTCGACCGCTTCTCAAGAGACAGAACGGCGCGGCAGACGATAACAGTGATCGACTCGGCGAAAGTGGGGGGATGGGACGGCGGCCATCAGGGGGAGCATCCCTGCGGGAGCATTCCCGCGCGAGTTCGGACACTCTCCGGACGGGCGGACGCTCTTCGCCGCAAACTACAATTCGAGTGAGCTTGAAGTGATTGATTTGGCCCGGCTGCCTTTGGAGCGGGCGAATACTTCCGGCGTTCGACGTTAAAATGCCCTGTCCACACATTACCGATGCGTGGACAGGGCTGACGTTTATGACAGTCTCTGAGGCGGCCCACCTACTCGTACTTCAAGGCATCTATCGGGGCGATCCTCGTCGCGCGTATGGCCGGAATGCAGCAGGCCAGAAGCGTCACGCCGACCAGTGTGGCGGGCACGGCGACGAGCGTCAAAGGGTCTGCCACCTCGACTCCGTAGAGAAGGCTTGTCGCGAACCTCATGATGACGACCGCGCCGAGCAGGCCGACACAGACACCCGCAAGCGCAAGCTTCACGCCTTGCACGACGACCAGCTTCAGCACGTCACGCTTCTGCGCGCCGAGCGCCATGCGGATGCCTATCTCATGCGTCCGTTGTGTGACCGAATAGGCGGTCACGCCGTAGATACCCAGGCACGCCAGCGTGAGCGCCGTGATCGCGAACAGGCTGAGCAGGAGCATCCGCCAACGCCGGGCCGAGAGTGATTGAGCCAACACGTCACTCATCGGGCGTATGCTGTAGACAGGCTCGTCCTTGTCCACCGAGTTGATTGCTGTGAGCAATGCGGGCGTTGCTCCCGCCGGGTCGGATTTGGTGCGGACGACAAAGGCCATGAACGGCCATGGGTCTTGTGCGTATGGCACGTAGACGGCCGTCGGCGGACTCTGCGCCATTGAATGTTGCCGCACGTTGCCGACGACGCCGACCACCTGGCTCCAGTCTTCATCGACCTTAATCATCCTCCCCACGGGGTCTTCATCAGGCCAGAAGTGTCGCGCCGTCGCCTCGTTGATGATGACAACCTTCTGCGCGTTCGTGTCGTCGTGCTCGTCGAAATCTCGTCCCTTCAGAAGCGGGATGCCCATGCTTCGGAAGTAGTTCGGGCTTGTCACCAGATAGTCCGGATTGACATCGCCCGATGGTGGAGGCGTGCGCCCCTGAACCTCTATGCTGCGTGTGCTCGCGCCGGGGTTGAGCGGGAGGCGAGAGATGACGGCGGCGGACGTTACGTTCGCGGAGCTGTTCAGACGCTCGATCACCTGTCTGACGAAGAGCGCGCGGTCGCCCTTGTTCGGGTATCGTGCCTGTGGGAGCGTGAGCTGCGCGCTCAGGACGCTCTCGGGGTTAAAGCCGACCTCTACGTCCAACAGGCGGCTGAAGCTCCGCATGAGAAGCCCGGCCCCGGTCAACAACACCGCGGCCAGAGCTATCTCCGACACAACAAGGAGCCTGCGCGCACGGTTCGACCGCGCGCCGCTCGCAGATGAGCGCCCTCCCTCCTTCAGCACACTGTTCAAGTCCTGGTCTGCCAGATTGAGCGCAGGGAAGAGGCCGAAGATGATTGCTGAGCCGAGCGCTACGACGGTGGTGAAGATGAGTACGCGCGCGTCGAGCCTGAGCGTTGAGCCGGTCGCCAGGTCGGGCGGGATCAAAGCCCTGAGCGGCGCAAGCCCCCAGAGCGCAAGGAGGATTCCCAGACCGCCGCCCGCGAACGCGAGGATGACGCTTTCGGTCAAGAGTTGTCTGATGAGACGCACGCGGCTTGCGCCGAGCGCCATGCGGAGCGTGATCTCCTTCTGACGCGTCGCACCACGCGCGAGCAGAATGTTGGCGACGTTGGCGCAGGCGATGAGCAGGAGGATTGCGACCGCGCCGATCAACAGAAGCAGTGCGGGCCGCGTCTCGCCAACCACGTCCTCGTGCAGAGAGACGACCGTCGCCCCGACCGCTCCCTCCTCGTCCGCGTACTGCTGCTTCAGACGATGACCGATGGCGTCCGCCTCCGCCTTCGCCTGCGGCATCTCGACCCCGGGCCGCAAACGCCCTATGACATCAAAGTAATGCGTGTCGCGAAGCGTTGAGGGGTCTACGCTCGGCCTCAAAGGGTGCTCGGGGACTGCGAAGCGCGAAGAGGCCCAAAGTTGAGAACCGGCAGGGAATCGAAAGCCTTCGGGCATGATTCCGACGATTGTGCGTGGCTCGCCATCGAGCACGACGGTCTGGCCCAAGACTTTCGGGTCTGCGCCGAAACGCCTCTGCCAGAGGTCGCGGCTGAGGACGACGACGCGCGTGCCGCCCGGCACGTCCTGCCCCGGAAGGATGGCACGGCCCATCTGCGCGTTGATTCCCAAAGCCGCGAAGAAGTCCGGCGACACGACCGCGCCGCTCACACGCTCCGGACTCTCTTGCCCCGTCAGGTTGAATGACGACTCGCGATAAGCGGCGAGTCGCTCGAAAGAGTTCGCCCGCGAGTAGTGTTCGAGAAAATCCGCGGGCGAGATGACCATGGTCTCTCCCGTCTCATCTCGCGCGTAGAGTTTTACCAGCCTCTCGGATTCGGGGTAAGGCAGCGGCCTCAAGAGCACCGCATCGACGACGCCGAAGATGGCCGCGTTCGCGCCTATCCCGAGCGCGAGCGTGAGCACGGCGACGGCCGTGAAGCCTGGATTCTTGAACAGAGAGCGTGCGCCGTATCGCGCGTCGCGTAAAATGCCTTCCAACATACCGCCTCCCCTGATCTCGTATGAAGCGTCCCTGAAGGAGCCTATGTTGCCGAACGTCCTGCGCGCGGCCAGCAGCGCCTCGCGCGGCTTCATCCCCTTCTCGACGTTTGTCTGCGTCTCCATCTCGACGTGGAAGCGCAGCTCGTCTTCGATGTCGCGGATGACCGCCTCGCGCCCCACTAGCCCGCGCAACCTCGCACGGAGAATGTTGAGCCGCCTCAACAACCTTGCACGCTCCTTAAATGACCTGTCGCATCTTCAAGTGGCCTGTCGTATCTTCAAGGCCGACGCATCTTCAAGTGGCCTGTCGCATCTTCGTGACGGCGAGGACGAGCCTGTCCCAGCTCGCCTCCTCGGCCTCAAGCTGCCTGCGCCCGGCCTTCGTCAGCGTATAGAATTTCGCACGGCGTCCGGTCTCGTTCGTCTCCCACTTGGACGTAACCCAACCCTTCTGCTCGATGCGGTAGAGCGCCGGATAAAGCGACCCCTGTTCGATTGAGAGCATCTCGTCGGACATCTGCCTGATGCGCTGGATAACGCCGTAGCCGTGCAGCGCCCCGAGGCTGAGCGCCTTCAGGATGAGCATGTCGAGTGTGCCCTGTAACAGGTCGGCCTTATGTTGTGTCATCCGAATCTCCACATCGCGTGTATGCCTAGAACCGGTAGGCATACTATAGGCCCCAAGCCTAGACTGTCAAGGCTTCGTTCCAGTCAGGATTACCCGAAGCAGCGCTGATTCATGCTTATCTATCGCGGCAGATGTAGAATGCTTTAGGCGCGCGGGCAAGTTAATTCAAACATGGGCCGACGCCTGCAATCGCCCGTGTCCGTGGTCGAGCCAACGGAGAAAGAACCATCGCGACACTTCATCTCATGTGTGGTCTGCCTTGCTCGGGAAAGACTACGCTTGCGAAGCAGATCGAGCACGAGCGTGCAGCGCTACGACTGACACCCGACGAGTGGATCACACGCCTGTTCGGCGTCGATCTTTTGGTTGAGGCGCTTGACGCGGCGCGCGACCCCGTAGAAACAGTGCTGTGGGAACTTGCGGCCAGAGTGCTCGTGCTTGGTGTGGATGTCGTGCTGGACTTCGGTTTCTGGTCACGCAGCGAACGAGAGGAATTTCGCTTGCGGGCGACGCGACTCGGTGCTTGCAGTGAGCTTCATTTTCTGGACGTACCGGAAGAGGAGCTGTTGATTCGTCTCGCCGCGAGAAATGCTCGTTTGCCGCCGGGCACATTTTGGATAGACGAAGCCCGGCTTAGACTTTGGTCAAGCTGGTTTGAGCCTCCGACACCGGACGAGCTTCGCCCAAGAGAGCAAAGCGGCTCATCGCGTTAGAAAATTTGTCAGAGGGAAGACGGCTCCGCCTTAGAGCCGTCCCATGAGAAGCAGGATGATGACGATGAGCAGGATGACGCCGAGGATTCCGCTCGGGCCGTAGCCGTAGCCTCTGCCCCCGCGCCAACGCCTGCTGTAGCCCCAGGTCGGAAGCCCGCCGATGAGCAGCAGGATCAGGATGACGACAATGATGGTGGTCGTATTCACTTCTCCAAGCCTTTCTCCGCGTCGGCTTGTTCGGGCGTCTCAGCGCCGGAGTCCGCCTGTTGCTTCGCCACGGAATAGACGACGCTTTTGAGCGCGCGCAGTGCCCCCCCGCGGCTGCTGTCGCGAGCCTCCAGCGAGGGGAACTCCTTAACGCGTGCGATGAAGGTACGTTCTTCCTCCGACCACACCGCCTCATATGTGTACTGGGCCGCGCTCAATTCCGACCGCCTTTCCTCTCTCCGTCGCCGCGCTGCTCTTTCTTGGCCTGACGGCATTCCTTGCAGCGCTTGGGAGGGTTGGTGAATCCCTTCTCGTGAAAGAACTCCTGCTCGCCCGCCGTCCAGACGAAATCCTGGTTACAGTCGGCACAGATCAAATGCTGGTCGTTAAAGTTGCTCACTTCTTTCCGCCTTTCTTCTTAGCTTCTTTGTTATCGATGCTGGATATCGCGCCCGGCATCAGTTCTAGAAAATGTACGGAGGCTTTGCTCCCTCCCGCCGCTTCGCTTTTGGTGGCAGGGCGGATGGAGATGACCTCTTCGACGCCCTCCTCGAAGCCTATCCTGAGCCGGACGGCAAGCCCCAGCGCCTCGTCAAAGTTGTGTGCGAAATATCTGTTGTAGTGTACCTCGCCGTCGGTGGATTCCGTCCAGTTGACCGCTTCGACGATGTGCGGGGTCTCCGCCGCCTGCGCGTGCGCTTCGGCTGCCGCGAGCGGCATGTGCTCGAAGCTGTAGGTCGCGCCCGCATGAGGATCGAATGTGTATCCGGTGTCCAGTTTCTTCACTTCCGGTTGCCCTTCTTGGCCGCGCGCTGCGCAGAGGGTCTTCCGATGGGACGAACCTCAACCAGCTTCAAATCGGCCTCTCTAATCATCAGGTCACGCCCGAACTTCTCCGCCGGTAAATCTCCGGCGAGCACGAGCTGGCGCACACGCGCTGGAGTGACCCCGAGCCGCTCCGCCGCCTCTTTGGTGGTAAGTGTCGTGCCCATGACCTGCAACACTAACGCTAAAAAAAAGTTTACGCAAGGGTAATTTTTACGTCGGCGGTCGGCTCTCGCCTACGCGCGGGGTTTTCGCTCCGGAGTCTGATAAGGAAAGTGAGGACGGCGGTCACTCCGTGCTGTGACCGCCGCCACTTTACTCAACGGCATGACCCTTCAGGTCAACTATTGATTGTCCACCCTTGCCTCGATCACGCTCTGAATCGATGTCGAAACGTTGGAGAAGAAGTCGTAACCGGTGAGCGCTTCGACCTGATCGACGCTCACGCGATAGGACTTCCAGTCATTGGCTCGGATGCCCTGCGCGTTCGGCATGATGACCGCTATCGTCCGAGTCGAAGTCGTCACTCTCGATACGTCGTTAGTCCCTGAAGGAAGTACGATGATGACCTTCCAGGTCTGAGAGGGCACGGCGACGTGACCCGAGGCGACCGTGGTGGTCGTGCCCCCGTTCGAGCCTGTGCCGCCCGAACCCGACCCGCCCGTGATGATGTAGAGTTCGTTGCCCGAACTCACAAGCGTCCGGCAGTAGCTTTCGAGATTGGCCCAAGGCCCCTGATTGTTGTCAGGCGCTTGCGGCATCATGTTCGTCATCAGGAACGTCGCGGAGTTGCTCGCGACCGTGTTCGTGCGATCCCCCGAAGGACAATGATGCCCACGGTCGAAGCCGGAGCCTGAATAGTCCGTCGCCTGCACCTGATACCAACCGGCAGGCAAAGTCGTGTCGTTGCGGAAGTCGTCCTGTCGCGGCGTGCTGCCGAGCCAAGTCGAGTCGAGATGCCAGCTCACCCAGTTCGGGATGCCACGGTCGCGATTGTAAGAGACGGCGTACTGTGTTTTGTCGAGCAGGTAGTTCGTCGGCTGGTTGACATCCGTGACCGCGTTTGAAGGGTTGCCCATCGTCAGGTGCTCGCCCATCGGCGGTGGCGGCGTCGGCGTCGGAGCCACGTACGCGTTGACGTTGACGTTGTCGATGTTGATGCGGTTGGCCCCGCCGCTCACCTTGCGTATCGAGAGACGCACCGCGCCCGGCGAGTTGACCGTAAAGCTCGCCGTCGCAAGTGTCGTCGAAGAGGTGTTCACCGTCGCGCCGACTTTTGCGTAGCTCGCGCCACCGTTGGTCGAGACCCACAACTCCCATGTGGATGCGCCGTCGGTTCCGAAGACGGCATGCTGGATGGTGACTGTGCCGGCGGATGCGTAGTCGAAATCCGTGCTGATCGAGCCGACGTTGCGTATGCGCGCAGAGGCCGCGCCGGTCTTGCGGTCGGTCGAGAGATTGCCGACGAGTGCGTCGTCGAAGTACCACCATCCGGTCGAGAGAAAAACATCGGCGGCGGCGTAAGAGGTCTTCGTCCCGCTCTCGAACCCTTCAGCGGTGGCGCGGGCACTGGTGCGGAAGGGCAGGAATACGGCGACGATAACTGTCAGCGCGCAGGCGAGCGCGGCCAGCTTGCGAAAAGCTCTCATGCGATGGGTCTCCTTACAGTCGTGCAGGGAAGGGAAGTGTTGGGCACCCGTGGGGGAAGGGCGCGTTTATGTGCGTGCGGGTTTCCGGCGCGGACAAAGAACGCCCGCGCGATACAGGGAGCCGGTGAGATTTGGGAACTGAACTTACTAGGGCAGTCGAGGCGAAACTTTAACCGGAACCGCGTGCGCTTTCAAGATAAATTTTAAAGGGCAGTGGTCGGAGTCACACGGCAGCGGTAAGAGTGCTGAGTCCATTTAAGAGATCAAAGTCTTGAGCAGGCGATAGGTGGCGAGCACGTCCTCGCTCGCGCGGTGATTACCGCCTTCAAGTCCGAAACGCGCGCAGGCATCCGTGAGGGTCAAATTCTTCTTTGTCCCCGCCGCACGTTTCACGAGTTGCATGGCGCACCTCCAGCCTCTCTCCGAAGAGCCTTGCCTGTGGCGCTCAAGCATTGCCGCAAGCGCACGGCGGTCGAAGGCGGCGTTATAGGCGATGAGCAGCTTGCCGTCGATGTGCGGGGCGAGCGCCGACCAGACCGCGGCCCAGTCGGGCGCGGACGCGAACTCCGACAGGTCGAAGCGTTGAAGCTTTGTCGAGCGAGGTAGCTTGTTAAAGAGTGGGCGTACCAGCGTGTGATAGACGATGCGGCCTGCGAAGTCGCCGAGCGCGACCTCGACTATCTCGACCGCGGAGCCGGCCCCGACGGTTTCGGTGTCGATGATTAGCGCGCGTTCGTTGAACTCGTAAGGCTCAAGAGCGGGTGTATATGACTGCTGTGTGTTATAGAGCATGACAAGGGCGCTTCGATTATACCAGTGTGAGAGGTAATCAGATGCCGCACGGCGCGCAGATGATGGGCGACGGCGGCAAGATGCGTAAGCGCACGCTCTATTATCGCCTCAACGTCGAGTACGATAGAGACTTCTTCAAACAGCCGCCGCTCTCGGCAGGGTCAGATGTATGGAAACCTGAGCGAAGACTCTCGCCCGGTCAATGAGTCTTTGGTTTGCCTGTGCGGCCAGCCGCTGGCGTGTTTTTAGGTCGGCACGCCTGGAGGAACCCGGCTTTGAGGAACGATGCGGGCAGCCGTATCGCTTCTGCAAGCAGAATGTCCCGCGTTGGATACCGAGGTTAAAGCCTTGGGATGCTCCCGGCGGCGTCACAACTTCAGCCGCCGAGCGTTGACTCATCCACTGCGCTTCGTCAGAGATAGTTTGTCTGCATGTTTGATCGCGCAAGACAGAGCGTGTAGATGCGCGCGCCCATAATCTTCGCCGCGACTGCTAACGACGTAGATTGAGGCTCGATTTCTTTTTCGGAAAACCGAAGCCCGAAGGCGGTTTGAGGCCCTGCCTCGGAAGGGAGAGAAGTGTCGCTGCCCCTTTAGACTTCAGCGAGTCGTTTGGTGGCGCGGCTTATCTCTCGACCACGCCGACGACCGTCGAGCCGAGCGCCTCCATGGCCTTTCTGACCCAGTCGGAGTTATAGCCGACGAGCGAGTTGCCACCGCCCGCGGAGGTGATGGAGGGCGAGCCGAAGCCGCCCGTGCCTTTATAGGATTGAGTCGTCGAGTCATAGTTGTGCTCGAAGTTCGCCACAACCATCGCCCCGATTTCGTCGGGTGTGCCTTTACGGTCGATATTCCCGTTGCCGAGCGCCATCGTGATGCCTTTGAAGCTCGAACTGCCTGCCTGTGTGATGTTGCCCGTCACGATCAAAAGCCCCGCGCCGTGGTCGCCGCCGCCGAGGGAGAGGTCGCCGTCAATAAAGGTGAACTTCGGGCTGGCCTCAGTCCCGAGGTCGCCGGGATTGAATCGCCCCATCTCGACGGCCTTGGCCCTCATGGTGGTGAGAAAGGCGCGGGCGTTAGTGGCGTTCTGAAGCCATGTCTCAAGGCTGGATACACTGAGCTTAGAGAGTTGCGCGGGGCCGAAGACGTTTCCGGCGTCGCCGCCGATAGCTTTCTCGCCCGTGCCCTGTACGGTGCCGAGGCCGAAGCCGTCACCCGCATCGTAGTCCTGCGTGTTGGTCACGGCGAAGGCGGGCACGGCGGGCGCAAGACCGGCGAGATCGTTACCCGTCCATGTATGCGGGTTGCTGTTGCCGAGACTGAAGGCGGACATGCCGGTCGTGTCCACGTCGTTGCTGCGGATGGTGATGGCAGCCTGTGCTTTGAAGTCAAACGCGTAGTCGTCGAGCATCATCTCCAGTGCCTTGGTCGCGCCCTTGGGCCCGTGCCCGACCGAACGTACGAGCAGGAATCTCGGCCCGTAGCCGGCGACGAGGATGTCGCCCGAGTTCTTGCTCGCGTCGCTCACGCTCAACGTGAATGATAGCGACGGGCTGGAAGAGAGCTGCACCGCGTTGTTCGTATAGGTCAGCCAGGACGAAAGGTTGTTGCCCGCGTTCGTGCATGGGTTGGCCGTCTCGCAGACGAGGCTGCGGAAGGAGACGGCTGGTGCTCCGGCTGTGGTCACGTTCCGGCGCACGACCGAGAGCGCGGTCTGAAGCCCGGATTCGGCGGCATAGTACGCCTGCGCCTCGGCGGACGAGTCCACGGCGTTCGACGCGCCCAGGCCGGTCGTGAGTATGAGCGCGCCGCCCGCTGCCAACATGAGCATCGAGACGAGCAAGGCAGTGATAAGCGCCGCGCCGCGTTCGCCCGCGCGCCGACGCGAGAGTTCAAAGGTTTCTTTTCTCATCTTCTTCACCTTTGTGATTGCCACTGAGGCTTGACTTCACCATATGATTGCTAACGGGGCGGCCACGCGCGCCCTTCATTGCTTCAGCAGACGGTTCCGCAGCACTCCCTCCGAGACCAACTGCGTGCGCGTGGGCGGCTGATAGCCGGGCGCGCCAGCAGTGCCAACGGCGGGTAGGACGACAGTCACAGTGATCTTGACTCTGTCGGCTGCGGATGGCGTGGCTGCGGTTGTCCCGTCGGCCTTGAGGTAGTCGAAATTGAGTCCATCGACGCGGTTGGCGAGCGGCGAGATTTTGCCCGACGATACGTCCTGTCGCGTGATGAGGCGCTGGTTGTCCCCGCCGGTATTGTTGTTAATGATGGCAAAGACTATGTCTTCTCCGTCGTCGCTCGTGTCGGCGTCGCATCCGCCCGACGCGCCGCAGAAAGCGTCGAGGTTTGAGCGAACGCGAATCGAATCGGCATCCGAGTCAGCGTCCACCAGGCCGTTGTTTGATAATCCGATTCCCGCGTTCGAGATTTCGCGCGTCATGGTCTGGAGCGAACGCTGCACGTCGGCGAGGGATTCGGTACGCTGATTCTCTCTCGTGCGAACGGCCATCGTCATGGCAAGCATACGGCTCGCGACGACCATGATGACGAGCGTGACGCCGAGCGCCACCATCAGCTCGACGAGCGAAAAGCCCGCCTCGCCACTCGCCGCACGTGCGCGCGTTGCGCGCTTGTCAGTCTGTTTCTTCATCGCACTCCTGCTCCGCATACTCAACTGCCCAAAACGTTCGAGGCCCGCAGAAGCCTCAGAGTCACGCCTCCGCCCGTCCAACGTCCCGCCGCTGCGGGGGTCACGGTCACGGTAATGATTCTCTGCCGGTTGTTCGAGACGTTCGGGTCGTACTCGATCTTCGTCTTGACGGTGAAGGTGCGCCGGTCTGACTCGCCCGCCGTGGTGCTCCCGACGTTGACCGATTGAGTGGTGTCGGTCGTCGCCAGGTTGGCGTAGTCCTGCGCGCGGTAGCCTTCGATCTGCTGCTGTGCGAGGGCGAGAGCACGAGCGCGGTCGCTCGCACCGGCGTTGTAGTTCGTCGAGAAGAGGAAGAGCGAGATGGTGCCGAGACCGACGACCAGCATGATGCAGAGGGCGATAACCGTTTCGAGGATGGTGAAGCCAGCCGCGCCCCCTGCGGGCAGCTTCCTACGGTGTGAGCGATTCTTAGCCATCGGATGCATTCGATGTCTTCCCCTTTACTTCGCGACGCTGATGTAGATGTCTTGATACGACCCGCAGCCCGTGCTCGGGGTCACACGCACGACGTAGTTGCCGCGGTTAACCGCGCCGTTCTGCGTGCTGATCGTGATGGTGTTGCCCGACACAGACACGTTCACGTGCGAGCCGCTGCCCTGTTCCACTGCGGTGAAGCCGCCGCCCGACGGGAGATTGGTGAGCGTGACGGTCACGGTCGTGCTGTCATTACTGTTTCCGCCATTGTGCAGAGGAAGCAACTGGATCGAACTGCTGGTCGGCGACAGAGACATGGTGCACGGCAGTGTCGTTCCGCCGCCCGTGGTCGTCCCGCCACCGGTCGTTGTGCCGCCGCCCGTGGTCGTCCCGCCACCGGTCGTTGTGCCGCCGCCCGTGGTCGTCCCGCCACCGGTTGTTGTTCCTCCACCGGTTGTTGTTCCGCCACCGGTCGTTGTGCCGCCGCCCGTGGTCGTCCCGCCACCCGTGGTTGTTCCTCCACCCGTGGTCGTTCCGCCGCCTGTAGTCGTTCCGCCGCCTGTGGTCGTTCCGCCTCCAGTCGTCGTTGTCCCGCCTGACGTGCCGGGGCCGATGGTGCTGGTATCACCTGACTGCGCGCCATAGTTGCCGGCCAGCAATGTGATGGCTTTGCGGTCGAGCGAGACTTCGCCGGCGGTGGTGATGCCGACGACGGTCTCCTGCCCGCGCGTGTTTGTGAAGGTGATGCGGAAAGATTCGGCGCTGCGGCCATGCCAGTCGAAGGAGAGTGTGACGGGAAGCGCTTTGTTGGCCGTCACCGTGCCGGTCGCGCCAGTCACCTCGACGTTGCTGACAGTCACCCCGTCGGGGAGCGAGAAGTCGCGCGGCGTGGGCGTGCCGGTGTAGTTATGGTCGCTGAAAACCTGATAGCTCGTCTGGGTCTTGATGGTGACTGAACCGTCTCCGCCCCCCAGCGTGCCGTGCCGACGGATCGAGTCGATGCGCGTCTTCTCTGTGTAACTGGCGAACTGTGCTGCCGCATTCGTCAGCCGTATCTGATCTCGCGCCGTGACGATACGCACCGTGGCGAAGCTCGTCACGATGGCGAGGACGGCCAGCGCGACGACGATCTCCGTCATCGAGAATCCGGCCTCATACCGCCTCGATGCGGCTCGATCATTCGTCAAATCAGTTCTCATTCGCAAAGCTCTTTCCTCCTGCTCGAACGCTTCAAAGACTGCGGACGCCGTATAAAGTCGGACGTGGCTCGCGCAATCTTCATTAGCAAGACCCAGTCCACAATGATTTGACAGTAAAAACGGACTTCTTCGGACGTGGAGGATGTGTTTGCTCGACCGATACGTCACCTTAAGTGACAAGGATGAGAAGTCAACTTCACAACTATGTCGTTGAGAGTCGGAGGCAGGTTACCGATGTTATCGGACGTTCTTTCAAAATCGCCGTCCCTGAATTTCAACACTCGTTCATGTGCGGTCTATGCACACCATAAATAATATTTTCGAGTTTTAAGCTTGCGATAAAGATTTGTTAAATACCCGCGTCCTGCCTCTTACATGGAAGGGCGAGTGAAGCTCGCTTTTAAGTTTGCCTCCGCGGGAGAAGCGGTGTTATGTTGCTCTCGTTAACTACTATCGGTGATAGTTGCACATAGCCTCATGGCAACTTTCAGCCGGGATTTCGTCTTAATTTAATAAGGCACGTGTGGATTGCTAAGCGCAAGTCCGACGCATTGCGCTCGCTTCTTCTTCATTCGTTCTCATTGTGCGACACCGGTTTTATCAGGACGCCCCTCTTACCCCAACACCTGAAGGGTACCCCTCCCGGTATTCCTTCTTCACCAGCAGCCTAACAATTTTGGAGGGAGTATGAAGAAAGTCTTCGCATTACTTATCGTTACCGTCCTGTGCGCGGCAGCGTTCCTGCCCGTGCTCGTGCGCGGTAAAAAGTCTCCGCAGACGGCCGCGCCCGCTCAGAGCGCTCAGGAGACAGTCCAGTACGGGCCCGAAGTGCAGATCGGCGAGCACGCCAAGTCGGGACATGTCCGGCAGATGGCTAAGGGCAAGGACAAGGGCAAGCACCTTTCACCCGACAAGGATTACCGCAACGTCTTCAACCCCGACGGACTCACCCATGCCGGTTACACGATTGACCCTGTAGTCCAGACCTCAGTCCCGGATGTTTCAATCGCGCCCCTCATGATGCCCGCCCCTTCGACGGCCCCGTCGCTGGACGCTCCGACGGCGCAGGGCAGCCCTTCTCCCAACGCCACCACGCAGTTGATCGGCAACCCCGGATTCGAGAACGGCTCGGCCAGCCCGGCCCCCTGGGTTCCGACCGCCGGTGTGATTGATAGCTCGACGGGCGAAGCGCCCCACTCGGGAGCTTGGAAGGCATGGATGGACGGCTACGGCTCGGCCCACACCGACACGCTCTCTCAGCAGGTCTCGATCCCTGCGGGCGCGACGGCGACGCTCACCTTCTGGCTCCACATAGACTCGGCGGAGACCACGACGACGACGGCCTTCGACAAGCTTCAGGTTCAGATACGCAACACCTCGAACACGGTTCTCTCGACCCTCGCGACCTACTCCAATCTCAACAAGGCCACGGGATATAAACAGGTCTCCTTCGACGTTTCGTCTTTCCAGGGTCAGACCGTCAAGGTCTTTCTGACAGCCACTGAGGACTCGTCGCTTCAAACCTCTTTCGTGGTTGACGACTTCGCACTGAACGCCACGACCGGCACGCCGACGCCAACGCCGACACCGACGCCAACTCCGCAGCCGACGCCGACACCGACGCCTAACCCGACACCAACGCCCGCTCCCTCGGCGCTCTTAAACTTCGACGGTCTCGGCAACGGCGGGGGCTACACCCCGAACGCGGCACCGCCCGACACGAACGGCGCAATCGGCGCGACGCAGTATGTGCAGTGGGTCAACGAAGCGTTCGCCGTCTACGACAAGACCACCGGCGCACGCCTGGCCGGGCCCACCAACGGCAACCAGTTGTTCCAGGCGCTCGGGGCCACGCACCAGTGTGCGGTTAACAACGACGGCGACCCGATAGTTCAGTACGACAAGGCGAACAACCGTTGGGTTCTGACACAGTTCTCCGTCACCAACGGCACGACCAAAGGGTTCTATCAGTGCATCGCCGTCTCGCAGACCTCCGACGCGACGGGCGCGTACAACGTCTATGCTTACAAGGAGCCGAACTTCAACGACTATCCGAAGTTCGGAGTCTGGGCCGACGGCTACTACGCGACCTACAATATGTTCGCGGGCAACACTTTTACCGGCGCGCGTCTGTGTGCCTACGACCGCGCCAAGATGCTTACCGGCGCTGCCGCCTCTGAGCAGTGCTTCCAGTTAAGCTCCAGCTTCGGCGGCGTCTTGCCCGCGGACATCGACGGCTCTATCGCGCCGCCCGCAGGCTCGCCCGAATACTTCGCCAACTTCGGGGCCAACTCCCTTAACGTGTGGAAGCTCCACGTTGACTTCGTGACGCCCGCCAGTTCGACGCTGACCGGACCCACCAACCTCGCGGTCGCGGCCTTCAGCGAGGCGTGCAGCGGCGGGACTTGCATCCCGCAGTCGGGCACGACTCAGCAGCTCGACTCGCTTGCAGACCGTCTGATGTACCGTCTCGCTTACCGCCACTTCGCTGACGGGCACGAGGCGATGGTCGTCAACCATTCCGTAGCGCCGGGCACGGGGCCCGCTTCAGGAATCCGTTGGTACGAGCTTCGCATTTCGGGCGGGACGCCGAGCGTCTTCCAGCAAGGCACTTACGCCGTCGATGCGAACAGTCGCTGGATGGGTTCAATCGCGATGGATAAGGTCGGCAACATCGCGGTCGGTTACAGCGTCTCGGGCACCAGCCTTCAGCCTTCGATTCGTTTCGCGAGTCGCGCGCCGGGAGCCGCCGCGGGTACGCTCGGTGCTGAATCCACCATCATCAACGGGACAGGCTCGCAGACGGCGACGCTCAGCCGCTGGGGCGATTACAGCGCGCTGACCGTTGACCCGGTTGATGACTGTACTTTCTGGTACACGACCGAGTACCTGAAGGCTAACGGGACGTTCAACTGGAGCACGCGCATCGCTTCGTTCAAGCTCTCGACCTGCCAGTAAGGTCTGAAGCTTGTTTAAAGCGTAAGCAGAGAGGCCGCCCGGTTTATTCCGGGCGGCCTCTCTTTTTTAACTTGAAGTTGGTTTAGTCTCTCGCGTGCCGCTTGGTTTATTCTTCGGCGCTGTTGTTGGAGACTGTCACCTGCATTTCATCAGGCGAGGACTTTGACCATAGCCAAGTGTGAACGTCCCGACGAGTTCTTTGGTATCGGCCTCGGTGACGGTGAGTGTCATCGTGTCGCCTTTGATTTCGCCGACGAACCGTGCGGGGTGGCTGTCCGCGATTTCATCTTTGCGGACAGGCCCGCCGTGTTCTCTGACGTGCGTGCCGCGTAGATCAAAGCGCCCTTCGGCGTCGGGAACTACCTTCTGGTCGATAGTTCCGTGGGCGCAATCGTACTCGACCTGCCCGCCCTGCGCGGTGACTTCCAGGCTGATGTGCTCCCCACCCCAATTACCTATGCGCGCGCCGTCCATTATGCTGTTCGCCCTCACGGTTTGACCGACCGCACCACGCTTGTGATGGTCGCAGTTCGCTACGAGGAAAGTTAGCATGAGCGGTAAGGCGACGACAATCGTGAAGATTTTAGGAAACGGGCTGAACATGCTCCTTGTTTTACCCCAATGCACATCCGCCTGGCAACGCCCGACGCGCGCGTCTAACGGCTTCCTCGTCTGCTTACCGCTGCACGCTTCCTGACCGCTTTCTTCTCGCCCGCCAGCTTCAACACGTCGCCCGGCTGACAGTCGAGTCCCAGGCATATCTTCTCCAAAGTCTCGAAGTTGATCCCGAGCGCCTTGCCCTTCTTGAGCCGCCACAGCGTGGTATGACTGATGCCCGTCTCTTTAGCCAGCCAATAGAAAGACCGTCCGTGCACTTCCAGTAGCTCGTCGATTCGACTCTCAATCACAATACGCATCCTCCCTTCAGGCGCTCGACCGTCCGCCATCTCCGAGTATCTACCACAGATGAGAACTATTGTCTATGAGATATATCTCGGATTTGACATATATCCCGCATCTACAATATAATCGCCCGGAAACGAGTCCAGCTAAACTCTCTTCTCAGCTCCTCTGGAATCCGCCAGATCACCTGAAGCCAACAGCTCAACTGCCATTGGATTTCAAGCTCTTTCTGCCCCGACATTGACGACTGCGCAAACTCGGGGCATGAACTCAACTTGAATCCGCCGTCTCTCGGAAAAAGGAGATTCAAAGAAAGTTATGACGACGAATATCAAACCATTACATGATCGTGTGATCGTTAAGCGTATCGAAGAAGGCGAGCAGGTACGGGGCGGCATCATTATCCCCGACTCGGCCAAAGAGAAGCCGCAGGAAGGCGAGGTCATCGCCGCCGGTGAAGGCAAATACAGGAAAGACGGGACGCGTCAGCCCCTCGACGTGAAGGCGGGCGACCGGGTCTTGTTCGGCAAATACAGTAGCTCCGAAGTCAAGATCGACGGCGAAGAGCTACTGATTATGCGTGAGGACGAGATTCTCGGCATCATCCAGCGCGCGGGCGCTGCGGCGGGCGGCGGTAAGAAGAGCGGGAAGTAAAATTCCAGCGTTCGGAAGACTCCGAAGTCCCATTCGGGGGCGTCACAACCAATTTTGAGCAGGAGAAGAGATAAAGATTATGGCAAAGCAAATAGTTCAAGGCGGCGATTCGCGTGCGGCGATTTTGCGCGGCGTCAACATACTCGCCGACGCGGTGAAGATTACGCTCGGGCCCCGTGGCCGGAACGTCGTGCTCGATAAGAAGTACGGCTCGCCGACGATCACGAAAGACGGCGTGACGGTGGCGAAAGAGATTGACCTCAAAGATTCGATGGAGAACATGGGCGCGCAGATGGTGAAGGAAGTCGCCTCGAAGACTTCGGACGTGGCGGGCGACGGCACCACGACCGCGACGGTGCTCGCGCAGGCTATCTTCCGCGAGGGCGTGAAGACCGTGGCGGCGGGCGCGAATCCGATGGCCTTGAAACGCGGCATCGACAAGGCCGTCGAGCGCGCGACCGCCGAGATTAAGAAGATGTCAAAGCCGGTCAAGGGCGAGATGATCGCGCAGGTCGGAACCATCTCGGCCAACGGTGACGCGACCATCGGCGCGTTGATTGCGGAAGCGATGGACAAGGTCGGCAAAGACGGCGTCATCACGGTCGAAGAGTCGAAGACGATGGAGACAGACCTGGAGTTCGTCGAAGGAATGCAGCTCGACCGTGGATATCTCTCGCCCTACTTCGTGACCGACCCGGAAAGCATGGAAGCCGTGCTTGAGAATCCGTACATTCTCCTGTGTGAAAAGAAGGTCTCTTCGATGCGCGACATCCTGCCTTTGCTTGAGCAGGTCGCCAAGTCGGGCAAGCCGATTCTGATTATCGCGGAGGACGTGGAGGGCGAAGCGCTGGCGACGCTCGTCGTCAACAAGCTGCGCGGCACTCTGAACGTCGCGGCGGTGAAAGCGCCGGGCTTCGGTGATCGTCGTAAGGCTCTGCTCGAAGACATCGCCATCATGACCGGAGGGCACGTCATCAGCGAAGACCTCGGCGTCAAGCTGGAGAACGTCAAGGTCGAAGACCTGGGCAGCGCCAGGAAGGTGACGATTGATAAGGAGAGCACGACGATTGTTGACGGCGGAGGTAACGCTGAAGACTTGCAGGGTCGCGTCAAGACACTCAAAGCCCAGATTGAAGACACGACCTCTGACTACGACCGGGAGAAGTTGCAGGAGCGTCTGGCGAAGCTCGTCGGCGGCGTCGCCGTCATCAAAGTCGGCGCGGCGACAGAGACCGAACTCAAAGAGAAGAAGGCGAGGGTCGAGGATGCGATGCACGCCACGCGCGCAGCCGTCGAGGAAGGCATCGTGCCGGGCGGCGGTGTCGCGCTGATTCGCGCAGCGAAGGCGCTCGACAAGTACAAGATTTTCGAGGCGGACGCAGATGGTGAAGTGAACGGAGATTTGGACGAGCAGATCGGCGTCACCATCGTCCGTCGCGCGCTCGAAGAGCCGCTCCGCCAGATCGTACAGAACGCGGGCAAAGAAGGCGCGGTCATCGTCGAGAAGGTTCGCTCCGAACGAAACGCCAACTTCGGCTACAACGCCGCGACCGACAAGTTTGAAGACCTCGTGGCTGCGGGGATTATCGACCCGGCGAAGGTCACTCGTTGCGCGCTGCAAAACGCGGCGTCAATCGCAGGCTTGATGCTGACGACCGAGGCGCTCATCTCCGAAATCCAGGATGATGATAAGTCCGGTGGGATGGGCGGCGCGATGGGCGGCGGCATGGGGATGTAAGACGACCCTTGGGCGGGTTCGCCCGCCCAAGCCTTCTATCATTACCCGCACTGTGATGTGACCTCAGTGCCTTTCCGGAAGAAGGAGAATCTGATGAAGAAAAGCCTTATGTTAGTTTTTAGCCTGTTGCTGCTGTTGGCGGCAGCAGGTTCAATCTTTGCGCAGTCCACAGACCGCGATCACCCGACGCCGCTCAAGTCTGCCGAGATTAATGGAGACGCCGACGGGAGCGGTGATGAGTATTTCTACTCTTTCGTCGCCGGGCCGGGAAAACTCACCATCATGGTGGATGTGAAATCAGAGGACGGCACGGTCGCGATCCCGTATGAGCTGCTCGATAAAGACGCTAACGAAGTGATCATCTGCTGTGCTTTCGCGCAGGCGAACACCGGCGGAGAGAGCGGACGAAGTATCGAGAGCGCCAAGCTGAAAAGACGGCAGACCGTCATCTTGCACCTGACCATGAATAAAAGCTACAAGGGCACTTACAGAGTGCGGCTGAGCGGCGCGACTGAACTGCGGTGAGCTACCATATAAGCTTCAACTTTCGTGACGCTCTTTCACGAAAGGCAAAACCCTTGTCATGGTCTGTCTGCTAAGGCCCACGCACGATGTCGGATTAGTTGCTACTTGTTAAGACGATCACGCGGTCGTCTACCGATGCGACGCACCTTTTGGAGGGCGACGAAAGATGAGCAAGGCACATATAACACACGCGCCGCAAAGATGTGCGTGGTGTGAAGGGACTGGGAAAAAGGCTCTCTCCGCGGGCTACATTATCTCGTGCCTTGTGTGCGGCGGGAAGGGTCACGTCATGATGATTCAACCGTCGGAGCAATGCCGGCAGTGCGAAGGCTCCGGCAGGCGCGGCGTCTCAAGCTCATGTCTGAGCTGCGTCGGGACGGGCTGGTCGCGCGTGTTCGCTCAGGAATAAGCCCCGAGCGAACATGGTCGATCTGCAATCGCCCGCACGTTGCACGGTTTACCTTCCTTCATCCCTAGTACAAGCCACGTTGAAGTCTTTCGCTTCGCTTACGAAGCTCAACAGCCGTACTGCATCCCTTTAAGCTCGTGCTTGCCGGGTGCAGTACGGCTGTTGAGTTACATAGCTTCGTCATAATCCTTCCGTGTGAATGATCCCTTTCTCCGACGGTTCTCGCGTCTCTTTTCGGGTGGAGTGCCACCCGTTATGGCGACGGAGTTGACAGGTAATGTGTCGGAGTTGACAGGCTCGCGAGGGCGCGTCTAGAGTCTCTGTCTTCCCCAGATATTTTTGCCTCAGTCGCCTTTTGTAACGAACAAGACCTGCCGGGGAGACTTGCCATGAAAGAGTTCGAGCCGAGCGTACGATGCTCTCCACAATCCCAAAGAGCGGAGCGGCTGCGCGTGGCCGCGAGCCTTCTACTTCTCCTCTCCTTCCTCTTTAACCCGGCACGCGTGCAGGCGCAGACGCAACAGACCGGCAGCGGACAGGATCAGCGGGGCCTCACCATTAGTTCCGACGCCGGGCGCAAGGCAACGCCCGAGGAGGCGAAGGCGCGCGGTGCGCGGCCCGAACTGGTGCTGCAAACCGGCTACCCGACCTACGGCGCGACGCGCATGGTCTTCAGCCCCGACGGGCGTCTGCTCGCCACGACGACCTTCAACAGCAGTCAGGTCAAGCTCTGGGAGGTCGCCACGGGCCGCGAGCTGCGGACGCTCGCCGCCAGCGCAGGCGCGGCCTCAGGCATGCTTTCTGTGGCGATGACGGGCGTCGCCTCTGTGGCCTTCAGCCACGACAGCCGTTTGATAGCCGCTGGTAATCGCGACGGCACGGCCAACGTCTGGGAGGTCGCGAGCGGGCACGCTCTGCCCACAATCGAGGGCACGCAGACGGCGGCGGCGGGCGGCAGTCAGGCCGACATCAGCGCCGCGGCGGTGAGCAAAGCCCTCGGCGTCGATGCTCTGGCCTTTAGCCCCGACGGGCGCGCTCTCATCGCCTTCAGCGGCGAGGCGAGGCAGTACGATGTCGCGACGGGGCGTGAGTTGCGCAAGCTCGACGTTGGAATGCTGGCCGATGCGGGGAGCATTTTCGGCCATCCGGCGCTCACGCCCGACGGCGCGCAGATGATTGTTGTCGCCAATGACACGGGGAGCAAGACGACGCGCTCAGTCAAGTTCATCGACCTCACAAACGGCACAGAGGCGCGCAGACTCTCGCTCCCGGACGAAGGCATCGGCGGTAACACCATCCTGAGCATGACGGCTGACGGGCGTCTGCTCGGCGCGGCGCTCGAATCCAAGACCGGCGATGAGAGCCAGCATCTCAAGCTGTGGGATATCACGGCTGGGTCGAAAGGGCGCGCGCTCTACGAAGTCCCGCGCGGCAAGTTCGCGCAGGTAGACTTCAGCCCCGACGGGCGGCGGCTCGCGCTTGCAAGCGGCAACACGGTTAAGATTTGGGACGCGGCGACGGGACAGGAGATGCGCTCGCTCGATGTGCCCAACCGCCTGTCGAAGATCAACCCCGATGTCGCGTTCATCAATGCGCTTGCCTTCAGTCCGGACGGCCGCGTGCTCGCGACGAGCGGCTTTGACGCGCAGTTGTTTCTCTGGAGCACGGACACGGGCGCTCTCGTGCGGGGCTTGCACGGTGGGGCGAATTTCTCCGCCGAAGCGGCCTTCAGCGCCGACGGCACGCGCCTCTACGCGGGTGCAAAGACTGTCTGGGACGTTGCTACGGGCCGCGGACTGCGCGCCACGTCCGTGCCGACGGAATCGCTCACCGGCTCGCTCAGTCCGGACGGGCGTCTGCTCGCCGTGCACAACTTCCACGACAACGTGGTCAAGCTCTTCGACGCCGCACGTCACGAACAACTCCAGACGCTCGCGCCCGCCGAGCAAGCCGCGACCAACCTCGTCGCCTTCAGCCGCGACGCGCGCCTGCTCGCCTCGACCTACTCGGCGACCGCCGAGCAGAGAGACGGGGCAAACGTCACGTACAGTCAGGCCGACGCGTTGAAGGCCGCGAAGGAGGCATCGAAGGCTGCGAAGAACGACCCCGCGGCTTACTACAAAACTTACATCGAAGGACTGACGAAGAGGAACGTAGACAGCGGCATCCAGTCGCAGTTGAAAATCTGGGACACGCAGACCGGGCGCGAGCTGCGGAGCATCAGCGTGCCTTCAACCAATCCCTTCTCGACGACCAACGTGGGCCGCGTCATCTTCAGCCCCGATGCGCGCAGCATCGCCGTCACAAGTACGGCGGGCGACATGGTGACGCTCTGGGATGTTTCGACGGGGCAGCAGCTTCGCGCCTTTGGTGGCGCGGCGGCGGCGCAGGCCGGCGACCCCTACGGCATGCCCTCCATGCCTCTCGCGGGACTCGGCGGCCAGAACCGTGTTGACTCCGTCGCCTTCAGTCCGGACGGCCGTCTGCTCGCCACCGGCGGCAGCGAAGTCGAGACAAGCTTCGACCCGTCGGCTTTGATGGCCGCAGCGGCGTCGCGCGGGCACGACCCGAAGAAGGCGGCGCAGGCGGCGGCACAAGTGCGAGCGCAGATGCAGGACATGATGGGGAACATGGTGGACAGCATGAAGACCACGGGCCCCGTCAAGCTCTGGGACACGGCGACGGGTCAACAGGTGCGGACGCTGAAGGGACATGTGGCGGACGTGAAGGCGCTTGCTTTCAGCGCCGACGGGCGCACGCTCGCCTCTGCCTCCAACGACAACACGCTGAAGCTCTGGGATGTGGAGACGGGCGCGGAGATACGCACGCTCAAGGGTCAGGAGACGGAGGTCAACTCGTTCGCCTTCAGTCCCGACGGGCATCTGCTTGCCTCAATCGGCAACGACGGCAGCACTTTCCTCTGGGACTTGAAGACGGGCGAACATCTCCTGACGCTCATCTCGACGGGCGACGGCGGCGACTGGCTCGTCGTCACGCCCGACGGACTGTTCGACGGCTCGCCCGCCGCATGGAACCAAATACTCTGGCGCTTCTCTCAGAACACGTTCGATGTCGCGCCGGTCGAGACCTTCTTCAACGAATTCTTCTACCCCGGTCTGCTCTCCGACATCGCTTCGGGCAAGCGTCCGAAAGCGCCGCGCGACATCTCCGTCATCGACCGCCGCCAACCCTCTCTCTCTTTGACGGCGGGCACAAACGCCGTCGCGCCCGTCGCATCACGGACGATCAGTGTCAGCGTCAAGGTCTCTGACGCGCCCGCGGGCGCGAAGGACGTGCGGTTGTTTCGCAACGGCTCGCTCATCAAGGTCTGGCACGGCGATGTGCTCAAGGGGCAGACAGCCGCGACGCTCGAAGCGACCATCCCCGTTGTCGCGGGCGAGAACCGCCTAACGGCCTACGCCTTCAACCGCGACAACGTGAAGAGCACCGATGCCGAACTCGCCGTCACGGGCGCTGACTCGCTCAAGCGCGCGGGCACGGCCTATGTCCTCGCCGTCGGTGTCAACCAGTACGAGAACTCTCAGTACAACCTCAAGTACGCCGCGGCTGACGCGCAGGACTTCGCGGAAGAGTTGAGGCGGCAGCAGACGCAGCTCGGCATCTACGAGCGCGTCGAGGTTGTCATGCTCACGGACACCGACGCCACAAAGGCCAACATCCTCGCCGCGCTCAGGCTCCTCTCCGGTGTTGACGGCGCGCCTCCGGCCAGTGCGCCGAAAGCCTTCGCGCAGCTCAAGCCTGCGCAGCCCGAAGACTCGGTCATTGTCTACTTCGCGGGCCACGGCACGGCGCAGGGCAGCCGCTTCTATCTTATCCCGCACGACCTCGGCTACAAGGGCAGCCGCGACGAACTGGACACGGCGGGGCTACAAACCATCATCTCGCACGGCGTCTCGGATGAGGAGTTGCAGACGGCGGTCGAGGGGCTTGACGCGGGTCAACTCATGTTGGTGATAGACGCGTGCAATTCGGGGCAAGCGCTCGAAGCAGATGAGAAGCGGCGCGGGCCCATGAACTCGAAGGGGCTGGCGCAACTCGCCTATGAGAAGGGGATGTACATTCTCACCGCCGCGCAGAGCTATCAGGCCGCGCTTGAGGCCGCGCAGTTGGGGCACGGCCTTTTGACCTACGCGCTTGTTGACGAGGGCTTGAAGGCGATGGCGGCCGATGACGAGCCGAAGGACGGTGTGCTTCAGGCGCGTGAGTGGCTCGACTTCGCCACCGAGCGCGTGCCGCAGATGCAGTTGGAGAAGATGAAAGAGGCGCGCGCGCTCAAACTCAAAATCTCCTTCGCAGCGGGTGACGACGACTCGAAGGCCGACCCGGAGGCACACGGCGTCCAGCGCCCGCGCGCCTTCTACCGGCGCGAGATGGAAGTGCACCCGCTCATCCTCGCCAGAAGGCAATAGGCGGGCACTTGTGAGAGTCGTCGCACGTCTTTCAATGAGTCCACTTCCGGCTTAAGCTCCGGTTCGGCTCTCGCACCACTTTGTTCTATCACCGATACTGTCTCGATGCCGTAAAGCTCTGCCACCCAAGAGCGGTATGCCGTTCGACCGCACGCGTTTTGCCGTCTCGCGTGCGTCGTAATCGCTCTGCTCTTCATTACCTCGGCGGCTCAAGCCGGGCAAGCGCATCAACCTGCTCAAGCGTAGGACGCAGCGCCGGAGCGTTACGGCAAAGCCCACCGCTGAACATTTCAGGTAGCGCGTTCGGAGCGCGTGCGTACTCTCTTTCCAAAACCTTGCCCGCCGTAAAGATTAATCCAAAAAAATTTAGAAGTGCGATTCATTTTTTCGGATATACTGCCGAGCGTTCCGCCCGCCGTCACGTAGAACTCATTGAAAAGCTGTAAGGTAAATGTCCGTCGCGCGTCGCCGTGCAGGTGGAACGACCGTTGCGTAAATAATTTTCTTCATCAACCGACTTTTCGCGGCAGGCGCGTTTGCGGCCCGAAAAGTTTCCGTCAATCATCTTCGCATTCTTCAGGTCTGAGCAAGGGGTTGTAATCGTCGCGAGGTGTCGCCCCCGGTTCTCCCGGCACTTTCGTAGAGCACCGCCCGCGCACCTCCCGTTCAAGGTGAGACCAGGCTTTCCGTGCCCGGCCTTCCGCCATTCGCAAGCAGCCATATTCATTTACGGTCATGGCATTTTTCTGCGTTCACGCGCGGTGTCGTGCTCAGGTTTCAGAGCGTGCTGCGCCGGCCACCCAAACAAACATACGGAGGGAACGATGACCAGACCCACAACTTTAGGAAGGGGCGCGCTCGCTCTCCTCTGCGCCCTCTTGCTCGCGCTCTTCTGCGCGAACGCATCGGCACAGACCGGCACATCCTCTGTGCGCGGAACGGTCGTAGACCCGCAGGGCAACGTCGTGCCGGGGGCGACCGTTTTGCTCGTCAACCCTGACACGAACACCACGCGCACACAGACTTCGAGTGACGACGGCCACTTCGCCTTCGACCTCATCCCGCCGGGAACCTACCGGGTCGAGGCCGAGGCCAAGGGCTTCAAGAAGGTCGTGCTGACCGGCGTCAACGCGCTCATCGCCAAGCCGACCGACCTGAGCGTCCAACTTCAGGTCGGCAACGTCTCCGAGACCATCACGGTCACGGCCAACTCCGCCGAGGCGCTCGTCAACACGCAGGACGCCACGCTCGGCAACAACTTCGTCTCGAAGCAATTGACCCAACTGCCGCTCGAAGCCCGCAACGTCGGCGCGCTGCTGACGCTCCAGCCGACAGCGACGCGCGAGGGCTACGTCGCGGGCGCGCACGCAGACCAGTCCAACGTCACGCTCGACGGCGTGGACATCAACGAAGCGCAGACCAACCAGATCGGCGGCGCGACGGGCGGCGGCGCGGGGTCGAATAACCTGATTGACGCGACCTCTTCGCCCGACCGCAACACGGTGATCCGTCTGAACGCAGACGCCGTACAGGAGTTCCGCGTCACCACGAGCAACCCCAACGCGAGCCAGGGGCGCTCCTCCGGCGCACAGGTTTCACTCGTCAGCGTGCAGGGCAACAACACCTGGCACGGCGCGCTCTACGAGACGCATCGCAATACGATCTTTACGGCCAACGACTTCTTCAACAACCGCGCCGGAGTCGAGCGCCCGAAACTCCTCCGCAATGTCTACGGCGGTAAGGTCAGCGGCCCCATCGTCAAGAACAAGCTGTTCTTCTTCTATGCCTACGAGGGTCGGCGCGACGCCAGTCAGCGGACGGTCGTCGAGACCGTGCCGCTCCCGTCTCTCGGGCTTGGTCAGATACGCTACGTGAACCCATCGGGCGGCGTCACCACGCTCTCGGCAGCCAACGTCGCGACCATCTTTCCGTCGCTCAACGGCACAAATCCCGCGGCGCTCGCGGCGCTCGCGGCGGCGGCGGCACGGTATCCGGCCAACGACTTCACCGTGGGCGACAGTCGGTCTGATCGCCTGCTCAACACCGCGGGCTTCCGCTTCAACGCTTCGACCCCGCTCAAGTACAGCCAGCACTGGGCGTCTCTGAGTTGGAAGGTGACGGAGAAGCACCAGCTTGTCTTTCGCCCGATTCTTCAGGACGATGTGATCGGCGGCGGTGGCAACACGGCGTTCCCGCAGGCGTTTCCGGATACGCCGCGAGAAGACCTCTGGTCGCACCCGTGGGGCGTCGTCCTCCAGCACACCTGGACGATCAGCAATCGCTTCGTCAACGATTTCCACTACGGCCTGACGCGCGAGGCATTCACTTCGCAGGGCGACTCCGCCGCCAACGCCGTCTCGTTCCGCTTCGTCTTCTCGCCTTTCAATTTCGACCGCACGTTCAGCCGTCTGACGCCGACGCACAACATCACAGACGACTTATCCTGGGTGGGCGGCAGCCACACGGCGCAGTTCGGCACCAACATCCGGCTTATCAGCAACAAACGGACGAGCTTCTCGAACGCCTTCGACTCGGCGATCACCAACCCGTCGTTCTACGCCTCGTCGGGCACGCCGCTCTCGTCGGCCATCAACTCTTTCTCGCCCATCGGGTCGGGCTTCACCTCATCGGTGCAGAACGCGGCATCGGCGGTGCTCGGACGCTTTACGCAGTACAGCGCTCGCTTCACCTTCGACCACGGCGGTCAAATCCTGCCGTCGGGCACGCCGACGACGCGCAACTTCGCCACGCAGGAGTACGACGTATACGCACAGGACTCCTGGAAGATCAAATCGAACCTGACCTTCACATACGGCCTGCGCTACTCCTTGAGCCGCCCTGTCTACGAGAAGGACGGCTTCGAGGTCAAGCCGGACATTCCTCTGTCGGACTATTTCCAGAAGCGTCTTGACGCCGCGGGGCGCGGGCAAAACTTCAATGCGCCGCTCACCTTCGATCTTTCGGGGCCCGCCAACGGACGCTCGTCGCTCTACAAGTGGGACAAGAACAATTTCCAGCCGCGCATCGGCATCGCCTGGTCGCCCAACTTCCACGGCGGCATGCTCGGCAAGCTCTTCGGGGCGGACGGCGCGTCGTCCCTGCGCGGCGGCTTCGGCATCCTGAACGATTACTACGGCGAGCAGTTGGCCGTCAGCTTCGACTTGAATAACCGCCTCGGCTTCCTGTCGAACAACACCATCTCCGCCGGAACCTTCAACACCAACACGCGACCGGGCCCGCTCTTCACGGGCTTCGGTCAGGACGTGCGCGGTCTGCCCCGCATCGTCATTCCCGGCAACCTGACCTTCCCGCAGCAGCAGCCGTTCGATAACTCCCGCCGCATCGAGCAATCGTTCGACGAGAATCTGGTCGCGCCCATCCATTACAACTGGAGCGCGACCTTCGAGCGCAAGCTGCCGAAGGGGTTCGTCCTCCAGACCTCTTACGTCGGGCGTGCCGGGCGCAAGATGCTCGCGACGCGAGACGTGATGGCGCTCAACAACCTGTTCGACACGAAGTCGCTGATGGACTGGTACACGGCTGCCGGGATGCTCGAAGACTTGCGGCGCGCGGGCACGCCCATCTCGCAAGTCCCGGCCATCCCCTACTTCGAGAACCTGTTCGGCGGCATCCCGAACTTCGCAAGCGGTCTGCTCGGGTCGAGTCGTGCGGGACTGGCCGCCAACGCGACGCAGGCCGTCTATGGTGACGCCTTCATCTTCAACGGCAACGACTGGACGCAGACGCAGTCCGATATTGATGACACCGCCGCCGCCCACGGCCTCGGTAACTTCTTCTACAACTCGCAGTACGGCGCGCTCTCGACCTTCAGCTCGGTCGGCAACCTGAACTATCACGCAGGGACGATCTCGATTCGCGAGCGCCTCGGCGAAGGTCTCCTGCTCGACTTCAACTACACGTTGTCGCACACGCTCGACGACGCCTCCGGCCTTCAGACCAGCGGCGCGTTCGGCACAGCGTTTATCCTTAACCCGATCAGGCAGCACGACAACTACGCCAACTCGGACTACGACGTGCGCCACCTGATTAACATGAATGGCATCTGGCAGCTTCCCGTCGGACGCGGCCAGTGGCTCCTCGGCGACTCGAACAAGTGGGTCAACGGCGTGCTCGGCGGCTGGCAGCTTTCGGGCATCTTCCGCTGGAACTCCGGGCTGCCGATCTCGTCACCCTTCGACGACGCGCGCTGGGCGACCAACTGGAACGCGCAGTCGAGCGGGACGCGCGTCTCCGCCTTCGAGACGTGCCCGACGCGTGGCGGCATCGATGCGCCCAAGCTCTTTGGCTGTGACCCGACAGGCGCGTACCGCAGTTGGCGCAACGCCAAGCCCGGCGAGACGGGCGACCGCAACGTCCTGCGTCTGCCCGGCTACATCGACCTCGACATGGGTCTCGCCAAGTCGTTCACGATGCCCTGGAACGAGAACCACAAGTTTCAGATTCGCTGGGACACCTTCAACGTCACCAACACGCAGCGGCTCGGCTCGATTCAATTTACGCGCACGGGCTTTGGTCTCGTCTTAGACCCGCAGACGGCATCGCCGCCGTCCAACTGGTCGAACTTCACGCAGATTCAAGGCTCGCCGCGTGTGATGCAGTTCGGCTTCCGTTACGACTTCTAAGCGAAGCGGCCCTCGCCGAAGCACTGAAACCCACTGACGCGGGCCGGGGCGAAAGTCTCCGGCCCGCTTTTATGCCTTACGCTGTGCCGCTTGATGCCTTACGCCGTGCGGCGACGGCGGCGCGGAAGATTCCCATCTGACGCACCTTGACGCCGCCGGAACAAGGAGTATCGAAGACATGGATCAAACATCGAAGCCGTCCGACGCTTCTCTCTACCGCAAAACACTAGCGTGCGGCGGGCCGCGCTGTTCATGGCGCACGCGGAACGTGCTGTTGCTTCTGCACGCGGCTTTACTTCTCGTCTGCGCGCTCGCTGCCAACGCTTTGGCGGCACAGGGCGGCGGTCACACGCTCATGGGCGACCTCAAGGTTGACGAGAGCAAGGCCGAAGGGCAGAAGCCACTCTCCTTCGACCTCCTCCTCTACACGGAGAACGGCAACATGGTCGGACGGCAGAGCGTCCCGAACAAGGGGCGCTACCGCTTTATGAATTTGGAGAACGGCAACTATGACCTTGTCGTCGAGGTCGAGGGAGCGGAGGTCGCACGCATACGCGTTCGCATACTGGCGTCTGGCGCTTCCAAGAACGACTTCCAACAGGACATAGAACTGGAGTGGCGCTCGAAGCCTTCCCCTGCAAAGACGGGCAGTGTCTCCATCGCAGACCTCTACAAGCGCGCGCCCGCCAACCAGAAACTCTACGACCGCGCGGAGGAGGCTTTGACGGCGAAGAAGTATGTGGACGCAGCCACGCTGCTGCAACAGTTGGTTGGTGCGGACGTGCAGGATTATCAGGCGTGGACGGAGTTGGGGACGGCCTATCTTCTTCAGGAGAACGCCGACGAAGCTGAGAAAGCCTATCTTCACGCCGTCGAAGTCAAGCCCACTTTCGCGCTTGCCTACCTCGACCTCGGTCGGCTTCGCATGGCGCGGAAGAACTACGACGGCGCGGTCGAAATCCTGACCAGAGCCGTCTCGTTGCAGCCGCCATCTGCTGACGCGAACCTGCTCCTCGGCGAGACCTACCTACAGCTCAAGAAAGGCTCGAAGGCAGTTCCCTATCTCGAAGAGGCCGCACGTCTGGGTCGCCCCGATGCACATCTCCGACTCGCCACGCTCTACGATAAGGTCGGCCTCAAAGACCGCGCCGCTAACGAGTACGAGCAGTTCCTTGCACAGAAGCCGGACTATCCCGACCGCAAGAAACTGGAGCAGTATATCAAGGAGAACAAGAAGCAATGATGTGTGCAGAGTAAAGAGAAGCATTGGCTGGATGGCAGCGAGGCGGAAGCCCTACACTCATCTGAAATTTGCTCTAATCTAGCGCACGGCCTCGGAGTTGAGAACGTATGCGTCATAAGCCGCGCGGGCGAGTTCGGCGATGAGCTTCTCCTGCGCCTCGGCGGGCAGATTCGATCCACTCACGAGCACAGCCATCGCCAGATGTCCCTTCTCACCGGGCAGCGTGATGAGTCCGACATCATTCGTTGATGTGCCCGGCGCGCCCGTGCACGTCTTATCTGCGACGGGTGTGCCTTCGGGTGGCTCACCGCGCGGGCGTCTCTCGCCGTGCGCCCAGTTCGATGTTGAGTCGCGGCGCGAAATCGGCCCCGCTCGCGTATCCGATCAACGCGTCGAGTAGGTGCGTCGCGTAAGGGTCGCGTCCGTAGTCGTCGAAGCGGAAGGTTGTCAGAAGGAGACGACCCGAGCCAGAGCGCGCCTGAAGCGCAAGCGCCGCGTTGCCGTTGAGCCAGCCGAAGGTTATTCCGGCCAGCACGTCGCCGTAGTCCGCGCCCTTGACGCCCTCAATCAAGAAGCGCGGAACGACGCGCTCCGACTCGAAGCCCAGAATTTTCGTGAAGGCCACACGACTAAACGGCGACGGCGCACGGTCTCGAACCCAGTTGAAGTTCGTCACCCAGTTGCCGTCGCGGTCTGAGCCTGCGCGCGGCATAATTTTAAGAGGCGAGCCGACGGGCAGCGCCTCACTCGAATCGACCAGCAGAAGAACGCGCACGCCCGCGCGCAGTTGGCGTTCGACTTCGGCGTCGAAGCTCGAAGCGATCAAAAGAGTCGGGCGATTATAAGGCGCGAGATCGGTCGTGGGACTCAAGACCGTATAGCCCGCGGCTTTTAGTTGCTCAGCCCCCAGCTTGAGCGTCTGCTTCGGGTCGTAGAATTTCAGCGCCGTCTGCGTCGCGGGCGTGGGCTTCGGGTAGATGAAAATCTCCGCGCTGTTCTCCGCGACTAGTCGGCCCACGCTATCGCGCACTTCGAGCATGATGCGCTGGCTTCGCGGGCGTGCTGCGTTGGGCGCTGTGAAAGTCTCGCGTGTGAGCGACGTAACGTTTGCCGTCGCGGGCTGCTGTTCAAATGTCTTCTCGAACTTTACATCTGCGGTTCGGGTGCTTCGTCGCTCGCTGTCTTCCAGACGCACGCTGAGTTTTCCACCGCGCAGGTCGCGTCCGCCGTAGTGCGAGAGCAGCACCTCGATCTGCACCGGCTCGCCGCTCGTGTAGTTGCGCTTGTCCGTGCGCGCCATAACGAGGTCGTCCTGTTGAATCTTTGAAAGCTCGGCGGCGTAAGCCTTCGGCTCGCGCCACATGCTCAAGAGACCGTTGGCCTCCCAGTTGATGTCCGTGAACTCCGTGATAACGTAACCTTGAACGGACGCGTAGCGACGAATCTCTTCGATCTCGTGCTTGAGCGAGACGAACTGGTGCCACTCGGTCGCATCCGCGAGCGCGTCGTAACTCGGGAAGAGCGTGCCGAACTTGAACTCCGCGAAGCGTTCAAAGAGTCCCGCCGGGCGCGTGATGGCGCGATTACCGAAGCCGCGCGCGAACCACCACGGTAAAATTTTTGGCAGGTGCGGCAGTCCCCAGTTGCCGAACTCCGAGACGACGAGCGGCTCGCGCCCAGTCGGCTCGGCATCGCCATGCGGGCTGAAGTTCCACTTTGGTCGCGAAGCGAATTCGGCGACCCAAGTGTCGAACGGACGATACTCGTCAGGGATAGAGTTGTAACGATGGTTGTCTTCGATGTCGGTCTTGAGGTGGAAATTATCGCAGCACGCAGAGTTGTCCACGATGACGCGCCCCAACGGCGCGGTCAAGCTCTTGGCACGGTCGAAGGCCGCGCGCAGCCAGCGCCTTGTCTCCACCTTGTGCGCGAGGTCTACGCCCCAGCCTTCGTTGACGACCGATTGAATGACGATTGATGGATGATTCCAGTCGCGCTCGACCATCTCTCGAAAGGTCTGCTCGCCGCGCTCCGCCGCCTTCTCAGAGAAGTGGTTGGCAGAGTTCCAAGAAGGTATCTCGTACCAGACAAGCACGCCGACCTCGTCCGCTGCTTCGAGATACGTGGGGTCGCAGACCTTGATATGACAGCGCAGAAGGTTGAGTCCCAGACGCTTCGCCTTCAACATCTCGTCGCGCACGTACTCCTTCGACGGCGGCGTGTAGATCGTCTCGGGATAAAAATCCTGATCGAGCGCCGCGCGCATGTAGAAAGGCTCGCCGTTCAGGTAGAGCTTGCCGTCATGCGCCTCAAAGGTGCGAAAGCCGAAGCGGGTCGTCTCGCGGTCGTCGCCGAGCGCAGCTTCAACCGTGTAGAGGTTCGGATGCTCCGTGCTCCACAGACGAGGCTCCGCTATGCGCCCCTCGAAATAGACGTAATCATTGTTGCCGAGGCCGCCGCCGCCCATCAGCTTGAGCGTGTAAGGATGGCCCGCAGGGTCGAGCACGCGCACGCTGATGCGGTCGAGGATGGTCTGCTGCTTGACATGCGGAGCGGCGACGCGACCCGGCGGCGGCGCGGGCGGTGGCGGGCCCAAGGCAGCGTTGGAAGAGACCTCGACGCTCACGCTACCATCAATCTTCGCCAGCACTTTAACGCCGGTGATGTAGTCCGCGGGTTTGACCTCCAACGTGACGGGCTGCCAGAGGCCACCGGTCTGGACGTACCAGTCCTGCTTGCCGTGCGGGATTTCGTTGTAGAGCATCGAGGGGAAACGCGCCGGATTATCTTTCTCGTCCATCGGCGGATCAGTGACGCGCACCAGCAGCACGTTCGCACCCGCACCGAGCGCATCCGTGATGTCGAAGGTGAACGGCGTGTAGCCGCCTTCGTGCGTGCCGACGCCACGGCCATTGACGAAGACCTCCGTGTAGTAATCGCTCGCGCCGAAGCGCAGGAGCGCGCGGCGGCCTTCGCGTAAATCCGGTCTGTCTAACGTCGTGCGATACCACGCGACGCCCATATAGTCGCGCATGTCTTCAAACTGCGCGTTCCACGAAAGCCCCACACGCACGTCGCGCCACCCTCGCGCGCCGCTCAACTCGGAAGCCTTGAGCGTGCCCGCACGGTCGGCGAGCAACTGCCACCCGCGTTCAAGCTTGACGGCCTGCGCATGAACGTTTGCAAAGGCCAGCAGGAAGAGCGCGACAAATATTATGGTCAGACGCAAGGCTCTCTTACTGATACCGCTCAGTAAAATAAAATCTTTATCACGCATAATTCTCGACCCGTCCTCATTCTTGCTCTCCCGCAAATCATTGTCATTCAAAACTGCCACAGAGACACAGAGACACAGAGAAGAAGAAAGGAGCCGTTAGATATTCTTTCATTCTTAATCTCTGTGTCTCTGTGTCTCTGTGGCTAATTCTTGGGTTTTGAAATCTCTCTCTTAGTAGGCGAACGACTGATAGACCTCTTCGCCGCCTTCGTCCGGAGACTCCACGACCGGGTTAAAGCGAAGCAGAAAGCGCGCACGCTCCGACAGCCCTTTGAGTGCGGCGCGTGGGACGCGTATAGAGACTTCGGGCCGAAAGAGCCAGCGGCGGCTATAGCCGAGGACGACCATCGGGCGCGGCTCAAGCGTGCGGTTCGGAGTGCCTCGGTGCAGTCCGCGCACGTCGCGTATCAACACGTCGCCCGCCTTCATCAACAAGGGTTCGAGCCTGACCTCGCCCGCCTCAATCAGACGCAAGCCCTCCTCCTTCGATACTCCGTGAGTCGCGCGTGCCAACTCCAAAGGCCCGTTCTCTGTGGTCACGTCCACAAGCGGAAAGTTGACGGCGAGCTGGTAGGGCGGCGTCTCGCGCCCCGTCTCCGGAAAGAGCGGCGGCGTATCTCGATGCACGTCCTGATAGACCGAGCCTGCAAGCGGCGTGTCGGTCGCAAGCTGATGCAACTGCGCGTCAACGCCGACAAGCCCCGTTACAATGCCGAGCACGTCTTCGTCTTCGAACACTTCCGGGTCTGCGAAGGGTTCGACAAAGGGCAGCGTCACGTAGTAACGACCGGGGCCCCGATTGAGCAGATGCCCCTCGCGCTCGACGTGTCTCTCCAGCAGCGGCGCGAAGCCCGCGCGCCACGCCTCCAGCTTCGCACGCGCGATGTGCCCCGGCAGCACGCAGAAGCCATCTTCCAGCACGCGCCGCACACACTCTTCGATCTCCGCCTGATTGTAACGACCCATGAACTCAACTCGGAACGATGAACGCGGAATGCTGAACTGTAAGAAGGCTTGCCTTACAGTTCATCGTTCCGCGTTCATCGTTCATCGTTTACTCAAACGGTTCTGCACGATGACGACGGCGAGCAGGATGACGCCGCGCAGGACGAGTTGCCACCAGGGGCTGATCCAGCCTTCGAGATTGAAGATGTTGAAGATGAGCGCGAGCAGAAGCATGCCGACCAGGGTCGAGCCGATGCCGCCCTGCCCTCCCGTCAGAAGCGTCCCGCCGACGACGACCGCCGCGATGGCGTCTAGCTCCCATCCGACCGCTGCCACCGGCTGCCCCGTGCCGAGACGCGCGGCCAGAAGCACACCCGCCAGCCCCGCCAGCGCCCCGCTCAGAGTGTAGACGCCAGCGGTCACGCGCCCTACGTTCAGTCCCAGCAGACGCGCCGCCTCTTCGCTATCACCAAGCGCGTACGTGTGCCGCCCGAAGCGCGTGTAGTTGAGCACGAGCCACCCACACGCATACGCCGCCAGAAGAATCAACACTGGGTAAGGAATCGAGAACACGCCGAGGTCAACATGGCCGCGCGCAAGCTCGCGGAATCCCAAAGCCTCCGCGGGAACGCTCAAGGTCTTCTCGCCCGTGTAGACCAGCGCCAGCCCGCGCGCCGCGATCATCATCGCCAGCGTCACGATGAACGGCTGAATGCGCGCCCGCGCGATGACGAGACCGTTCAAGAGTCCGAGCGCCGTCGAGAGTCCTACACCCGCTATGAGCGCGATGACTAGACCGCGCCCCGCGAGGCTCGCCGCGACGACGCCTGCGACGGCGACCAGCGAGCCGACCGAAAGGTCTATGCCGCCCGTCAGGATGACGAACGTCATGCCGAGCGCGACAAGCCCGAGCATGCTGTTCTGCCTGAGCACGTTTGTCAGGTTCTCTTCCGTCAGGAAACGCTCGTAGCGCGCGAACGCGAAGGCCGCGACCAAAACGAGCGCCACCAGCGCCCCCTGCCGCTGTAGAAACGATCCGACCCGCGCGCGCATCACACGCCCACGCGTCGAACCCGACCCCATTGTCATCCCCGCCTGACTCATCACTTGCCTCCGAGAAGAGTGATAAGTGATGAGTGATAAGTGATAAGAGAAAACAAAGCCGCGCATTTTCTTTCTTATCACTTATCACTCATCACTTATCACTTTTTATCCCTGACCTTCACCCAATCGAAGCGCGCCGCGCCGCCGCCCGCCGTGAGTGCGACGCGTGCGCTTTCGATGTAGCCGCCGTCAACCGCGCCGCCCAACTCCGTCCAATCGCGCCCGTTGGTGCTGAAGGCGAAGCGATAGAGTTCTCCGCCCTCGGCTATCATACGAAGGAAGACCGCGTCGGACTTCGGCGCGTCCGCGACGGCGACCAACTTCAAATCCTTCTTCATGTCCTCGCCTTCGCGCCGCCACACCGAAACCTTGCCGCCGCCCGTCGCGATGCCGACAGACCATCCGCGCCAACCGTACACGGACAGACCGGCGCGCGCCGTCGCCGCCATCCCGCGCGTGCTGACCAACGTCGTCGCGACATAGTCACCCCAAGTCGTTCGCCGCGCGACGACCGCAGCCGCGAACTCGTCAACCGGCTCACCGTTCTGCGACGACGCAACGTTCTGCGGCATGAGCCTCAAGAAGCTGCCGCCCGTAAGCTCGATACTCGCCGTCTGCTGATTGACTAACGGCCACTGCCATTCGGGATTGAGCTTCGCCCCAGTGAACCCGTCGAAGAACTCCGCCTCCGACGAATCTTTCCCCGCGACGCCGAGGGGCGCTGGCGCAACGCTGCTCGGGCCGCGTCCGCCGTTAATCGCGGGCCAGCCGTCCGCTCCCCACGTCACCTCGTCGAGCACCGCCTCGCGTCCGATGTTGAAGGTGTCGCGCCGCTGCCGGTAGGAGTGGTAGAGAAGGAAGTCGCGACCGTCCGCAGTCTCGACGATGCTGCCGTGGCCGGGGCACTGCCAGTCTTTGTTTGCGGCGATGATGGGGTTCTTCCCGTACTTCTCCCAAGGGCCCAGGAGCTTGCGCGAGCGCGCGACGCCGAGCGCGTAATTGCAGGCGCGACCGCAGCAGGCGTTGCCCGAATAGAAGTGATAGAACCATTCACCGTGGCGGAGTATGTACGAGCCTTCGGTGACGTGCCCCTCCCAGGACGACACGTTGTTACGAAGAATCTCCTTGCGCTTGCCCAGAAGCTTCGTGGCGTCGTCTGAGAGACGCTGTGCGTAGATAGAGGTCGGCTCGTCCGGCTCGGCATCATTGCCGTCCGCCTTCCAGACCAAATAAGGGTCGCCGTGCTCATCGCGTACGAAGCCTGCGTCAATCGAGCCGACGCCTCCGCGCTCGGGTATCTGGCATGTGAGCGGGCCGTGGTCTGTGTAAGGCCCCGAGGGCGCGGCAGCGTCTGCCACGCCCACGCACAGCGTCCCGCGCTTCTTCGGGCCTTCGTCGCGCCGCGCCGTGTAGAAGACGAGGAAGCGCCCGCCGTCCGAGACGATCTCTGGGGCCCAGAAGTCGCCCTTCGCCCACGCGGGTTTCGTCTGAAAGACGTAGCCGACCTTCTCCCAGTTCACGAGGTCGCGCGAGCGCAGCAGCGCAAAGTGCGGTGCCCATCCGCCCGTCGTCGTCGCCGCCCAGAACTCTTCGCCGACGCGCACGACCGAAGGGTCTGGATAGTCGCCCGCGATGACGGGATTGCGATAGGTCGCCTGCTGCGCCCGCGCGACGCAGAGCAGACAGAGTACGAGCAGCGCGGCCATCAACATGCGCTTGAGTGTCGAGTGAGACGAGTTCAACCACAGAGAGACAGAGGACGCGGAGATAACACGGAGGATTGGGATTTCAAATTTCAGATTTGGAATTTGAAATCTCAGATTTGAAATGCTCTGTGCCCCCTCTGCGTCCTCTGTGTCTCTGTGGTGAATCACCTCAACATCTCCACTCAAGTCAAAAGTGATTATGAGAACTCAAGCCAGCTTCGGCCTCTGGATATAGACGGCGACGATGATGATTGCGGCCTTGATGACGAGCGACCATGCGTAGGAGATGCCGTTCATGACAAACCCGGTCGTGATGACCTGCATGATGAGCGCCCCGATGAGCGTGCCTAGAACAGTGGCGCGTCCGCCCGTCAAAGGCGTCCCGCCGACGACCGTAGCGGCGATGGCATCAAGCTCTATGTTGAGTCCGACCTTCTGCGCATCGCTCGCGCCGAGCCGCGCCGTCTCGATCAGCCCGGCGAGTCCCGCAAGCAGTCCGCTCAACGCGTAGACAGCGATCTTCGTACGATGTACACGCACGCCCGCCAGACGCGCCGCCGCCTCGTTGCCGCCGACCGCGACGACGTAGCGCCCGAACGACGTGGCCCGCATCAGGAAGACGGCGAAGCCGACCGCCAAAGCCATCACGATGACCTGTACGGGCACGCCCGCCAGGACGCCCTTGCCCAGGTACTCGAACCGTACGTTGCTGAACGGGATAAGCTGCCCGCCATTGCTTAAGACCTGCGCCACGCCGCGCCCCGAGATGAGTAGCGCCAGCGTGACGATGATCGGCTGGATGCGGAAGAGCGAGATGAGCGCGCCGTTGAACGCGCCCGTCGCCGTGGCCGCCGCGAGCGCCAGCAGTACGGCCACGCCCGCGCCCATATCGAGCGTCGTGGCGGCGACGGCTGACGCAATCGCCATCAGCGAGCCGACCGAAAGGTCAATACCGCCCGTCGAGATGACCAGAGTCATCCCCGTCGCGACGAGCACCGTCGGCGAGACTTGCAGAAGGATGTTGCGGAAGTTGTTCACGTCGAAAAAATTCGGCGTGAAGATCGAGTTGACGACGAGCAGGAGCACGAGCGCCGCCAACGCGCCATAGGTCGGCGCGTAATCCGCGATGCGCCCGGCTCGCTTCACGCTGCCCGCGCCACCGGCCTGTGCTGCGTTAGACATCCGCTCTCACCTCCGAAAATAATTAACATGGATGGACAGGATGAACAGGATAAAAAATCCCTGATTGAAAATTTGAGATTTCAAATTTCAAATCTGAAGACTGAAGACTAAAAACTGAAAACTGAAAACTGAAGACTCTTATCCTGTTCATCCTGTCCATCCATGTTAATTCTTCGTCAGCCGACCGCGCCCGGCTGCTCTGCCTCGCTCGCGGGGCCGCCCTCGGCCATGGCGTGGATGATCTGCTCCTGCGAAATCTCCGCTCCGCGCAGTTCAGCGACGCACTGGCCTTCGCGCATGACGACGACGCGGGAACTGCCCTCGACTAGCTCCTCCAGCTCCGAAGAGATCATCAGGACGCCGAGACCCGATGCGGCAAGCTCGTTGATGAGCGACTGGATTTCGCCCTTCGCGCCGATGTCTATGCCGCGCGTCGGCTCGTCGAGAATGAGGAACTTCGGGTTCTTGCAGAGCCAGCGTGCGAGCAGAACCTTCTGCTGGTTGCCGCCCGAAAGCTCCCTGATTTTCTGCTCGGCGCTCGAAGCCTTGATACCGAGCCGCCGCATGAAACGCTCGACCGCCTCGTTCTGCTTCACGCGCGAGACGACGCCCAAACGGCTCATCTCGGGCAAGGCGGCGAGCGTCAGATTCTCGCGCACGGAGAGTTCCGGGATGATGCCTTCAGCCTTTCGGTCTTCGGTGAGGAAGGCCAGCCCCGCCTCGATGGCCTCGCGCGGCGCGTTCAAGCGAAGCGGCTTGCCCTCAAGGTAGACCGTGCCGTCGTCGATTGAGTCCGCGCCGAAGATTGCGCGCGCCGTCTCCGTGCGACCCGAGCCGAGCAGTCCCGCCATGCCGACGATCTCGCCGCGGCGCGCTTCGAGCGAAACGTGAGAGAGCCTGCGCCCACGCGTGAGATTTTCCGCGCGCAGCAAAGGCGCAGCGTCTTTGTCTTCTTCGCCGTGATGCTCGACGAAGGCGGTCGCGCCGCGCTTCTGCAACTCCTCGCGCTGCTTGCCGAGCATGAGACAGACGAGGTCTATCTTTTCAAGTCCTTCGAGCGGGCGCGTCGCCACAAACTTACCGTCGCGCAGAACCGTCACGCGGTCGCAGACCGTGTAGAGTTCGTCGAAGCGGTGGCTGATGTAGACGACGCCGACGCCCTCTGCCTTCAGACGCCGTATCACTTCGTAGAGAATCGAGACTTCATTCTCTGTAAGCGAGCTGGTCGGCTCGTCCAACACGACGACCTTCGCGCCGAACGAGACGCCGCGCGCAATCGCTACCATCTGCCTGAGCGCGATGTTGAGCGTGCCGAGCACGGCGCGCGGCTCGATCTCAAGACCGAGCCGCGCGAGTACGGCGGCGGCATCGGCGTTCAAACGCTTCCAGTCGATGAGGCCGAAGCGTCGCGGCTCGCGCCCCAAAAAGATATTCTCGGCGACAGTGCGGAACATCAGGAGATTGACCTCCTGATAGACGGCGACGACGCCCGCGGCTTGCGCCTCCTCTGGCGAACGGAAGTTGACCTCGCGCCCATCGAGCAGGACGCGACCGCCGTCGCGCCTGTATGCGCCCGTCATGATCTTGATGAGCGTTGACTTGCCCGCGCCGTTCTCGCCGACGAGCGCATGCACCTCGCCGCGCTCAACATTCAAGCCAACGCCGTCGAGCGCCACGACGCCCGAGAAGACCTTCCTGATGCCCTCCATGCGTAGAAGTGGTTCGTTCATAATTCAAGTAGTCAGTAGTCAGTAGTCAGTAGTCAGTAGCAGAGCTTTCGTTATCCAATCGTCAGGGTGACGGCGCAACGCCCATCACGCGGAGCGCTACTGTCTACTGTCTACTGACTACTTCTTTCAAAATGCTTCCCCGACGTGCTGCTCGGCGTTCGGCTTATCGAAGAAGCGATCTTCGTTGATGATCTTGGGCGGAATCTTGTCGCCGCGCTTAAACTTCTCCAGCGTGTCGAAGGCGACCGGGCCGAAGCGCGGGTTGCATTCGACCGTCGCATTCATGTCGCCTTTGATGATGGCTTCGAGCGCGGACTTCTGCCCGTCCACCGAGACGACGAGCACGTCCTTGCCCGGATTCATGTTGGCCGACCTCAGAGCTTGAATCGCGCCGAGCGCCATCTCGTCGTTGTGCGTGTAGACGGCTGTGATTGATTTGCCGTGCGCCTGTATCAAGCTCTCCATCACCTTCTGTCCCTGCGCGCGTGTGAAGTTACCATCCTGCGCCGTGATGATCTTCATGTCGGGGTACGCCTTGATGGCGTCGGCAAAGCCCTGATGCCGGTCGTTTGCGACCGATGAGCCGGCGGTTCCGAGTAGCTCGACGATGCCCGCCTTACCCGAAGTCTGCTTCGCCAGCCACTCGCCCGCGCGCTTCCCTTCCTCGATGAAGTTCGAGCCGATGAAGGTGACGTAGTCGTCACCCGCATGAGGGCCTTCCAGCTCGCGGTCGATGAGAAAGACGGGGATGCCCGCCTGCTTCGCGGCTTGCAAAGGCCCGTCGAAACCTTTCGACTCGCGCGGAGCAAGGAAGATTGCGTCCACGCGCTGCGCGATGAGGTCTTCGAGATTCGAGACCTGCGTGGCGGTGTCGCCGCGCGCGTTGGTAAAGACCAGTTCGTAGCCGCGCCGTGCTGCTTCGTCCTGCATGCTCTTCGTCTCGGCGATGCGCCAGGGGCCGTCCGTCTCGGTCTGCGAGAAGCCGACGCGCATCTTCTTGCCGCCCGGCGCGCTGCTCGTCCCATTGGTTCCGACAGTGCCGCCCTCCTGCTTGCGGCAGCCGCTTAAGCAGAGCGCCAGCAGCGCGAACGCGAGCAGAATCGAGTAAGCGGCGTGCCGTCTATTGTTGAGGATGGGCCGTCTATTGTTGAGCGAGTTCATGTGTTCCTCTCCGGTTGATGTGGTCAAATTATAGTGCCCCGAAATTTTCAAAGACTTCAGTGCGACTTCGAGGACTTCAGCGCGAAGGCTCGATGCGGAGCGAGTCGAAGCGTGCAGCCGACGCGCGCGCGCCGCCTGCGACGAGCGCCACGCGCACGCCCCTGTCCCACGGCGGCAGGAAGCTGCCGTCCATCTCCTCGCCGACATCGTGCCACGTCCGCCCGTCGTCGCTAACCGCGAAGCGATACAGGTGACCATCGCGGGCCGTCATGCGGAGGTGTATCATCCCGTCGCCCCGCATTGCTCCGACAAAGTTCGTCAGGATATTTTCCTTGAGGTCATTCTTCTCACGACGCCAGAGGATAACCACGTTCTTGTTATCGACAGAGATGCCGAGAGCGTTCTCCGCGTCGCCGTAGGCCGACAGCCCGGCGAACTCCTCCTCCCTCATGCCCCTCATGTTAACAACGGTCGTTGCTCCGTAGTCGCCCGTTGTGGTCGTGCGCGCGAGCACGGCGGCTGACGGGTTGTGCTGAACAGGCGTGGTGCTTCCTGTGACTACTGATGAAAGAAGAAGCTCCCCGCGCTCGATGCGAAAGTCGGGCACGTTCGCTTGCGGCCACTGCCAGCCCGGCTGAAGCGTCGGCGAGAGGAAGTCGTCGAAGAAGCGTCCGTGTGCTTTCGTCTCGCGCGTGCCGAAGGGCGAGGCGGCCTGCGTGCTCGGGCCTCGGCCCGCGTTGATCGTCGGCCAGCCGTCCGCGCCGTTCCACACAACCTCGTCGAGCATCGCCTGTCGTCCGACGTAGACGAAGTCCTTCGGCTGGTATGCGTGGTACATGAGCCAGTCGCGTCCGCGCTCGTCTTCGACGACCGTGCCGTGGCCGGGACACCTCCAAGAGTCGTTGCCCGCGAGGATCGGATTGCCCGGATTCTTCTCCCAGGGGCCCAGGAGCTTGCGCGAGCGCGCGACGCCCAGAGCATAGGCGCACTCACGCGCGCAGCAGAAGTTTCCCGAGTAGAAGAGATAGAACCAGCCGCCGCGCCTGACTACGGAAGGCCCTTCGACGAGGTCGCCGTATGGAAGCGTCGGATGCTTCTCCCAAGCCTGATCGTTGTGGAACAACTCGCGGCGCTCGCCCACGAGTCGCGTTCCGTCCGCCGAGAGACGTTGCGCCCAGATCGGCGTCGGCTTGCTCACGCTGTTGCCGTCCTCTTTCCAGAGAAGGTAACGCGCACCCGCCTCATCCGTCACCGGGTAAGGGTCAATCGAGCCGACCTCCTGACAGACGAGCGGGCCTCGATCCGTGTATGGCCCGCGCGGCTTGGGTGCAGTCGCAACGGCGACACAGAGCGACCCTTCCTTCTTGCGCGCGACGTAGTAGACATAGAAGCGCCCACGGTACTGCGAAAGCTCCGGTGCCCAGAAGCTACCAACGGCCCACGCCGGGCGCTTCTCGAAGACCGCGCCGACGACCTCCCAGTTCACAAGGTCGCGCGAGTGCAGAAGGGGATACTCGGGCCCCCACTCGGAAGTTGTCGCCGAAGCCCAGTAGTCACGCCCGACGCGTATGATCGAAGGGTCTGGAAAATCACCCGCCATGACCGGGTTCGCGTACGTCGCGCGATTCTCTGACGGCGTGCGACTCTGAGATGACGAGCGGCTCTCTGATGGCGTGTGACGTACAGACGGCGAGCGACGCCGTGCCGTCCCCACTTGCGCCGCAGCCGTGATGCACAGCGACACGCACAACGACAGCAAGACGAGCACAGCCCACACACGCGACGAACACGAACGCGAGCGAACGCGGCTCAGTGAACTCGTGAGCACGTGCCTTGCCGCGTTGCACGCGCCGCGCGCGCATCTGCCGCCTGAGCCACGCGCGTATCTGTCGTCGGACGAACTCTTCCGTCTCACTTCCAACAACTTGTCTCCCCCTTTGAGTCTCAACTTTTCTTCCTCTTCGGTCTCGTCTTTTCATGCGCGCGTGCATCGCTACGCGCTTGCAGCCCTCGGGCGGGCCCCGTCGAGCCGCGTATGACGAGGTGGGTCGGGATGTCTATCTCCACGCCCTGCTGGTCTGGATGGCTGAGCGTCGCCATCAAAGCCTCGACGGCGCGGCGTCCAAGCTCGGCGCGTGGCAGGCAGATGGTCGTCAGCGGCGGGTCGGAGAGCGCCGCAAACGCGATGTCGTCAAAGCCGATGACAGAGATGTCATGCGGGATGGAAAGCCCGACCGCGCGCAGCTCGAACATTACGCCGAGCGCCATCATGTCGTTGGCGGCGACGATTGCCGTCGGTCGCTCGCGCCCGTCGAGTATCTCGCGCGCCGCACGCCTCCCACCCTCCAGCTTGAAGTCGCCGTGGTGAATCCTGACAGGGACTTTCGGCAGGCGGCGACGCATCGATTTACGGAATGCCTCGTGACGCCGCGCGGCGGAGCGCAAGTGTGCCGGGCCGCCGACGAAGGCGATACGCGAGTGGCCGAGTGTAACGAGATGGCCGATGGCCTCCTCGATGCCCGCCTCGTAGTTCACACACAGGTTGCTCATATGCACGCCCGGTCGCCCGAGGTCGAGAAAGACCACGGAAACCTCGCGCCGCGCCAGCTCGCCGATAAGCGACGCGTCCAACTCTGAGGTCATCAAGGCAACGCCCACCACTTTGCGCTCGATCAGGCGGCGGACGTAATGAGAGGTGCGCTCCGGGTCATAGTTCGTGTTCGACAGAATCACGTCGTAGCCCCGCTCGAAGGCCGCCGCCTCGATTGACTTGACCAGTTCGGGAAAGAACGGGTTTGAGATGTCCGAGACGACGAGGCCGAGTATCTGGCTGCGGCCCGAAGCGAGCGAGCGCGCATGCGCGTTCGGATAGTAGCCGCACAGCTCGACCGCTTCGAGCACGCGCGCACGCATCTCTTCGGAGACGAATCTCGTGTTGTTCAGGACGTGCGAAACGGTCGCCGTCGAAACGCCCGCTTCACGCGCCACATCCTTAATGCTGCTCATAGCTTCAAGTGATAAGTGATGAGTGATAAGTGATAAGAAGGAACAGCCGTTTTTCTTATCACTTATCACTCATCACTTATCACTTCCCTCGCTCCATCGCCAGCCTCCGAGACGTAGATGTTCGTCTTCAGGCCGGTGCGGCGCTCGTAGCCGTCGGTGACTTCTTGCCGGAAGCTCTCTAGTAGGTCGCGCCGGACGAGACTGACCGTCGAGCCGCCGAAGCCTCCGCCCGTCATGCGCGAGCCGAGGACGCCTTCGCAGCCGTGTGCCACCTCGACTAGGGCGTCAAGCTCGGTGCAGCTCACTTCAAAATCATCGCGCAAGGATTCGTGCGAGCAGTTTATCAGGCGACCCAACTCGGAGAGGTCGCTACGACGAAGCGCCACAGCAGCGCGGAGCGTGCGCTCGTTCTCGGTGACGATATGGCGACAGCGCCGCATGATAGGCTCGGGCAAGAGCGGCCCGAACCGTTCGAACTCTTCGAGGCTCACGTCGCGCAACTGCGTAATGCCGGGGAGGTACTCTCTGAGCAGCTCGACGCCTCGCTCGCATTCGGCCCGGCGCGTGTTGTACTCCGACGAAGACAGCTCGTGCCTGACGCGCGTGTCGCAGACGGCGATTGCCACCTCGCGCGTGTCGAGCGGGACGGGTGTGGCGGTCTGCGCGCGACAGTCGATCAGGAGCGCGTGCCCTTCGCGCCCGAGCGCGGCAACGAACTGATCCATAATTCCGCACATCGTGCCGACGTATGTGTGCTCGGCTTGCTGGCCCGCGAACGCGAGCGCCACACGGTCAACGTCGCGGCCCGCGACACAGAGCAGCGCCAGTCCCGTCGAGACTTCCAGCGCCGCGGACGACGCAAGCCCCGCACCCGGCGGCACGTCCGAGAGAATCATCAGGTCGGCCCCGCGCAGAGGCTCGCCCTGCGAGATGAGCGCCCGCGCAACACCCTCGACGTAATCAAGCCACAGGCCGCGCCGCGGCTCGCCCGCATGTTCAAGATCGAACTCGGCCTCCTCTTCCAGGTTCAGCGAGTAGACACGCACGCGCTCGTCCGTGCGCGCAGCGGCGGCGACGACCGTCTCGCGTTCAATCGCCATCGGCAAAACGTACCCGCCGTTATAGTCCGTGTGCTCGCCGATCAGGTTGACGCGACCCGGCGCGCGGTAGAGACGCGCTGCGCGCCCGTAACGCTCCGCGAATGCTCGTCGCAACTCATCGCGCTCGATCAAGCGGCTTCCCCTTCCCCGCTCCAGACGACGTGCGGAATTCTCTGCCGAAGCTCAACGGCCTTCTCCTCGGCCAGCGTGTCGTTGATGAATGCGCCGGCTCCCGTCTCGCTCCCTGCAAGGTACTTGAGCTTCGACGCGGTACGCAGCGGCGGATAGAACTCGACGTGGAAGTGGTAGTAATCATAAGCGCCGCCGTCGGTCGGGCGCTGGTGTAAGACCATCATGTACGGGAACGACAGGTCGAACAATTTGTCGAAGGCGACCAGAACCATCTTCAAGATCGAGGCCAGATCGCGTTGCTCCGCGTCCGACATGTCGGTCAGCGCTTGCAGGTGTCGCGTCGAGTAGATGTGAACCTCGTAAGGCCAGCGCGCGAAGAAGGGCACGACGGCGACGAAGGAATCGTTTCCGGCGACGATGCGCCGCCCGTCCCTGCGCTCTTCATTCATGATGTCGCAGACGAGGCAGCGGCCCGTCTCGTCTCGATGCGCGAGCGACTGCTCCAACTCGCGTGCGACGCGAGGCGGGATGAACGGGTAAGCGTAAATCTGCCCGTGCGGGTGATGGAGCGTGACGCCGATAGCGATACCCTTGTTCTCGAAGATGAAGACGTAATCGGCGTACTTCTCTGCGCCGAGTTCGCGGAAGCGATCAGTCCAGACACGCACGAGCTTGTGGATTTGCTCGACCGGCTCAGCGGCGAGCGTCGCGTCGTGATGCGGCGTGTAGACGACGACCTCGCACTGCCCCGCGCCCGGTCGCACCGCGTAAAGCTCGGAGCCTTCGACCGCCGGAACGGGCGGGTCTGGGCGCAGGGTGGGAAAGCGGTTCTCGAAGACAACGATGTCGTAAGTCTCCTCCGGCACTTCGGTCGGGAAGCCGCCCGCACGCGTCGGACACAGAGGGCAGAAGTCCGCGGGCGGGAGAAAAGTTCTATCCTGCCTGTGCGTGGCGGTCGCCACCCACTCGCCGAGCAGAGGGTTCCAGCGCAGCTCAGACACTCGGCTCTCCTTCCGCCTCGGGCCGTGCTTCAGGCTCGCGACTCGACGCGTCGTCTCTCGCATGGGGCGCTTCAGAAGCCTCTTCGACGAACGTGTAGTAGATCAGGTATCGCCCGTCTTCGAGCGTCGTGCGCCGCTTTCGCATCTCGCACGCACGCCGCGTCTCGTCTGTCTGCGCGTTCCCCACGGCTAACCTCCAAAGATTAAGAGAGTATTTCAAAACCTGCCACCGCAGACACGGAGGCACAGAGATTAAATTTCACATTTCAAATTTAAGATTTGAGATTTCACATTCTTAAACTCTCTGTGTCTCTGTGGCTCTGTGGCTAATCTGCCGGTTTTGCAACTAACTCTAAAACTCGGGCATTCACTTCAGCGTCACGACGCGCACCGAGTCCCAGTCGTTCTCCGACGAGCCGAAGCCGTAGAGCATGACGCGGAAGGTGCGCGGCAGATTCTTGATCGTCTTCTGAAGCCCGACCTGCGCCGCCTCGGGCGGACTGTCGGGACCATTCAGGACGAAGAGGAACTCGTCGCCGCGTCGGACGATTGCGATCACGGGGTTCTTGATCTTCGTGCCGAGCTTGCGATTGTCAAGACGTTCGCCGCGCCCGTCCACGACCGACCAAGCCTCGAACGTACCTTCGCTCGTCAGAATCCACTCGACGCGGTTGCGCCCCGTGCTGTCGAAGAGCAGTGTCACACCGGCGAAGCCGAGCGGCGCGGCTTTATCTTCGGGGCCCGGTATCTGTGCCGCGACTCTGGCGACACGGGCCTCGACGCTCAGACGGTCGCCGGTGAAAGACTGTTTGCTTCTAATCCCTGCGCGCGTGTTGTTCGCGCTGCGGATACGAACCTCGCCGCCTTTGACTTCCAGCTTGCCGCCGCCCGCTCCCTCGAAAGAGAAGCGCTCCCACTTCGACTCGTCCAGCGCATCGCCCAGAAATTCATCCGCCCATTCGTCGTAAGCGGGTTGTTGTTTCTGCGCTTGTACGGGTTGTTGCTGCGCCACCTGCGGCGTGGTCGCTGTAACCTGCGACGACCGCCGCGCGCCCGCGCGCTCAACGAACGCGCCGGAGAGCGAGAGCAGGAGTGCGGCGGTAACGCTTGCGAAGAATTTCATGTCGGTGTCCCTTGAGAACATGAGCGCAAACTCTTTGCAAATCAGAAGCGCATGCTCTTGTAGATCAGAAGCGCGCATCCGTGAATGTCAGAAGCGCACGTCGGCGAGGCGTCGGAGCAGGTCGCGCCGGTTGGTCTCGCGCTTCTCCTTCTGAGCCTCGCTTAACTGTTTGAAGCTGTCTAGCTCGCGCTGCGCGTCAGCTGTCCGTTTGAGCCGGACGTAGACGCGTCCCAACTGGTAGTGCGCCTCTGCCGACTCGGCGTCGAGACGTGTGACGCGCTCGAACTCGGCGGCGGCCTCCGTCCAACGCTCCGCGCGGACGTAGAGCTTTGCGAGCGCGAGGTGTGCGGGCGCGAAGTCCGGCTCCAACTCGACGGCGCGCGCCAGCAGTCGCTCGACGCGCGGCGCGTCCACTTCGGGTTGCTTGAGAAGCGCATCAGCCGCGAGGTAGTAGGGAACAGAGAGGTTCGTGCCGGCGTCGATGGCGCGCTGATAGAACGCGACGGCCTCTGCGTACTGCCCACGCTCGGCGTACGTCGTACCCAAATAGGCGAGCGCGGGCACGGACTTCGGGTCGAGTTCGAGCGTGCGCGTGAAAGACTTCTGTGCGTCGTCGTTCTTCCCCACGTTGAGTTGTGCGATGCCGAGCGCGAGCCACAGACGCGGTGAGGCGGGGAAATCGCGGAGCGCTTCTTCAAGTCGAATGACCGCGGCGGCGGGCGCTTTCGTATCGACGAGGAGCAGCCCGTAGCGCACGCGATAGGATTCGTTCTTCGGGTCGTGCTCGATGGCGAGACGCATCGCAGGGATGGCGTTCTCGACGTAGCCTCCCGCTTCGTACACGTCGGCGAGCGCAGCGTAAATCCTCGCGTCGTCCAGACCGCGCGCCAACGCCCCTTCAAGCACAAGCCCCGCGGCGCGCACGTCCTTGCGCGCGAGATGTGCGCGCCCGAGCAGAAGCAGCGCCTCCACGTTAGGCGGGTCGGCGTTGGTGGCGGCGCTCAACTCCTGAATCGATGCTTCGAGCAGTCCGGCAGCGAGGAGCGCACCGCCGAGTTCCGCGCGTGCAAGGGGGCCCGCCACGCGTTCGTCGCGTCCGTCCGTCGCCGTGCCGAGCCGCGATACGTAGTCGCTGAAGTAGCGTGCGGCAGCAGCACGGTCGCCGAGACGCAGCGCCGTGATGACCAGCGAGCGTGCGATGTCTGCGTCGGGCGCGATTGCGTAGGCACGCTCGAAGAGTTCGCGCGCCTTCGTCAAGCCTTCCGGCGTGCCGCTCTCGAACCGTATCCGCGCGAGGTTGACGAGCGGGCTGGGCTGATTCTGGTCGAGGCGAAGCGATACTTCAAACTGTGCCGCGGCCTGTTGCAGACGCCCGAGGCGGAGCAGGATCGCACCGTGATTGTTGCGCGCCTGCGGCGACAAGGGCGCGGCGATGGCGGCGGCGGCGAAATGGTGCTCGGCCTCTTTCAAGTCGCCTTCGCGGTCTGCGAGCACTCCGAGATATGTGTGCGCCGCCACGTTGTCGCGGTCGAGTTCGAGCGCGCGTTGAAAAGAGACGCGCGCCGCCTGCACGTCGTTGCGTTCGAGCGCCGATGCGCCTTCGGCTATCTGTGCTTCGGCGGCCTGTGTGTCGGCTGTTTGAGCGCCGGCCTTCGCTTGCGGGGCGTTGGCCTTCGCTTGCGGAGCGCGACTCTGTGCGAAGACGTAGAATGAGGTGTGCGCGCTGGTCTCAAGGACGCATGCGAACACGAGTGCAAGGCATGCGCCGTAGACGGAAGCGCCGAATGAGAGGTTGTTTGAACGTGCCATGATTAAGCCCGGCGCATTCATATATCGCTTTGCACTTGAGTATAAAGTGAGTAGAGTTCACCACAGCGACACAGAGGACACGGAGGGGGCACAGAGAATATTTAACTCTCTGTGCATTCTCTGAGTTCGCTGTGTCTCTGTGGTTAATCGTCCCAGCATATCCACTCAACTGAACAGTAATATAGCTTATCTAAAAGACGAGCGGCGCGGGGAGAGTTGTTATCTTAAACTACTCCCGCGCCGACACGCCCGTTACTCAAGGTTGATTAGTAGAGAATCCTCACGCGTATCTGTACGACGCGCGGGCCGAAGCCTGCGTCGATGCCCGAGAAGCTGAAGCCCACCGGGTCTTGCAGGTCGCTGCCGGGCTGGTTCAACCGGTGTCGATTGAAGATGTTGAAAGCCTCCGCACCAAGCTCCAAAGTCAGCGTCTCGGTCAGACGCGTCTTCTTGAGGAGAGAGATGTTCTCGCTCAGGAAGGGAATGTCGCGTGCGTAGTCCAGCACCGGCGGCGCATTGCCGAAGAACACGTTCGGGTTGGAGTAGTAAGAGATGTACGCGGGATTGATGACGCTGCCTAAGAACTCCGGCGGCGCGTTCTGGTTAAAGCTCGGCGGCGCGGCGAAGGCGGCCGGGTTGAAGATTTGCGCGCGCCCGTTCGAGAGCGTCTGGTTGCCTGTAAGAATGGGCTGCCCCGTCAGATTCGGGCGCACGTCCGTGCAGAAGCCCGTCGCGCCGCTGCAACTGAAGGCGTCCTGTCCCGTGCGACGGATGACGAGTGGCAGACCCGACTGATAGCGCTGAATGCCCGCGAACTGCCAGCCGCCGAGGAAGAAGTCCGCGGCGCGGCTGTCGTTGAAGAAGCGCTTGCCCTTGCCGAACGGGAGTTCGAGCAGATAATTCGCGACGAAGACATGCGGAATGCTCGTCGGCGAAACGGAGCGAAGCTGATTGCGGTCGTACGGATTCTGCAAGACGCTCCCGATGGGCGAGCCGCCGAAGAGGTCTTCCGAAGCATCCGTGATGAGCTTCGAGAAAGTGTACGAGAGGCCGAACTGGATGCCGCGCGAGAAGCGACGGTCGAGCTTGACGGTTCCCGCGTTGTACCAGCTATGACCCTGGCTCTCAAGTTGATTTCTGATGTAGCCGTACTGCGGGAAGGGCTTCAAAGATTGGCCGACCGAGCCGTTAAAGCCCGTGTAGACCGCGTTGGGACTGGCCGCCAAGGAGATGCCGACGCTCTGCGCGTAGGCGCGCTCCTGTGCGTTGACTGCGCCGAGCGGCTTGTTCAGCAACTCGGAGCCGAGCTTCAAGGCGTTAAAGGGCACGGCGTTGATGCGCCCGAAGTCAGAGCGCAGACGGTCGGCGCGGTGGCCCGTGTAGCTGACCTGTACGACGAAGTGGTAGGGCAGCTCGCGCTGTACGTCGAGGCCGTACTGGAGCGTGCGTCCCGTCCTGAAATTCTGATCGAAGTAGTCGATGTCTGCGCCGATGAACTGGCTGTTGGGATTGATGCCCGGCATCTGTCGATAGTTGCGCAGGAAGAGGTCTGGGTTGGCGTCCGCACCACCGTTGATGTTAGCGGGGCGCGGCGAGTTGTAGCCGATAGTGCCTTCGGTCAGAGTGTTGTTGCCGCCGAAGCCGTAGAGAATCGGAGCGTAGTAGAGACCGATGCCGCCGCGCACGACCGTCCGGTCGTTAAGCCCGTATGCGAAGCCGATGCGCGGGCCGATATTCGAGCGGTCGGGCCGCGCAAGTGTCCGCTCGCTGGCCTTCAGACCGCCTTGTCCAGCCGCGCCGACGATGGCCCCGAGATGTCCGCCCGCCTCCGGGTTCGCCACATTCGGGTCGAAGCCACGGAAGCGGTCGCGTGACTCGAAGCGTAGGCCCGGCAGGTCGTAACGCACGCCCGCGTTAATCGTCAGACGTTGCGTCAGCTTGATGTCGTCCTGGAAGAAGTAAGACTGCGACATCTGTCGCCAGCCGGGGTCGAGCGCCTGCTGGCTGTTGAAGGAGAACTCGGTCGCGCCCGTCAAAAGGCTCGCAATCGGGAAGCCCTCGTTCGAGCGCTCGCAGCAGCCGTTGGAGGTTTGGTTGGCGCGGAAGTTGATCTCGCCGCCCGGGTCGAGCAACTGGTGTACGTTGAACTGGCTGGAGCGATAGTCGCCGCCGAACTTCATCGTGTGCCTGCCGCCCACCCACGTCAGATAGTCCGTGAACTCCATCCCGTTGTCGCGCAACTGATCGCTGAAGAAGGTCGAACCGATGCCCTGATATGCGCGCACGTTCGGGTTGAAAGGGTCTGCCGGGTCGCCGTAGCCGGGGAAGGCGACTTTCGGGAAAGCCTTGTTCTGGACGCTGCCCGCAGGGAAGCCGAGCGACAACTCGTTGAAAGGCTCTGTGAAGTTGTGGTTCGCCACGTCGTAGCGATTATAGCCCGCGTTGAAGTGGTTGAGGAGCGTCGGGCCGAACGTGTAGTCGTGCTGGACGCGGAAGAAGTTCGACTTGAAGAACTGCTGCCAGACGCCGTCGGCGACGAAGGGTTCAGGGAAGCGCGGAGCGCCCCCCGCGATGCGCGTGTTGTTGCGGTAGGCGTGGCTGAAGGATAGGCGCTGCTTATCCGAGAGCACGAAGTCGAGCTTGAAGACCGGGCTGTTCATCCTGTTCGGAATCGGCGACTGCGCGAGGTAGTTGCGGAAGACGCCGGGGCGGTTCGCCGAAGGGAAGAACTGCGCGATGTTCCGACCCACGGGGTCGATGATCGACTGACCCGTGACGGGGCTGATGTAGCCGCGCAGGTCGTTGTTCGGGATCGCGTTGCGGGAACCGACCGGCATCGTCGGGTCGAAGATTCTAATCGGGCCGCCGTTCAAACGGAGTACGTCCGGGTCGGTCAGAAGCTCCCCGAAATCGCCCTGCTTCATCCGCGCCGTCGGCACAGAGACCAACACGTTCTCGCCCTGCGCGAAGCGATAGCCCTCGAAGTTGAAGAAGAAGAAGGCGCGGTTCTTGCCGCTCCAGTAGGTTGGGCCGCCCTCGCCGAAGTGCGGCAGGTAGATGGGCCCGCCGATGTTGCCTCCGAAGTCGTGCTGGTGGTCGCGATTCTTCGGAAGCCCCTGCGAGTTGTTCAAGAAGCTGTTGGCGTTCAGCGCGTCGTTGTGGAAGAGATCGTAGACCTCGCCGTGAAGCCCGTTGCCGCCGGACTTGATCGTGAAATTGACGATGCCGCCGGAAGAGTTGCCGAACTCCGCCGAGTAGTTGCTGGTCGAGAGCGTGAACTCCTGATAGGCGTTCGGGCCCGGAGCGACCTCCGTGAAGAACGTGCCCTTCTGCGTTCGCCTCGTGGCCGCGCCGTCAATCAGGATTTCCGTACCCAAACTCTGACCGCCGCTGACGCGGAAGTTCGAGGCGTTGGTTCCCGTCCCCGACCCGGCGGTGACGTTGCTGTCGAGGAAGATGAATGCCAGCGGCGAGCGCCCGGCGGATTCGGCGGAGACAAGCAGCGGCAACTCCTTGACCTGCCGCTCGGTCACGTTGGTCTGTCGCACGGCTGTGTCGGACTGAAGTACGGGCGCGGCATCGGTCGTGACGGTGACGACATCGGTGACGGCTCCGACTTCGAGCTTGAAGTCGATGCTGTGCGTCACCTGCACGGCGACCTTGTAATCATCCACCGTTGTCGTCTTGAAACCGGCGGCCTCGGCGCTGACTCGCCAGCGTCCTGCCTTTAACTCCGGCAGCGTGTAACTGCCCTGATCGCCGGTCGTCGCCTCGCGCGTTTCGCCCGTGTCGAGACTGGTGGCGGTGATCTTGGCGTTCGGTACGACGGCCCCGGTCGGGTCTGTAACCGTACCCGTGATTGAGCCTTTGTCACTCTGCGCGAGCACGGGCGCGGCAGCCAATGCCACCAACAAAGCCAGCACCACCGCTGCAAAAAGTCTACGCGATTTCATAAACTCCCCTTCCCCTTAACCTAAAGCCGAAGCATTCAGCTCCGGAAAGAATTTGCGCACAAGAGTCCACGGGAGAGTGCGCGCTGGCGGCCTGCCCCGTGGAGATGTCCGGACGACCTGCCGCACGCGTCCGTCGGCTCAAGGCGAGACCAAGAACTCTGACCCGCTGCAAAACCTTAGCTCACGCCGGGGGTTAAGGTTTTCACTACGCCATTCCGAAGAAAGCTACGCGTGATGTATTAACCTGTAAAAAAAGTTGCGAGAAAAACGTTTACGTAAACGGTTTACGGATACCCGGCTTATAACGAAGGAGGCGGTTACTTGTCAACACATATTTTCTGATCTGTCGTTTTCACAAGAGATGTCCGCTCTTACTTTGTGCTCCATTGCTGGAAGAGATTATCAGTAATAACCCGCACTCGCCTTCTCTCGAAGTGGCCCGACACCTCATCTTCATGAAGCACGATTGACCTTCAAGTGGCAAAGCTTCACGAATGCTTGCCCCCTAGGATAGTTCTTGTTTTCTTGCGCGCGTTCCCTTGTCTGTGTTAAGTTAATTATACAACTTCCCCGAACAGTTTGGTGAGAAGTATAAAGTCCGAAGTGATTTTTTTAGGATGCGTATATGGCGACGGAAACAGTCGAGGACTTAATCACACAGGCGGAGGCGGCAAGACTGAGGGGGGTGACGCGCTCTGCAATCACTTATCTCGTTACGCAGGGCAGGCTCGGCACTTATGAGCGGTTCGGTGTCACGTTTGTTTCCAGGAGCGAGGTTCTGAATTATGAACCACAGAAGCCTGGCCCGCGCCCCTCGTCCAATCAGTCTAAGCGCGCAACGAAGAAAGGCGGCAAGAAGTGAGCGCGAACAAGATAGCCGGGCCGAGGAGAGCCGGCTCTCCTGTTTTCCCACGGCAGAAGCCCAGGCTGCTCAAGCCGAACTCTGAGTGCTCGACCACAGACCTCATCATCGAACTCCCGCAAAAGGTGGAGGAGATGCTGAGAGGGCAGAAGCGACAGAGTGAGGCCTCGACTGATACGGATGCGCCGGAAAAGGCAAAGGGGAGGCGTTAGAGTTGAACGAGGAGGGGCATCCCGAAACTATGCAAACGCCGACCGACCCGAGCCTTGAATTTGATGTTTTCGAGACAATCAGACTCAGGCTCGCTGAAACCCTCATGCGCCGCGGATACGATCTGGTCGAGGCCGAGAGGATTGCTCTCTACGTGGTTGAGGGCGCACGCCCAATGTCGCATTTCTTAAAGGCACTGACCAGGGTCAGTCCACCGGAGGACGACGAGGTCATCATCGCCCTGGATCATGTTTTAGCCGAAACGCCCGCCTTGGCGAAGGCAAAGCGCCTGCGACAACGGGTAGACACAAGTGATCCGGATTGAGGTTGGTCTATCGACGCTAACAATGCTTTATCGAGTCTGGCAAGCGTCTGTGATACTTCTTCCATCAAAAAATCGGATTTTCCTATGATGTATCGGCTTGACGGTGAAGATTCCAGTTATCTCCCCGTAGTGGAAGCCATAGTCACCTCTTCCCCGATTTGACCCTTCACACTGGCCTTTATCTCTTCCCTCCCTCTCAACGTGAAACATCCTCCCCTAACCCTAACCTCCGTCCTGCCCGCGTGGGCGTTAAAAACATCTTTCA
>JAVRON010000074.1:0-19615 GCA_032162705.1 Acidobacteriota bacterium
TCTCTGCGAGTCTCGGCGTCCTCAGCGCCTCTGCGGTGAAGCGCCTCACACTTTACGCGCAACTTTATTTTTAATTTTTGCCTGTTGCACTTTGCCTTTTGCCTTCTTCGGCCTTCGGAGGGCCCAAGTAGCGGTAGTGCCCCGTCATCGTCCACGCGAACAAAACGTCCTCCATCTTGGGCCCCGCGCCGATGTTGTGGACGATCTGCAAGCGTTTCTCGTCCGCCTCCGACGGCACGTTGACGACGATGCCGATGTGCGTCATCCCGCCGCCCAAGTCCCACGTCACCACGTCGCCCGGTTTGTAGTCCTGCGCGTCACGCGTGACGGGAAGCCCCGCGCCCTCGCGCACGAAGAAAGTCATCAGGTTGGGCACGCGCCGGTGGTCTATGTTCGCGTCCGTCTTCTTGAGGCCCCATTTGTGCGGGTACGCGTCGAAGTGCGCGGCCATGTCTTCGTGTACCAGCTTCTGCAAGTCAACGCCGACGGCGCGATACGAACGTATGACTTCGTCCGTGCAGACGCCGACCTCCGCGGGCACGTCACCGCCCGGATAGTCGATCACGAAGTACGTCGGGTCGTAGCGCACCTCGTGACTCGTCCGCTCGACGGCTGCCTCGACAAGTCTATCGAGAAAGGGCGACCCGCTCGAAGGGCGCGCATGCGTGCCGCTCTGCTGACGCACATCCTGCGGTGTGGCGGCCTGCGCCCCGCCCGTCCGCGCTGCCTGCGGCGAGACTCCGTGCGACGCGGAGCATCCTGCGGCGTTGGCGACGAGCAGGGCGCAGACTAAGCAGCAAAGCAGTGCGACCGTCTTTCTCATCTTCTAACCTTTCAGCGTGCTCGGGGTCTTCACCACAAAGGACGCTTCAGGTACATCATGTCCTGCACGGCGTCCGGCCTCTCATTGGGATGTGTGATGACCGCGACCAGCTCCCAGTTGTCGCGCCCCGCCTCCTGCAAATACTCCCAGGTGTTCGGGCACGACTCAAGCGATGCGCTTGTGTCTTCGCTCATCGGCACACGACCCCGCCACACGCCGTTGACGAAAGTCACGCGCCCGTACTGCACCGCGCAGACCTGATACTCGAAGCTCTGCATCTCATCAATCTCCTACGAACGCTCTGGGATATAAGCTCGGGACGACTGCCCCTCGCGGGCGTGAACCACTGCCGCAGACTCTCTCTCGCCCGACGGCTGTGTTATAGCCGATTTCCGCGAAACCTGCACGACGCGCGCAGACTCGTCGGCGCGCGCGCCGCGGTGTAGAATCGAGATACCAATGAGGGAGACGACCCATCTGACCGGACTGTCACGCGAAGAGCTTGAGCGCTTCGCCGAAGCGTTGGGCGAGCGCGCCTATCGCGGACGCCAAATCTTCAAGGCGCTGCAACGACGACGCCTGCGCTCGTTCGACGAGATGACCGATCTACCTCAGAGTCTCCGCGAGCGACTCGCGACAAGCGCGACGGCTTCGACGCTCAAGGTCGAGACGCGCTATGTGGCAGAGGACGGCACGCGCCGCTATCTTTTGAAGACGCATGACGGACTGCCCGTCGAGACCGTCTTCATCCCCGAAGAGCGGCGCGACACCATCTGCTTCTCTTCGCAATCGGGCTGCCCGCTTCAGTGCGACTTCTGCCTGACGGCGAAGTTGGGCCTTCTGCGCACGCTCGACGCGGGCGAGATCGTCGAGCAGATCATCATCGCCTTGAACGACGCTTACGGTGTGGGCGCACGCACTCCGCGCGGCACGAACCTCGTCGCGATGGGCGCGGGCGAGCCTTTCCTCGCCTTCGACCCGCTGATGAAGGCGTTGCGCATCATGGCTGATGAAGAGGGGCTTCACATTGTACCGAACCGCGTCACGGTCTCGACCGCGGGGATTGTGCCGAAGATCAGAGAGCTGGCGCACACGCCCGAACGCCCGCACCTCGCCGTCTCGCTCGCCGCGCCCAACGACGAGCTGCGCGACAAACTGATGCCCATCAACAAACGCTGGCCGCTTGCGGAGCTGCTCGCCGCGTGCAAGGAGTTTGAAGAGTCTCTGAAGCCCGGCGAGCGCTTTACCTTCGAGTACGTCCTGCTCGACGGCGTCAACGACTCCGACTCGCACGCGCGCCAACTGGCGAATCTCCTCAACCGCCATCAACTGCGCGCGAAGGTCAACCTCATCCCGCACAACCCCGCGGACGAGTTGCCCTATCGCCCTTCGTCTCCGGAGCGCGTCGAATCCTTCAAGGCCATACTCGAATCGAAGGGCGTCTGGGCCTTCGTACGCCGCCCGAGGGGCCTCGACATCTACGCCGCCTGCGGCCAGCTTGCCGCGCGCCGCGTGGACAACGCTATGCCGACGGCGCTCGTTCAACTGTCCTGAAGTTCGCATCGACAAAATCAAAGTTCGCATCGACAAAATCAGTTGTCCTGAAGTTCACCTCGACAAAACTTGAAGTTCATCTCAACAAAATCAGACGAGACACATCACGCATGAAACGAAACGTTTACGCCCGGCTCGCGATAGCATTTCTTGCCTCTGCCGCCCTGCTCTTAGCGGGCAGGCCCTCGGCCAGCAGCGCCGCACGCGGCGTCGAGTCGCACGCATCGCCCGCGACACTCGAAGCCTCTTCGGTCGCGTCACTCAAAGCTATGCCTGCCGTCGCCACGCTGATAGGGCCGCAGAGCAACAACGTCAACGTCAACGGCTTCTTCTCGGTCGATCCCGCGCAGCAGGGGAGCAGCTTTCAGGCGGCCATCGTGATGGAGATTCCCGGCGGCTTGCACGTCAACTCGAACCGCCCGCTCGGCAAGTACGCCGTCGCGACCGTCTTGAAGGTTGATGCGCCGAAGGGCTTGAGGGTGACGCCCGTCGCATACCCGCGCGGCACTGTGCGCAGCTTCCGCTTCGGCGGCTCGACCGAGGATCGCCTCGCCGTCTACGAGGGGCGCGCGCTCTTTCGCTTCAACGTGAGCGTGCCGTCGAACTACGAGCAGGGCGTCGCGCGCATACGCGTGAGCGTCCGCTTCCAGAGCTGCAATGACGAGGTCTGCTTCCCGCCCGCGACGCGTGAGCTTGTGCTTCCCATCGCCATCGTCGGGCACGACATACCCATCAACCACATCAACGGGCAATACTTCGGTGGAGGCGGCGGTCGCCGTAGAAGGGGCTGACCTCTTTGCCAGCGTTGAATAATGAGCATGTGCAATTCACCGCCGCAGGCGCTGTGGACGGGGAGGGGGTGCAGAGAGTTGCGATTTGAAATTTCAAATTTGAAATTTGAAATCCTGAATCCCTCAGTGCCTCCTCTGTGTTCTCTGTGCCTCTGTGGTGAATGTGATTTCCATGAGTCTCTACGTGGAATCAATCGGGTTCGCGCGACGGCCAATGACCGACAGAAGTCTTCCCGTCCGGCCATATATTTTTTTGTCGCGGCGGTAGGAGAAGAAGAGTCCGGGGCGGCACATCGTACAGAGCGGGAGCGCGTGGATGCGTTCCACGGCGACGCCCGACTCGACGAGTTGTCGGCGGTTCGCCTCGTGCAGATCGACGAGCGCGTGTCCGTCGCGCGTCGGCTTGAAGAGAGAGTCGGAGTTTGAAGACTTCGCGCGGAAGGCTTCGATGACTTCCGCGCCGACTTCGTAGCAACAGGCGAGCGCGGCGGGGCCGATAGCGGCTCGCAAGTCGGCGGGGTCAGTCCCGAACTCCTCGCGCATACGCCCGAGCGCGTGCTTTACTATCCCGGCCAGCGTCCCGCGCCATCCCGCGTGGACTGCCGCGCAAGCGCCTGTTCGAGAGTCGCCCAGAAGAACCGGCACGCAGTCGGCGGTCTTGACTCCGAGCAGCACGCCGGTCGCGTCGGTCGCCAGCGCGTCGCAGTGCTCGCGCTCCGACTGCGTGTCTTCGCGTCCGCGCACGACGCGCACCGTAGCGCCGTGAACCTGCCAGCAGGCGGCGAGCGTCCAAGGGCCTTCGAGCAGAGAGATGAAGCGGCGGCGGTTCTCGTTGATGTTCTCCGCCGAGTCCTGGTCGAAGCCCGCGAGGTTCAAAGCGTCTGAGGGGAAAGGGCTGACGCCGCCCCCGCGCGTCGAGAAGGCGTTCGGGAATCCGTCTGCTTCGAGCGGCGCACACACAATCGCGCGCACTCCTTCTTTACCTTCGCGCCAAAGGAAGCCCGCGCGTTCGAGTTCTGTTTCAGTCGTGATTGTCTCCATCGGCATAGACATTATCGAAATCCGCCGCGTGCGTGAAGTGCTCACGCGCACGCCGCGCTTCCGTGAGCGCGTCTTTACAGACTCAGAGCGCGCCTACTGCGACTCGCGCGGCGCGTCGGCGGCGCAGCACTACGCCGCGCGCTTCGCCGCCAAAGAGGCTGTCTTCAAGGCGCTCCAGACCGGCTGGCGCGACGGCCTCTCATGGCACGACTCCGAAGTCATCTCGACCGACGCGGGCGCGCCGCTGCTTCGACTCTCCGGCCACGCACGCGAACTCTTCGCGGCGATGGGCGCGACTCACGCACACCTCTCGCTCTCGCACACCTCCGAGCACGCCATCGCGCAGGTCATCTTCGAGCAACGGATTGAAGTTTAATTCGATTGTGTCTGATGGAATATGAAAGTCGTAGGCTTCATTATCTGCGGGTTCGGAGCGCTGATTACGCTGGTCAATTTCTACTCGTCATACGTCAGCTATCCGCTGCATCGCCTGATTTCAAAGGATAAGCCTTTCACATACTCATCCCCTGTTCCGATTGTTGGGTCTTTGCTTCTCTGGCTCGGAGCCATTTGGCTTCGGTCGGCGGGAAGTGTTGGCTGGCGGTGGCTGCTGGTTCTCTCTCTACTCGACACCGGCGGCATTCACTGGTTCCTTTTACTAATGGTATTAGCCGTGTTCTTTCGCTGGAGGGGTTGATTAATCGCGCCCGCTCAATCCTGCCAGCCGTCCGCTCCCTTCGACACGACGCGCAGTTCATTCGTCAGCCTTCGTCGTCCGTCGCCGCCAATCTCAACGCGTGTCGCACGTCTCTCTTCCCCGACCGGTGGCGAGTCACCTTCAAACGTTCCGGGCGAAGATGAGTTCGTCGTAACGCGTGAAGTGTAGACCGCGCGCGGCGCTCTCGCGTGTGAATCAACGGCTGTTGCTGCCGTCGCATCTTCCGTTGCTGTCGCGCCTGCTGTCCGGGCCGTCAGCATCACCCCTTCGGATGGAGATGCGGCGGCTAAGGCTTGCAAGCCCCAGGGGTCGCCGTGCAGCGAGCATTCGTGTTCGGGCACGAAGCCGGGCGCGAGTGCCACACGTTCACGCTGTGGACAGGAGGGCGAGGCGAGTTGTCCCGTGTCCGTGTCGATCTCGACCGTGGTGATTGAAGCGGGGCGCTCGAAGCTCTCACCGCCGAGTTCGGGTCGAAGCTCCACGGCGCGTCGGACGAACTCCGTCCAGACGGGAAGCGCCGACTCGGCTCCCGTCAGGTTTAACTCTTGGCCGTCGTCGAACCCGACCCATACGACGCAGACGAGGTTCGGCGTGTAGCCCGCAAACCAACCGTCGCGCGAAGTGCCGGTCTTGCCCGCGACCGCCGTGTTCTTTACCGCGCCGCGCGCCGCGCGTGCCGTGCCGTGGTCTACAACAGCCGAGAGCATGTCGGTCAGCATGTATGCGGTCGCGGGCTTTAAGACCTGACCCGTCGTGACCGTCTGTTCGTCGAGCGCCACAGCCCCCTCTGCTCCCTCGACGCGCACGAGCGGATTGGGGCACACGAGACGCCCGCCGCCCGCGAAGGCCGTGTAAGCGGTCGCGACTTCGAGCGGCGTGGCCTCGGTCGTGCCGAGCGCGAGCGAAGGATAGGCTTGCGGTTTGGGAAGCCCAAGGCGCTCCGCGAGCGAGGCGACGTTCGTCAGTCCCGCCCGCAACGCCACGTCCACGGTGACGACGTTGAGCGAGCGCACAAGCCCCGTCCGCAACGTCACATCTCGCATCGAAAAACCGCCGCCGTAATTCGATGGCCTGTACTTCGCGCGCCCATCATAGATGAACTCGCGCGGCGCGTCCGCCGAGAGCGTGAGCGGCGAGATGCCTTGCTCCAACGCCGCCGCGTAGACGACGGGCTTGAAGACGGAGCCGGGCTGTCGGCGCGCGTCCGTCGCGCGGTTCAACTGCGAGGCGGCGTAGCTTGTGCCGCCGACCATCGCCAGCACGTGCCCCGTCCGTGGGTCGAGCGCGACGAGCGCCGCCTGCGGCCTACGCTTCCCCTTGAAAACTTTTTCGAGCCGTTCGACTTGACGGCTGACCGCTTCTTCGGCGACACGCTGCAAGTCGAGATCAATCGTCGTGTAGACGCGTAAGGACTGCGCGCCCTCCGTTGCCGTGTTGGTCGTCGTCGCTAAGTCCGTCGTCGTCGTCGAGTCCGTGAGGCGCGACTCGACCGTGCGGTTCACATAGTCGATGAAGTAGGGCGCGTTTGCGTCCACACGTTCGAGCGGCGCGACCACGACGGCTTCGTCGCATGCGGCGCGCGCCTCTTCCACGCTGATCGCTCCGTCGCGGAGCATCGCGGCCAGAACGGTGTTGCGGCGCGCGCGTGCGTTGTCGGCGTGGCGGTCGGGCGCATAGCGTCCGGGACTCTGAATCATCCCGGCGATGGTCGCGGCTTCGGCGAGCGAGAGGTCTTTCAACTCCTTGCCGAAGAAGACGCGCGCCGCCTGTCGCACGCCGCGCACCGCTATCGAGCCGCGCTGCCCCAGATAAATCTCGTTGCAGTAGAGCGCGAGGATATCCTCTTTAGACATCCTTCGCTCGATGACCGAGGCGAGCACGGCCTCGCGGAACTTGCGTCGGAGCGTGCGCTCAGGGCTGAGATATGTGTTCTTGACAAGCTGCTGCGTGATGGTCGAGCCGCCCTGCTTTAAGTCCTGCTCGTCGTCGCTCCAACTGAAGGCCGCGCGTGCGACGCCCCACATGTCGAGCGGCCCGTGCTCGAAGAAGCGCCGGTCTTCAATCGAGAGGACGGCGCGACGGAGCACTTCCGGAATGTCACTGTAAGAGAGCGCCCCGCGGTCTCCGGTCTTCTCGCCCGCTTCGACCGTGAGCGGCTCGGGCGCGAGCGTGTAGGAGTCGAGCGCAGCGCCGTCGCCCTGAAGTCGAGAGATTTGCCCGCGCCGGTCAAACTCGACGCGCACGACACCGACGCCTTGCGCCGCGCCCGCGTCCCACGTGCCGGACGGGCGGATTTCGATTGCGCCCTCTTCGACACGGAAGTGTCCGTTCCACACGCGGCTCGCCTCGCCCTCGACGTATCCGGCACGGCGCAGAATTTCCGCAAGCCCCTCAACCGTGAGCCTCTGCCCCGCGCGCAAAGAACGACGCGCGGCGTAGATTCCGGCGCGACTCATCAGGTAGCCCGAGGCCAGACGCTCGTCAACGATCTTCGAGTAGTGTGTGTAGAGGTATGCGAAGGTCGCGGTGACGGCGACGACCGAGACGATCAATGCAGCGGCGAAGACGCGCAGCAAGCGTATACAGAAGCGAGCGCGACGCGTGCGCGTGTGTCGATACGGCGTCGCGCGTTTGGGGCGCGCGAGCCGACCCTGCATGGTTGCCGCTTGAAGCTCTGTTGCCATTTACTTCTCTCGCCCGCGGGCACACAAAGCCCCTCGTCGTGGGCCCAAGACGCGCGCCCAACGAAATCGGGTCGATTCAAACTCCCTTCCGTATGCGGGAAGTAAACGACTAATCGTGACGGATTTCTCGTTTCCGAGATGTCGCTAAGGAGGCGTGGGGAGAGTCCACGTGAGACCTCTGCCTTAGTCTTTGGCGGCTTGACGGTCGCGGTTGCGGCGCAGGTGCAGCCAGCCTGTGTGTTCGGCGGGTTGGGGTTCGAGCAGTTCCTTGATGGCGGGCAGGGCGGCGCGCGCGGCCTCGATGCCCGCCGTGATGAACTCTTCGGCGCGCGTCATCTCGTCCCAGCGCAGGTGTCCGACCGAGGGGCTGATGACCACGTCGGCGATCTGTCGCTGGTGCTCGACGGCCACGCGCTGCACGACGACCATCGATTGGAGCAGCACGCCGATGATGGAAGCGGGCGAGCCTAGAAACTTCGCGCCTTCGCTGTTCACGTCCACGGCCACGATCACTTCAGCGCCGAGCGCGCGCGCGACCGACGTGGGGAGGTTTGCGACGAGTCCGCCATCGACAAGCTGCCTCCCTTCGGCGTCCGTGACGGGGACATACCAGCCGGGCACGGCACAGCTCGCGCGAATGGCGAAGGCCACGTCGCCCTCGTCGCGCATGACGACAGCCGCGCCCGTGTGGAGGTCTGTGGCGACGGCTGCGAATGGAATAGGCAGTTCCTCGAAACGCGTCCTGGGAAAGCGCGCGCGAATGTAGTCCTCCATGAGCGCGCTTGATTGGACGCCGAGCCGCGAGAGCGTCACGCGGCCCAAGTCGCGCCAGCGCAGAGAGCGGCCTATCTTCTCAATCTCTTCGAGCGGCATCCCCGAAGCAAGCGCCCCGCCGACGAGCGCACCAGCCGAAGTGCCCGCCACGCAGTCAACCTGGATGCCGTGCTCGGCGAAGACCTTGAGCACGCCGATGTGAGCTATCCCGCGCGCCGCGCCGCCCGAGAGCGCGAGGCCCAGTCGCGGGCGCTTACTCTTCCTGTCTGCCTTGCGCCACATAAAAACAGATGCTAGGGGTTAGAGGCTAGAGGCTGGCACAAGCATTTGCAACTAGCCTCTAGCCTCTAGCCTCTAGCCTCTAGTCTCTAGTCGAGGGCTTCTGGACGCTGTCGCCGAGCGTCTCGTCGAGGATGACGATCTGCGCCGCGCCTCTTGTCTCTTCGAGAAAGTTGTCGGTGTCGGACTCGATCTTGGACTCGATCAGCTCGGCCTGTATGTCGTTGTAGACGGCTTTGAGTTCCGGGATAATCTGACCGCCCTGCGACTGCCTGCGGCGGCGCGGAACGTACACGTCACGATAGTACGTCTCGACCTCCTGCGGCGTGACGACGGTGAAGGAGCGGAAGCGAAAGTCGAGATACTTCTCCATGTCGAGGCGGTCGTGGATGATCTCGCGCAGTTGGTCTGCGGTGAGGCCGACGCGGTCGAGGCGACGATGAAACTCTTCGAGCGACGGGAAGCGCTTGATGAGTTCCGTGAGCGCATCGTCGATCTCCTTGTCTGTGGCGTGGACGTGCGGCAGCTTCTCCGCCTCCTGAACGACGAGCCGCTGATCGACGAGCAGGTCGAGCACGCGCCGCAAGTCCTCGCGTCGCGGACTGTCGAGCTGCGCGCCGGGCTGGAGCGCGAGCTGCCAGAGCAAATCTGAATAGGTTATCAACTGCTCGCCGTTGACCACCGCGACCATGCGGTCTACGACCTCGCCGCCGCCCTGCGCGGGAGTCTGCGCACTTGCGAAGGCACACGACCAGAGAGCAGCGAATAAAATTGAGAGTACGGCTCGTCTCATGTGCAAGACCTCAAACCTTAGAACGTCTGTCCGAAGCGGAAGTGAATCTGACTGTTCTTGAGCCGGTGGATGGCCGTGCCTCCGCCGAACTGTGGGACGACGAACTCGGGCGGGTTGAGCAGGTAGGCCCAGTCCGCGCCGAGCGAGCCGAAGGGGGTCTTGAGCCTGAGGCCGAGGCCCACGGTGTGCGTCCATTTCTGACAGAAGTTCGGGTCGCGCCCGGCCTCGCAGCTTCCCGGATGGAAGAGGTCGCGCACGGTGTCGAAGACGTTGCCGCCGTCGTAGAAGGGCACGGCCTGCATGTTGCGCGTGACGCCGAGCCGCGCCTCAAGGTTGACGACCGCCATGGCGTTGCCGCCGATGGGCACCGTGAAGGGATTGATCGTGACAGGCTCGCCCTTCTGGTTGCGGAACGTTCCGCACGCGGGGAGAAAAGTGGGCGGCGGGTTCGGATTCGGCACGGGCGAGGGCTGCGGGCCGAACGTGCAGAAGGGAGCGACGATGCGCGGGCCCGCCTCTTCAAAGCTGAAACCACGGAGGCTGGTCGCGCCGCCCGAGAAGAAGCGCTCGCTGATGGGCAGACGCCGGTCGGCCACGTCAATCACGCCGTTGTCGTTGCGGTCGGTCGTGTTGAAGATGCTCGCCATCCCGAGCTGCACGCTCGCCGCCAGCACCGTGTCGCGCAAGCGGCTCACGGTCTGATAGCGTCGATAGCTCAGGTTCAGTTTGCTGAAAGAGAGGTTGCCGCCGAGCGGCTTTAAGGCGAGCGCGTAGTCGGCGGTGAGGAAGTTGCCGCGCGTCGGGTCGAACTGACGGTCGCGTGTGTCGCGCGCGAAAGAAGCCCCGAAGCGCGAGAGCCGCACGGCGTGGTCTGGCCGCAGCACGGGCGCGAGCAGAAGGCTCCCGATGTTGAAGAGACGCACGTCCTCATAGTTGTAACGCAGAAATACTGTCGTGCGCTTGCGCTGTGCGCCCGAAGGCGAGAGTTCGAGTTGTAGGTCGCGCTGCGTCTCAAGGTTGACGGTGAAGCGATTGATTGATGGGCCCTTGACGCTCTGCCCGAATTCGTCGATGAGTTTGCCGTCCGCATCGAAGCGCTGGACGATGCCGTTGGTGCCGCGGTCGATGGTCGAGCGGAAGAAGCGCGTGACGCTTGTGTCGCGCTGATACTGCAAAGAGAAGGTGAGCGGCGCGAAGCTCTTGTCGCCGTAGCGCCGGAAGCGCGGGTCGAGGTATTCAAAACGCGCGAGCTGCTGCTGCTTGCTGAAACGCGTGCGGATGGCTCCCTGTCGAAGCTGGCCGAAGAGATTCGTGTCGCGCAGCTCGAAGCCGCCTAAGGCTCCCGTGTCGGTCGAGAAACCGACGATGTACTCGGTCGTGATGGGCTTGCGCTCCTCGACATCGATGATAACGTCGCGACGCTTGAAGCCGCCGGGCCCGTCCGGCGCAGGCTCTGTGCGGATGAGCACCTGTCGAAAAGCCTCGGTCGTGTTCAGCAGGACGCGCTCGCTCTCGGCGAGGTCGTCGCCGCGCAGCACCTCGCCCTCATGCAGCGGGATTGCTTCGAGCACGGCCTCCTTCTTCGTCTGGACGACGCCGTTGACGAAGATGTGATTGATGAAGAACTTGTCCGACTCCGTGATCTGATAGACGAGACGCACCTGCTCGTCGCCGTTCGAGGCCGGCGGCAACTCATCAATAGAAGGCTGCACGTCGGCCTCGACATAGCCGTTGCGCACGTAGTATGCGCGCATGCGCTCGCCGTCAGAGCGCGCGGCTGTGCGCGCGTAAGGGCCGCCCGTGATGAGGCACGCCTCGCCGGGCAGAGGGTCAGCCGGGCAGCGCGCGTCGCGCAACTGCGAGGCGGTGTAAATCTGGTTGCCGCGCGTCTCGACGCCGACGACGCGCGTCAACGCATTCTCCTTGACGGCGAAGGTGATGATGAGATTGTCGCTCTCCAGAGTGACGCCCTGGCGGACGGAGACATCTGCGTGGCGATAGCCCAAGTCCGTCATCCGCGCCTGGATTATCCGCCGGTCGTGCTCAAGCGCCTCTTCGCTTGTGTAGCCGCGACCGTAGCCGAGGAGCGGAATGATGCCGAGCGCGTTCGCGGTCTGGCTGCGGAGGTCTGCGTCCACGTCGGCCAACGCGAGCTTATCAGTCCCCTCGATGCGTATATCTGTCAGCTTGAAGCGTCGGCCACGCGCCACCTCATAGCTGATAGTGACGTTGCTGCTGGCAAGCTCGTCGGGGTTGAGCATCTCGCACGGGTCGAAGTCAGCCGTGCCCGTTCCCAGCGCGTCGGGTGGCGGGGCGAGCGGGGGCGTGACGGCGCAGGTGGGCGTGACCTCTGCGAAGAAGTAGCCCTCGCCCTGCAAGCGATTGCGTATGCGTCGCGCGCCCTCGACGATGGCAGAGTATTCGATTGTCCCTTCGCGCTCGATGGGCAGAAGCTCGCGCTTGCGTTTCTCGTTCAGCTCATAGCCTTCGAGGCGCACGTCTACGCGCGGGCCCACGCTTCCCTTCAGCGTGACCGTGATGCGGTTCGCGGCGGAGTCGAGCCGAATGTCCGGCTCCTCGAATCGAGGGGCGAGGTGTCCGCCCTCGATGGCAGCGCGGCGTATGCGCGACACGTCCTCGCCGAGCGCGGCCTGTGTGAAGTGCGCGCCGGGCTGGAGCTTGAGTTCGCGGCGGACGGCGGCGAGGGCCGCAGGGTCAAGCCCCTTGATGTCTATCTGGAAAGCTTCGAGCTGTGTGGGCGGGCCCGGCTGGACGTTGAAGACGACCGTAGCGCGCGTGCGCGTCGGGTCGAGACGGCGGTCGTATGTGACTTCGGCGCGATAGAAGCCCCGGTCGCGCAGATAGACCTGGACGGCGTCGGCGCTCTCGCGTAGCGACTGCTCGGTCAGGCGCTTGCCCGGCTCAAGAAGCGTGACGCGCGAGCGCAGCTCGTCTTCGGTGATCTCGGCCCCGGCGTCAGCGCCCATCGCGAACTCGACGCCCGCGATTGACACCTGCGGGCGAATGACGAAACGGAGCGCGACCTGCGGGCGACCGTCGGGCCCGTTCGTCGCCGAGTCGCGCGCCTCGACACGTGCGTCGGCGACCCGGCCCGCGTCGAAGAGCGCCTGGAGTGACTCGCGGACAAGCACCGCCGAGAAGGGGCGGCCCGGTGCGACGCGCAGGCTCGCGCGCAACACGGCGAGCGCCGTCTCGTCGAGCGAAGCCTCCTCCACGACGAAATCCACGCTCTCGATGGTGCGCCCCTCATAGCGGCTCAGGTCTGGCGCAAGACGCGGCCCACCGGCCAGCGCGTCCGCCGACGCGAGCAGCAACACGAGAGATAGAAAAAAGACCCGATGGATAGTCACGATCAGTAATCAGTAGTCAGTAGTCAGTAGTCAGTAGTCAGTAGTCAGTAGTTGGTAGCTGGTAGTTGATAGTTGATAGTTGGTAGTCAACAGTCAGTAGTCAGTAGAAAAACCTTCGTTAATGAATCGTCCGATTGTCAGCGTTACCGTCAACGTCCGCCGAAGCGGAGCCTACTGTCTACTGTCTACTGACTACTGTCTACTTCTTGTCTACTCCTCTTCAATACCTCTTTCTGAATCGCAGCTCGAAGTTGAAGTTGTTGCTGCGTGTGCGCAGCGTGTCGGTCGAGCCTTGCTGATACTGCGCGATGAACGACAGGCGGTCGCTGACGCGATACTCGACGGCGATGACCTGGTTCGGCTCGCCCGTCACGTTGGTCGAATAGGTGATCGCAAGATTGCGGTTCACCTGACGGCCCACGGTCAGGCGTGCGGTCGGACTTTGGCCGCCGCGCCCCGTGATGAGCGGGTCGAACTCAAAGCGGTTCAGTCCGAACAGCTTGTCTGTTGCGCGCTGCACGGGCGCGTTAATCAGCGTGTCCGTCAACAGACTCGTCGCCGTGCCGAGTCCCGTCTGCGCGAGGGTCGAAGTGCCTTCAGGCCCGCCCGAAAGATTCCCCGTCGTAATCAGCGCGATCACGTCGGCCTGCGGCAGCGGCGGGTCGGACGTGGCCGTCGTCGTCAATCCCCCGGAGAGGGGCCCCGTCATCGTGACCGTCACGCGATAGCCGCGTATGTCTGACTGCGCCTGAAGGTTGATGACGGGCGGAGCCTCTGCGCGCGGCGGCAGGTCGATGATGGCGCGCTGGATGTCGTAGCGGTCGTTGCGGAAGGCGACCGTGCCGCGCGTCGCAGTGATGCGCCCGGAGCTGACGGGCGCGTCGATGGGCCCCTGCACGCGCAGGTTGAGCGAGCCGACCATGTCCGCGAGGTTGTTGCGAATGACGAGCGCGTCCTGTCCCTGTATGGTCAGGTCGAGCGTCGCCGCCGGGCCCGGAAGCCCCGCGCCGCCGCCCGAGGTGATAGGTGCTTCGTTGCGCCGGTCTATCAGGTCGGCGAGGTCGATGTCCTGTGTGATCTCGGTGCGGCGCACCTTGACCGTGCCCTTGACGTTGACGGCGTCGAGATGGCCTCGAATCTCAAGGTCGGCGTCGGCGGTCGTCGGAAGAGTGCCGAGGAAGGGCGGCAGAGTCACAAACGCGGTTGCGGGCACGGTTACGTTTTCGCCGCGCGCGACGACGCGGAACTCCGAAGGCATAAAGCCCGAGAGCAGAGCGCCGCCCGTCACCGTAACGCGCCCGCCGCCCAAGCGCCCCGTCAAGCTTTCGATGTTCGCCTGGTTCGAGTTGAAGCGTATCGTCCCGTTGATCTCGGTCGCCGTCAGGCGCTCGTCCGAGAGCAGCACCGCGAGCGAGGCGTTCGCCACCGAAGCAGTGCCCGTGACCTGCGGTCGCTCGAAGCTGCCGCCGACGCTGACGGCGACACGAGCTATCCCTGACAGGAAGAGGTTGCGCTGCGCGCTTGAGAGGACGCGCATGTTGAGGTCGCCGTTGACCGACAGGCTCTCGCGGCCTCCGGGACCCAGCGCCGCCGTGCCTGCGAGCGAGATGTTCGTTCCGGGCCCCGTGAAACGCGTCCGGTCGAAGGTCACTTCGTTCGGCTTGAAGGTGACGACGAGCGGGTTCTCAGCCGCGAGCGGCACGTCCTCGACCTGCACGGTCAACTCCGTGAACTCGGCACGGCCCGCGATTGTCTCGGTCGTTAAAGCGCCCTCGTCGCTCATCAGGTTCCCACTCGCGCGCAGCGTACCCGTGGCGCGTCCCGTCACGTGAACGTTCGGGTTGTTCAGGAGCGCGGCGAAGAGCGGAGTCAGGTCTGCGCTCGTCAAAGTCGTCTCGATTGTCGCGGGCATGTTATCGCCCGCGAGGTCAACGGTGGCGCGGATGACCTGCGGCTGTCCGAGGAGTCCGGTCGTCAACTCGGCGACGAACTTCTGATCGGGCGTCATGTGGCCGGTAAGCGTAAGCTGTCCCGCCGACTGACCGTTGACGGTTACGTCGCGCCCCTGCGCGTTGACCTCCGCCTTCAGAGTGGTCGGGTTGAGCGGATTGCCCGAGAGCGTGGCGTTGAAGTCAGCAGTGCCGGAGAGAGCGGGCAGGCGGCCAGCGCCGGCGAGCGACGTGAGAAGCCCGAGCTGCACGTTCGTGCCCTGCACGCGGAAATCTTTGACGCTGACGCCGGGGAGGCCGTGCTCGCCCGATGCAATCTCGATCCCGCCGGTCGCCGTGATGTGCCCGTCTCCGAGCCGTATGTCGAAGGCGTCGAGCGAGACGTTCGAGCCGCTGAAGGTCGCCTGCGCCACGATCTCGTCGTAGGCTTGCGGGCCCAAGCGCCCCGCCGCGACGTGCAGTTCAGCACTGCCGTTCATCGCGCCGGGGAAGCCCTTGACGCTGATCTTCCCGGAGGCGGGGCCCAGTCCTGCGAGACTGTCTGCGCCGCCGCCGGTCGTGTTCGTGGGCCCGAGAAGCCCTCCCGAGTTGCTCCCGCCCGCGCCGAGCGCCGCGAGCAGATTTCCGGCGTTGGCGTTCTCCAGCGTCGCGTTGAATTCGATGTTGTTCTCGCCTGCGCGCGGGATAACGGCGCTAAAGGTCGCGCCGCCGCCGTCGGGTTCAACCAAACGCCCGTTGTCAATGCGCGTCTCTTCCGTCGTCGAGGCAATGTCGGCGGAGAGCGCGCCGAGCGCACGCCCGCGCAGCCCGAGCGTCGCCAGCTCAAAGCGCCCGTTGACGAGCGGCGCATCAAGGTCGCCCGTCACCGTCCCTTTGAAGAGAAGATTACCTGCAAGCTCGACATGAAAGTCTTTAATCTTCTCCTCGAACGCGGAGAGCAGACCGGTCGAGAGCGCGACCGACTGGAACTCCGCGGCGTCCGTCGAGTTGAGATTGACGGCAAGGTCAGTGCCCCCTTGGAACGAGAAGCGACCCGAGGCCGTCAACTCGGTTGCGCCCGCGCGCAGGTTCGCGCTCTCTATCTGGAAGAGGCCGCGGTCAGCCGTGACCGCGAGCTTACCCGTCAGAGGCGTGCGCGCCGACTCGTCCCGGCCCGTCGCACCGTTGAAGTCGGCGTCGAGTCGTCCGGAAGCGAGCTTAAAGTTCGTGCCGGGGAAACGCAGATCAATTGTGCCGGTGGCCGCGCCCGTCAGAGGCACGGCGTTGCCCGAAGCAAGCGCGACGAGGCCGCCCGCGTCCACGCCCTCGAACGTCGCGCGGACACTGGACGCGGCGCGAGCGCTGGTCGCAATCGTCGCGCTGCCGTGCGCGTGGCCGTTGAAGATGTCCGCGACGAAGTCGCTCAACTGAATCTGTTCATTGGTCGCCACGACCGCGGCGCGCGCACGTCCCATCTTCAACTGGCCGAGCACGCCTCCGCCCAGACTCAAGTCGGCGCTCGCGCGATAGCGCCCGCCCGGCTCAAGCGTGAACTGCGGTCGCGCGAGCCGCACGTTATCGACGCGCCCCTGCTGCGCCTGTGCGCCCTTGCCCACGGGCGGCGCGCTGAAGGCGACCGTGCCCGCGTCGATATCGTTCGACGTGCCTTCGACGCGTCCGCCCGAGGAGACACTGAGACGGACGCCCGCGATGTTGATGCTGCCCGTGCGCGCGCCCGCGGCGTTGAGTCCCGCGATGCTCACACGCTCGACGGTCGCGTGCGCGGAAGAGTCCGCATTGATCGTCGCGTCGATGCCCGAAGCCTGCACGCCGGAAGCCTGCGCGCCCTTTGCCGTCAGCTCTCGCGCGCGTGCGCTGCCCGCGACGGCGTGCGTTGTGCCGTCGCGACCACGCGCGAAGCGAACGCCCGAAGCCTCGACGCCGCCGACGCGCGCGCCCTGTGCGATGACCGAACCGACGGACGCCGAAGTGGCGCTTCCCGAAAGCTCGCCATCGTGCATCTCTGCCGAGGCGTCCTTGACGAAAAGTCCTGCGATGCTCGTCGCGCCGCTGCGCGCAGAGGCCGCGCGCAGATCGCCGAGCCAGCGAAAGTCGGAGCCTGTGCCCGTTACGCCGCCGACCAGTTGCACGAGGTTGAGCTGGTAGTCGCCCGCGGTCAAAAGCTCCGCGACGGCTTTGCCCTGCGCCTCGTAACTACTGCCACGCCCCGCTGCGGTCGCGTTGACGCTGAGAGCCTTCAGGCGCACGCCGTCGGCTGCGAGCGCATCGGAGACTATCTGGCCCTCGACCTTGTACTGGTCGCCCTCGCCCGTGACCTTCCCCTCGAAGCGACCCGCGCCGCGCATCGTCGTCGCCAACTGTAGAAAGTCCGAAGTCTGCGTCAGGTCTACGTTGGCCTGCGTGTCAAAGTGATAGCGGAGTGCGCGCCAGTCGTCGAGCGCTCCCACGAGATGAGCCTCCGTGACGGGCGAGCGCAGAGTCAGCTCGCTGATGTCGGCGCGGACTTGATTCGCGCGCGCGTGCAGCTCGATGTCGATGGGGTTGACGGCACGGCCGCTCGTCGTAAAGGTCGAGTTCGACGCCCGGAAATCGACGACGTTCATGCGGCTCTCGGCGGGCGCGTTGGGGTCGTCGGGGCGGACGGTGGCCTGTACGTTTCGCGCCTCGCCCGAGATGTCGTAACGGCGGTCGTCGTAGTGCAGGACGGCATCGTTGACCGCGATCTGCGCCGTCGAGTATGCGAACAGAATGCGTTGATTCGGCTCGGGCGGCGGAATCTTCAGCCCGGTAAAGTTCGAGCGCCCTTCGGCGTCATAGACGACCCAGATTTCCGGATGGTCAACGGTCAGCTTTTCGAGATTGACGTTGCGGCTCAGGGAAAGCCCCCACATATCTTCGACGCGCACGACGGCAAGGATGCGACCGACCTGTCCGATCTGCGCGCCGGTCGTGGAGTTGTAGAGCTTCAGGTCGTTCAGCTCGACTTCACGGGGCCCCAGCCTCGTATGGAACGAGCCGACCTCGGCGCGTATGTTGTATCTGGCGAGCGTGCTGATGATCTGCCGCGCGATGACGCGGTCGATCTGTCCCGAGCGATAGAGCAGGAAGATGATGAAGACCAGCGCGACGACGGCCACGATTGCGACGACGGCAGTCCACATCGCGTTGCGTCGGTTGACGACGCGTCGCCAACCGCGTCGGCGCGCGGCCATCCTGGCCCGGCTGTCGTCGGGCAGAGACGCGGGGGCGTCGCCCTGTGGCTCGGGTGTCGGCTGAGCCGGTCGCTCGTCGTGCTCGTCCGTCGGCATAGCTTTTTCGTGAAAGGCCGTCAGGGGGAGTTGACGGCGGAGAATATGAACCTCTTTATTAAGGAGAGCAAAACGGAAGTGATGAGTGACGAGTGATGAGTGATAAGAAGAAAGCAAGGCTCTTTACTTATCACTCATCACTCGTCACTCATCACTCATCACTTTCTTCCCTTCCTCGCGCGCGGGCGAGCCGAGCGGGACGTTCGCGACTATCTCCAGCTCGAAGCCTTCGAGCGCCGACACGCGCGGCGGGTGATTCGTAAGCAGCAGTATGCGTCTGAGACCCAGCTCGTGGAGAATCTGTGCGCCGACGCCGTAGTCGCGATCAGTCCCGTAGCCGGTCTCGACAGACGCCTCCGGCTTCGACAGTCCGCGCTCCTGCATGATCTGGTAGGTTCGCAACTGGTGGACGAGGTCGAGGTTGCTCTGCCGCTGTCGTAGATACAGAACGACGCCGCGCCCCTCTGCCGCGATGCGCTCCAACGCCGCGTGAAGCTGGAAGCCCGTGTCGTCGATGAGCGAGCCGAACATATCGCAGGTCACGTTCTCGGTATGGACGCGGACGAGCACCGCGTCGTCCGTTCGCACCTCGCCCATCACCATCGCGAGATGGAGTTCCTCGCTCAAAACGTTCTCGAAGGCGATGGCGCGGAAAAGTCCGTAGACCGTGGGGAGGTCTGTCTCGACCGCGCGGCGGACGAGCACTTCCTTCTGCATCCGGTAGCGGACGAGGTCTGCGACCGTAATCATCTTCAAATGGTGGCGCGCGGCAAACTCTTCGAGCTGCGGCAGGCGGGCCATCGTCCCGTCATCATTCATAATCTCGCAGATGACACCCGCCGGATAGAGTCCGGCGATGCGTGCGAGATCGACCGACGCCTCGGTCTGCCCCGGACGGACGAGCACGCCGCCCTTCTTCGCACGCAGAGGGAAGATGTGACCGGGGCGCGCGAGGTCTTGCGGGCGCGTCTGCGGGTCAACGGCCGTCAGGATGGTCGTCGCGCGGTCGGCTGCCGAGATGCCGGTCGTCACGCCCTTGCGCGCTTCGACGGAGACGGTAAAGGCTGTGCCCAGAAAAGAGGTGTTGTCGGCGACCTGCATGGTCAGGTGCAGCTCGTCGCAGCGCTCTTCCGTAAGCGGCATGCAGATAAGCCCGCGCGCGTGCGTCGCCATGAAGTTGATGATCTCGGGCGTGACGCACTCGGCGGCGCAGGCGAGGTCGCCTTCGTTTTCGCGATCCTCGTCGTCAACGATGATAATCATGCGGCCTTCGCGCAAGTCAGCGGCGGCCTCTTCGATGGAAGCAAAGGGCATCGTGTTTAGACTAAAAAGCAACTGTGGAGAGCTTTAGCAGACGCCGTTTATGTTACCTGAAAGTCGGCTTTTTTGCGAACGCATTATGAGCGCGGGCATGCGGCAACTTGGGCGACCCCGGAGAGCGCGGACTATAACCTCTCCGCTTGAGGACAGATAATACGGAGATTAACCACCGCAGACACAGAGAGGACAGCAGGGGGCACAGAGGGGTTT
>JAVRON010000075.1:0-56934 GCA_032162705.1 Acidobacteriota bacterium
ATTTCAAATTACAAATCTGAAATTTGAAATCCAAACACTCTGTGCTTCCTCTGTGTCCTCTGTGTCTCTATGGTGAAATGCCCCGCACATAACACTCAGGTCACAAGTCATCTAACGTGCGGGCGCGCGGCCTTGCAACTCTTCGCGTAAGAAGCGGAGGAGGTCTTGAATCTGTTCGTCGGTGAGCGTGTATTTGAAGGGCGGCATGCCGTTCCCACCGTCGTGAATCTGCGCGAGGAGTCGCGCGTCTGGGTCTGTCGCGGGGCGGCCTTCGCGCAGTGAAGGTACTTTCAGCGTGCCGATCTGTTTGCCTTCGCCCTGTGGGCCATGGCACGCGGCGCAGTTACGCTCGAAGAGCATACGCGTCTCGCCGCCCGCTCCACTGCTGCCGCTCTGTGCAGCGCCGCCGTCGCGCGTCGCGCAGGCCGCGGAGACAAGCGCGATGGCGACCAGCGCGAGCTTGAAGTTTTTTGCGAGGCGCATCAGATGAAGTATGAACGATGAACGATGAACTGAATACTTCTCGTCTTAGAGGCTGTTTGAAAAATTTATGTCAGCCCCGAAGGGGGAAGAGTTATCAGAGGATGTTTTGAATATACCTCAGGGCGTGGACAGAGACGTATGCTGCGCCCCGGAACTTCCGACAAGTTCAAACTGCAAACAAGGATGTGCCGGAAAAAAGAGCAGCTAGGGATGTGCCGGAAAAAATAAAAGCGGGCGCGACAAGTTTTGGGACCAGTCGCGCCCACTCATGGCAACGGTCACTGTCCTCACCCCAGCAACCGTCTAGGCATTTGGATTCACCGCATGCCCGAAGTGGCGAGAATATAAATCTTTCCGCGCCCCGGATGCAACTGTTATTTTAAAAATTATCCGGAGCCGGAATTTGCCCGGATTTTTCCCCGAAAATTAGCCATTCCCGCTGCGTCAAACGAGCGCCGAGAGAATCTCCGTCGGCGGCTCGGACGAGAATTCCGCCCACACGTTGGTCGCCGGATGGCGAAAGGCGAGCCGCGCGGCGTGTAGACAGAGGCGCGCGTGCTCTTCGCCTCCGTAGAGTCTGTCGCCGACGATTGCGTGCCCTGCGTCCGCGCAGTGTATACGCAGTTGGTTCGTGCGCCCCGTCACCGGTTCCAGCTCGACGAGCGTCCGACGCGCGCGCCGCACCAGCACGCGCAGACGCGTCTCCGCAGGCTTGCCCGACTCTGAGACGCGCCACGCGGGGCGTGCCGTTTCGTCGCGACCGATGGGTGCGTTGATCGTCCGCTCTTCCGCTTCGACGCGACCCGCGACCACCGAGAGGTAGCGCTTCTCGACGAGGCGGCGTTGAAAGTGCTGCGTGAGACGGCTGAGCGCGGCCTGCGTCTTCGCGACGACCAACAGTCCCGAAGTGTCTCGGTCGAGCCGGTGGACAAGCCCTGGCCGGACGAATGATGGAGTCGTGCGGACTAACGCATCGTTCGGCGATTCGTCATCCTCGATGCGTGTTCGGTTGAGGTGATAGGCGAGCGCATTGACGAGCGTGCCCCGCTTGACTCCGAGCGTCGGGTGGACGAGCACGCCCGCGGGCTTGATGACAACGATGATGTGCCCGTCCTCGTAAACGACTTCGAGCGGGACGCGTTCGGGCGTCATCGAGTTCGACACCTCGCCCAACGCCTCGACATCGACCATGTCTCCGGTCTGAAGCCTCCGCCCCGCGCTTGCTGCCTCGCCGTTCACGGCACACGTGCCCCGCGCGAGCATGGAAGCGATGTGCATCCGGCTCAGTCGAAAGAGACGGTCAGCGAGAAACTCGTCGAGCCTGCGACCCGCCGACTCTTCACCGACGCGAAACTGTGTCGTCTGCTCCATCCGGTCGAAGTGGGTGCTTACCAATCCGGTCGTGGCGGATACTTAGAGCGCCTAACCGAAACAGCCACAGAGACACAGAGACACAGAGAACAAGAAAGGAACTGTTAGACATTCTTTCATTCTTAAACTCTGTGTCTCTGTGCCTCTGTGGCTGTTTCAGGTTTGGTTAGGCATTCTTAATTCCGAAACTCCTGCGACACCATGATGCCGCGAAAGCCTCCGTCGATGATGCCGATTCCGACGCGCCCGAAGTCCGGGTGCAGGATGTTCGCGCGATGGCCCGGCGAGTTCATCAGCCCCGTGTGCGCGATCTTGACGGTCGGCGCGAGCGCGAGGTTTTCGCCCGCGGTCTGGAACGTGACGTGTGCCCGAGCCATTCGGTCGAAGGGGCTTAAGCCCTCCGGCGAGACGTGCGCGAAGTAGCCGCGTGCGAACATATCCGTCGAGTGCGCGCGCGCGACCTCCAGCAACTCCGGGTCGGGCGCAAGCGGTTTCAGCCCCGCGGCGCGTCGCTCCTGATTCAACATCTCAAGCATCTGCGCTTCCAGATCGGGCCGCGGTCTCGTGTCCGCGACCTTGTACCCAAGCTCGACTCTCTCGCCCGACTCGGGGTGGATCGTGAGATGGTTGAGCGTCTGCTGGATGGCCTCGTCGAAGACGGGCGCGAGCGCGTCTTCGAGCCAGCCGGTGTAGGAGGCGAGCTGGTTGGCGGCAATGCTCTCGCGCGCAGAGTCGCGCACACGTTCCGGCAGAGGAGCCGCCAGCAGCAGCGCCGAGAGAATGGCCGCCGAGACAAGCCCGCCCGCAAGCCCCGTCAACGTGCCGAGCACGCGATTGAACGTACGTCGATGCACGCTCTCCGGCACACGCCGCAGGAGCAAATGCCCGACGAGTTGAATAAAGATGCCCGCCGCGACGGCCGTTAAAAGGAAGGCCGCGGGCATATCCCACGCCTCGTCCCAGTTGACGCGGGGCCCGAGCCAGCGCGCGACCGGCTGGTAGAAACGCAATGCGAAGAGGAGGCCGCCCGTCCAACGCGCGAGGTCGAGCAACCCGAGGATGAACCCGCGCTGCCAGCCCTGCCACACGCCGAGCAGCACGACCAGCACGAGCAGCGCATCTACGAAAGTCACGCTCATGCGTGCGTGCGCGTGCGCCCGTTGCCGTTTGCGGCGCGGCGTGGTCTGAGCAACGCGGCGGCGGCAAGTCCCGCGCCGACGAAGACCTGTTCGCTCAACTTCTTCAGCTTCACTCCCATCAATAATCTCCCCTTGTTCGACATTAGAGCCAGTTTCAAAATCGCTTCAACGACTGCGCGGCAGCGCACGATGCTCGACCATCAGGCAGCGATCCTGCACGACCTTGATGCCTCTGCGCGCAAGCTGTTCGGCCACGCGGTCGTTGCGTATCCCGGACTGGAACCAGACCGAGACGGGCTTTGCGGCCAGCATGTCTTCCAGATGCGGCGGGATGTCTCCCGGTCGTCGGAAGACATCCACCATGTCCACAGGGCCGGGGATGTCCGCGAGCCTTCGGTAAACTTTGAGTCCGAGTATCTCCGTCACCTCCGGATAGTAGACCGGCACGGGGATGACTTCCAGCCCCGCCGCGACCAGATACTGCGGGACATAGAAGGCAGGCTGATAAGACTGTCGCTCGGTCTTGATGCCGAGCACGGCAACGCGCCGCGTCCGCGCGAGCAGTTCAACGATCCCCTCATCTCCGGTAATCAGGTTCCTACGCCAGTCGCTTTCGTCGCGCGCCCCGCCCTCGCCGTTCGTCTCTTCCTCAGCGCCCAAAATTTTTCTCCTCCCTGTCGCCGCATGTTCAGTATCGGGACGTGCGCGCCGCCGAAACGATACGCAGAGCACTCGTCCCCTATGCCCCTTTCTCTTATTTTACTGCCAGACGCTTTTTAATCTAAAGGGCTGCAAGCATGGTGCCAGATTAGGACGGCGCGTGGCATGCGCGTCGCACGGCTTCCGGTGCTCGACGAAAGGGAGACGGGGAATCCGCTTCTACGGGTTTTTGTCCGGTAACGTACCTGTTTTGTATGAGTTGTGAACTAAGTCTGCTGAAAATTTCTCTTCCCGCCGAGCGACTTTGTGTTATCATCGCGTCATCATTTTTCCGATAGCTAATTGATTCGCGTGGTTGCTTTCTGAAGTCCCCTCGATCACGTACCTGTTCTCTGAAGGGAGGAAGCAATGGTTCAGGCAATCGCGGCTCAAAAGTCATCCAGAGCACCCAAGCCGAGGCTGAGAGAGTTGGGCGTCTACACTCTACCCGACGGCAGAGAGTTCGTCGTCAGCACGATCTACTATGACGGTTGCAGTCTCTACACACCACATGCTTGGGCGACGTTCGGGACGGCGGACTACTGGGTTGACAGGGATGGGCGGCTGCTCCACCGCGGCGAGCCGAGCATCTGGAAGATGCAGGACTTAAACGACACAGGCCGGACGGCCAGCTACCCGAGGCCCAGGCTTCGGTAAACTCACCCATCGACTCAAAACTGTTTTTGCGCACGGAGCGGGGGCTTCAACTCTTAAGCCCCCCTTTGTGCCCCGCGCATGCCCTCGCCTTCCCCTGAAGCTCAAAAAATAATCTTCCCTTTAACCCGCTTCCGTCTCCGAACCCGTAAGCGAAAAGCTCGCACGGGATTGAGAGATTAGAGGAAGTTGCGACCGATTTGACTTTTATTCTCCACATGCCCCGAAGAATAGTCCTACTCACTCTTTTATGCCTCCTCGTCTCCGCGGGAAATGCGGCCCAAGCCTCGCCCCATACGCGTGCGCCCGGCGGCAAAGACCTGAAACGCGCCGAGTCGCTTATCTCGAAGCTCCGCCGGCTCGAAGAGTCAGCAGCCGCGCCGGGCGGCTTCGGCAAGGCGGCCGCGAGACTCTACCCCGGCCTCTACGCGAGCGTCTCGAAGCTGCGCGACTCCGACTTGAAGACTGACCTTGCGACCGCCGTCTCGCTCTACGAGTCTGCACTCCGCGCGAGCCGCGAAGGGGGCGGCGCGTCGCCCGACTGCACGCGCGAGATGCGCGACTCGTACGCGCGCCTGTGCCTTGAGAATCGTGGGGGCGACGCCGCGCGCCTGCTCGTGTCGAAGGCGCGTCTGCACACAGGCTGGGCTGAGACGGAGCTAGATTACGCGCGCGGTGAGCGCGGCGCAGAGACGCTCGAAGCGATGTCGCTGATTCGCGCCGAGCGCAGTACAGACATGGCGCTCGCCGGAGAGGCGCTCTATGTCCTCAAAGAGTTGGCCGAAGGCCCAAACGCGGGCGCGTCGGCGGCGGCAGCCTCCGGTCGTCATACGCTTGCCTCTGACCATCATGTGCTTACCTCCGGCCATGACGCGCTTGCCTCCGGCCATGACGCGCTTGCGCGCGGGCAAGCAACGCGCGGGCAGGCCGACACTTTCTCGGATAATCTCGACGGCAGGCTTTCCGATAATCTCGACGGCAGGCTCGAAGAGGTTGAACGGATACTCGCGTCGCTGCCGCACGGTCGCGCACATCAAGTGCTTCGCAACGCGCGCGATGCCTTCCGCGACGGCCTCTACTGGCAGCTCAAAGCCATCCCTGCGCGCTCGCTCGTCGTCTCGGCAAACTCCTTCAACGCGCCCGACACGCTCCCGCAAATCGGACTCCGCGCGGACGACGCCGAACGCGCCGCACATGCCAACCTGCGCACCGCCTTCAAGTTCATCACAAGAGCGGAAGAAGTGCTGGGAAGTATGAACGATGAACGATGAACGATGAACGATGAACGATGAACTGTAGAACAGTTGTCTTAAAGTTCATCGTTCATCGTTCATCGTTCGAACTCCTGCGACAGACGTATGGCGGTCGGGATGTCGTCGTGGCGATGCGTGTGAAAATGTACGACGCGCTTACTCTTGCGCGACGTACTCGGCCAGCGCCGCGCGCCAGTCGCGCAAGGGGGCAAGCCCGAGTTCCGCGGAGAGAAGGCAACGCATCGGCGTGTACTGCGGGCGCGGGGCCGCGCGCCGCATGTCTGCTTCGCTGACCGTCTCGATGAGACGCGCGGCCTCGCCTTCGCTCAGACCGGCGAGACGCGCGGCCTCGTTCGCGAAATCTTCGTAGGTGCAGACGCCCGTGTTGACGACCTGATACAGGCCGTAGCGACGGCGCGCGAGAATCTCTTCGACGCGGCGCGCGAGGTCTTCGACGTAGGTCACGCTCGCCCACGTGTCCTTTATCGCGCGGACGCGGCGGCCTGCCGAAAGCTCGCGGTGCGCCGTCGAGAGAAAACTGCTCTTGCCCTCGCCGAAGACCCAGGAGGTGCGGACGACATACGTTCGCGGGTTGGCCTCGCGCGCGGCACGCTCGCCCTCAAGCTTCGTCCGTCCGTAGACGTTCAAGGGGTGCGGCTCATCCTCGGCTATATAGTCAATGCCGCGCCGCCGTCCGTCGAAGACATAGTTTGTGCTGAAGTGCAGAAACTCCGCGCCCGCTTCCAAAGAAGCGCGTGCGAGCGAGCGCGGGGCTTCGACGTTGATGGCGTGTGCCGCCGCGGGGTCTCGCTCGCACTCGTCCACGCCGATGACCGTGCAGTTGACGACAAGCTGCGAACGCTCGGACAGAAAGATTCGTTCGACCGCCGCGCCGTCCGTCACGTCGAGGTCTGCGCGGCGGAGCGCGAGCACGTTGTCGCCACGCCGCGCGAAGCGGCGCGACAGGCAGCCACCGACCAGCCCGCCCGCGCCCGTCACGATTATTTTCAAAGGGTTGTGCTGAAGACTCACGCGGCCATTCTAAAGCAATTCGATTGCTTGCGGGACTCCAAGCCGCGCACGACATAAACGAGCGCCCTGAAACTCGATGGGAGTATCAGGGCGCTCGTGTGGATGGAGGGGTTTTAGTGCGCGCGAAATTTTCTTTGAAGGCGCACGAAAATCTCTACGGCGCAGCGACGGAACCCGCTGTGGCGTTTGAGCCGGCGGCGGTCGAGTCGCCGAGAACGAGGTTCTGCCTGTCGCCGGGGAAAGAGAGACTGACGAGCGCCACGCCGCCGCCCTTCGGAGCGAGCACAACGTCCCAGCCCGCCTTCGCGCTCTCGCGTTGCTCGACCTTCGCGGTCGCTTTGGCGAGCGTGTTCTTCTGCTTGTCGCTGAGGCTGACCTCGCCTGTCTTTTCGTCGTAAGTCACTTTGTAAGTGCCTCGCTTGACGAGAGTGTCGCCGACCCAGAAGTCCGTACCGAAGGTCAGCATTCTCGTCTTCACTTTGGCCGAAGCGGCACCCACCGACAACACGCACAGCGCGACGGCAAGCGCCGCGCAAACGATCTGCTTTCTCATCACCTGCTCCTTTTGTCGAGACAAAATTATTAGGTGGGCACCTAAGCATCCCGTCGAGGGTTGCGCGAGCGAAGCTAAAGCACACGCGCGCGGCGCGTACAGCGATTTGTGACGAGCCGACCCTTTCCTCATGCGAAAGGCATGGAAAGCGGTACTGAAAAATGGACGACATCGGAAACGATGAACGCGGAATGACGAACGATGAACTGAAAGGCAAGCCGTCTTCCAGTTCATCGTTCATCGTTCCGCGTTCATCGTTCAGGAGAGATGCGCGAGGCGGTTGCGCGCCTTGTTTGTCTTGCGTGTGATGGTGTCGGCCATCTGGGAGAGGGCGTCGCGCCCGTGCCGCGCTTCTTCGGCGGCGGAGAGCATGAGGTGATAGAGCCTGTCCTGTTTGAGTCGCTTGATGCCGAACTCGATTGTGATTAGCTCCTCTTTCAAGTGCAGGAGCCGCGCACTGATGTCCTCCGGCTCGTCTTCGCGCACGGACGAAGCGCAGTAGGACTGTAACTCCTCGTCGCCGAGCAGCGTCGAGAGACTCTCGACATCGCCGTCGCGGTAGGCGCGGCTCGCCTCGGCCATGATCGCGTGACGGCGGCGCGCCTCCGTCTCGTCCGCGGCGTGGTCGGGGTGGAACATGCGCGCGACCGACCAGAAGAGCTTGCGCAGGCCAGTCTTTCCCTTCGCGGCGGAAGGCGCTGTCCCGAAGAAGTCGGGCCGCCCCTCTGCGCCTTCGTTCGCTTCTTCTTCAAGCCCGGCCAGGCGCGACTCGGCACGGCGTATCTCGCGCTCGACCTCTTCAAGCTCCAACAGGCGACCGCCGACCACCTGCGCGTAACGCTCCTTGAACTCGCGAAACTCCTCCTGCAAGACGGTAAGCTCGGCGCGGCGCTCCGAGAGCAACGTCGAGAGACGTTCCACTTCGAGCGCCGGGTCGGGCGGCCCCTCGCGCGGCGCGGACGCTTGGAGATGTAGGCTGTGCATGTTTTAAGAGTGATAAGTGATGAGTGATAAGTGATAAGTGATAAGAAAAGCCAGTCGCTCTTTCTCATCACTTATCACGCATCACTTATCATTCTCAGTTTAGCAGACTACGCCTCTCGTCGCGCACGGGGCACACTTTGCCCGCGGGGTGGCGATCAGGATGAGCGTTTGTCCTTGACGTTTGGGCGGGGCGGAGCCGTTCGAGTCCCTTCAACCCGGCGGCTGTCTTGAGTGCTACGGCGTGACGAGTCCCTTCTTGATGTTGCGCTGCCACGCCTCGTAGTTCTTCACGCGCCGCTTGGCCTGCTTGCGCGTCAGGTTCATTTTATCGGCAACATAGTTGATGCGCTCTGTACGGTCGAGCTTCTTGTTGTGCGGAACGCCGGGCGCTTCCTGATAAAACTCGTAGGCGCGCTTCCACTCGACTTTGACATCTTCCGTTGCCTGTCTACCGCGTAACTCTGGCATCTCGCTCTCATTCTCCAAAGGGGAATTTAACTGTTCCGGGATTATACTTCACACGTTCTTTAATCTACCACACTCGCGTCGAAAGTTTTGCGACCACATCGTCGAAGACGCTGGCGCAAGCGCGTTAGCAACTAAATGTGCAGAGGGTCTTCGGGCCACGCGTGGCGCGGATAGCGCCGCCCCAGTTCGCGCCGCACTTGCGGGTAGTGGCGCGACCAGAAGCCCGCGAGGTCTGTCGTCACCTGTACGGGGCGCTGGTTCGGCGCGAGCAGTTGCAGCACTAAGACGACGCGACCGCCGCCCACGCGCGGCCCCTCGCGCATGCCGAAGAAGTCCTGTAGGCGCGAGGCGACGTGTGGCGACTGCCCCTGCTCGTAGCGCACACGCGCCTGTCGGCCCCGCGCGAGCGTCACGCGCTCCGGGGCCATCCGTGCGACGAGCCGCGCCTGCTCGGGCGAAAGCCTGCGGCGCAGACGCTCCAACAACTCGCCCGCGCGTGCGGCCTCGCGCAGCTCCGCGAAGCTCCGCCGCCCCTCACACATCTCTTCGAGCGCCGCGCTTACGTCTTCAAAGTCGAGCACGGCGAGACACGCTTCCGGAAACGTGCGCGCTACGAATTCGACGCGCGCCAGAAAGCTTTCGACCTCCGGGCCGCCGACGAACGCACCCGCACCCGCATCGAGCGCGGCCCCTGCAAGCGCACGCGTCACCTCCTCGCCTTCCGCCTTTTCGGCACGCCACTCCTCAAGCATGAGCTGGTCGTAGAAGAGACGGCGCACGACCTCGACTCTTTCCGCCTGCGCGTTCCAGCGCGCCTCGACTCGTTCGACGAGCGCGTCCGCGAAAAGGTCGAGCAGCCAGTCAGGCTCAATCGCGCTCGCAAGCCGCACGACAGACTTCGCAGCGCGCGTGCGACCACGCCCCGCATCCGTGCGACCGCGCGCCGCCTCGTTGCGCTCCTCCGCATCGACCGCGACTAGAAACTCCGCGCGCCGCACGACACTCTCCGGCGCAAGCTCCGCCGTCCCGCCGCCCGAGAGCAGCAACTCCGTCGTCTCCGCGCGCCGCTCGACGACGGCACGCCTGCGCGCCACGCGATCCGGGTATCCGGCGAGGATCGAGATTAAAAGCTCCTGCTCGTGCTCGTCGGAAAGCGACACGCCAGTCTCTCCTTTCATCTCTCCTTTAGCTTTGCCCTTGACCTCTTCTTTAGCCTCTGCCTTCGACCCACGCCCGAGCAGGCGGCGCAGTTGTGCGCTCACGCGCTCGACGGCGCGCACGGCATTAGGCTCAAGCCCGAGACGGCGCATGCGCTCGGCGGCGAAACCTGCGGCCTCCGCTTCCGAGAAGAGGTCTAAGAGTTCGAGCAGGTCTGAAGAGCCGTGCGTGTCGGCTCCCCGTCTTCCTCGTTCGCGTTCCGGTTCGCGTTTGTGTTTGTGTTCTTCTACGCGTTCGGGGTTGTTTCCTTTGCCGCCGAACGTGACGCGTCCCGCGCGTATGTCGCGCTCGGCGATGAGCGCCGCGATGGTGCAGGCTTCGCGAGAGACGCCGCGCGCATCAGCCTCGACGAGTATGCGCCCGAGACGTGGGTGGAGCGGGAAGCGCAGCATCGAACGGCCCGTCGCGGTCACGCCTCCCGCGTCGTCCGTCGCGCCGAGCCTGCGCAGCAGAGTCTCCGCCGCTTCGAGTGATTCCGGCGAAGGCGACTCGAACCACTCGAACTCTGCGAGGTCGCCGACGCCCGCCGCGCGAAGCTCAAGCACCGACTCAGCCAGGTCGAGCCTCTGAACTTCAGGCGTCTCATGCTCTGGCCGCGCCCCGAAGTCCTGCGCCGTATAGAGGCGCAGGCAGCGCCCCTCGCGTGTCCGGCCAGCACGGCCAGCGCGCTGCACCGCGCTCGCGCGGCTCACACGTGAGACTTTCAGAAGGGGTAGCCCAGACCAGGGCGAGTGTGCGGCGATGCGCGCCAGCCCCGAATCGACGACGGCCGCGACGCCCTCGATTGTCACCGAAGTCTCTGCGACGTTCGTCGAGAGGATGAGTCTTCGCCGCTCGGAAGGACGCACCGCCGCGTCCTGCTCCGCCGCGGGCAACTCTCCGTGCAGAGGGAGGACGATGAGGCCCGCTTCCGAGGCGACTCGCACGCACTCGCTTTGCGCGCGCCGTATCGACGCCGCGCCCGGCAGGAAGACGAGCACGTCGCCGTCCAGACCTTCCGAGACGAGTCGCCGCACAGCGCTCTCGACTTGAACTTCCAAAGGCCGCTCGTCCTGGCGCAAGAGGTGCTCGACCCTGACCTCGAAGCGACGGCCCTCGGAGCGCAGCACCGGGCAGTCGTTTAAGAAACGTGCCACGGGCGCGGCGTCGAGCGTCGCCGACATGGCGACAATCTTCAGGTCGGGACGCGACGTTTGTTGAAGTCGTCTGAGCAGCGCGAGCGCGAGGTCTGCTTGCAGGTGTCGCTCGTGAAACTCGTCGAGCACGACGCAGCCAACGCCCCTCAACTCGGGGTCGGCGAGCAGTCGGCGCGTCAGCACACCCTCCGTCAGAAAGCGCAGGCGCGTGGCACGACTCGACACTTCTTCAAACCTGACCTGATAGCCGACGGTCTCGCCTAATCTTTCGCCGCGCTCCTCCGCGACGCGGCGTGCGGCCATGCGCGCGGCGAGGCGGCGAGGCTCAAGTACGAGCACGTCGCCGCGCCCGGCTACACTAGCGTCGAGGATGGCGGGCGGCAGGCGCGTCGTCTTGCCCGCGCCGGGCGGAGCCTCCACGACGAGGCTTCGTGCGCGCCGCAAGTGTTCGACCGCTTCGGGCAGGAGCGCGTCAATCGGCAGAGACTGCATCGGTAAGTTCGTAACCGAACGTGGCGGGGTTTGGCAAGCGAACCGCAACTGCGTGCGTGAGCGGGTACGTCGTCTTTACAGGGCCGTGAGGTCAGAGAGAAGAATTAACATGGATGGACAGGATTGACAGGATAAAGCATTCGGAATCTCAAATTTCAGATTTCAGATTTCAAATCTCGAACCTCAAATCTCGAATCTCAAATCTCGAACCTCGAATCTCAAATCTCAAATCTCGAATCTCGAACCCACGCGAGCGCTGTGCGCGGGCGTTAGCCTTTTCCGTTGAGACTCGTTTAGATTAGAATTGCGTCCAAGAAAAATAAGACCGGAACCGAATTTCGCGAATGAGCTTAATGAAACTGGCGAGGAGACTGCCGGTCGGGGCAGAGGTGCTACCGGGCGGCGACGGCGTCCATTTCCGTGTATGGGCTCCGCGCCGCAAGCGCGTCGAGGTCGTCATAGAGACGGAAGGCGTTGGGGCTTCGATTGAAGCATCGGAAGGCGTTGGGACTTCGATTGAGTTGGAGACGGAAGAGGGCGGCTACTTCTCCAAGCTCGCGTCGAAGGCGTGTGACGGAACGCTCTATCGCTTCCGGCTCGACGGCGAAGACCGACTCTACCCAGACCCCGTCTCGCGCTTCCAGCCCCGTGGGCCCCACGGCCCCTCGCGCGTCGTAGACCCGACGAAGTTTCGTTGGTCTGACACGGAGTGGCGCGGCGCATCGCTCAAGGGGCAGGTCATCTACGAGATGCACGCGGGCGCGTTCACGCGCGAGGGGACGTTCGGGGCCGCCGCGCGTGAACTCACTGAGCTGGCGAGTCTGGGCGTGACGTGCGTCGAGCTGATGCCCGTCTCCGAGTTTCCGGGGCGCTTCGGCTGGGGCTACGACGGCGTCTGCATGTACGCGCCGACGCATCTCTACGGCGAGCCGGACGATTTGCGCCGCTTCGTCAACGAGGCGCACCGCGCAGGCGTCGCCGTCATTCTCGACGTGGTCTATAACCACTTCGGGCCTGACGGGAACTACCTTCGACAGTTCTCGGAAGACTACTTCTCCGAACGGCACAAGACCGAGTGGGGCGAGGGCATCAACTTCGACGGCGAGACTTCGCTGCCCGTGCGCGAATTCTTCCTCTCGAACGCGCGCTACTGGATCGAGGAGTTTCACTTCGACGGCCTGCGCCTCGACGCCACGCAGAGCATTAAGGACGACTCGGCGGAGCATCTCCTCTCTGCACTCACGCGCGAAGTGCGCTCGGCTGCACGTGGGCGCGCGACGATCATTGTCGGCGAGAACGAGCCGCAGGAGACGCGCCTGGTTCGCACGCAGGAGCAGGGCGGCTTCGGACTCGACGGACTCTGGAACGACGACTTTCATCACAGCGCGTCGGTCGTGCTCAACGGTCGGAGCGAGGCTTACTACTCCGACTATCGAGGCACGCCGCAGGAATTCGTCTCGTCGGCCAAGTACGGGTTTCTCTTCCAGGGGCAGCGCTACAAGTGGCAGCGACACCGGCGCGGGACGCCGACCTTTGGACTGCCGCCCGAAGTCTTCATCAACTTCATACAGAACCACGATCAGGTCGCCAACTCGGCGCGCGGCCTTCGCGCTCATGAACTGACAAGCCCCGGACGCCTGCGCGCGATGACGGCGCTCGTGCTGCTCGCGCCGGGCACGCCGATGCTCTTTATGGGTCAGGAGTTCGCCTCGTCCGCGCCGTTCTATTACTTCGCGGATCACGAAGCGGAACTGGCCGCGAAGGTTCGGCGCGGGCGCATAGAGTTTCTCGCGCAGTTCCGCAGCATCGCCTCGCGTGAGGCACACGCGCACCTACCCGCGCCCGAGGATGCCGAGACCTTCGAGCGCTGCAAGCTCGACTTCACGGAGCGCGAGACACACAGAGAGACGTACGAGCTGCACCGAGACCTGCTCAGGCTCCGGCGCGACGATGCGGTCTTTCACGCGCAGCGCCCGCGCGGTGTGGACGGCGCGGTGCTCGGCACGGAAAGCTTCGTCCTGCGCTTCTTCGGCGACGGCGCTTCGGAGGGCGACGACCGACTGCTCATCGTCAACTTGGGCCGTGACCTCAACCTCAACCCCGCGCCCGAGCCTTTGCTTGCGCCGCCCGCGGAGACGGTCTGGACGCTTCTCTGGTCGAGCGAGGACTGGCGCTACGGCGGGGCCGGGACTCCGCCGCCGGAGACGAAGAACAACTGGTGTCTGCCCGGCCACTCAGCGCTCGTCATGACTCCTGTGCCCTCGGGCACGGTGGCCGACCCGGCGGGATGGCAGCACGGCGGAGAGAGCGAAGAGGCGGAGACTCGAAGGGAGGCGGTAGAGAGTTGGAAAGAGGAATGACGAAGCCGGAAGGAATGACGAAGCCGGAAGGAATGACGAAGCCGGTCGAAACGGGCGAGATGGTTCGACGCTTGAGCTTCGCCGAAGATGACGCGCGCGACGACGTGGAGTCGCTGCTCGGGCGCGAGTGGCTTGTGGCGAACGGGCTTGGCGGCTTCGCCTCGGGCACGGTCGCTTGCGTGCCGACGCGCCGCTATCACGGGCTGCTCATCTCTGCGCTTCCGACTCCGCTCGGGCGCACGGTCATGCTCAATCATCTCTCCGAGTGGCTGCGTCTGCCCGACGGCGAGCGCTTCCAGACCGGCGGGCAGGAACGCGCGGGCGGAACCCTTGAGATGCCCGGCGCGCACTACCTCTCGGAGTTCCGGCTCGAAGAGGGTCTGCCCGTGTGGCGCTACGAGATGGACGGGACGGTTCTGGAGAAGCGACTCCTCATGCTCCACATGCAGAACACCGTACACGTCAACTATCGTCTCATCAAAGGCGAGGGCACGCTGCGACTCAAGCTGCGGCCCGCGCTTCAGTTCCGCCCGCTCGAAGAACAAGTCCGCGACTCGATCTTGGAGCCGTACACCATCACCTCGGTCGAAGACCGACTCGAACTCTGCACGGGTCACACGTACCCGCCGCTCAGACTTAAAATCTACGGCCAGCGCGCGACCTTCGCGCTCGACGGCGGGAAGATGGAGAACGTCTACTACCGCTCGGAGGACAGGCGCGGCTACGCGCACATAGGCGAGCTTTGGAGTCCCGGCTACTTCAGCGTGGACGTGTCGCGGGAGTCGAGCGCGACGCTCGTCGGCTCGACCGAGTCCTGGGAGACGGTGGGCGCGCTCGTGCCCGAGGCAGCGCAGGCCGCCGAGCATGAGCGACGCGACAGACTGCTCGCGACGGCTGCGCCTGCGGCGCGCGAAGGCGTCGCCGCCGAGCTGGTGTTCGCGGCAGACCAGTTCGTCATCACGCCTTCGGGGCGGCAGGAGGACGCCGCGCGGGCGCGTGCGGCGGGCGAGGAGGTGCGCTCGGTCATCGCGGGCTATCACTGGTTCACGGACTGGGGCCGCGACACGATGATCAGTCTCGAAGGGCTGACCTGTACGGCGGGACGCCACCGCGAGGCGGGCTGGATTCTGCGTACCTTCGGGCAGTACATCCGCGACGGGCTTATCCCGAACATGTTCCCCGACGGCTCGAACGAAGGGCTGTATCACACGGCGGACGCGACCCTCTGGTTCTTCCACGCGCTCGAACGCTACCTGAAATCGACGGACGACCGCGTCACGCTCGAAGTGCTCCTGCCGAAGATGCAGGACATCGTCAAGCATCATCTGGAAGGCACGCGCTTCGGCATCCACGTTGACCCGAACGATGGACTGCTCGTGCAGGGCGCGGACGGTTATCAGTTGACATGGATGGATGCGAAGTGTGACGGCTGGGTCGTGACGCCGCGGCGCGGCAAGGCCGTCGAGATCAACGCGCTCTGGTATAACGCCTTGCGACTCCTCGAAGGCTGGACGCGGGAAGCGGGCGACGAAGGGGCGGCGCGCGAACTCGGCGCGCACGCCGCAAAGTGCCGGCGCTCTTTCAACGAGCGCTTCTGGTACGAAGAGGGCGGCCACCTCTTCGACGTGGTCGAGAGCCTCGACATCAATGGCGGCAACGACGCCGCGTGCCGCCCGAACCAGCTCTTCGCCATCTCGCTCGAACACGCGGTGCTCGAACCCACGCGCTGGGAGTCGGTCGTCAAAGTCGCGCGCGACAAACTGCTGACGCCCGTCGGCCTGCGCTCGCTCTCGCCCGATCACATAGACTTCAAGCCGACCTATCACGGCGACTTGAAGACACGCGACGCGGCCTATCATCAGGGCACGGTCTGGGCGTGGCTCATCGGCCCCTTCATCGACGCGTGGCTCAAGGTTTATCCAAAAGACCGCGCGGGCGCGCGACGATTCCTTGAAGGCTTCGTGCCGCATCTCGACGAAGCCTGCATCGGCTCGATCAGCGAGGTCTTCGACGCCATCGAGCCTTACACGCCGCGCGGCTGCATCGCACAGGCGTGGAGCGTCGCGGAAGTTTTGCGTTGCTGGGTTCTGACTTCGGAGTGACGGGCTTTTATTCGAGGAAGGAAATTAACATGGATGGACAGGATGAACAGGATAAAAAATTTTGAGATTTCAGATTTCGAATCTCAAATTTGAAATCTGAGATTTGAGATTTGAGATTCTTCATCCTATCCATCCTGTCCATCCATGTTAATTTCCGTTCCGGGGCGAATGACGAAAGAATGAGATTCAAAAGATCAAGCGGGATTCTACTTCACCCCACAAGCCTCCCCGGTGGCTTCGGCATCGGCGACCTCGGCGGCGAGGCTTACAGGTTTGTCGATTGGCTCGCGGCTGCGGGACAGGCGTTCTGGCAGGTCATGCCGCTCGGGCCCACCGGCTACGGCGACTCGCCCTACTCGTCCTTCTCCGCGTTTGCGGGCAACACCAACCTCGTCAGCCCCGAGAAACTCGTCGAGTCGGGGCTGCTCGCCGACCGAGACCTCGAAGCCATGCCCCATGTTCACGCCGAGCGCGTGGACTACGGCAAGGTCATCGAGCACAAGCGCGGCCTTCTTGAAAAGGCGTCCGGCAACTTCAAGAGCAAGCTCAGAGAGGACGACGGGTTGCGCCGCGACTACGAGGGCTTTCTCGATTTCGCCTCCGTCTGGCTCGAAGACTATGCGCTGTTCGCGGCGTTGCAGCGTGAGCACAAGGGGCGAGCGTGGAACACCTGGCCTTCAGGGTTAGCACGACGCGAGCAAGACGCTTTGGAATCGGCGCGCGTCGAGTTCGCCGAACAGATAGAAGCACACAAGTTTTTCCAGTACGTCTTTTTCCAACAGTGGCTCACGCTGAAGCGTTACGCGAACGAGCGCGGCGTGCGCGTCATCGGCGACATGCCCATCTTCGTCGCACATAACTCGGCGGACGTTTGGTCGCGGCCACGTCTCTTCAAGCTCAAAGACGACGGCTCGCCGCAGGTCGTCGCGGGTGTGCCGCCCGATGCCTTTAGCCGGACGGGGCAGCTCTGGGGCAATCCCATCTACGATTGGGAGCGCATGCGCGAGGACGGCTTCCGTTGGTGGGTTGACCGCGTGCGCGAGACTCTGAAGATCGTTGACGTGGTGCGGCTCGACCACTTCCGTGGCTTCGCAGCCTACTGGGAGGTTCCCGCCGGGCATGAGACCGCGGAGCACGGGCGCTGGGCCCCAGCGCCGGGGCGCGAAGTCTTCACCGCGTTGAAGGACGCACTCGGCGGCGACCTGCCCATCGTCGCCGAAGACCTCGGCACCATCACGCCCGACGTACACACTCTGCGCGACGAGTTCGACTTCCCCGGCATGCGCGTCCTCCAGTTCGCCTTCGGCGGCGACCCGCACGACACGCACCTGCCGCATGAGTACACACACAACTCTGTCGCCTACACCGGCACGCACGACAACGACACGGTCGTCGGCTGGTTCGAGGCCCGCTCGCGCGAGCAGGCGTCGGAGAGCGACAGGCGCGAGCGCAAACTCTGTCTGCGCTACCTCGGCACGGACGGCTCTGAGATCAACTGGGACTTCATTCGCGCCGTCGAGATGTCTGTCGCTTCGATAGCCGTCGCGCAGTTGCAGGACGTGCTCGGACTCGGCTCCGATGCGCGCATGAACCTGCCCGCCAGCGCCGAGGGCAACTGGGGCTGGAGATTCCTTGAAGGCGCGTTGACCGTCGAGCTACGCGACCGGCTGAGAGAGATGACCGCCATCTACGGTCGTTTGCAGTAACGATTTGTCGGCTACTCTTCTTCACCCCGTGGCGGCTCCGCTTCATCGCCTACGGGCTGCGATTCTTCAACCCGCGATTCTTCAACCTGTGTTTCTTCGGTTCGCGCTTCGTCGGCTTGCGGCTCGTCCGTTGAAGGAGCTTCGCTCTGCGCTTCCGCGTCGGGTACTTCCGTGGTGGCGTAGTCCAACTGTTTGAGCGTCTCGGGTGTGATGGAGCGGTGTATGCCGTCACCTTCTCTGACGTATTCGCTGCACGCGCGGCAGAAGCCTTCGTCGAGCGGGACGATTGTTGAGGCGCGTTCGCAGTAGACTGATTCGATGGTCGCCCCCCCGTACTCCGTCTGTGCCGCCATCTCTTCGCGTTGCGTCGAATCGGCGTCCCGCTTCTCGTGCTCGACGCCGCTCTGCGCTTCCCTTTGCGCGTCGTCGCCGACGGACTCAAGGCGGAAGAGCGCGAGCGAGTACGCCTCGACGCGGTAGGTTCCGCCGCCGCGCACGGTGCGACGCGTCCTGCGCCGCCCGAAGCTCTCGCGCGTGTCGAGCATCTGCTCCCAGTTGACGCTCTGGCGGTGCGCGGGCAGCGTGAAGGAGACCGCGCGGTGATGTGCGTTTAAGAGCAACAGCAGCGTGTCGTCCGTGACGCGGCGACCGCGCTCGTCCAGTTCGTCGATGGCGTCGCCCGCGAGCCGCACGGCCAGAGAGCGTGCCTGCTCGTTGCGCCAGTCGTCGTCGGTCATCTCGCTCCCATCGGGGCGAAACCAGGAGATGTCCTCGATCTCCGCGCCGCGAATCTGTCGTCCGTGGAAAAACTTTCGGCGGCGAAGAACGGGGTGCTGGTGAAAGATGCCGATGAGTTGGCGCGTAAACTCAAGCAGGTCGCGCTGCCCCTCGTCGAGATTCCAGTCAACCCAGGAAGTCTCGTCGTCCTTGCACCAAGCGTTGTTATTGCCGCCCTGCGTCCGCCCCGACTCGTCGCCCGCGACGAGCATCGGCACGCCCTGCGACAAAAGGAGCGTGGCGAGAAAGTTCCTTTGCTGCCGTGCGCGCAGAGCGACAACTTCCGGATCGTCCGAAGGGCCCTCCACTCCGCAGTTCCAACTGATGTTGTGGTCGTGGCCGTCGCGGTTCCCCTCGCCGTTCGACTCGTTGTGCTTCTCGTTGTAGCTGACGAGGTCGCGCAGGGTAAAGCCGTCGTGCGCGGTGACGAAGTTGATGCTGGCATAGGGCCTCCGGCCACTGCCCTCGTAGAGGTCGCTGCTGCCCGTCAGACGGAAGGCGAGGTCATCCAACTGCCCTGGGTCGCCGCGCCAGAATGAGCGCACGTTGTCGCGATAGACGCCGTTCCACTCCGCCCACAAGACGGGAAAGTTCCCGACCTGATAGCCGCCCTCACCCAAGTCCCAAGGCTCCGCGATGAGCTTGACCTGCGAGAGCACCGGGTCTTGATGAATGATGTCGAAGAATGAGCCGAGGCGGTCTACGTCGTGCAGCTCACGCGCGAGCGCCGAGGCGAGGTCGAAGCGGAAGCCATCGACGTGCATCTCCAGAACCCAGTAGCGCAGAGAGTCCATAATGAGTTGGAGCGTGCGCGGGTGAACCATGTTCAGGGTGTTGCCGCATCCGGTGAAGTCCATGTAGTAACGCTGCTGGCCGGGCATGAGCCGGTAATAGGCGGCGTTATCTATCCCGCGGAAGGCGAGCGTGGGGCCGTATTGATTGCCTTCGCCCGTGTGATTGTAGACGACATCGAGAATTACCTCGATGCCTTCGCGGTGGAGTGTCTTGACCATCGACTTGAACTCGGAGACCTGCTGCCCCATCGTGCCGCTCGAAGAGTAGCGCACGTCGGGCGCAAAGAATCCGATGGAGTTGTAGCCCCAGTAGTTCGTTAGCCCCTTGTCCTGAATAAACTTCTCTGAGACGAACTGGTGCGTGGGCATCAGCTCGACGGCCGTGATGCCGAGCGCGCGCAGGTACTCGACGACCGAAGGGTGCGTCAGCCCCGCGTATGTACCGCGCAGGTCTTCGGGCACTTCCGGGTGAAGCCTGGTGAAGCCTTTGACGTGCATCTCGTAGATGAGCGTCTTGTGCCAGGGTGTGCGCGGTCGCACGTCGTCGCCCCAACTGAAGGCCGGATCGACGACGACGCACTTCGGGACGAAGGGCGCGCTGTCGCGCTCGTCGAAGGAGAGGTCGGCGTGGTTGCTCCCGATGGTGTAGCCGAAGACCGAGTCGTCCCAGTGGACGGTGCTCGCGACGGCCTTGGCGTAGGGGTCTATCAGAAGCTTGTGCGGGTTGAAGCGGTGGCCCGCCTGCGGCTCGTAAGGGCCGTAGACGCGGTAGCCGTAGAGCTGCCCCGGCCTGACTTCGGGCAGATACGCGTGCCAGACCAGATCAGTCCGCTCGGTGAGCATGATGCGGCGCGCTTCCTGCGTCGTGTCGCCGGCGTCGAACAGGCACAGCTCGACCGCCGTGGCGTGCTCCGAGAAGAGCGCGAAGTTGACGCCCGCGCCGTCCCACGTCGCGCCGAGCGGGTACGGCTGCCCGGGCCAGACTTTCATTCGTTGCTCCACATAAGAAAGAAGTGATGAATGATAAGTGATGAATGAAAAACCACAAGGCGGCTTCTTATTCATCATTCATCATTGATCCTTTGTATAAAGCGACGCGCCGCGAACCCTCTCGACTTCACTCCTCGACGCGCGCGAGCAGCGCCACGGGCAGCGGCGACAGAACATCCGCGAGCTTGAGAGCGCCGTCTTCAAGCGCCTTGAACTCGCGCCCGGTGAACGCGTCGCGGTAGCGCCCGCCCCCAAGCCCCGCAAGCGGCAGACGCGTATCGCCCCACGCGTCCGCACACAGGCGCAAGCGTCCCTCGCGCCCCACGCCGAGGCGCGAGAAGAAGCGCGACGCAAGGATTATGCAAGCGTCGTCTTCAAACTCGCGCGCAAAGGCGACGACGTTCTCCGCGCGCCGCCCCTCGGCGGTCAGTGGCAGATACGCGCCGCGCGCAAACAGTTCGGCGCGCTCGCGTCGAATACCCAGAGAGCGCGTCGTCACGTACATCTTGATGCGCCCGTCCTCAGGCTGCTCAAGGAGGCGTGCGGCGAACTCCGTCACGTCGCCCTCGCACGCGTCGCGTAGAGTCGAGAGGAGCGAGCGGCGCAGCTCGTAATCGACGGGCCCACGATTGTCCGGATCGACGAGTGTGAACGACCAAAGCTCCGTGCCCTGAAAAAAGTCTGGCACGCCCGGCGCGGTCGTCTTCAGGAGCGTCTGCGAGAGCGAGTTGAGCACCCCAAGGCGCGCCGTTATGCGCTGGAACTCGTCGAAGTCGCGTAGGAAGTCGCCGCTCAAGGCGGGGTCGAGCAACGCGTTGACGAACCCGCGCACAGAGCGCTCATACTCCTCGTTCTGATTAATCCAGCTCGTGTGGAGCTTCGCCTCCTTCAGAGCCTTCTGCATGTACTCTTCAACGCGACGCGTGTACTCGCCGTCCCCCGCGTACTCGCCGCCGTCGCCGTCGGACGAGAGCGGCCAGGTGCCGACGAGCGTCTGGTAGAGAAGGTATTCCTCGTTGGCGTCGGGCACTTCCGCTCCCTCGACCAGAGCCTTCTTCGCGCGGTTCATCTCGCGCCAGCGGTGGACGGCGCGGTTCCACTCCTCGGGCATCTCGGAGAGTACGTTGATGCGCGCGCGTGTGTCCTCGCCGCGCTTGGTGTCGTGTGTGGAGGTGGCCGAGAGCGCGTGCGGCCAGGACTGTTGCCGGTCGCGGTTGCGTTCGTGAAAGCGTTCGACCGAGACGCCGATGAGCGCCGGTTCGCCGCCGACCTCGTTCAGAGAGGCGAGCGGGAAGAAGCGGTAGAAGGCCGTGTCCTCCACTCCCTTCGCCGTGATGGGGCTTGTGAGCTGCTGGAAGCGCAGTACGAAGTCGCGTCGCTCCGCGCGCTCTTGCGGAGTCGTCCCCTTCGGGTCGCGCAGCATCAGGAGCGCGGCGATGAAGTCGAAGATAGAAGGGTCTTGCGCCGGGTTGCGCCGCTTGGCCGCCCGCACAGAGGCGTTGATGTTGAGCCGGTCGTCGGGGCCCACAGAGGTTTGCGTGCGCCGGATGTAGCTGCGATAGACGGGGAAGCAGGCGATAACTTCTGTGAGCGCGTGATGGAGACTGTTCTGTGTGAAGTCGCGCGTATAGCGATGACGCTCGGCGATGCGCGTGAGACGGCGAGAGAGCACGTAGAGTTCCGAAGACATCGCCGCCTTCAGGATCAGACGCTTGCACTCGTAGACGAGGTCGGAGAACCTGACGCGCGCGCCCGTGAACTCCGCATATAACTCGCGCAGAGCCTGCGCGTTCGACGCGTCCACGAAGACGCCGTTCAAAAGGTTCATGAACTCGTAGCCGGTCGTTCCCTCGACGAGCCACTCGCGCCGCAGAAGCTCGTCGTGGCCGAGAATCTTCTCGACGACGACGTAGAACGACGTAGCGCCCGCCGCCGCGCCGCGACCTTCACCGTCATGTCCCTCGCTGCGACCTTCGCCGTCGCTTCCCTCGACGCGCTCGACGCCTTCGCCCGAAGGGTCGCCCTGCTGTAATGCGCCCGAGGAGTCGGCCTGCTGCTGCGATGGTGGCAGCGTCGTCGCTTCCTTTCGCGTGCGACGCGCGGCGGCGGCGGTCGCTTCGCGCTGGAGGTCTGAAAGGTACTTGAAGGGGTCGAACAGTCCGTCCACGTGATCGACACGCAGACCCGTGACGAGTCCCTGCCGGACGAGGCGGAGTAAAAGGTCGTGGACGGAGTTGAAGACGGGGCGCTCTTCGACGCGGACGGCGGCCAGCTCGTTGATGTCGAAGAAGCGACGGTAGTTGATCTCGTCGGCGGCGACGCGCCAGAAGCTCAAGCGGTAAGCCTGTCCGCTGATTAACTCTTCGAGCAGGTCGAAGCTCTCGGGTCGCCCCTTCTTACCGTTTACGCGCGCGAGAGCATCGTGGACGGCGGCGCGCACCTCGTTGCTCTCCTTGACGAGATTTGAAAGCCTTCGGCGAACGACATCCTTCTCGCGCCGCCGCTCGCGCAGACGCGCCGGGTCGGACTCGGTTCGTTGCGGCAGATGTTCGAGCGCCGTAATGATGCTTTCGAGTTCGAGCGCGTGCGCGTGCGATTCGTCGAGCCGTGTGCGCGCGCCTTCGAGCGCGAGGCGCAGCACAAGCGTCGTCGTGCGCGCTGCAAGGGGCAGTTGCGTCTCCCAGTAGTTGAGATAGAAAGCTCCGTCGCGGTAGGCAGCGCGCAACTCCTGCCGTTCGAGCACGCGCCCCAACTGGTCGCCGAGAATGGGGAGCAGCACGCGATTTTTGAGCGTCTGGTTTGGCGGGTTCCAGTCGATGTCGAAGTAGCGCGCGTAGGGCGAGCCGGGGCCGTTCTCAAGCACGTCCTGCCACCAGAGGTTCTCGCTCCCGGCGATGCACATGTGGTTCGGAACCACATCGACAAGGATGCCCATCCCGCGCTCTCGAAGCGTGCGCGCCAGCTCGACAAGTTGCTCCTCAGTCCCGACCTCGGGGTTGACCTGCGTGTGATCGACGATGTCGTAGCCGTGCTGGCTCCCCGGCCTCGCCTTCAGGACGGGCGAAGAGTAGTAGTCGGTCACGCCCAGCTCGCGGAAGTAATCGACGAGCGAGTGCGCCTGCTCGAAGGTGAAGTCGCGGTTGAACTGAAGCCTGTAAGTCGAGACGGGGATGCGCGCCTGCACTGTTCTCTCGTTTCCTAATCCGGTGAAGTCCTAAACGGGAAGCGACCCCCTTAGCTTTACACTCGACGCAAAGGTTAGCTTGCACTCGACGGCAAAGGTTAGCTTCAGTCGCCCGACTTGACCGAGCGGACAGCCTCGTAGACGGCGCGGACGCTTCCCCTGTCCAACTCCTTCGCCGCTTCCGAGAGCTGATCGTAAGCGACCATCAGCTCTTCGCCCTTCTCGCTCTTACGGCTGTTGATGCCCTGCGCGCGCTTCGCCTCCATCCAAGCCTCGTGAACCTTGGCCGCAACCTCTTCGATATCCGGTAAGCTCATCGTCCTTCAATCCTTTCAGCCGCCCGCGGCTTGACCCGCGGCGGCTCCGTCGTCTGCGTCGCGTTGTCCGATGGGGATGTATTCGCGCGTGCGTTGGCCGAGATAAATCTGGCGTGGGCGCGCAATCTTCTGTTCCGGGTCGCCCAACAACTCAACCCACTGCGCCAGCCAGCCCGACGTGCGCGGGATGGCGAAGAGCACTGGGAACATATCGACGGGGAAACGCATCGCTCGGTAGATGATCCCCGAGTAGAAGTCTACGTTCGGGTAGAGGCGGCGCTTGACGAAGTATTCGTCTTCGAGCGCGATGCGCTCCAACTCCAACGCGAGGTCTAAGAGCGGGTCGCGCCCCGTCACCTCGAAGACCTCGTAGGCAATCTGCTTGATGATGCGCGCGCGTGGGTCGTAGTTCTTATACACGCGGTGGCCGAAGCCCATCAGACGGAACTCGCCCGCCTTCACGCGCTTGACGTACTCGGGCACGCGGTCTTTCGAGCCGATCTCACTGAGCATCCGAAGCACAGCCTCGTTCGCGCCGCCGTGGAGCGGGCCGTAGAGCGCGGCCGCCGCGCCCGCCAGCGCGGAGTACGGGTCGGTCTCGGCGCTGCCGATTGAGCGCATGGCGTTCGTCGAACAGTTCTGCTCGTGGTCTGCGTGGAGGATAAAGAGAACTGAGAGCGCACGCTCTAAGATAGCGTTCGGCTCGTACTTCAGCTCTGTGGTCTTGAACATCATGTTGAGGAAGTTGCCCTCGTAAGAGAGGTCGTTGTCGGGGTACGAGTAGGGCAGCCCCATCCGGTGGCGGTATGCGAAAGCGGCGATGGTCGGAACCTTTGCGATGAGACGGTAAATCTGTTTCTGGCGGCATGGCTCGTCGCGTATGTTCTTCGACTCGGGATAGAAGGTCGAGAGCGCGGCGACCATCGCCTCGAACATGCCCATCGGATGCGCGCTGTGGTGGAAGCCGTCGAGAACCTTCTTGATGTTCTCGTTGATAAAGGTGTGATGCGTGATGTGCCACGTCCAGTCCTTGAGCTGCTCGGGCGTGGGCAGTTCGCCGTGCAGCAGAAGGTACGCGACTTCCAAATAGTTGCTCTGCTCTGCAAGCTGCTCGATGGGGTAGCCGCGGTACTCAAGGACGCCGCGGTCGCCGTCGATATACGTGATGGCGCTCTTGCACGAAGCGGTGTTCATAAACGCCGGGTCGTAGGTCATCAGTCCGAAGTCCTCTTCGCCGGTCGTGATCTGGCGCAAATCCATCGCGCGGATCGTGCCGTCCTTGATCTGGACTTCATACTGCTTCCCCGTCCGATTGTCTGTGATGCTCAAGCTGTCTCTCGTCGCGCTCATGGCAAATCCTTCCCCTCCGTGAGTTGTCTCGGCTGTCTCGGCTGTCTAAGGGTCTTAGACTAACCATAGTAGTTCCTTTCTCGTCTTTGCTCAAAGCCCGTCGAGCGGGTCTTCAAGCATACGTCGGCACGCGCCTGTGCTTTTGCGAGACAGTTGAAGGCGACGGAACCCTCCTTCATTCAAGTTGGGTCTATCTTCATTCAAGCCGGGTCTACCGAGACGGCAGAAGGTACGTAGCGGGACACCTCGGTTGCTGCAAAAATTGCAACAAAACATAAAGCCAGCAAAAACGCCTAACCTGCGCCGAAGCGAGCAGACATTTCTATTGCCTCGGCGCGGAAGTCGGGTTTAATCTCTTGCCCCGTGAGCGCCTCCTCGTCGGCTTTCTCGCAATCCCCGGCTTTCCGGCGCTCTCGTCACAAAGGCACGTTACAGACGCTCTTGTCACAAAGGCACGTTACGGCACTCTTGTCACAAAGGCACGTTACGAACACACGTATACCATGCCGCCGGTCGAAAGCCCGACGGCCACCCGGAACGGTTTAACTGTAGGGGCGGGTACTCAGTCCTCGAAGCCCGCGCGAACCAGGCGGATACGCGCCGGCACACCGCAAGGACTAGTAAAGTCTCCCCCGCCCCTACCCCCACCGCGCCCTCTAAGCGCGCGGCGAACTCGAACGGTCAGAGGACTCAAAAGGTCAGAACAATGCAAGCACGCTCTGCACCACACCCACCGCGGCCCCCGCCACCGAATCGCCAGCGGTCGCCTCCACGATGTTCGTGGTGCTCATGTTGCTGGCAACGCCGGTTGTAATTTCACCTTCCGTTGTTGCTGACTGTGGGGCGGATGGTGGTACGAGGGGTGTTGACATTTCCCCAGCAAAGGCGGAAAGCGCGAATGTGAGAATCAACACGGATGCCGTGAATAATCGTCGTAAGAGTCTCATGGTGTTCTCCTGAATTGTGAAGCTGTGGGTTTGTGACGTACGGCACGGTGGAATCCCTGCCGGGCCATCGTAGATAAGTTGCGACAGCGCATCTTAACACCCTAGCGTGTTGAGTTGCGCCTCTGCCAGACCGCTGGCCCTTCTCATGTCGGCGACATAGAAAGGTGTGCCTCACATGACTTCTGTGAATCAATTACTTCACCGAATAGCTGACTCAAGTCTTACCTACGACGAGCGAGCGCAGCTACGATGTCAACTAGCCAAAGAACTCGAAGATATAGGCAATTATGAGGCGGCACGAGAAGCAATGGGTGAATTGTGGTCGCGCGTCGGCGAGCATCCAGACTTGAATGGACTTAACCCGATGTCGGCGGCAGAGGTGCTTTTGCGCGCTGGCACTTTAACAGGCTGGATTGGCAGCGTAAGGCAGTTTGAGGATGCACAAGGATTAGCTAAGAATTTGATTACCGAAAGCATCACTATCTTTAAGGCCGTACCAGACAAAGTGAAAACAGCGGAGGCACAGAGCGACCTCGCAATTTGTTACTGGCGCGAGGGAGCGCACGACGAAGCACGCGTGCTACTGGAAGAGGTACGTAACAATCTCTTTGATGAAAACGGAGATGTAAAAGCTGTGGCTCTCTTGCGTAGCGCCATGGTTGAAAAAGTATCTAACAGACTTAGCGAGTCCCTTCATCTTCTCATAGAAGCCGCGCCCCTGTTCGAGACGAGCGGCAATCACACTATCAAAGGAAGATTCCACAACGAGTATGCGCAAGTGTTACGAAGAGCGGGCGAGATGGAAGGTCGGGGCGATTACATAGACCGCGCGTTAATTGAGTACGCGGCTGCCAGTTATCATTTCGAGCAGGCGGGACATAGGCGGTATCAAGGATGCGTCGAAAATAACTTGGGCTTCTTGTTCAGCACTATCGGCAAGTTTAATCAGGCGCATGACCACCTTGACCGCGCGCAGGCTCTTTTTACAAGTCTCAAGGATATCGCTCATCTTGCGGGAGTTGATGAGACGCGGGCGAGGGTTTTTCTGGCGGAGGGGCGGGAGGGGGAGGCGGAGAAGTTCGCGCGGGCGGCGGTGGGGGTTTTGGAGAGGGGCGGAGAGCAGTCTCTGTTGGCGGAGGCGTTGACGACGCAGGGGACGGCGTTGGCGCGTTTGGGGCGGCATGAGCAGGCGCGTGCGGCTTTGGGGCGCGCGTTGGAGGTGGCCGAGGCCGCGGGCGATGGAGAGGGCGCGGGGCAGGCGGCGCTGACAGTCATCGAGGAGTTGGGCGAGCAACTCGCACTGCGCGATCTGGAGACCACCTTCGGGCGCGCAGCCGATCTGCTCGCGGCCTCGCGGCATCCGGGCAACCGCGAAAGGCTGCTCGCGTGCGCGCGACGCGTGTTGTTCCTCATGGGCGTGATGCCTACGCCGTCCACCTGGGAGAGCTTCTCCTTCAGGGAGGCCGTGCGGCGTTGTGAGGCGCGCCTGATCGAGGGGGCTTTGAGGGACTCGGACGGCGTCGTGTCGCGCGCGGCGCAGTTGCTCGGCCTCACGCGCCAGAGCCTCGACTCCATGCTTCATCGACGCCACCGACGCCTGCTCCCTCTGCGCACACCCTCCGAGCCGCGACGTAGTAGCCTCATGTTCCGCGAAGACGACCCCGCGCGGACGCGGCGCGTCCAAATCCTACACGTCGAGGATGACGCGGTCGTCGCAGCCGTCGTGCGTGAGACGCTCCGCGACGAGGGCTGGCGTGTCGTCACATATACGGACGGAGCGGCAGCCCTGCGCGAGATCGAGGGCCCGGCTCATTACGACCTCATGATTATCGACAATCATCTGCCCGGTGTGGACGGACTTGAACTCGTATGCCGCGCGCGCTCGCTGCCGCACAGGCAGCAGGTGCCGATCATCATGCTCTCGGCCAGCGACGCCGAGCGCGAGGCGCGACGCGCGGGCGCGAGCGCCTTCCTACGCAAGCCCGAGGACATGCATGCGCTGGCCGAAACAATCGCGCGCCTGCTTGCACGCAAGGCCCGGTAGAATCGAGGCGGAATTGAAGATCGGGAAGCCGAGGTAGAACTAAAGTTCGGGACGGCGATTTTACAGTCGCCGTCCCGACGCGCACGCCCCGCCGGTCGGGTGCGGGAAGCGGCGCGGGCCGACGCGTGCTGGCGGGCGCGCGTCGGCCGTTTTAATGTCCAGACCGGGCGAGAGAGTACCACGTGTGTCTTCTTCCGCGCTCTCCGAATTCGGCGATGCACCGACATCAGCGCAGCAGATGGGGTAATGCCCGCGCTAAGAGACGCGCAACGATTTCGGCACGAGGTCATAAGTCCAACGTTCCGGTATGAAGGCTGGTGGGAATTTCCTTGACAATTGATTTGCGCGAGACTAGAAGTTGAGCGCGCTGATTCAAACTCGCGACGGCCTGTCTCCCGGCATAGCTTTTTTTACTCCCCCGACCTCGCAATTCTGAACGCGCAACTCCCTGTCGGCCAGTCCTCAAGCGCCTTGCCGATCTCACCGTAACGTTTGACAGGAGAGACATCATGAACCTTCAAAAGCTTCGCTCACTGTTTCAGCGCCGGAATCTCATCATCTTAATCATTGCGCTGCTGTCGTTGCTCGCCGTTATCAGCGGGCTTGTATCCGGCACGGCGCAGTCGCCTGCGAAGGAGGAGCGGGAGGTGGAGGATAAAACCCCGAAGCACCTACCCATTAAGGTGAAGATTAAGAAGCCGGAAAAGTTAAAAGACTCAAAGAACGAAGACTGGCCCGACGACATGGAGATCGAAGTCACCAATACAGGGACGAAGCCGATCTATTTCCTAAACATACACCTCGCGCTGCCGGATGTTCTGGCCGAGAACGGGAACCACTACGTATTTCTATATCATTACGGAAGGATTTCTCTCGCCGACTTCGGCGAGCCAGTGCAACCTAGCGATGTGCCGATAAAGCCGGGAGAAACTGTTACCCTCAGACCACCTGCCAATCACATCGAAGGATGGAAGCACCTTAGAGCTAAAGGAGAAATCTCTAACCCCAAGAAGCTGGAATTCAGATTCCAAGAGATTAACTACGGGGACGGCACGGGGTTTTTGGGAACCAGCGGCACGCCGATGCCGATGAAAAAAGAACGAAGTTCAAACGCCCCGTTTTCACAAAGGAATAAAAGCACCGAGGATGTGGCAGCCGCAGCCGTTTCGCCGCCGAGTTATTTTTCAGATTCTTCCTTTCTCTCAACGTCCCTTTCGCCGCCGGTAAGTTTTGTGCCGGCGGCTTTTTCGTCGAAAATTTCCTCACTCATGCCACCGGCGACGCGGGACATCTGCTGCCAGACCTCCCGGCCCGAATGCTCTTGGATAAAACCAGGCGGCCAGACTTGTATATGCGGGGAAATTGATGTCGTCCAGTTTCCTGCATGTTCAGACCCGTTCGGCACTTGCGCTACAATCCATTATGCCACGCTCCCTTGTAATGACTCGACTGGGTTTCAGCACACCTGCGAAACAAGCGAACTCGGCGACCCATGCGACTCACCGACACCCACGCCGACACCCCCGCCCGCCCCTACGCCGCCCCCCGCACCGACACCGCCGCCGTGCAGTCCCTGCCAACCTAACCCGTCCTGCGTCTGCACGCCGCTGCCGGGGAACGTCGGGGCGTTTTGGAGTTGTAACCTGTGCCTCTTCGGCTCGCCCGCGGATCACTGCGCCAACCCTCTCAACGGCTGCCCCGCCGGAACTTACAACGACGGTTTCAACTGCTGCCTCCCATACGTCGCGGGCGGCGGTGAGGCTTGCACGGGCGAGGTGCATACCACGGGCGGCTTCCAGCATTTTGCGGATGGTTCCGCCCCGCCCGACGGCATGGCCTGCACCTCGCCCGTCCTGTTGGACGTGGCGGGCGACGGCTTCGCGTTGACAGACCTCGCGGGCGGCGTCCTCTTCGACCTCAACGCCGACGGCGCGCGCGGGCCGCTCTCCTGGACTGCCGCAGGCTCCGACGACGCGTGGCTCGCGCTCGACCGCAACGGGAACGGGGCTATTGACGACGGGCGCGAACTCTTCGGCAACTTCTCGCCGCAGCCTTCCCCGCCGCCGGGTCAGATCAGAAACGGCTTCCTCGCCCTCGCCGAATATGACAAGCCGCAGAACGGCGGGAACTCCGACGGCGTGATCGACAGCCGTGACTCGATCTTCTCCTCTCTGCGCCTGTGGCAGGACATCAATCATAACGGCTTCTCTGAGCCGAACGAGTTGCACACCCTGCCGGAACTCGGACTTGCGACTTTAGACCTCAGGTACAAAGAGTCGAAGCGCACAGACCAGTACGGCAATCAGTTCCGTTATCGTGCGAAGGTCAAAGACACGCACGGCGCGCAGGTCGGGCGTTGGGCGTGGGATGTGTTCCTCGTCTCCCGGTAGCCGCACGCCCGAGCCTCTCCGTGAAGAGAGGCGGCAGAGTTAAGTCAACGCGGATTTACGTGCGGCGTTTTCGTGAGTAGCGGCGCGGGGTGCGCGCCAGCCGTTTTACTTGCCGTCGAGGCGCGGGAGACGCCATGCCGTACGCAGGCGTGTGTACTCGCCCTGTGGCAGTTGCACGAGCAGCGGAAGCTTCTTCTGGTCGAGCCAGCGCAGAAGCTCTTCCAGGTTCGTCTGCTCCATCGCAGTGCAGCCAGCGGTTCCCTTCTCGGGGCCCGCCCAGATGTGGAGGAAGATACATGAGCCGCGTCCGGGGACGGGCGCGTCCGCGTTGTGCTCGACGACGAGACCCCAGCGATAGCCCTCGACCGAGCGCATTCGCTCCGAGCTGTTCCAGTCAACTGACTTCAACGCGTCCCTGTCAACGATCAGGTTGTAGTGGCGCGAGGCCACATCGTCCACACACTCGACCGAAGGCGCGAGCGGCATGTAAGGCATCCTGAGCCACGAAGCCTCGCTTCTGGGCGCGAAGCCGAACGCATGCCCGAGCCGGAAGACGCCCGCGGGCGCACGACCATCGCCCTCCTTCTTTGCAGGGGCGGCGGGCACAACGTCACCCGGCGGCCTCGTCGTCATGTTCAGCCCCTCGCCCCAGCCAAGCCCGCCCCGCCCGACGACGACCGGAACCGCCGCGCCCACACGTCTCCAAGCGCCACCCGCACTCTTTCGCTCGAAGCGTTGCAGCGTGCCCTGTACGGCCGTCCAGTCGCGCGTCGTCACCAGTATCAACTGCCGCGCGCGCGCCAACGGAGTCGTGCCTTTTCTGGCCGCGACCTTTGCGCCCGCCGTCGTGGCGCAGGCGAGCGCAAGCAGCATGAAGGCGAGTGTTGGAAGAATCGTTTTACGCATGCTGAATGAAGTTGTCCGGGCAGCGGCGTGACCTCTCCGCTACTATTAGCTCGAAGTTGTGTTCGGAGTTGGTTGAAGTTCACCGCAGAGGCGCAGAGTTCGCCGAGACTCGCAGAGACTTGCATCCCTCTGCGCTTCCTCTGCGTCCTCAGCGCCTCTGCGGTGAATCTCAACCAACATACCCTTCAAGTCGGACGAAAAAGACAAGTCCATACAATTTCAATGACGCACTCTAACCCTTCGGCTTCAGGTGCGCGTCGAGCCAGTCGAGGACGGTCGTGTACCAGAACTGAGAGTTGGCGGGCTTCAGAATCCAGTGACCCTCGTCGGGGAAGACGACGAGTTTGGACTCGATGCCCTGACGTTGCAGGTATGTGAAGAGCTGTAGGCCCTGATCGACGGGGACGCGAAAGTCCATCTCGCCGTGCGTGACGAGCGTCGGCGTGTTGAACTTCGCGGCGAAGCGGTGCGGCGACCATTTCTCGTAAAGCTCCGGCTTCTCCCACGGTGTGCCTTTAAACTCCCACTCTGGAAACCAAAGCTCTTCGGTCGCGCCGTACATGCTCGTCAGGTTGAAGACGCCCGCGTGCGCGACGAGCGTCTTAAAGTGTACGCGCGGGTCGTCGTTGTGGCCGAGAATCCAATCGACCATGTAGCCGCCGTAAGACGCGCCCGCCGCCGCGACGTTCGACTTGTCAACATACGGCAGAGCGGCGACCTGCGCCACGCCGTTCATGATGTCCGTGTAAGCCTTGCCGCCCCAGTCGCCGGAGATTTCGTTCGTGAGCTGCTGGCCGTAGCCCGTCGAGCCGCGCGGGTTCGGCAGGAAAGCGACGTAGCCGTGCGCGGCGTAGATTTGCGGATTCCAGCGATAGCCCCAACTGTCGTTCCAGGCTCCCTGCGGCCCGCCGTGGATGAGCACGATGAGGGGATACTTCTTCGACGCGTCGAAGTCGGGCGGCTTCACCAGCCAGCCCGCGATCTTCGTGCCCCCTGCTCCCTCCCACGTCAGCTCTTCAGCCGGTCGCAGACCGAATCGACCCATCAAAGAGTCGTTGGTGTGCGTCAACTGAATCGCCTGCCCGCTTGCACGGTCAACCGGCACAACGCCGTCGAGGCGTGCCATGTAAATCTCGGTCGGGCCGGCGGCGGTCGAGCGCGTGAAGATGAGGAAGCGGCTATCGGAAGAGATTTTTACGTCGTCGTTAAAGCCGCCGATGAGCTTGCGCATGGAGCCGTCGGAGACCGAGACGTTGAAGACGGGCTGCTCGCCGCGCTCGCCCGAGACGAAGTAGATGGAGCGCGAGTCGGGCGCGAACGTGAAGCCCTCGACGTACGCGTCATACTTCGGCAGAAGCTCGCGCGTCGTGTTCTTCTGCCGGTCGTAGAGCATCAGACGCCAGCGGTCGCTCTCGAAGCCCGGCGTCGATTGCGAGCGGTACGCGATGAAGCGTCCGTCCGGAGAGTAGAGTGGTGAAGAGTCTGCGCCCTTGTTGTCGCCGGTAATTCTGCGTGGCTCGCCACTCGCGACCGAGACGACGAAGATGTCGCTGTTGGTCGAGGCGGCTTCGATCTGGTCTGTGTTGCGCGCAAACGCAAGCTCCTTCGAGTCGGGCGAGAAGGCGTAGTCCGCAGGCCCCCCGAGAGAGAAAGGCGGCGCGTCGAAGTTGCCGGGCGTGAGGTCGCGCGCCGCCGTAGTCGCGCTGCCTTCCGTCGAGACGACGAAGACGTGCGTGCGCTTGCCGCCCTTCCAGTCAGTCCAGTGCCGGTAGAGTAGGCTCGTGGCCGTGTGCGCTTTAACGGGATTCTTTTCGGCCTCTTCGTCGCGCTGCTTGTTGCAGGCGTCATCCAAGCAGTCGGGGTACGCGTCCGACGCGAAGGCGATCCATTTGCCGTCGGGCGACCAAACGGGGTCTGCCGCGCCGGTCGAGATGGCGGTGACCTGCTTGCGTTCGCCGCCTGTCGAGTCCATCGTCCAGACCTGACCGCCGCTCGTAAAAGCGATGCGCCGACCGTCGGGCGACCAGCGCGGCGCGCTCGACGAAGACGCGCCCGTCGTCAACTGCTTCGGTTCGCCGCCCTCGACCGCGACGACGAAGATTTGCGTGCGGCTGCGGTTGGCCGCAACGTCCGGAACCGTGACCTGATAGGCGACCCAATGCCCGTCGGGCGAGAGCTGCGGGTCGGCGACGCGCTGAATCTTCAGCATCTCCTGAACCGTGAACTGAGCCTGCGGCGTCTGCGCCCGTTCTGTGGCGGCGAACGCACAGAGCACGAGCGCCAGCGCGACGGCGCGTGTGACAAGACGTTTCATCATCCCTCCTCAAGAAACATTTCCGGCATGAAAGATTTGGCAGGTTCGCCGCGAGACTTTATCACAGAAGCGCGCGACGCGACCACAGGCAGCCAAGCACCTTCAGCGGAAGTCTGCGAATCAATTTCAGGTGAGAGACGACCCTTCGACTTCCGAGTAAGGGACGACCTTTCGATCAACCCGCGAGATGAGGAGCGAGGCGTGTTGTCTGCCTCGCTCCTCGTCGCTTGTCTGCCTCGCTCCTCGTCGCTTGTCTGCTTCGCTCCTCGTCGCTTGGTCGGGATTTCCCTTGACTTGCCGTGCGGCGGCGCTATCATCCGCACATGAGCGAACAACAACCCTCAATCCAATTCGGCCCCAACGCGAATCAAGGGGTCGTCAGCGTCCACACTATCGGCGTCCTGACCGACATCCTCCGTGCCGCAGCCTGTGACTCGTGCATTATCACGAGCACCAGCCGCACCCCCGCGGAGCAGGCTCGCATCATGTTCAGCAACATCAAGAGTCAGGGCGTCGCCAAGCAGAAGGCTCTCTACGCCGCGGCGGGCGACTCCGTGATAGATGAGTTCGTGCGTGCGAAGAACGCGGGCAAGACGGACGACCAGATCAGGGCGGCGATGGAGGCGAAGATCAGGGCGGTCGGGCCCGAGAAGGTGAGCCATCACTGCGCCGACCCCGCCAAGCTCAACGTCGTTGACATCGCGCCGTCGTCCATCGCCAAAAAGCAGGCTTTCCAAACGGCGGTCAACGCCGCGCAGAAGCAGGGCAAGGTCAGCAAATTCCTGACGCCCGGCAATAACGACCCCGCGTTCCACATCGAAATCCCGCAGCCGACCGCCTGACCGAGCTGGCGGCATCATTGCCCTTCCCGGCAATGGCGTTTGAAGTCTCGCCGGGCGTTGAGGCTGTGTACGGCTCATCACTTGAGCCTGCGACTTACTCAACTAAGAATTTGAAATGGAGGTCACATGCTAAAACTTATCCTCGCCTGCGTGCTGCTGTGCGGCGTCTCTGCTGTTGCTTCGACATCGCCGGGGCAGGGCAACAAGGCTGAGAGGCTGCGTGACGTAACCAGTGTCTACGTCATCGAAGCGGGTCAGACCGAGAAGGCGAAGGCGCTCAGGCAGGAGATTATCAGGAAGCTGGGTGAGTCGGGGCGAGTCAGAGTGGTCGATGCGCCCGGCGCGGCGGATGCGGTGCTCAGTCTCAGCATCAAGCAGGTCACGAAGAATGTTGACTGGGGCTATAGCGAACTCGGAGACGACTCGACAGTCAAGACCGGCACAAGGGTCGTCCCTGCCGCGCAGATCATGTTCCGCCTCGATTCGCAACGGAGACAGTCGCTCTGGACAGCCGGGTTCGACCCCGAAAACTTTCGCGGCAAGGACGAGCGACAGACGGCGCGCGCCATCGGTAAGAGAGCCGGACAGGATTTGCTGAAAGCGATTGAGAGAGACAGCAGGCGACATCAGTAACGTCAGATACCTTTAGCAAAAGCTTGCCGAAGTTCTAGCCGCCGAACAGCCTTGAGCAATATCTCGGGGAAAGTCTCCAATCCCTCGACCGTATCCTCGCGGGCCTTTGAGCTTTGCCTTCCGCGATTCACCCCGGCCCGTCTCCTTAAACGCCTCGCCGTAGCGCGGGGCGTTATTCATCTCTAGCGCCGGAGTGTGACCAACTCGTCGATGCGAGCGCGGACGACGCGCGTGAGCGTCTCGGTCTCGGCGGGCGTGTAGTTGGCGGCGCGGAAGGCATCATTGAGCTGGCGTGCGCTCAGGCGCGCGAGCAGCCCGCCGACCCAGCGCGCGTCATCGACGCTGACGTGGTCAAACATGCTACTGTTCTCGCCCGTGTAATGAAAATCGACGTAGCCGTGCTCGACCTTGTCGATGAACTTCGAGTCGGCGTAGTCTTCGGGGTTGTTGCGGCTGCGCGTGATGCGCCAGAGGAAGCCGGGGCCGCCGCCTTCCTTGCCGAAGGTCGCGCCGAGGTCGCTGATGACGTAGCGCAGCTCGCCTCGCCGCGCCGCCGGCACATAGAGGATGATGTTGTTGTCGTCCTTCAAGTCCCAGTTGTTCAGCAGCGCCATCAGCACCTTCAAGCCCTGAAGCTGGTGCATCCCCACGAAGGGATTCTCTTTCCACTTCCAGGGGTCGAGACGCTTGATGCCTTTGGGTCGCGCCTCGAAGCGGACGTTGGCGAATCCGTCGCCCTCGCACCTGTCAACCTTCTTGCGTGGCTTCTGCGCGCCGGGAAGGTGGACGCACGGGACGAGGTAGTTGACCTCGGTCGCGTAGCCCGCGGCCCAGACCAGACGGACGGCGGCGGTCTCCGACTGCGACTCGTTGCCGACCTTCGCCACCCACTCGCGCCCCGATGCGTCGCGCACGCGGTACTTCACCGAGTAGCCGACCTGCTCCGATTTGAGCACGCTCAAGCGCCGCAGGTCGGGCCGCCCGCTCCTGCCGCCCGGCCCGTCTAAGAGGTCGAGTGATTCGACTCTCAGGTTGCGCCACATCACGGGCATGCCCCGCGGCAGCGCCTTCTTCTTCGACTTCTCAATGGCGACCGCGTGCGATGTGAGCGCAATGATAATGACGACGAGCGCGACCAGCGTGTGAGCCTTAATCTTCAGATTCATCTACTGCGAAGAGCAGGGCGACGCTTGCCGCGCACGCCGAGCGTACGGCGGCCGGGGCGAGGCTTGCCCTGCGCCTGTCCTCCTTTTGTTTGGTGCGGGAGAGATCGAAGGAATAGTACCAAGCCGCATGCGCGCAAGACAAACGCGACAGCGGGCAACGCAGAATAACAGAACCGCTCTCGATTGCTCGCAGTTGCAGTTGCCTGCTATTGCTTCAGCCCCGGCTTAGCGCCGCGCTCCTTCTGCGCGGCCTGCTCGTCGGCGGGCATGAGCGACCAGAGCCAGCGCACGACCTGTTCGAGCTTCGTGTGGTCGGATGCCTGCAAAGCCTCCTGCCCCTGCGCGATCCAGCGCGCCGACTCCAAGGCGTTGACGAACTGGAGGCCGGGGCGCGCGAGGTGTCGGAACCAGTCCTCCCAGAACCATTTCTGCGCGTAGAGCACCTGCGTGCGCAGAGAGCGCAGCGCGGCTGAAGCCTTCTTGACGCCGCGCACGTCTCCACGCGCCGTCGCCTCGGTCAACTCGCGGCGGAGCGCGGCCAGACGCTCGCGCTGTGCGTCCGTGCCGTGCGCCGAAACGTCCTCCTCGACCAAGTCTGCGAGTCGCGCCGCATCCTCAAGCCCCGAGCCGGCGGTCGCGAGTCCTGCGCGCCGCTCCAATCCCGCGACGCGCGCGCGCACTTCGCGCAGCCGCTCGATTGTGCCGCGCGCGTGGTCGTGGTCATTCATGTCGCCGGTCAACTGGTGCGCGCCCAGCTCGATGTCGAAGTCCTCAAGCTCGCGACGCAGCCGTTCGGCCTCCTCGCGCCGAGGGTCAACGGCCCCAGGGCGCACGCCGGAGTCTGGAGAGCCGTGCGCGTAGCCGTCGTCGTAGACGACCTCTGGAAAGTCGAAGTCCTGACTTTCGATGCGGGCCGCCGTCAGCATCAAGTGCTCTTCGAGACGTTCGAGTCGCGCCAGGCAGTTCTCGATTTCGAGATGCGCGCCCTTCAACAGTTCGAGGTAGTCCGGCTCTTCGTCCTGCGGGATAAAGATGCGGTCGGTGAAGTGCTCGTTGAGGTGCGGGATAAAGACTTCGACGGTGATGAGTCGCGAGGCGTCAACCTTGATGTGGAGTTGAAGCTCCGCGCCTTCGGGCACAGGTCGGCGCACCTGCTCGCTGCGGACGTGAAAGTTTCCGACCCAGTCGTTGGCCTGCGGGTCTGAGAGCGCCTCGCCCTCCCAGAGCTTGACGGCGAGCGTCGTGTCAGGCTCGCTGGGTCTGAGGGTGTGCGCGGCGCGGTAAGTTACAGTGCGCTCGGCGGGCAGGAGCGTGCGACGCGGAAAGACCGGGCTTAGCTCGACTCGTCCGTCCGGATGCGTGACCTCGACCGAGATGGTGTGCGGCAGCGGCGGCGCGTCGAGCGCGAGGCCGTGGCGAATCTGAAACTCCGAAGGCTCGACCTCAAGCGCGCGCCCCTTTGAGTCGCGCACGCTCAGACGGAAGCGATTGAGCTGCCCCTCCTGCAAGACCAACTGCATCTCGAAGAAGCCTTCGCGAGCGGTGTGCCAGCCGCTCGTCCAGAGGCCGCCGTCGGCGTCGATCTTTACTTCGAGCGCGCCTTCGAGGCCGCGCCCCGTGAGCTTGCCCGCGATGCGCGAGCGCGGCTCGGCGCTGACGGGGTCGAAGGCGAGCCGCGCCGTCAACTTGTCCGGCGCAGCCTCGTTCTTTGCGGCGTGTGAGCCGCCGTGTTGTCCTGCGCTGCGCTCGACGGTCGAGGCGTACATGGCCGCGCCGCGTGCGACGACCGTCATCGGATCGAGCGAGGAATCGACACGCGCCCCCAGATGAGAGGCGAGTGCGGCGCGCACGCACGGCATCTGTGTCGGGCCGCCGACGAGCAGGACGCGGTCGAGGTCTAAACTTTTGACGCGCGCACCTTCGAGCGCTTCGTCCGTCAGCCGCAGACAGCGCGCGACGAGTGGCTCGACTTCCCTTTCAAGTCGCGCACGCGCGAGCGGCAACTCCGCTTCGATGAGTCGGCCCTGCATGTCTTCGCCGAGGTCGAGGAGGCTGACGATTGTCTCTTCGGCTGTCGTCAGCTCGACCTTCGCGTACTCGGCGATGAAGGTCAGCTTGCGAAGCAGACGGCTCAGGGCGGGCGCATCGACTCCTGCCGAGGGCAGCGCGAACTGCTCGGCGAGAAAAGGCAGAAAGATATTCTCGACGACGGCGCGGTCGATGTCTTTGCCGCCGAGATGATTGTCGCCGCGGTGTTCGAGGATGTTTAAGCGGCCGTCGCGCGTCGAGACGACGGCCACGTCGAGCGTGCCGCCGCCGAGGTCGAAGACGAGCCAGCGTTGGTCGCGCACGCCCGGCTCCGCGCCGTAAGCGATGGCCGCCGCAATCGGCTCTTGCAGCAGCGGGTACTCTTCAAGCCCGGCCAACTGCGCGGCGCGTGCCGTCGCCTCGCACTGCAAGGCTGTAAAGGCGGCAGGCACCGTGACGCACGCGGCGCGCACTTCGCGCTCGGTGCGCCGACGCGCATCGGCGACGAGCGACTTGAGAACTTCCGCTGAAATCTCCTCGGGCGTCATCGCGCGCCCCGACGCCGGAAAGGTCTTCGAGTAGTGCTGCCCCATCAGGCGCTTGGCCTCCTGCGCCACGTTCTCGGGGTCTTCGGCAATCGCGTTGTAGGCACGCAGCCCGACCATCAGGCTGCCCGACTTCAGAACCCTGACGACCGACGGCGTGACGTTCATCTGGTCGTTGTTCTGTATCACTCGCACATCACCCGCCGCCGCATGCGCGATGCAAGAGTTAGTCGTCCCGAGGTCGATGCCGAAGTCGATGTATTCAATCATAACTTTTAGCTGACAGCTTCAGATCAATTTCTCCTGATGACTACTTGACCGTGGCGCACGACCGTGCCGCGTAAGAGGACGATGGGCGCGATTGTCTCGTCAATCAACTGGGAGCCTGCGGGGAGCCGTGCATCGTCGAAGGCGTCTAACACTTCGACGGCAAGCCCCGGCTCGTATGCGCGCCCCGTGATGTCCACGACTTCGAGGCCGTGGTCGAAGAGAAACTTGCCCAGACGGCGCGCGACGTGGCGCACGTGCGGGGACGTGTCTGGCGCGCCCCGTACCCAGCGGTCGAGCCGCCACCACTCGACGGCCAGCTCGGCCAGAGACGAGGGCGTCACTGCGATGGTCTGCGCTAGTTCGTCCGTCATTCGCTCAACCTATTTTCGTCCGTCATTCGCTCATCTTATTTTGGCGGCATGCTCCTCTTGCGCGCCCGACTCAACATACAAGAATCTGCGCCGCACGTGAAGACCGCCCTCAAGCTCAGCGTCAAAGACCGCCTTCAATCACTGGCGCGGCGTGTTCAAGTTCGACGGCGCGTTGAGATTGAGCGGCGGCAACTCGCCCTCGTTCGTGCCGGGCGGAGATGTGCGGGTGTGAGCGCGCCTTCTGCCGCGTGACCTCGACGCGCCGGGCGGCTCGATGACGTAAGGACGCAGGTTAAGGTTTAGCGGCGGCGGGATGTCGATTTTGAAGTTGAGATTCGGAGGCTCCGGCGTAAACGTCATTCGCGGCAGCGAGTCGAACGTCGTGCGAGAGGTGCGCGGTTTGATGACGCCGCACCATTGCAGCAGGACGGTGACCATGACTATTGCCAGCCAGAAGCCGACGCTCACCGTGCATCCGCTCGAACTAGCCTGCTGCGGCGTCGTGAAGCTGTCGAGCGTCTTCCCGCCCGCGGAGTCGTCCTTGAACAGCTTCGACGGCACGCGCCCGTCGGCCAGCTCGCGTGTAAGGTCTTCACGGTACTCGTCGGCCTCGCGCACGCGTATCTCTTCACCCGCGCCGAGCGCGCGCAGCTTCTCCTCGATGGCGGGCAGCGGCTCGCAGTCCGCCGGCGCAAGCGCGCGCGCCTTGAGGCAGACGAAGATACTCTCTTCGCGCCGCCCCGCCAGGTCAAAGGCTTCGGCCAGACGGAGGAGCTTCGACGCCGCGTGCTCGAAGACGCGCCGCGCGAAGTAAGAGTCTGCGCCCGCCAAAGCGTCGAACTCCGCCAGACGCGGTCTCAACTTCTCGAACCTGCGCCAAGCCTGATTGCCGTAGTTGCGACGCTTGGCGGGCGCGCTGTCGCCGAAACCCATGATGCCGACCCACGCGAACGCCTCGTCGAGTTTTTCGATCAGGCCGTCTTCCGCGGGGCCGATTGTCTCGCGCTCGTACTCTTCAAGCAGCGGCGCGGGCAGGTGCGCGCCGCGCAGGATTGTGAGAGCGCGCGTCGCGGGGCGCAGTTCTCCGCGCAGAGATGCCGTGCGCGCCCGCTCGGCGATTGGCGCGGAGACGAGGCGAGGCGCGCGCAAGCGTAGTTCCGTCACCTCGCCGAAGGTGACGGGCTGCTCGTAGTCTCCTTTCAAGTCTGCGGCCACAAGACTCGACCAGAACTCTTCGCCCTCGAAAACCTGCCGCCACAACTCGAAGGCGCGCGCCCACGCACCCAAATCCTTCAGCGTAGAGTCGAGGCACACCAACCCCGCGAGCGCGAGCAAAGCCGCGTCGTGCAGTACCGCATCATATAGCACTGCATCATGTGGCACCGCATCGTGCAGCATCGCGTCGTGCAGCGCCGGGGTCGAGTCGCCGTTGTTGTCCGCGTCGCCGGAGTCGCCGGAGTGGCCCGAATCGAAGGAGAGCAGCGCGTCTACCGAGCGCAAGAGTTCCGCGACGTTTGAGGCGGGCACGAGCTTGAAGGAAGTATGAAACCAGAAGAGCCGTTCGCTTGCGCGCTGCGCCGGTTCGGACAGACGACTCACGGCGTCGCGCACGTCCGACTCGGTGCGACCGACGGGCCCCAGCCACGCTACGTCGCCCTCGAACATCTTCCGCACGTCGAGCTTCAGCGCGAGCCGCACGGAAGAGGCCGCGTCGAAGACCTCCGCCTGCGTGGCCTTCGCCGCAAGCCCGAGCGTGCGAAAGGCGCTGCGCGCCAGCGGCTCTAAACGGCCGCGTGCGGGCTTCATCTCGACACGCGTAGGGAACAGTTTAATCAGCGACAGACCCGACACCTCCGGAATAGTAGGCAGTAGTCAGTAGTCAGTAGTCAGTAGCGCTCCGCGTGTTGGGCGTCGCGCCGTCACCCTGATGATTTGATAGCGAAGGTTCTTCTACTGTCTACTGTCTACTGTTCTTCCTCACAGCCCCGCCATGTCCCACTTGCGCACGACCTCGTTGACGAAGGTGGCAACCTTGTCGTTGACCTTGTTGAAATATTCGTCGGCCTTCTTCTGATCGAACTTCGGATAGCCCTGCCCCGGCTGGTAGAGGCCGATGGAGGACGGGAAAGGCGTGGCCGACCAGGTGCCCGGCGCGGGGTACGCGGTGGCGAGGTCGTCCTTATAACGTTCGGGGTGGACGAGCGTGGGGTCTATGGCCTGCACGTATGCGGTCTCGTTGAGTCCGGCGTGGCCGCCGTCTTCGCCGAAGACCTCTTTGGTTATGTCGGAGGCGAACGACCACCAGTTGATGACGAGCGTGCGGACGTGGCGTTCGGTCGCGACCTCTGCGGCGACGGCGTTTAAGACTGCGGTCTGCGGCCCGCCGTGGCCGTTGAGGACGATGATGTTCTTGAAGCCGTTCTTCGCCAACCCCTCCATGATCTGCTTGACGAAGGGGCGATAGGCCGACTCGGTGATCTGGAACGCGCCTGGGTAAGCCTCCATGCTGCCGGTGATGCCGTAGGGAAGGACGGGCGCGATCAAGGCGTTGACGCGCGGCGCTACTTTGCGCGCCATCGCCAGCGGAGCCGTGATGTCCGCGCCGTTGTTGATAACGCCGTGTGGCTCTAAAGTCCCGGTCGGCAAAAGCACGGTCTGAATCTTCGACGGCACGACCTCTTTGAACTCCATCCAGTTGATGCGCTCCATCTCGCGCGTCGAGACTGTGTCACGCTGCGGCCCGCGAGTCGTCTGCGCGGTCGCGACCAGCGCGCTGAGTGCGAAGAAGGCCAGCGTGATGACGGACACGGAAATTCTCATCCTCGTTCCCCTCCTGTGATGTTTGACTGACGGACTTAAACGGACGGGCGCTCGCGCCGCGCGCGTCTTTCGCCGACTGGCGCGCAATTGACTTTGCCGTGCTTTAAAGTGTAGAAGCCTTAACGGCCGAAGGCCGCTAAAGCATACTTCATCCGAACGCAAAAAAAGAACCGTTTCCGCCGACACCGAAGGGAGAGCGGACGTTTTCAATTGAGACGGGCGAGCAGGTTCTTGAGAGGGACGGCCCGGGAGGGATTGATGCACGAAGACGCGCCGCGCGAGCAGCAGCAGCCGCAGTGGGCCAAAGTCATAGACCAGACGCGCTGCATCGGCTGCCACGCCTGCACGACCGCCTGCAAGTCCGAGAACCTCGTCCCCGTCGGAGTGACGCGCACCTACGTCAAGCATGTGGACGTAGGAGTGTGGCCGCAGGCGCGGCGCGCGCATCAGGTGACGCGCTGCAACCAGTGCGCGCACGCGCCGTGCGTGACGGCCTGCCCGACGACGGCGATGTTCAAGCGCGCTGACGGCATCGTCGATTTCGACAAGTCGATCTGCATCGGCTGCAAGGCGTGCATGGCCGCATGCCCCTACGACGCCATCTTCATCAACCCCGAAGACCACTCCGCCGAGAAGTGCAACTTCTGCGCGCACCGCATCGACATGGGGTTGGAGCCTGCGTGCGTCGTGGTCTGCCCCGTCGAGGCCATCCTCGTCGGAGACATGAACGATGCAGACTCGCTCGTCGCACACTACGTCAATCGCGAGGCCGTCCAAGTGCGACGCCCCGAGAAAGAGACGCTGCCGAAACTCTTCTACAAGGGCGCGCACCATGCGACGCTCGACCCGCTCGCCGCGCGCCGCCCCGACGGTAACCTCTTTATGTGGAGCGAGCAAAAGCAGGACGCCGCGACGGTCAACTCCGGCAACCCCATCTACTCAAACACGTCGGCGGCGGCGCTTCTCTCCTATGACGTGCCGCACTCGATTCCCTGGGACTGGCGCGTCAGCCTCTACACCTGGACGAAGGGCATCGCGGCGGGCGTGTACCTCGTCGGGGTGTTGCTTTTACTTTTAATGCAGGCGACGTTTGGGCCCTCCAACTTTTACGCCAGCGAGAGCGGCAGGCTCGTCGGTGCGGTCAGCCCGCTCTGGCTGTGGGTCGCGCCCATACTCTCCGGCGTCTTTCTCGCCATCACCGGGGCCTTGCTCATCTGGGACTTGGAACACCCCGAACGCTTCTACCTCATCTTCACGCGACCGCAGTGGCGCAGTTGGCTCGTCCGAGGCGCGTTCGTCATCGCGGGCTATTCAATCGTCCTCGCGCTGCACTTCCTCTTGAGCCTCAACGGGAACACGTCGGCGCAGTTGTGGCTGACCTTGCCGGGCGTTCCGCTCGGCGTGCTGACCGCAGTCTACACGGCCTATCTCTTCGCACAGGCGAAGGCGCGCGACCTGTGGCAGAACCCTCTGCTGCCGCCGCATTTGCTTGTTCAGTCGCTCCTGCTCGGCGCGGCGACGCTGCTGCCGTTCGCGCTGTGGCTTGAGCCGCGTGCGGTCGCACCGCTCGCGTGGACACTCGGCCTGACAAGCCTCATTCATCTGCTCATGGTCTGGGGCGAGTTGACGCTCGCGCACCCGACAGCGCATGCGGCGCTGGCCGTGTGGGAGATGACGCGAGGGCGTTACGCCGCATTCTTCTGGGCTGGCGTCGTGCTGACGCTCGCGTGCATCTTCGCGCCGTGGCTCGGCGTTGCGGCCTCGCCGCTCGCGCTCATGGGGCTTGCGCTGCACGAGCACGCCTACGTGCAGGCCGGACAGTCAGTCCCGCTCGCTTAAAAGATTCGGGGCCGCGCCCGCGCCGAGTTAGAGCGCCAGCGTGAGGCTCGAAGAAGCCCCGACGAAAGGAGAAGAGTTATATGCCGACGAGAAAGACGGCGACGACGAAAGCAACCAAAGCGACTAAAGCGACCAAAGGAACCAAACCAACCAAAGCGACGAGCGCGAGCAAAGCAACAACAGCAACGAAAGCTCCCGCGCGTCAAGCCTCGGCGGGCGGGCCGTTGAAGTTGCCCGTGAAGCGCTTCCGCGTGCTGCTCGAAAGCAGAGAGGGCAGCGAGGTGTCCGGCTTCACCGTTCCCTTCGACGTGGAGAAGACGTTCGGCACACGTGCGCGCGTCCCCGTGCGCGGCACGGTCAACGGCTTCCCCTTCCGCGGCTCGCTCTTTCCCATGGGCGGCTGTCACATGATGGTCGTCAACCGGCACCTGCGCGCGGGCGCTCGTGTCAAAGGCGGCGACACCGCCACGGTCGTCATGGAGCGCGATACGGAGCCGCGTGTTATAGAAGCCCCGGCTGACTTCGCACGCGCTCTCAAAGCGAACAAGGACGCGCAGGCGCTCTGGGACAAGCTCAGCTTCACGCACCGCCGCGAGCACGTCGAGCACATCGAAGACGCCAAGCGGCCCGAGACGCGCCAGCGCCGCATCGAGAAATCAATCCAGTTGCTCGCCGCCGGAAAGAGAGAGCCGCGCGGTTGAGGCATCGTGTTAAAATACAGCCACGTTCCGGAACCTGAGTGTGAGCTATGAAGACCATTCAATTAGAGATCGAAGAGGCAATGCTGACGGAGGTCGAGCGGGTGACGCGCTTGCTTGAGATGACGCGTGAGGCTTTCGTCCATACGGCGTTGGTGAGGGCTTTGCAACAGCAGGAGATTATCGCGCTGGAGCGTCAGCATGCGCCTGGCTACGACTCTCACCCGCAGACGCCCAACGAAGTCGGCGAGTGGGAAGGCGAACAGGTGTGGGGCGAGCCATGAATCAGGGCGACGTTTACTGGCACACCTTCCGCGCGCCTGACAAGCGCTCCCCTGTGGTAATTCTTACGCGCAACTCGGCCATTCCCTTACTGACCGGCATCACCGTCGCACCCCTGACGACGACAATCCGCGGCATCCCTTCGGAGGTGCTCCTGACGGCTGCGGACGACGGTGTCTCCACCGACTGCGCCGTGAACACAGATAATCTGCAAACCGTTCAGAAAGCAAGCCTCGGTACATATCTCACGCACCTGTCGCTTGAGAAGATGCGCGAAGTACGCGCGGCAATCGAGTTCGCGTTGGGCTTCGACGCCCTGACATGACTGCGAGCCGCACGCGCGCCTGCAAGAACTTAAAGACATGAACCTGAATGAACTGAACGAACGCGTGAGCGCGGCGCGCAAGGAGACCGAGGCGCGCGGCGAGACTTTTTATCCGGGGCCGAGCCGCATACACCTCGCCGCGTTCCCGCCGAAGGAGCGTTGGGACGATTGGGTCGAGCTTGAATCGAAGGCTTGGCCCGAGCGTAAAGAGCGGCGGTACATGCTCGTGCCGACGACGTGCTTCAACTGCGAGTCGGCTTGTGGCCTGCTGGCTTATGTGGATAAAGAAACTCTGGGCGTGCGGAAATTCGAGGGCAACCCCGAACATCCCGGCTCGCGCGGGCGCAACTGCGCGAAGGGCCCCGCGACGCTCAATCAGGTCACAGACCCGGATCGCATTCTTTACCCACTGAAGCGCGTGGGGCGGCGCGGCGAGGGCAAGTGGGTGCAGGTCGGCTGGGACGAAGTGCTCGACACGCTCGCCGCGCGCATACGCAAGGCTATCGTTGAGCGGCGGCACAACGAGGTGATGTACCACGTCGGGCGTCCGGGCGAGGACGGTTTCACCGAGCGCATTCTCGCCGCGTGGGGCGTCGATGGTCATAACTCGCATACAAACATCTGCTCTTCGGCGGCGCGCGCGGGCTACCAGTTCTGGATGGGGCTTGACCGGCCTTCGCCCGACCACGTAAACGCGCGCGTCATCCTGCTCATCAGCGCGCACCTTGAGTCCGGCCACTACTTCAACCCGCACGCGCAACGCGTGATGGAAGCGAAGGCGAAGGGCGCGCGTCTCATCGTCTTCGACACGCGCCTCTCTCACACCGCGACGCACGCGGACGTGTGGGTCTCGCCCTATCCCGGCTCGGAGGCGGCCATCTGCCTTGCGGTCGCGAACCACTTAATCAAAAACAATCTCTACGACCGCGAGTTCGTGCGCCGCTGGTGGAACTGGGAGGAGTACATGGCGGTCGAGCACCCGGAGCTTGAGACAAGCTTTGATGGCTTCGAGGAGATTCTAAAAAATCTCTACGCCGAATACACCTTCGAGTACGCCGCACGAGAGTCGGGCGTAGACGCGCGGCAGATTGAAGAAGTCGCAACGTTGGTCGCGACCGCGGGCAAGAGATTTTCGAGCCACAACTGGCGCTCGGCCTCCTCGGGCAACAGCGGCGGATGGCAGGTGGCGCGCACGCTCTTTCTCTTGAACGCGCTCTTGGGTGCGGTCGCCACGGAGGGCGGTGTGTTTCCGAACGCGTGGAACAAGTTCGTCCCCAAACCCATCTACACGCCGCCGCACCCGCCGCGCTGGAACGAGTTGACATGGCCGCGCGAGTATCCGCTTGCGATGAACGAGCTTTCGTTTCTGCTCCCGCACTTTTTGAAAGACGGGCGGGGACGTGTCGATACATACTTCACGCGCGTCTACAATCCCGTGTGGACGAACCCCGACGGCTTCTCCTGGATAGAGGTCTTGCAGGATGAAAGTCTCATCGGCTGTTACGTCGCACTCACGCCGACGTGGAACGAGACCGCGTACTTCGCCGACTATGTCCTGCCGATGGGGCACGGCTCCGAGCGCCACGACATACACTCCTACGAGACGCACGACTCGCAGTGGATAGGCTTTCGCCAACCGGTGCTGCGCGCCGCGCGCGAGCGTCTCGGCGAGACGGTCAAAGACACGCGCGAGGTCAACCCCGGCGAGGTCTGGGAGGAGAACGAGTTCTGGATGGAGCTGACGTGGCGCATAGACCCCGGCGGTAGTTTAGGGATACGCAAGTTCGCCGAGTCGCAGGAGAGGCCCGGCGAGCGCCTCACCGTTGACGAATACTACGCATACATCTTCTCTAACTCCGTGCCGGGACTCCCCGAGCGCGCGGGCAAAGAGGGCTTGACGCCGCTTCAGTTTATGCGGCGCTACGGCGCATACGAGATCGGCGAGCGAGTCGGCGCTCTCTACGAACAGGAAGTACCCGAGGACGAGATGGAAGACACGCGCGTTGACCGCTTCGGGCGCGCATACACGCGCACGCCGAAGCCCGCGTCGCCGAACATCGTCCCCGTGCCCTTAATCGACGCAGACGCAGAGGGCCGCCGCTTCGTCGGCGTGCGCGTGGACGATAAGATACTGCGCGGCTTTCCCACACCGAGCGGACGCCTTGAGTTCTACTCGAAGACTCTGGCCGACTGGGGCTGGCACGAGTACGCCACGCCGACCTACATCAAAAGTCACATCCATCCCGACAACCTGAATCCCGGCCAGACCGTGCTCATCTCGACCTTCCGCCTGCCCGTACAGATTCACACGCGCTCGGCTAACGCCAAGTGGCTCGACGAGATCGCGCACACCAACCCGCTCTGGATTCACCCGCGCCGCGCCCTTGAGCTTCAGGTGAAGACCGGCGACACGGTGCGCGTCGAGACCGAGACCGGATACTTCGTCGTCCGCGCGTGGGTCACTGAAGGCATCCGCCCCGACGTGGTCGCGTGCAGTCATCACATGGGGCGCTGGAAGTTGAACGACTCTACCGTAAAGGGTCAGCGCCAGTTGATGGCGACCGTCGCGCTCGGCCACGAAGGAAGCGCGTGGTCGCTCAAGCGCGAGCGCGGAGTCGCGCCTTACGAGTCGGACGACCCGGACACGACGCGCATCTGGTGGACGGACGTGGGCGTTCACCAGAACCTGACCTTCCCGGTTCACCCCGACCCCATCTCCGGGATGCACTGCTGGCATCAGGCCGTCCGCGTCCGCAAGGCCGACGCAACAGACCGCGCGGGCGACATCTCGGTTGATACACAGAAGTCGCGCTCCGTCTATCGCACCTGGCTCCAGTTCACACGCGCGGCGGACGAGCACTCGCCCGACGGCACGCGCCGCCCCTACTGGCTCCTGCGCCCCTTAAAGCCCGCGCGCGAGTTCTATCGATTGCCGGAGGAAGTAGACAGTAGACAGTAGAGAGTAGACAGTAGTCAGTAGTCAGTAGGCTCCGCTAGGCGGACGTTGACTGTTATCCTGACGACCCGGCTGAAAAGGTTCTTCTACTGTCTACTGTCTACTGTCTACTGTCTACTCTCTACTGTCTGTAGACTCTCTACTGTCTACTTCCTTCTCATGGAACTCTTCCGCGCACTCGCCGTCTTAGTTGAGCCGCCCGAGCGGCCCGGCGTCGAGCGCATCTCGGGCGCGCTCAAGCTCGGGGCCCCACCCGCGTCGAGCGCGTACACGGACATCTTCGTCTTTCAGCTCTACCCATATGCGTCGGTCTACGTCGGCGCGGAAGGGATGCTCGGCGGAGAGGCGCGCGACCGCATCGCGGGCTTTCTCGCCGCGCTCGGGCAAGTGCCGCCGCAGGAGCCTGACCATCTCGCGCTGATGCTCGGGACTTACGCAGAGCTTTCGGAGGCGGAAGAGATGTGCACGGACGCGCAGCGGCGCGCGTCCCTTCGAGGCGCGCGCCGCGCCTTCCTGTGGGAACATCTTTTGAGCTGGCTCCCGGTCTATCTGGACAAGCTCGAACAGATCGCGCCGCCCTTCTACCTGCGCTGGGCAGAGATGCTCCGCGCCGCGCTCGACGCGGAGGCCGAGTCGCTCGGGCGTCAGGACTCTCTGCCGCTACACCTGCGCGAGGCGACGGGACTCGTAGACCCGCGCAAGGCGATAGAAGGGCCAGCAGACCCGCGCCAGTCTTCTTCGGAAGAGTTTCTGCAAACGCTCCTCGCTCCCTCACGCTCTGGGATAATTCTTGTGCGCGACGATCTTGCGCGCGCCGCACGCGAACTACAGACGGGCGTGCGCGCCGGAGAGCGACGCTTCGCGCTCCGCTCGCTCGTAGGACAGGACGCGGCGGGCACACTCGGCTGGCTCGCCGCGGAAGCCGACGCTTGGGAAGCGCTTCACCTGCGACGGCGCACATCACACGGACACATCGCCGAATGGTGGGCCGCGCGCGCCGCCGCGACCGCCGGGCTGCTGCGCGAACTGAAGTCTGAGGCAGAAGCCCGACCGTGAGGGAGGGCGTTCATTCGTCTCATGGTCGCCAAGCGGAGATTGATACGCCCACCCTCCCGGTCGGGCTTCCGCCCCGGCGATTTAGAAGAGTTTGAGACCGCGGCGGCGTGCGCGTGCGAGTCGTTCGAGGAATTCTTCGCGGGTGATGAGGCGTGCGCCGAGCGCTTCGAGGTGTGGGGTCAAGACCTGTATGTCGAGCCAGTCGAGGCCGCGCGTGCGTAGGTGGTCTATGAGAAACAGCAGCGCCAGCTTCGACGCGTTCGGGCGAAAGTGGAACATGCTCTCGCCCGCGAATGCCCCGCCCGCGTCCACGCCGTAAAGCCCGCCGACCAACTCTTCGCCCTCCCAAGCCTCGACACTGTGCGCGTGTCCACGCCGTTGGAACTCACAGTAGCCGTCAATCATCTCGTGCGTGATCCAGGTTCCCTTCTCGTGTGCGCGCTCGACGGACGCGCAGGCACGAATCACGCGCTCGAACGCACGGTCTGTCGTGAAGCGCAAGTGTGTGCGCCGCCGCTCGCGCGCGAGGCTGCGTGGTACGTGCAGCTCATCAAAAATTAAGACGGCGCGCTCGGGCGGGCAGAACCAGAGCAGCGCGTAGCCTTCGACCGGCCAGGGAAAGATGCCCCGCGAGTAAGCCTCCGCGAGATAATCCGGGTCGGGAGTGCCGCCGACGGCGACGATGCCTTCGGGCGTCGCGTCGCGCGGGTCTGGGAAATGCACTATCATTGCAGAAGCAATAATAGTGAAGGCAAAAGGCAAAAATCAAAAGTTCAGAACCGGAAACGCAAAAGGAGCATCTTCACTTTTGCCCTTTGCCTTTTGCCTTTTGCCTTTTAAGATTTCCCCATGCCGGAGCGCGAGTACGGATTCGAGGATGAGGTCGCCACAGAGAGCAGGGAGCGCCTGAAGAAGCCGCCGCTCTTTCGCGTCCTGTTGCACAACGACGACTTCACGACGATGGAGTTCGTCGTCGAAGTCTTGAAGAAGGTCTTCGGCAAGTCGGACGGTGACGCCTTCCAGATCATGTGGGCCGTCCACACTCAAGGGCTGGGCTGCGCGGGCGTCTACACCTATGAGGTCGCCGAGATGAAGGTCGAGCGCGCGACGCAGATGGCACGCTCGCAGGAATACCCTCTGCTCTGCACGCTAGAGGAAGAACCGCAGGACGACTGACGGCATCAAAGGTAGTGACAAGTGACGAGTGACAGGTGACAAGATTGACTTTGTCTTATCCTGTCACCCGTTACTATCACGGCTTAAAATGATAACCAAAGAACTACAAGAGACACTGAACTTCGCCGCGTTGGAGGCGATTAAGCGACGGCACGAATATGTGACGCTCGAACACCTGCTCTATGCGCTGCTGCACGAGCGCACGGCGGCAGGGATTGTCCGCCACTGCGGCGGCAACGCCGAAGCGCTCGTCCGTGAGCTTGAAGGCTTCTTCGACGAGAAGATGGAGAGCACGCCCGCTTCGTCGGGCGATACGCTGCCCGAGTACACCGCCGCCTTCCAGCGCGTCGTCGAGTACGCGCTCTTGCAGGCCGAAGGGTCGGGTCAGAAGGAGGTGGACGGCGGAAACGTGCTGGCCGCCATCTTCCAGTCGCCCAACTCGCACGCCGTCTACCTGCTCAAGCGACAGGGCGTCACGCGCCTCGACGTTTTGAACTATCTGGCGCACGGCATCTCGAAGGTCGAGCCGGAAGACGGAGGCGTTGGCGAGTTTGCGTCCGAGGTCGGAGAGGATTACGAGTCGGAGCAGGCCGCGCGCGATCCCTTAAAGGCGTTCGCCACGAACCTCGTCGAGCGTGCCGCCGAAGGGAAGATCGACCCGCTCATCGGCCGCGACGCGGAAGTCGCGCGCACGATTCAAGTCCTCTGCCGACGGCGCAAGAACAACCCCATCTACGTCGGCGACCCCGGCGTCGGCAAGACCGCCATCGCCGAAGGTCTCGCGCTCAGGATTCAACAGAACGAAGTGCCCGACGCTTTGAAAGGGACGGAAGTCTACTCGCTCGACATGGGCGCTCTGCTCGCGGGTACGAAGTATCGCGGCGAGTTCGAGCAGCGCCTGAAGGCGGTTATCTCCGCGCTCAAGAAGAAGCCGAACGTCATTCTCTTCATCGACGAGATACACACCATCGTCGGCGCGGGCGCGGTCTCGGGCGGTACGATGGACGCCTCGAACATCATCAAGCCCGTGCTTGCCTCCGGCGAGATACGCTGCATCGGCTCGACGACCTACCCCGAATACAAAGCCGCCTTCGAGCGCGACCGCGCGCTTGCACGTCGCTTCCAAAAGATAGAGATCGGCGAGCCGAGCCTCGAAGAGACCATCAAGATTCTCGAAGGCTTGAAGACCTACTACGAGCAGCACCACGGCGTGACCTATTCGCAAGAGGCCGTGCGCGCCGCCGCCGAGCTTGCCGCCAAGCACATACACGACCGCTTTCTCCCCGATAAGGCCATCGACGTGATCGACGAAGTGGGCGCGATGGTCAAGCTCATGCCCGCCGCAGAGCGCCCTTCGGAGGTGGGCGTTCACGAAATCGAAATGGTCGTCGCGCGTATGGCGAAGATTCCGCCGCGCACCATCAAGGGAACGGAGAAAGACCGTCTGCAAAATCTTGAGACGGCGCTCCGGGGCGTTATCTACGGGCAGGATCACGCCGTCTCGCAGATAGTGAATGCGATTAAGCTCTCGCGCTCAGGACTCGGTCATCCGGAGAAGCCCATCGGCTCGTTCCTCTTCTCGGGCCCCACGGGTGTCGGCAAGACCGAGCTTGCGAAGCAGCTCGCCTTCGCCTTAGGAGTCGAGTTCATACGCTTCGACATGTCGGAGTATGCCGAGCCGCACACCATCTCGCGCCTGATCGGTGCGCCGCCCGGCTACGTCGGCTTCGATCAGGGGGGCTTGCTGACCGACGCCGTCAACAAGACGCCTTATGCCGTCGTCGTCTTAGACGAGATAGAGAAGGCGCACCCGAACCTCTTCAACATCCTCTTGCAGGTGATGGATCACGCGACGCTCACGGACAACAACGGCAAGCGCGCAGACTTCCATAACGTCATTCTCATCATGACGACGAACGCCGGAGCGCGCGAGATGTCCGACTCGAAGATTGGCTTCCAGAAAAACCCCGGCTCCGTTTCGCAAGGGCAGGGGCGCGGCGCAATCGAACGCACCTTCAGTCCGGAGTTTCGCAACCGCCTCGACGCGTGGATCGCGTTTGCGCCGCTTACGTTCGAGAGCATCGAGCGCGTCGTTGATAAGTTCGTCCGAGAAGTTCGCGCGCAGTTAATCGAGAAGAGTGTCGAGATAGTTCTGACCGAGCCTGCGCGACACTGGCTCGCAGAGCACGGCTACGACCGGCAGATGGGCGCGCGGCCCATGGCTCGTCTGATTCAGGAGAAGATTAAAGCGCCGCTCGCCGAGGAGATTCTGTTCGGGAGATTGCAGTCGGGCGGCAAGGTGATTGTGAACGTATCGGACGACAACAACGTCCGTCTGGAATATCCCGAACGCTAGTTGCCGCGCTGCCCCGCCTTGTACAACTCGTCCACGAACCCCGGCGCTTCCGGCTCCCACTTTGCCGGGAGACCTTTTGCCATGCGCCAGCGGTGAAGCCACGAGATACCACCCTTAAAGAGCGCGTCCGGCTCTTTGTAGGCGGGGTCTTCGAGCGCCTCTCCGAGCGTGACGAACGTGTAGCCGCGTCGTTTCAACATCGCGGCCAACTCGTCGAAGTGGTCGGCGTTGAGTTCGTTGGCGTGGAGCAGGAGCACCTGCCTGACCTCGCGCCCGAACGTCTCAGACGACAGCCGCTCGAAGTGGTCGAAGACTGTCTCCATGTAAGGGACGTAAGCGTCGGCCACGCGCTTCGCCGTCGCCGCGTCGCCGCGCTTCTTCGCCTTGAAGTAAACGTCGGCGAAGATATAGTCGCCGTTGTCAATCGTCACGGGCGCGACCGTGTAACTGCGCGCAGAGAGGAACTCCGCGAGTTCCCGCTTATACTCGGGTGTCATGCCCGTAAAGAGGAACGGGTGGCGGAAGTAGCGCAACTTCAGCCCGCGCTCGGCCAGAAGCATTCGCGTCACCGTCTCGCCGCGCACCACGTCGTCTTCGTATTCGGCGAGTGAGGCGCTTTGCAGGTTGATGTGCGAGAAAGTGTGATTGCCCAACTCGAAACCTGCGTCGAGCCACGCACGCAGCAGCTCAGTTCGCGCGTCCATCTCGCCGCGGTGATAGAGCTTGCCCTCGTTGACGAAGCCGATGGCCGGGACTCTGTTCCGCTTCACGCTTTCGAGCAGACGACTCGTGATACGCCGCATGTCTTCGAGGTCGCCTTGAGGCGTCGGCAAATCGTCGAATGTGACGGCCACTTCCCTCTTGTGCGCTGATGCGCCAGCCGCCACGCCTTGAGCTGAAGCCTGCACCGCGAGCGCCGACGCGAGCAGGAGCGTTGAAAGAAAGCAAAGCCGGATTTTTTTCAGCATCATTTCCATCCTCATCCGAAAATTCGTTCAGCGTGAGCGCCGCTGAAAATATCAAGCGCCGCTGAAAATATTAAGCCGCCGCCGTTCCCGCCTGTTTTCCGCGAGAAGGGCGGCGGCTGTCAACTGCTTATCAAAGCCGAACGCCGAAAGTCAGGCTACTTCTTCCCGTCAATCGGGCTACTTCTTCCCGTCGTCCTTCGCCTTCCAACTCTTCTGTAGGTCGGCGTAATACTTCTTCATCGAGTCGGGGAGAGTGACCTCCTCGGTGTCCTTGTACTCAAGCCCCTTCGTCACGGCCCAGCGCGCGAGCCAGGAGTCGCCGCGCTCGCCCGTGTAGGTGTCGGGCAGAGAGTACGCTTCATCTTTCGTCGCCTGCTCCAACGTGACAAACGAGTAGCCGCGCCGCTTCATCATAGCCGCGAGGTCGTCGAAGCAGTCGGCGTTCAGAGCGCCCGCCGTGAGCATCAAGACCTGCGGTATCTCGCGCCCCGTCACCTCGCGCGAGTATGTCTCGTAGAACTCGAACATGCGCTCCATGTAAGGGATGTATTCGGCGCGTATCGAAGCGGCTGCCGCCTCGTCCTCACGGCGGAGCGCCTCGATGTAGGCATGACTGAAGAGCCAGTCCATGTTGTCTATGGTGACGGGGTGGATCTGGTACCCGCGCCCGCGCAGGAAGCGCTCGACCGCCGTCTTCGACTCCGGGTTCGACCCCGTATTCAGATAAGGGTAGCTGAAGTATCGAAGCTTCTGCCCGTGCTCGCCCGAGAGCTTCGATATTGTCTGTTCGCCGTGCAGCACCTCCGCCTCGAACGCCTCGACTGAGACATTGTAGAGGCTCGTGTGATGCGCCGTCTCGTTGCCCAGCTCGTGCCCTGCGCCAAGCCATTCGCGCAGCATCTGTACGCGCGTCTCGTTCGGCGTGCCGTCCTCTTTGTGAAGCCGTGCGTCGTTGACGAAGGCGACTGCGTGCACGTCGTTGGCGGCGAGCGAGTGGATGAGCTTGCGCGTCTTGTTCGTGAGCCGCCCGGCGTCGTAGATGTCGCCGGGGAAGGTGACGAAGGTAACGGCCACCTCGCGATGCGGGACGACCGGGGTGACTGTGTTCGCTGCGCTCGATGATTTCGCATCGGTTGAAGCGAGAGAGTGCGCGCCGACGAGCGCGGCGCAGAAGGTTACGACGAGCAGCGCCGCCGCTGCCACCAGGGGGCGACGCGTGCGCGCCGCGCGGTTTGTATTGACGAGTCTTTGAATGCGTTTCATGAGTGAACCTCCGTTGGCTGCTAAGGCCAGCGCCGCCGCGTGCGTGTGGGCCCCGCGCAGGTGCTCAAGCGCCGTGAGCGCGCGTGCGTACAAAAGCACGTCGCCCGTCGCCTCTACCGCCGCGTCGTCGCACGCGTGCTCGCGCTCGGCGCGTACGCGCCGCGAGAGCCACCACGACGCCGGATGGTAGAAGAGCAGTGTCTCGGCGGCCATTTGCAGAAGGTTGACGACGTAGTCGTATCGACGCACGTGCGCCAGCTCGTGCGCGAGCACGGCCTCCAACTGCTGCGGCGTAAGCCCCAGAAGGGCGCTGGCCGGGATGAGTATGATCGGCCTCAGGTGTCCGACGACCGTCGGCACTTCGACGAGTGCCGACTGGCAGAGCCGCACCGCGCGCGAAACGCGCAGCCGCCCCGACACACGCACGAGAAGTTCCTCGAAACATTCGGCGACGGGCGTCGCGCTCCTTCGGAGTCGCAGCACGAAGAGCCACCCTCCGACGAAACGCGACGCGAGTAACAAGACGCCCACGAGCCACGCGAAGACGAGCCACGGCAGGAGCCGAGTCAGACGTGCCTGCGCCCAGACGCCCAGCGTCGAGACTTGCGAGGCCGCCCCCGTCTCAACGCCCAGCGGCGCGCGCGTCGAGAGTTCATTGCCTTCCCCCGACGCACGCGCACGCTCTCGCACGGAGTCCGCCCACTTCCCCTCCGAAGACAAGTCTTCGCGCGTGAACAGACCCCGCGGAGAACGCAATGTCAGGCTCGCCGTCAAGAACGGCAGCAAGAGCATCAGCGCCAGCGCGGCCACCGCCACCCAGTACCGGACGTTCGCCCCCGCCCTCCCGGCGAGCGCCGAGAAGCATGCGTACAGAGCAGCCACCAGCGCCCCCTGCCACAGAGAGTGGACAAGCGCCCACCCCGCTGCGTCGAGCAAAGGCTGTAGAGTGAAAGCCGCTTGCATCGTCAACGCTCACCCCTTTCCAGCGCGTCGAGCATTCGCCTGATCTCCGACAGCTCTTCCGCGGAGGCGCGCTCCGTCGAGAGAGCCTGGAGGACGAGATTCTTGGCCGACCCGTCGAACGCCTTCCGTAGAAGGTCGCCGACCAGACGCCGCTGAGTCTCGTCTTCGGGCGATGCCGCTTCATAGCGGTGCGCTCGCTCGCTCTCGTCCCTCACAACCAGACGCTTCTCCGCCATGATCTGCATGAGCTTCAGAACGGTCGTGTAACCCGTCGTCTTGGTCTCGCCGAATGATTCGAAGACTTCCCGCACGGTGCTCGGGCCCCGTCGCCAGAGCACCTTGAGGATTTCCAGTTCCGCGTCGGTCGGACGCGGCCATGTTGGTTCAGGCATTGCGCAATACCTCTCGGACTCGAAGTCGTCGGGCAGACTACTACGAAGAGGTTCGTAGTGTCAACGAAAATCTTCGTACTTGTCGGTAAAAACATCACAGGCGAGATAGCAGGGTAAAATCTTGCGTGGGGACATGGCAAAAAGAAAGGACTTACGTACTCATGCAACATTTCCATCTTCTGCACGCATCGTCAGATAAATAACCCAAGTTGCTAGATGAACGCCTTATCCAAAGCAAAGGCGATGACGAACATCGAGACCTTCAATAAGAACCCATCGAGCGTGACAGCATGAATGTGCTTCGGCAACAAGTTGGTGATTT
>JAVRON010000076.1:0-3696 GCA_032162705.1 Acidobacteriota bacterium
TTCGCCTCGGACGTGTTACTCAGGCCGCTCGAACGCAGTTACACGCCCGTAGCTACGACGGAAGCGGCAACCGGCAGAGCGGTGCACTGGGTCGTCGTCCTCGGAGGCGGCAGCTCGTCCGACGCGGGGCTGCCGCCCGCAGAGAGACTGTCGGAAGCGAGTCTGGCGAGGCTCGTCGAGGGCGTGCGACTTCAGAGGCAGTTGCCGGAGAGTCGTCTGCTTCTTTCGGGTGGGGGTGTCTTCGGCTCAGACCCGGATGCGGAGACGATGCGTGCGCTCGCGCTCGAACTCGGGGTCGAGCCGGGCACGATTGTTCTCGATGCGGTCTCGCCCGACACGGAGAGTCAGGCGCAAGCTATCCACACACAACTGGGTGGGGAAGAGTTCTTCCTCGTCACGTCGGCCTCACACATGCCGCGCGCTCTGGCGCTCTTTCGGAAGGCGGGCACGAACCCGCTCCCTGCGCCCACACACTTTATCGCGCAGGAGAGCCGCGGCCACTCGCCCGGCGACTTCTTCCCCAACTCCTACGGGCTGAGAAAGTCAGAGACCTCCATCTATGAATATCTCGGGACGGCCTGGGGCAGGCTCAGGGGAAAGATTTGAGACTCATCTGTTCTGAGATAGGAACTGTTCACAATCACTGTTTCGCCTTCTGTAATTCGTCGAGCGTGCGCTTGAGCGATTCAAGCTTCTGGCCGGCCTCGCCGAGTTTGCCTTCAGCCGTCAGGCGCTGATAGTCGGAGAGGTCTGCGGCGGCGCGGTCGATCAACTCCTGCGTCGTGGCCGTGGGCGAAGGCGTCTCGGTCGCGCCGCCCTGCTTCGACGTTGGCGCGCTGTCCTGCTTTGCACCTTGTTGTGTGCTGCCTTCCCCGTGGCCGAAGAGTTTGGCGAGCGCATCGGGGAAGCTCGTGCCGAAGGCGAGACGGTCTTGTGTGGCGAGGACGACGAGGCGGAGTTCGGGCATCGGGGAGTGCTCGGCCTGTAGGTAGATCGCCTGGACGTAGAGCAGCCCGCGCCCGAGCGGGACGACGAGCAGGTTGCCGCGCTGCACGCGCGAGCCTTGCTGGTTCCAGAGCGTAAGCTGCGAAGAGAGCTGCGCGTTCTGGTCGATGCGCGCGTTGACCTGAAGCGGGCCGTTGACGAGCTTCGTCTTCGGGAACTTGTAGACGAGCAGAGAACCGTAAGAGTCGCCGTCGCTGCGTCCCGCCATCCATCCAATCAGGTTGTCGCGAGACGCGGGCGTGAAGGCGACCACGTCCACAAACTCAGGGGCCGGGGGCGCGGCACTCGACTGCCCGCCCGGCAGTTGTAGCAAAGCGTAGTAGGGTTCGAGCGCGCTCGCCTCGCCGCCCTGCTTCGGCGCGGACTCGCGCGCAACGCTCCAAACATCCTCGCGCTGGAAGAAGACCTTCGCGTTCTCAGTGTGATAAAGCCCGTAGGCTTCGGCCTGCGTCTTCAGAAGCGCCTCGGGGTAGCGCACGTGCGCGCGCAGGTCTTCGGGCATCGCCGACGCATCCCGGAAGAGCGCCGGGAAGAGCGAGCGATACGCGCCGAGCACAGGGTCTTCACGGTCGAAGACGTAGAAGGCGACCGCGCCGGTGTATGCGTCAACGGTGGCTTTGACGCTGTTGCGGACGTAGTTGACCGACGCCGCGCCGACCGCGTGGTGGCGCGCGTAAGGGTACATCTCCGAAGTCGTGTAGGCGTCAACCATCCAGGAGAGGCTGCCGTCGGCGCGCAGAACGATGTACGGGTCTTCGTCGAAGCGAAGGAAGGGCGCAAGCGTGCGCAGTCGCTCGCTTATGTTGCGGCGCATGAGCACGCGGCTCTCCGGTGTCACGTCGTCGGCGAAGGGGAGGCGCGACGTGTCTTCGAGTTCCCACGCGAGGACAAGACGGCGCAGCGTGCCCCCGATGGGGAAGCCGCCCGTGCCCTCATAGACGGTCGAGGCGTTGGCGTCGCCCTGCGGATAGTCGAACTCCTTCTGGCGTGTGTTGACGTAGACGGTCGTGTCGGTCTTCTCGCCGAAGTAAATCTGCGGGCGCGTCAGCTTGATTTCCGGCGCGTTCGATTCGCTCGGCATGTTCGAGAGCAGGAACTCGGGGCGGCCTTCGGGCGTGAAGCCGTTCGCCGTGCTCATCGTCACCCCGTAGCCGTGCGTGTAGATCAAACGCTCGTTGATCCAGTTGCCGCGCGAAGAGGCGGGCAGCTTCGCGATATCCAACTCGCGCGGCGCAAGCATCACCTGGCGCGTCTGTCCGCCGACCTTGTAGCGGTCGATGTCCACGTCGTTGAAGTCGTAGTAGGTTCGTATCTCCTGCACCTGTCGGAGCGTGTCCTGAAGCGCGTGATAATCCCAGATGCGTAGGTTGTCGAGCGTCGGGCGGTTCTGGTCAATCGCATATGCGTCGTCGGTGTTGTCGGCGGGGAAGTCGCGCGCCTCGACGCGTTCGAGATTGAAGGCACGACGCGTCGCCTCCATATTGTGACCGATGTAGACGGACTCGCGATCAAGCTCGTTCGGCTTGACGACGAAGCTCTGCACGTAGCCCGGAATCAGGACGACCGCGACCAAGTAGACGAGCACCGGAAGCGCGACCGCGACGGCCAACGGTCGCGCGCGTCGGAAGACAAAAGCGTTGGCGAGGGCGAGCGCGGCCCCTAAGACGAGCGCGATGCTGACGATTGCAAGGCCGGGCAGAACCCAGTGGTCTTCCGTGTAGGTGACGCCGCTGAAAATCTGGTGGTCGTCGAACAGGTACGAGTAGCGCGAGAGGTATGCGCGCAGCGCCAGCACCGAGAGCAGTACGGCGAGCGCCGCCGAGACCGCGGCGTAAGCTGCACCCCGCGCGCCCGGCGACGTGAGCGCGCCGCGCGACGAGACGGCTTCGCGTATGTTCGTGCCCGTCGGGATGAGGCCGAGCGCCGCATAGACGAGCGCGCCGAGCAGCACGACCCACGCCAGCGTCAACAGCCACGCCGAGAGGGCTTCGACGGCGGGCAGCGTGAAGAGATAAAAGCCCAGAGAGTTTCCAAAGATGGGGTCAGCCCCTTCCGTCCGCGGGCGATTGAGCCACAGCGCGAACGTCTGCCAGCCTTCGCTCATCCCGAGTCCGTAGAAGAGGCCGAGCAGGAGCGAGACGACCCACGCGGCGGGCTTCAGAAGGCGCGCGGGCTTGACGAAGACCGGCTCGTTGTTTAAGAGCACGCGGCGCGGCGCGAGCGACGTGACGGCGAAGCTGCGCTCCAACAGGAGGAACGCGCCGCGCAGTAAGACCGTCGTCGCGAGCGCGAACGCGACGAAGACGGCCCATTCGTACTTGAAGCTCGTCCAGTAGATTGACGAGTAGCCGAGCGAGCCGTACCAGAGCGTCTCAAGGTAGATTGACCCCGCGCGTGTGAGCGCGAAGAGCGGAATAAGGAGGACGAGCGCGAAGGCCCAGCGGCGAGGCTTTCGCTCAGAAGCCGGGCCCGGCGGGTCGATGTCGATAATCTGTCCCCCGAAATCGTCGTCGGGTGGCGGTGTGCGCGATTCGCTCATAGTGATAGGATACTCCGAAACGTCGAGAAGTGTAGTCGTGCGGTCGCCACTCCAAGGAATAATTAGAGTCAGTTGGGAATTTTGCAGGGTCAGGACTCATCATTGCCCGCCCGTCTTGAGAGTGATGCTGGTGGACGTTCACCGCAGAAGCG
>JAVRON010000077.1:0-25110 GCA_032162705.1 Acidobacteriota bacterium
GTCGCGGCAGGCATGACCTCGGGAGAAGGTGGTGGCGGGAGGCATAGCGCATCTTGGATGTCGCCCCTCACGGAGCGGGTGACGTGGGGTGGGCTAAAGATGGACGCCATCTAACAAGCGCATGCACGCGACCGCCGACACGCTGGTTGTCAAATTCCAATAGTGGTCTGGGGCGGCGGGTGATGCCGGGCGTTGGGCATCTTCTTTATGTAGTGTGAAAGCATTTGGCTGTAGAATGTGGATGGAGGTGTTTGATGAGACAGGTAGTGATTAGAAAAGCTAAGCTCCATGAGACCCGACTGAGAAATGACTTACAGGATAAATCTCCAGAGGAGTTGCTCGGCATGATGTGGCAACTGACGCTCAGCGCCTGGTCATTTAAGGAAACTGTCAATGCTGAACCAAGACTTCAGAGACATGTTGTCGTGCTTAAAAGAGGCAGGGGTTGATTTCATCATTGTGGGCGCATATGCCCTTGCCGCGCATGGCTTCCCTCGCGCTACGGGTGACATAGACATCTGGGTGAGAAATTCCCCCGATAACGCCGGTAAAATTATGGCCGCGTTAGCGAAGTACGGCGCGCCACTCGCCGAACTGTCCGAGCAAGACTTCACGGCTACAGATATGGTTGTGCAGATTGGTGTGGAGCCATGCCGAATAGATATTACGACCGTGATTGACGGCATAGAATTTAGTAAGGCTTGGGAGAACAAGGTTGCTATTACGGTGGATGGTCTTGATGTCTATATCCCCTCAAAAGCTGATTTGCTGAAGAACAAGATTGCGTCAGGCCGGGATAAGGATCAGGGCGATATTGCTTGGTTGAAAAGAAGTCTCGACGACGATGCCTAACAACGGCATGCACCCGACCGCGGACACGACGGATGTCATCTACGGCAATTTCGCGGGGCGGCGCGTGATGCCGGGCATTATGCCCCTACCGACAACTGAGATTGACAATGCAGTATGACGAATGGTAATACCTGCTTATGAGCGTCGCAAAGGTTACAATTTCTATCGAATCCAGTCTTCTCAGAAGAGTTGACCATCTTGTAAAGGCACGTGTTTTCTCTAATCGGAGTCAAGCTATCCAAGCTGCCGTCAAAGAGAAAGTGTCTCGTCTGGATAGCAATCGTTTGGCGCAGGAGTGTGCCAAACTCGACAGGGTGCAGGAACAAGCGTTGGCTGATGAAGGATTAGCTTCTGAGGTAGCTGAATGGCTCGAATACTGAGAGGGGATATTCTCTGGGCGAATCTTGATCCGACACTGGGGCACGAACAGTCAGGTTTGCGCCCCGTTTTAGTCTTGAGTCAAAATGTTTTCAATGATCGTTCAGGCACAATAATCGCCGTTGCCCTGACGAGTCGGCAGCCGAGCGCGGGTTTTCCATTGACACTTGAACTTTCCGACCCAAGCTTGCCGAAGAAGTCATGGGCGAAAATCAGTCAAATCCGCACCTTGTCTATTCAACGCTTGGGTAAGAAACTCGGCAAAGCTACAGCAGCGGAATTAGAAGACATCATTGAAGGGCTAAATGAAATCATCGGGGCATAACAACGGCATGCACCCGACCCGCATCAGCGTAGCATTTAAACTTAATCTTGCGGGCGAGTGATGCCGGGCGTTAGGCGCTTCCGTTGTGGGGTGTCCTGTTTGGACAGGGTAGTCTTGCGATTTAGAATGATTGCTGAGGTGCAAGATGAGTACGAAAGCTAATTTTTGCTTCAGGAACACAGGTGGGGTGGGATGTCGGTCTTCTGAGCGATGATACGATAAAAGTCTATCGAGCCGCAGACCCGAACAATCCTACAATTTATCGTCGAGGCGAAATTACTGAAGCCGAACCTGCTGTTCCCGGTTGGACAATGCCGGTAAATGATCTCTTCGATTAAGCCGCGCCTAACAGGACGTGCTACAAGCAACAGCGTTCGGTGTACGATGCTCGACGCCTGAGGAGGTGTTGAGCAGGAGAAAGGGTGAGGGTCGAAAATGAATTTGGGACTACTGATCCCGGCTAACAGTATGACCTATCTTTGAACCCTGACCCGTACCACGGAGTGGGACTTTCTTGATCCCGGATAGGAGCGTGGACGCACACCGAGCAGTCACTTGCTTCAAGCCTCCGACATCATCAATGGAGGTTTTCAGCCATGCGTCACATCGGTGTCGATCTACATAAGACTAATTTCGTCGTGTGCTTCCTCGCCGCTGACGAGACGACCCACACCGAGACTTACACGCTGACCAAGCCAGGTCTTGCACGCTTCATCGCGCAGCTTGAAGCAGAGGATGAAGTGGCGGTTGAAGTCACGGCCAACATCCACTACTTCTACGATCAAGTGAAGCCGCACGTCTCGCGCCTCGTGCTCGTAGACACCTACCGGTTCTCAGTCATCGCCACCTCAAAGAAGAAGACGGATAAGGCAGACGCGGCGGCACTGGCTCGCTTCCTCAGGCTGGACTACTTGCCCGAAGTGCCCGTGCCGTCGGAGCGCATTAGACAACTGCGTCACTTGCTGCAAGCCAGAGAGAGATATTGGTCGGGATGCGGACGAAGCTCAAGAACATGGGGCATGGTGCTCTGACCCGCAATGGCATCGCGCTCTCACGTGCGGCCTTTGCCTCACGAGTGAGCCGCGCTCGGCTGTTGCAGCGCACAGGCCTTTGCGGCGGCGGATGCGCTCATCATGCTGTCACGAAGCGCTGACGGAAGCGGCTGCGCACCGTGGTCATCCAGGCGGTGCTGGCGATGGTGAATCGCACGGACACGCCGCTGATGAGTTTTTATCAGAAGAAGAAGCGAGAGAAAGGGGAGGGCAAGGCTATCTGCGCGACGGCGCGGAAACTGCTGACTATCATATTCGTGCTGCTCAAGAAGGAGTTAGACTACTGGTACTTGGAAGACCGCTTGTACCATCGCAAACTTCGTGCGCTCAATGCCGCCGCTTGAGCGTTGACTTTGCATAGGAACTCATTCGATCCGACTCGCAATAGAGCGGCTCTTTCATCTTCAAGTTGATTGCTCGCCGGTTACGGGCGAACTTTAAGGAATCTTTGATGAAAGCAGAAGCCACGACAAATCTGGTTGTCGTGGCTTCTGCTTGAGAATCGAACTGTATCTACTGACCAAATCTATGCCGGTATTCGTCGGCTGAGAGAAACGCTCTCACCATCTCGGCCTGCACGAAGTTGCCGTTGAATTGATTCAACTTGTCGAGCCAGAACTTCCAGCCGCGGAAGTCCGCGTCGGGTACGGCGTCGGGAGCGCGCCGAAGGTAGCCGAAATATTGCATCAGCACGAAGGCTCGGTTTAACTCGCGCTGACGAAGCGTCGCATTCTCCGCGACACTCCTGAGCACGGCGGCGCGTTTAGCCGGGTCAGCAGGGGTCGCTCCCAAATCAGAAACGAGTTGAGCCTTTTCGCTGGCCGAGAGGACGCTGCCCGCGTTCTGGTCGAGCTTCGTGACGTACTCTTCCGCGGTCATGGTCGAAGGGTACGTGAAAAGGAAGCCGTTACGCTGGACGAAATCCAGCGCGAAAGCCTGCTTGTTGTTTTCGAGCTGCGTCTGCCAGTCCCCAACATTAACGATCACGCCTTCGCTGATGCTCCGCGTGTCTGCCTGAAACGAGCTGATAGGTACATCAGGTACAGAACCCACGACGTTGGGCGAGGTCGTATCGCCATACGCGACCTTGTAGAAACGGTAGGCGAGGTAGCCTGTCTCCTGAAACTCAATCGAAAGGAAGAAGGCCGCCGAGACGTTGATGCGCTTCACCTCCCGGCACTGCGCGTTCTGTCCGCACTGTTCGATCTCACCTGTCCAGAAGGCGAGTCCCGAGGCGTCCGGATCGCGATTAAGGAAGTCGCGGTAGTGCTGTCGAACGAAGAACGTAGACGAGTCTATTGGGTTTGGCACGGCGACCGTGTCTTCGCTGTTGATGTTGACGGTCACGAGTGACGGCTGGTTCGTGGGCGCACCGTTCAAACCGTTGAGCGAGACGTAAAAGGTCTCGGCGCTCTCGACCAACGCGTCGTCGGTGACGAAGATAGTGATGGTCTTGCTGGCCTCGCCGGACGCGAAGCGCAGGGTGCCGTACGATGCCGTGTAGTCTGACCGCTCGGAGGCGGTATTTTCGTAAGTCGAGTAGAAGGCGGTGAAGGGGCCCGAAAGGTCGCCGACGCGGTTCACAGTCAACTGGACGCTCCCGTCGGCCTCGTTCACGGTGACTGCGTTGGTCGAGAACTGCACTGAGGTCGCATCGTCGTTGAGGATCGTTCCCAGCCCCTGCCCGTCCGCGATGGTGCAGTTCTGCGGCTGCGAAAGGTTAACGAAGAAGGTCTCATCCGGCTCGATGATGAGGTCACCGTTGACGAACACCGTGACCGTGGCCGTGGTGGAGCCTGCGGGGATGGGCACGAACCTTGAAGAAAAGCTCAGGAAGTCCGCCGGGAATGTGTTCGCGGTGGCTGTGCCGTTGGCCGTCGCGGCGCGCACGAACACGTCTTGCACGCTCGGGGCCGAAAGGGTGAGCGTGAAGGTGGCGCTCGTCCTGCCGCTCTGGCCCTCTGTGACCGTGACATCGTTTATCGAGACTGTGGGGCCGTCGTTGTCGAATATTGTGCACTGCGACTGCCCGTCCGAGATGGTCGCGTTCGAGGGGTTCGAGAGGTTGACGAAGAACGTCTCGTTGACTTCATCGATGGTGTCTTCCTTGATCGTGACGGTGAAGGTCTTCTCCGTCTCGCCCGGATTGAAAGTGACCGTGCCCGTGGCGGCCACATAGTCGCTCCCGGCGATAGCCGTGCCGTCGGCGGTCGCATAGTCAAACGTGATCGCCACCGACGAGGGATTCGACAGTCTGAGCGTGAAGGCCACCGCGCTGTCGGCTCCGGTCTGCTCGAAGGCGGAGGAGTCGAAGATTGTGACGGCGGGCACCGGGTCGTTGTCAATAATCGTCCCTTGCCCCTGCCCGTCCGCGATGGTCGCGTTCGAGGGGTTCGAGAGGTTGACGAAGAAGGTCTCGTCCGGCTCGTGTATGAAATCGCCGCGCACGCCGATGGTGATTGTCTTGCTCGTCTCGCCGGGGGAGAAGGAGATGGAGGATTGCCTGCCGTCGTAGTCGCCGTTGGCGGTCGCCGTCCCGTTCGCCGTGGCATACTCGACGGAGACGGTCTTCGATGTGGGCGCGGAGAGCGTGATGGTGAAGACAGCCGGGGTCGAGTTGAAAGAACTGTCGGCCTCCGTCGCCGAGGCGTCGGAGATTGAGATGGTCGGCTGCGGGTCATTATCGAGGACGGTGAGTTTCGCGAACCCGTCGCTGATGCGCGCGCCCGACGCGCCGGAGAGGCTGAGCGTGAAGGTGTCCGGGTCTTCGTTGAGCGCGTCGCCGATGACGGGGACGGTCACGGTCTTCGTCGTCTCGCCGGGCAGGAACGTCAGCGTCCCCGCCGTGTGTACGATGTCCTGTGCCTCGGTATTGGGAGGGTTGCTCCTGACGAGGTAATTGACCTTTACCGCCTGCGCGCTCGGCCCCGACAGGCGGACGTTGATCTGCGCGTCCGACGTGCCCGAGTCGCCCTCCGTCACGGTCGCGTCGTCGGCGAAGAGGCAGGGGAGCGGCGCGCCCTGCTCGGCGTAGAGTATGCCCACCGCGTGGGCGCTGGGCAGGGCCGCGGCTATGTCAGTGCGTCCGTCGCCGTCAAAGTCGTACGCGACGAGCGCCTCGGGCGCGCCGGTGATGTTGAAGGTCGAGGCCGGCGCGAAGGCCCCTGTGCCGTCGCCTGACAGGAGCGAGACGGACGAGGACTGCTGATTCGCGACCGCGAGGTCGAGCTTCCCGTCGTTGTCGAAGTCGCCCGCCACTACGTCGTCGGGCTGCACGCCGACGTGGTAGTTGACCGCCGCGGCGAACCCCGGGTTGCCGCCCGGGCCGTTCCCCAGCAGCACGGAGACGCTGCCTTCGTCGCCTTCGCCGAAGCCGCCGTTCGGAGCGTGGTTCGCGACGGCGAGGTCGGTCTTGCCGTCCGAGTTGAAGTCGCCGACGGCGACGGCGCTCGGGACACCCCCGACGGGGAATGAGAGCGGGAGGGTGAACGCCCCGGCTGCCCCCGCGCCGAGCGTGACGAGTACGCGCTGGTGATTCGAGTCGGTGACAACGGCGTCGAGCAGATTGTCGTTGCCGAAGTAGCCCACGGCGACCGCGTCGAAGCCCGTCCCGAGCGACGTGACGCCGAAGGGGGAGGGCGTGAAGCCGCCCGCGCCGTTGCCAACCAACACGGCGACGCCGCCCGCCTGACTGCCGAGGACGACGATGTCGGGGTTCGTGTCGTTGTTGAAGTCGCCGGCGGCTATGCTGTAGGGCTGGGACGCGGGGGCCGACACGTTGTTCGGCGCAGCGAACGTGCCGTCGCCGTTGCTGAGGCTCACTGAGACAACGTTCGAGAAGGGCTGCGAGAGCGTCGCCGAGACCGCAATGTCCGTCTTGCCGTCCTTGTTGAAGTCGGCGGCTATGATCTGGTAGACGGAGCTGCCGTTGAAGTAGACGATGGAGGCCGAGGGCGTGAAGTTGCTGGAGGCGTCGCGCAGGAGAATCGTGGCGCGCGCGCTCTGGAAACCGAATCCCTGCCTGTTCAGCACGGCGAGGTCTTCACGGCCGTCGCCGTTGAAGTCGCCGTGCGCGATATCGAAGGGCGAGCTGACGGAGACGAACCCTGATGGCTGTACCAAGTTGGTGTCCGCGGCGCGCGCCGCCTCGAAGTCGCCGCCACCCTTATTCCTGAAGACCGAGATGTTGGTCATCGGCCTCGTGTTGAAGGCGTTGCCGCCCGTCGCGAGGTCTTCACGGCCGTCGCCGTCGAAATCGCCGACGGCGAACGAGTTCGGGTTGTTGTCGCCGAGATACTCCTTCGTCGGGGTGAAGCCGCCCGCGCCGTCGCCCTTGAAGTACGTGGCCGCGGCGGCCACGTCCAGCTTCCCGTCGCCGTCAACGTCGCCGAGGGCGAGCGTGCCCACGCCCCTGCCGCCTTCGCGGTTGGTTACGGTCGCTGCGGAGAAGTTGCCCGCGCCGTCGCCGGTGCGGACGACCAGCCCCGTGCTGCCCATGACGAGGTCGGCCTTGCCGTCGCCGTTCACGTCCGCGGCCAACACGCCCGAGCCGCCCCGCGACTCCACCAGCGTCGGCGCGGAGAAGCGGCCCGTCCCGTCGCCGAGGGCGAGGTAGAAGCCGCTGAACGTCCCAATAACGATGTCGGGCTTCGAGTCGGAGTTGAAGTCCGCGATGGCGAACGAGCTGGGGTCGCCGTCTATGTCGAAGGGCGAGCCCGCCGCCTGCGAGAACGATCCCGCGCCGTCGCCGAGCAGCACGGTGACGCGACCGCCGATGACCGAGGAGGTGAGGATCCCGACCACGAGGTCGGGCTTCGAGTCGCCGTTGAAGTCGCCGACCGCGACCGTGTACGGGTCTTGCCCGGCGGCGAAGTTCGACGCGGGGCCGAAGTTGCCGCCGCCGCTGCCGAGCAGCACGGAGACGTTGCCGCTGCCTTGGTTCGTCACGACGAGGTCGAGCTGCCCGTCGGAGTTGAGGTCGGCGACCGCGACCGAAGACGGCTGCGTCCCGACGGCGAACCTCCTGGGCGCGGCGAACCAGCCCGTGCCGTCATTCAGCAACACCGCGACGCTGTTGCCCTCCAAGTCCGTCGCGGCGAAGTCGGGCCTCCCGTCGCCGTTGAAGTCCGCAGCCGCGATTGACACGGTCGTGAGGCCGAAGTTAGCTCCAACGTCGAAGCTACTTGCGATCTTCAGCGCGCCCGACGAGCAGGCGTCGGCTGCGCTGACCCGCTGCGCTCCAGAGATTAAGAGCGCCGCAAAAATTCCGCATAGGAAAAGAGTATGTGACTTTGTCTGACGGGGCATCGAGTTCCTCACTGGTGAGCGCAGGTTTAAGAGAGACTATGTTGAAAGTAGAGATAGAAAATGAGTGCATCAGTGTCTGACAATGATGAGCGTCAACGCCCCCCTCGACCTGGAGGCGCGCCTCATTATATGAGAACCGGATTTGGATGGCCCAAGGCCACTTTCTGTTGCCTTAGCTTTGACCTGCACAGTATCGTTCGACCTGCACAGTATCGTAATGAGGGCGCGGATGTTTAATCAATGGATTAGAGAGGCAAGACGGACAGGGCTTATACGCAGATAGCAATGAGCGAGATTGGCTGGGAGTCCGATAATCATTATTATGTCGCCTTATACAGCCAGCGAGAGACCTGAATGGCATGACCAGACTCCTTAAGTTCTGCGGGTGCGAGGTGTTGGATGAGTCCGGCAAGTGTGCGCGGCGGCGTGTCGGCATTCACAACGCCTGGGACACGGTAACTCACCTCGTCTTCGTCGAGAGACGGAGGCAGCACTAGGCCGAGCTGAATCGCTGAGCTGGCATTTGTCTGATGTCACATAACCTTCTGCTGTCCTGTCGAGCGCACTCCCAACGCCGGGCGCACGCTTTACGGATAGAGCGTGCGCCCGGCGTTGGGAGTGCGGCAGGCCTTTCAGCGTGTGCCGTTTGTGTGCGGGTTTACGGTTTGACGATGAGGTCTCCTGTCACCTCAGTCGTACCGTCCTTCGACACGAAGTCGATTGACCGCCGACCCTTGGCCGCCGTCATATCCTTGGTGACGAGCAGTTCCATCATCTTGCCATCGTCGGAGATGTCCTTCGTCTTCAGAACTGTACCTTGGAACAGCGCCTTGTCGACCGAGCCGAGGTTATTACCCGTCACCTTAACGTAAGCCTGATCTCCCACGTTCACCGGCTCGATGTCTGTGATTATTGGCTTCGGCGGGGGCGGCGCCTGCGCCGTGACGGGCAGAAGGATAGGCGCGCCACCCTGCACGAGAGTGATCTGCTTAACCGTTTTGGCGAGCGCTGCGGGAATACTCAGCGTCAGCAGTGTGGGGTCGTTGAATGTCAGAACTGCTCTGTTAGCTCCTGCCGCGCCTGGTACTCCAGCCGCCGCGCCGGGGCTTAGTGTGATGCCGTCCACAGTGACCTTGACGGTCGCCGGGTTGAAGCCGCTCCCCGTGATGGCGAAGAGGTTGGTCGCGCCCGCGGTTAAGACGACCACCTTGCTTGTCATGAAGGCGCTGCTTGCCGGCGGCATGAAGTTTGTGGCTAGCAACTCGTCGGTGTAGTCCCGACCAAAGAACAGAAGTCGCGCGGTAAGTTTTGTCGCCTCGCGTAGCGTCTGTGTCGGGGCGACGAACTCCAGCACCATGTTCCTCCCGCCGCCAGCGGCGGGTACACTCGCTACCTTGACGAGCGGCGCGTCGCTGAATCCATATGCCTTACCGCCGAGAATGATGACGGGATTGAAATCGGCTGCGGCGGTGCAATGGAGTCCTACCCTCACAGTCGAATTTTGTGCGTCGAGTGGCGAGGTAGCAACCTGCATGATGGTGAGGTTGTGTGCGCCGGTGTTGGCTGGCGCAAGAGGGTCGCGAAGTCTGGCAGGAGGCCCGAAGCGTCCGGCCAATAGCGCGTCCTCAACAAGGGCGATTTGATGGCCCGGCACGAGCCAACGGAAGCTCTTGTCGCTTTGTAGAAATAGTCCCTTTTCGGCGTTGTCGATGACCTGATTCCCGAGGATGATTCCCATGCCCGGCAGGTAATGCTGGCCGCGGGAGGTCACAAGAATGTTCCCCTGTCCCGCGTCCATCCAGTCGAGACTAACGGCCTGAGGCTGTAGTGGCTCGCTGGCCATCGCGAGCACGCCGGGGACATTTAAGTTGTTGAGTTGCTGGTAGGTGTCAGAGCCATTGATGTAGTCGCCAACCGTCTTATTCTTCGGGTCGTACTTGCGCCAGAACGTGCGCGCCTCGACCTTCCCGGCGAAGTCGTTTAAGTCAGTGGCGGGCAGCGCCAGCGTGGCGAAGACCTGACGAGGGCCGGCCTTTATGGTCTTCTGGCCGAGCACAGGCCTGAACTGCCAGCCGAAAGTGACCGAGCCGGCCGGTGCGGCTGCGTTCCAAGGCTGGCTTCGCTGGAAGGAGACGGTGTCGAGGTCTTGCACAAGGAAGAGTGTCTCCTTCTGCATCTGCGTGGAGAGTCCCAAGTTGATCGGTTGCACGGCTACGCCGAAGCCGAACTGCCGCGCATTCTTAGTGACTGTCGCCACGTTGTAGTCGTTCTCTCTTGGCAGTACAGAGACCACGGACGGAGCCATCCCCGCTGGCGCGGAAGGCTGCTGTGTGGTGACGGTGATCTCCACCTCGGCTACCGCATTCTCGTAACGCTTCGGCGAGTCGAGGTTTATCTCGAAGCCGACTACGGCTCGCGAGCGAGCGCCGGTGAAGGCACCGGCCGGCGTCCCAACGGTGATGATGCGGTCGGTGAGCGAGCCTTCTAGCATCAGCCGTACGTTATCGAGCGCATGGGTTAGTTCGATCTGCTGCGCGAGGAGCATCTGTGGCGCGAGGCCGAATGGTGGCTGGAAGGAGAAGGCGGAGGTCTGCGACGGGAGGGGCGCAGCCGCCGGGTTGACGGCGGGCTGAGTGACATCCTCCTTAAAGGAGTTGTTTGTCTTCGCGTTGTTCGTCGTCTCAATGCCGGGAAGCCCTGGCGTCACGCCAGCTGCGACGGCCGCCTGCGTCACCTTCTGGTTGAGTTCAGTGCTGCCTCCGGTGTTCATCTCAGTCGAGACGCCGGGAATGGGCGTCGTCGTCAGGTTGACACCGAAGGAGGAGGCATCCAGGCGCGCCCCTTGGAACTTGCCGATGGCAGCCGCGACGCTGCCTTGGTCGAAGAAGTCGCGGTTGGCGAGCCGCGCCTCAAGCGACTGGAGCATCAGCGCGAGCGAGCGCTCATCGTACAGTTTCGTCTGGCCGACGAAGATGCCGTTGCCCGGCAGCGGCGTCCCAGCATGCGTGGCGGGCGCGAGTAGCAGATGTCCCGCCAGTAGCAGCGCAGACAGAGACAGGCTGATAAATCTCCTCAAACGTACGTTGTTATACATAGCCTCCCCTTAGTTGACAGAGATCATGAAGATGCACGGCTTACCGAAGATGTCGCCGGCGTGTCCACCGACGCTGATCGGGTCGCCCTCCTGCTTGCCAAGGACGAACCGTAGGTGCGACGCGGCTGCACCGACATCGGCCGGAGTGTAGTTACCGCTCGGATTAAACATGATGAGCAGGCTGGCCGTCCCCGGCGCGACAAGGACGGCGGCGACACCTGCGTAATGGACGTTGCCGTTGAACTGCTCGGCCGCGTTCAAGGGGGTCGTCAGCGCGGCCCCCGTCGAAACGCCGCCGACGAGCACTAGATTATCGGCGGCAACTGCGGCAGCCTTTTTAGCGCTGATCTTCTTCTTACCTTTTTTTGTCGCCATAAGAGTCTCCTGATCGTTCGGTGATGGGTCAATTTCGAATCAGGCTTCACTCCTGATGCTTAGTTGAGAATATTTCTCCGTCAGCTGTTCTCACATTGATAATGTAATTTCGGGTTGAAACATTTCGCGAGAAAGCCCGACGCGAGATCATCTTTGTTAGGCGTGATTTCGGCTCGTGGCTAGAGTGTCTTTCGTAGATGGTCACGCTGCGGCTCTTTGTCGATACAGATACTTCTGAAAGCCTGTGAAGACATTGCCGATCTCTTCCGGCCTGCCTAAATCTTCCACCGCGTCGGTGATGGAGTTGTATTTGAGCCTGAGCAGCGATCCTCATCGCCCAGTCGTAGAGCGCCTCGTTCTTCGCGTTTCGCCATCGAAGCAGTGCCCATGCGGCCGCGTACAGTCTAGGCGGCCCGAGCGCCCAGGGGATTTATCCGGTCGCGGCCGGTGACTTCAACGCTGACGGCAAGCAGGATGTGGCCGGCGCCGACTTCGCCAACAAGTTGATCTGGGTGATACCCGGCGACGGGGCGGGCCGCTTCGGCACACGCGTCTCCACCACGACCTCGAACAAACCCTTCTCCATCACGGCGGCCCACCTCGATGGCGACAGTAAGCTCGATCTCGTCACCCTCGGGTTCGGCAGCGGCAGTGACGGTTACGTCTCGGTCTTCCTCGCTAACGGCGACGGGACCTTTCGTCAGCAGACCTCGCTCCTGGCCGGCAATTCCCTGTCCCGTCTGGTCGTCGCCGACTTCAACAACGATGGCAAAACGGATGTGGCTGTCTCGAAAAATAGCGACGCGAAGGTCGCCGTCCTGCTCGGCGACGGCGCGGGCGGCCTTTCAGCTTCAACATCGGCTCCAGCCCGAAGGAATGGCCGCAACCGACTTCAACAACGATGGCAAGATGGACCTGGCTGTGACAATCAACTCCTTCGGCAGCGTCTCGATCCTGCTCGGCGACGGGGCTGGGGGCTTCGCTCCCCCGCTAACCACTTTGTTATCCGACGCGCTTTACCCTTGGCATTTGTGACAAATACTATCGCCTGAGCTTGAACCCTATCAACTCAACTAGCTCGATAATCAATCTTCCCCATCCGGGTCAGTCTCCACGTCGATGCTTTCGCACAGGGGGGCTACGCCTGGGGAAATTCTCTTGCCGGCCACGACTGTAAAAGTGATAGAATCCGCGCCGCCGTTCGAGACTCCCGACGCTCGTCCCCACCCGCCCTGATCCAGGCCACACGTTCACATCCTGTAGGCGGGTTTTCGGGGAAGCATGAAGACTCTCCGGAAGAGACACACCAGGCTCGATTTCGCTGTCTGATATTGCCGGGGCAACGATGACGCGAAGCGGACACGATATCACGGAATTGCTCGTGAGGTGGGGCGAAGGCGACGGGCGGGCGCTCGACGAGCTGGTGCCCTTCGTCTACGACGAGCTGCGCCGGAGGGCGGGGCAACAGTTGCGCCGCGAGCGGCCCGTTCATGACGTGGGGCCCACCTCGCTCGTCCACCTCGCCTACATGCAGATTCGCGACTTCCCCCACATCCCTTGGAAGAACAGGACGCAATTTTTTTGCGTGGCGACCAACGTGATGTGGCACATCCTGGTCGATTACGCGAGGAAGAATCGGGCCGTCAAGCGAGGGGGCGGGCAGCACCCTTCGCCCATCGGTGAGGACGCGGAGGCGGGCGAAGTGAACCCGGCGGATCGCAAGCCTTCGCTCGACGACGTGGTCGGCATGGACATCGCGCTGTCGAAGTTGAGGGAGTTGGACGAGAGGCAGTCCATGGTCTTCGTGCTGCGCACGGGCTGGGGGTTCTCCATCAAGGAGACGGGCGAGCTGCTGGACATCTCGACCGCCACGGTCGAGCGGGAACACCGCGTGGCTCTCGCGTTCCTGAAGCGCGAGCTTGGGACGGCGGCAAGGGAGTGCTCGGGCGATGACCTCTGAAAGTTGGGAGAAGGCCAAGGAGCTGTTCAGCGACGCGCTCGGGCTGAGCCCTTCGGAGCGCGCGGCCATGCTCGACGAGAAGTGCGGCGATGACGCCTGGCTGCGCGCCGAGGTGGAATCGCTGCTCACCGCCGACGTGCAGCCGAACACGCTCTTCGACGCGCCGGTCGCGGACATCGTGGCCGGGCACATGGCCGACTCGAACGCGCACGCCGAGGGCGGGTTGAAGGTCGGCACAACCCTCGACGGCAGATATCTCATCGAGCGGGAACTCGGGCGGGGCGGGATGGGCGCGGTCTACCTCGCCGAGCGGACGCACATGCTCGGCGACAAGGTGGTGGTCAAGGTGCTGCTGGCAAAGCATCTGCAAAACACTTATGTGGTGAAGAAATTCAGGCAGGAGATGGAATCGCTGCTGCGCCTCGACCACCCCGGCATCGTGAGCCTTCTCGACGCGGGCCAGACGCCGCAGGGCGCGCCGTACCTCTTGATGAAATACGTCAAGGGCCGGACTCTAGAGGAAGAGATTCCGCCCGAAGGGATGGAACTGAGACGTGCGGCGTCCATCATCGGTCAGCTCGGCGAAGCCCTCGGCGCGGCCCACGAGGAGAAGGTCATCCACCGCGACTTGAAGCCGAAGAATATCATGCTCTGCAAGGCGAGGGGCGGCGAGGAGCAGGTCAAGGTCATAGACTTCGGCGTGGCGAAAATCAGGGACTCGCTCGTCGCGCCGAGCACCGTCTACCAGCTCACCGTCGGGACAGCCTCTTACATGTCCCCTGAGCAGCTCGAAGGCAAGACGGTCACGCCCGCGAGCGACATTTACGCCCTCGGCGTCATCGCTTACCAACTGGTCACGGGCCGCAGGCCGTTCGCCGCCTCGGAGTATCAACTTCTGGAGATGCAGCGCGCCGGGGTGCGCCTGCGCCCGTCCGACCTGCGCCCCGGCCTGCCGAAGGCGTCGGATGATGCCGTTCTCAAAGCCCTCGCCTTCAGGCCGCAGGATCGCTACCAGAGCGCGCGCGCGTTCGCTGAAGACTTCCGGCGAGCGATTGAACGGGAGGGGGAGGAAGAGCCGGAAGCGCCGAAGGTCGCGGGCGGGCCGCGGAGAAAAATCGGTGCCGCGTTTTTAATCCCCACCTTCGCGCTGCTCGCGCTGCTCGCCGCAGGGGCCGTTGTCTTCTGGAAGACACGCCCCGAGCAGCCGCCGCCGCCGCCCGCGCGCGAGCTGAGTTACTGGATCGAGGTTCTGAAATACCGCGGCGGGAAGCCGTCCGGCCAACCCTTCAGGCTCGCGGGCGAGATCAACTTCGAGAAAGATTATCGCGTGCGGCTGCATGTCAAGATCCCCCGGCCCGGACACCTCTACATCCTCAACGAGAGGCCGTCGGGCGATGCCGGTGCGCCCTCGTACAACCTGCTCTTCCCCGACCCGGCCATTAACGGCGGGTCGGCCCTCGTCGGGGCTGAAGGCGAGGCGCGAATCCCCCCGGAGAACTGGTTCGCCTTCGACGAAGAAGAGGGAGTCGAAAAGGTCTGGCTTGTCTTCTCGGCGGAGAGCTTGGCGGAAATCGAGGCCGTGAGGGGCGCAGTCAACCCCGACGACAGGGGTTTCGTACGCGACCGCGCGCGCGCTCTGACGTTGCAAAAGCTCATCTCGGAGCGCGCCGCCGCCTCGAAGCCGGAGGTGTCGAAGGACGACGAGTTGAAGGAGACGAGGATTCGGGTGAGGTCGGACGTGCTCGTCCACCTCGTCAGGCTCGAACACCACTGAGGAAGCGCGCGGGGGCGAACGCGACGGCGCGCGCTCATCTATCTAAAGCGGAGGCCGCAAGGTCTCGGCCTCCGGCCATGAAAGTCCGCCCCAAAATCCTGCTCCTGATTTGATGGGATTTGCTCGCTCTTCGCGCTTATAGAGTGGTTCGGGGAGGAACGTCTGGATAGCTCGAAGGAGGGTGTTTTCATGAATACAAAGACAAGAGTCGTCGTCATTGTGCTGTTTACTGTTTGCGTCCTGATGCTGTGCGCGGGACGGAGGCTGGGTTTGACTGCCCCCCCCGCGGCACAGGATAGAGGACAGGAGCAGAGCGACCAGACGGAGGGCGACGACGTTCGCGGGCTGTGGAACGACTTTAGGGAAAAGCGCCCAACGAGTAAAAAGCAAAGGCACGAAAGTGTGTCGCCGGGCACGCCCTCAGGCGGGAAAAAACCTCAAGCCAGACCGGCGCGGCCCGCGCCCGAAACGGCCCCGAACATTTCATACCGGCCCGCCCCTGATGTCCACCGGCCGCTTGCGTCAACGCAAAATTCGGGGAAGACGGGCACCGGTAAAAGACAGGGCCGCGCGAAGGTCACGGTGGAGCGTCTCGTCGGGATTACCGTCTGGCGTCTTCGGCCTTCCATGGAGGGGGATGAGGCGCGCATGCTAGTCCACAAAGAAAGCGAGGCGAAGAGGGACGAGACCGAATGGACGCCGGTGCGGGTCGAAACCAGCGCGCCGCTCGCGGAGGGTGACAAGGTGCGCGTCAGCATCGAATCGCCTTCCACGGGCTTTCTTTACGTCATCAACCGTGAGCAATACGCGAACGGCTTTCTCGGTGAGCCGACGCTCATCTTCCCGACCACTCGCACTCGGAGCGGTGATAATCGAGTTGAAGCCGGGCGTGTAATCGAAATCCCGGCGCAGCAGGATAATGACCCTTACTTCACCGTCACGTCGAGCGGGGCGCGACCGGATCAGATAGGCGAACTCCTCACAATCATCGTGACCGAGCAGCCCCTCCAAGGGTTATCGATAGGGCGCGACGCACTTCGGCTCACCGCGAAACAGATGTCGGACTGGGGCCGCTGGGAGTCTGACGACGTAGAGGCAATTGCTCAGGTCGGCGGGGCGGGAAAACTCTGGACGCGGGCCGAGCAGGAGGCCGGGGCCAGCGAATGGCGGAAACTCGAACAGCACGAAGCGTTGCCACAGACCATCTACCGCGTGCGAACAAAACCCGGCGATCCATTGATGGTCACCATACCGCTCAATTATGAGCGAGAGACCCGGCCTCGTCGCGCCTCGACGACTTCGCCCGACGCGCGCGGCGGGGCCGCTCGCCGAGAGAATCAGCCGCAGCTAGTTGTCCAAACCGGACATGCGATGGGGGGAGGATTCTTCGGCACGGCCTTCTCCCCGAACGGTCAACTCGTGCTGACCAGCGGCATGGATAACCGGGCGTTGTTATGGAGCGTACGCACCGGCCAGGAGATTCGTAGTTTCCCGGGACACGAGATGTTCGTCACGTCCGTAGCGTTCTCGCCGGACGGGCGGAAGGTGGCGACGGGCAGCTCCTCCGTGCGCGTCTGGGATGTGGTGACGGGAAAACAACTGTTGCGCTTCGCCACTCATACGACCGCCGGACTCGGGTATTCAGTCAGGAGGGTTACATTTTCGCCGGACGGGAAGTGGATTGCCACCGTCATTAATTTCAACGTCACCGGCACGATTCCGGTCGGGAATGTATGCCTTTGGGAAGCCTCCACGGGCAGGATGGTGCGATGCTTCGAAGGCCACACGGAAGTTCCGAGGGATGCCGCATTCTCGCCGGACGGCCGCTCTTTGGTGACGGGGAGCGAGGACGGCACGGCCATCCTCTGGGACGTTAACACGGGGGCCGCGCTGAAGGTGTTTCAAGGACACACAGCGCCGGTGACGACAGTAGCCTTCGCAAAAACCGGTACCTTCGTCGTGACCGGGAGCCACGACCAGACGGCGCGCGCCTGGGATGTCGCAACCGGGAAAGAGTTACGACAGTTCAAAGGACACAAAGGCTTCGTTTCCGACGTGTCAATTTCGCCCGATGGCCGCTATATCGCGACGAAAGATCAGGAGTTGACGGGCATTGAAGGCGACAACGCGACGCGCCTGTGGGATGTCGCCACCGGCCGCATTCTCTGGCGTTTAGACAAGACCTTCGGGGAGATACCCTTCTCGCCCGATGGTAAATATATTTATGTCGGTAGAGTGACTCCCACTTTGCGTGAGGTCGCTACCGGGCGGGAAGTCCTACGGCTGGAGAAAAAAGCATGGCCGGTTAGTAAATTTGAATTCGCCGGAGATGGGAATTCCATCCTCATGAATTCCTGGGGCCACGCGGGTTTCTGGAATTTAAACTCCGGGCGCGAAGAGACACGGCTCAAAGAGAGTGCCGGAGACTACGGGACGACTGTGGCACTGTCGCCGGGCGGACGCCTCACAGCGGTGAGCAGTAATAATTCATCAACCATACGCCTCCTCGATACCGTCACGGGACAGGAACTCAGCCGCTTTCAAGGCGACTCCGGAAACGCGTCACGGCTGGAGTTCTCGCCCGACGGCCACTTCCTGGCCGCGAGTGACGGGATGAACCGAAAGATAACCGTCTGGAGTATAAGCACGGGGCAAAAAGTGCGGAGCTTTGATGGCTTCGAGTTTGAGTATTCGCCTGACGGGCAATACATCCTCGCCGGAAATAAGCCCTTCATAGATATGCTCTCTTTAAATGAAGCGACGCAGACCCAGCCGAACACCCTCTGCGTGTGGGACGCGAAGAGCGGTCAAAAAATCTGGTGTTTCAAACGGGACGATTTAATCCAATCATTTGCCTTCTCGCCCGACACACGCCTTTTATTGACCGGCGGCAGCGACACGACCATTCGCCTCTGGGACTCTCGCACGGGCCGGGAGGTGCGAAGCATCCCACATACCTCCCCGATATGGTCAGTCGCCTTCTCGCCAAGGGACGGGCGCTACTTTTTGACGGGCGACATCGAATCCAACGTCATCATGTGGGACACGCAGACGGGCAAGCCTGTGCGGAAATTCGTCGGAAATTCTTCGGTGCCCGGGACGGTCAATTTCTCACCTGACGAGCGACTCATCCTCAGCGGCGGCTTCGACGGCACCGCACGCATTTGGGATTCGTCCACGAGTGAAGAGCTGTGTGGCATGATTTCTTTCCCCGACGGGACGTGGGTGGTGGTTGACCCCGACGGAAGATTCGACGCTAATAATCTGGAGAACATCAGCGGCATGTACTGGGTCGTGCCGGACGACCCTTTCAACCCGTTGCCTTTAGAGATATTCATGCGCGACTACTACGAGCCGCGCCTGCTGGCGCGCATCCTCGCCGGTGAAAAGTTCAGGGCCGTGAAAGACATCTCGAAGATCAACCGGATGCAGCCCGGAGTGCGCATCGGCTCGGTCGAACCGCAGCGGGATGATTCGAGTGCCGTCACGGTTACGGTGGAAGTTGCCCTGCCCGTCGCCCCGTCTGCCGTCTCCGGCAAGTCTTCCGCTCCACGCTCCGGCGTCTACGACCTGCGTCTCTTCCGCGACGGTCAGTTGGTGGGTTACGCGCCCCAACAAGACGGGGAAATCAAACTCGACGGGACGGGCAAAGCCAAGCTGACGTTTCGGAATATAAAGCTTCCGCGCACGGCCGGCATCAAGCAGGTGGAATTCACCGCCTATGCGTTCAATTCAGACCGCGTCAAGAGTGCGACCGACAGGAAAGTTTACAACCTGCCCACCTCCCTCGCGCCGATCAAAGGGCGGGCCTACTTGATTACGGTCGGCGTCAACGCTTACGAAAACTCGGAATTGAACTTGAAGTTTGCCGCCAACGACGCACGGCAGATGCAGCAGATTTTGTCGGAGCAGTTGACTCGCGTCGGCACTTTTGAGGAAGTGGTTCAGGTCCCTCTCATCTCCGACTACAGGGTCGAAGGGAATAAGGTCATCGTTAATGAAAGCACGGCGACCAAGCAGAATTTCAAGACCGTGTTGGAACTTCTGGCCGGCAAAGGGCCGAGCTCGGAGCTGATACAGGACGTTCCGAATGCCGCGAGGCTCCGCCCCGCACGCCCCGAAGACCTCGTCCTGATCTCCTTCTCCAGCCACGGCTACGCAGACGTTGAAGGCAACTTCTATCTCGTACCCTACGACACGGGACGCTCTTCGGGCATCACGAGGGAGTTACTGCGGAGAAGTATTTCGAGCGCCGAGTTGTCGCTCTGGCTTCGGGATGTGGATGCCGGTGACCTCGTGATGATTGTAGACGCTTGTCATTCGGCGGCAGCAGTCGAGGGTAAAGAATTCAAGCCCGGCCCGATGGGCAGCCGCGGACTGGGCCAACTGGCGTACGACAAAGGCATGCGGATTTTAACTGCCACGCAAGCGGACGACGTGGCCGTGGGGAGCGGAAAGATAGAGCAAGGGCTCCTCAGTTACGCGCTGACGCACGACGGGATCAAATCCGGGGGAGCGGATTACAAACCGAAGGACGCGCTGATAACGCTCAGGGAGTGGTTGGAATATGGCGAGGGACGGGTGCCTAAACTTTATGAAGAAGTCAGGGGCAGGCGCGTTCGACCGAGTGCGGAGCCGCGCAATTTATCCCACGAAGGGGATAATCAAGCGAAGCCGGTCACGGCCCGGCAAAACGAGTTGAAGCTGCAACAGCCGTCCCTTTTTGATTTCACGAGAAAGCGGCAGGACGCGGTGTTGGCCTTCACGGGGACAGGGAATCGAGTGGCGAGCGCGCCCCCACGCACGGTCGCCGAAAGCACCGCGGGAACCGCCGCCGTGGATTTGTCCATTGAGCCTCCAGTGATTTCTTTCGAGCAGGCCCGGATTGACGCCGGCATCGCCGATAGAAGCCAGCGAGATTTAGAGGCCCAGATGAAACCCGCGAAAGCGTTTTATCACTTGGCTGAGTTGGATCAGTCTGCTCTTTACGCCCAGCGCGCGCTTAAAATCAAATCGAAGCATGCCGGCGCTTTGACGTTGATGGGAGACATCAAATACGACTCGAACGACTTCGTGAAGGCGGCTTCTTTTTACGAACGCTCGCTATCGGTCGAGCCGAACAATGCCGACGTGCGCCTCAAGCTTGGGAATTCATATTTTCAAATGGAGCCGGTGAATCTCGAACAGGTCGCCGCCGACGTTCGTAACGGGTTGAAGCCCAACCCCAAATTAGTGAAAGCCGTCGAACGCGCGATGAACGAGTACCGTAAGGCGCTGGTAATCAACCCGAAACACGAAACGGCCAGAGAGTACATAGCAGTGTCCGAGGTCTCCCTCGCGCTCTTAAGAAACGATCTCGGCGCGGCCCGTGCGGCACTCGATAAGCTGGCGGAAGCGCGCCCGTCCGGCAAGGTGCTCGTGTATTTCCGCATTCTGTTGGATAGAGTAACCTGGCTTAATTTAGCGAAAGCAGAGCCGAATAATTTCGAGGCGCAGATTGGTGCCGCAGCGGTCAAGTCACAGCTCCGAAGCTACGACGAGGCGATTGAGTTTCTAAAGCGCGCCCACGAGTTACGGCAGGACGACTACGGGGTGATCATCGAACTCGGTAACGTTAATTTTGACGCCGCACACTATCAGGAAGCCGGAGAGTGGTACGGCCTGGCTCTGAGTAAAAACCCATCCGACATAGATGCCCGTTCCAATTACGCGGTGACGTTTCTCTTGAGGGAGCCGCCCGATGTCGAGCGGGCCATCTCGGAATTGCGGCATTCGCTGCAACTCAATCCACAACACGAGTACACTTTGCAGTCCATCAGTGACGCGTTCATTCGGAAAGGCGACGCCGCGCAAGCGCAGGCGGCACTTGCTAACCTGGAGCGAGTCAATCCCGGCAACCCTGCGTTGCCCAGACTGCGTTCCAGACTTGAGAATCTGCGACGACCGCCCGGCGCTTTCAGTCCGAAGTAACAATAGAGGTAAAGGATGCCGCCCCGGCGCAGCGTCGAGAGCAAGAGGCCAGTGATGCGTATCATCTCTTCCCCATCAATTCGCTTGCCCGGTGCCGGGAGACTGTGGGCGACGTATCTGAAAATGAAAAACTGGCTCGGCCTTTTTCTCGTGCTCACTGTTTTGTCCGCCGTCAACGCCCGCGCCCAGCAGCGCGAGCTTAGGCACGAGCGTTCCCGCGAGGAACGGCGCATCGCGCTCGTCATCGGCAACAGCGCATACACAATCGGCCCGCTGAAGAACCCCGTCAACGACGCCCGCGCGATGACGCAGGCGCTGCGCGAGGTCGGCTCGCCCGCACACGATTGGCCTCCCTGAACAGTGCGGCGGCTAACACGACCCTCGGCGTGCCCCCTTCGGCGGGCGCATCGTTGCCCGCGCCGCCGCCGGCGCTCCGCAGCTCGACAAGTATTACTCTCTGCCGTCTTTTCCGTCACGGCCAAAACTGCTTGTTCAAGGCATGCGATTCAATGTCCAGAGGGTTCCATTCCTTCACGTACACGTCGTCGCATATCCAGACCTTCCATGATTCGTCCGACTGCCTCTGGAAGAGGAGCGTGTCCGGGGCGTAGGCGGGCTGCGGTTCTTCCGGGCTGAGGTAGGCCGGGGCCGAGCCTTTGACGCGCAGGCCGTCGAGCTTCACTTCGAGTGTGACCCGCTGTTCGACGACGAAGGTCTTCCCGCGCTCATCATTCCAGCGCACACGCATCGTGCCGGAGTCTCCCCTGACGCGAAGCTCGACACGGTATTTGCCGCCCAGGTGTGATAACAGCCAATCGCCATCCAGCGGGCGCGCGCCCTTCGGAGAAATTTCCGCGGCGGTCGAGCCGACGCCTTGCGAAGGAGTTTGGTCGGCCGTGTCCGCTGCGCGCAGGTCGTTGATGATGCGGTTCATCACGGCGGAGTGGTAAGTGAAACTGCCTACGGGGCAGAGGATGGTCGCGAAGTATTGCGTCGCGCCGCCTTCGGCGACGAGGGCGAAGCCGGAGAACTTTTTCAGAAACAGGGTGCCGCCGCCCTGCGCGGCGGGCACGACCGCGGTCAGCTCGACGACCACTCCACGGAGGCCGTTGACGTTCTCGACGGCGACGTTCTTCGTCGTCACGTCGTAGGCCGTCCCGTCCGTCGCGTTGAGCAGCTCGTATTCGCGCAGCAGACGATTCTTCAGCAGCAGTGGATCGCCCGCCATCTTTCGCCCCGCGCCCTTCGGCTCGCCCCTCGCGCTGAAGAAAATCCCCCCGTCCGGGCTTGTCGCGACGACGCGCCGGGCCTTCTCGTCGTACCTGCACGACCAGTCGGCCGGGAGGCTCACTTCGTACAGACCTGCCCTGTATTTTTTCCAGCCCTGCGCCGACGCGCCGGACGCGCAGACGCCCCACGACGCCAGCAGCAGGATTGCGATACGCCCCAACGTTTTCATACTCATCCCTCCCGCCCGGTTCAGAATCGCTATCAATCACATTCTTCTTAAGACAGTCGCGCTCCGCCTTGCGGCTGCCGCGCGTCCTTGAATCAGGCGGCGATGTGGACGCCATAGGTTCCTTCGAGCACTGGCTCCAGCCGTTCTGACTTGCCGTCCCTCTTGCGCGTGACGCGCACACGCAGGTCGCCGGAGAGCGCGTCGTAGGCGCGGTAGTTGGCCTCGACGCTGCCGCCGCGCGTGATGTATGTGTCCGGCAGATTCTCCGTGTTGTAGGAGTTCTGCCGCGCCCTCGTCGGGACGAGCAGACCATGTCTTTCGTCGGTCGAGAAGCCAAGCCGCTCCAAATCTTCGGCGACGAAAGGCATGGCGCTCATGGTCGGTGTCGAGAGCACCGACCCGACACGGCTCGCTGGCGTGGGGCTGATATCGTAGAAGGGAACCAGTGCCGCCTTATCCGTGAGTCCCTTGCGCACGTTCTCCGGGTTCACAAGGGGCGTGAAGAAGGATGTCTCCCCGGCCATCACCTGCCCGGCTTCGCTCCCCTGGACGCCGTACCCCGCGCCGCCGATCCCCGACAGGCTCCCGTTAATCTCGTAACGGATTCCCGGGTCGAGCTTGTTCAGGTAGTGATTCAGCGTGATGCCGAGCGCCGTCATCCCGACTTTCTTCGCGAATCGGAAAAGCCCCTTTAGGAACGACCCCCAACCGTAGGGGACAACGGGGGGCAGCGCCAGTGCCATCCCGCGAGGGCACAGCGAGGCGACGCCTACGCCAACGATTCCAGCCCCCGTGCCGAGCAGGAAGTTCCTCCGGCTCACATGCTTTAACGTGGCGATTCGAGACAATTGATCTTCCATGATTTCACCTCTTATGACGGATGCCGGTAAAGGACTCTCCTCGTTGCGATGACTCCGAGGCGCTTCGACCGTCTCGCCCCGGAGTCCCGTATTCGAACCCGCCTTTTAATCCAACGCCTCCGGCTGATGTTCAAGGGCAGAGGCTGTTGACCATGACGCGCCCCTGCTTGCCCTGCGGGTTGACGCCGGGGCCGTAGGCCCGCCCCAGTGCCCACACCGGATAGCCGCTGTTGCCGCTGCCGTCCGTGTAGCGTTCCACGTCGAACCGATCCCCCTTGCGGAGAATCCCGATGGGGTGCAGGCGGTTGTCCCTCACCCAGACCTCGCGCGCGCAGACGAAACGCGAAGAGGTGAAGGGCGCGGCGTAAGAGACGGCGGCGAACGCATTGAAAGACGCCGCCTCGTACTCAAGCTCGGAGCGCGCCGGCGCGTCCTCGACCCCGACAGCGGCCGCAGCCGCGAGCCTCAAGTCGGAGGCCCCATGCGCGGAGACGCGCGCACCCAGCGTGCTGATCAGGATGAAGCCCTGTATGTTCTCGCGGCTGTTGCAGTAGCGCCCGCCGTTCGGGCACGCGAACCCGAGAGACCACTGACCGTTGGCGCCCTTCGGGTCGACGTGGAAATAATGGCCCGGATAGAGCCTGAACCCGGCCCTCACCTCCGGCCCGCCAGGGTACAAGCGCACGGACGCATTGCGCGCGACGCGCACCCAGAAACCGGAGCGCTCCGGCGCCAGCCCGGCCGCGGCGGCGTACCCGGCCCCAACCATCGCGGGCGTTTGGCCGTCGAAGAAATCAGAGCGAGCGCGGCTCCCGGCGAATGCCGGCCAGCACGGGACGAGTGCCACGCCGGACACGAGCATCAAAGCGACCGCGAATATAATGAGCCTCAGATTTTTCATCTCGTTCTCCTTTTCCAAATTCGTAATATTCGTCGCGGCAGTAGGTCGTCTGACGACATCCCATCCAACCTTCCCCGCTCTTCCCCTATAAGGCGCAAGCGCTTCAGGCTTTCCATCAGAAAAAATTAGCGGTGGGAAGTAAGCAGTAAGCAGTTGTTTGAAAGTGCCGGCCGACCGCCCTGCGGGGGACGGAAACAAGAGCCGGAAAGTATGTCTGCCCGGCCTCGAAACGTTCGTCCAACCTAGACGGTGGGATCGGGCAATGTCATCACATCGCTGATACGGTTCTACAGAAGGCCGTGAAAGGGGCCGTCAGGTCGGCGGGGATCAGCAAGCCGGGGATCTGTCACACCCTCAGGCATTCGTTCGCCACACACCTGCTGCCGATTGTAGAACACCTCGATGTACTCGCCGATCTCTCGCTCGGCGGCGGCGCGTGTCTTGTACCGGCGATGATGCACTAGCTCCGTCCTTCAACGTGCCGAAGAAACTTTCCACCGGCGCGTTGTCATAGCAGTTGCCTTTGCGACTCATCGAGGCTCGCATCCCGTAGCTCGCTAATAAGGCTTGATACTCGTGACTGCAATACTTGCGAGCCGCGATCCGAGTGATCCATCAGCGCCGCTGCCGGGCGGCGCGCCGAGACCGCCTGTGAGAGAGCGCGCCTCACCAAGTCAGTCGTCAGGCGCGCGCCGAAACTGCGCCCGGCGATCTCGCCCGCGAACAGGTCTTTCATCGCCGCCACATACAGCCAGCCTTCGTCAGTTGGCACGGAGGTGATGTCGGCTCTCCAGACTTCATTC
>JAVRON010000078.1:0-27988 GCA_032162705.1 Acidobacteriota bacterium
CAGAACGGATGCGACCAGCACCGACAGAACGTCGTAACGGTCAACCAGCTCCTTAACGCGCTTGCGTTTCGACGGCGGGAACTTATCCAGCGCGCTCCGCCCCGCGCTGCGAGAGATGTAATAAAGAATGATGCAGCCCGCAACGGAACCGGCGGTCGCAGTCAGCGCGTAGAGCGGCATTCGCGAAGGGTTCTGCGTCGAGAGCAGAAGCATCACCGCGTCGGGGCCGCCCGGCAGAGGGATAAGCGCCGAGTCGAGCAGCGCGATGGCAAACAGACCGAAGGCTCCGAACGGGACAAGGAAGTCCTTCACGCTCGTCAGCCCATTCGTTATCTTGCGGAAGAGCCACTTCACAGCTTGCTTCCCTTCCAATGAATCCCTTCGAGACCTTTGTGAAGACCTTTGTGACCTTTGTGGTTAAAGAGTCCGAAGCTCAACCACAGAGATCACGAAGGTCTTCACAAAGGGCACAGAGTAGTTATTGATGACTTCAGCCTTCGCCTTCGCGTCTCGCCTCGTCAACCTCGTCAACCATACTCTTACGCGGCGAGTGGATGTGCTTGACGAGCAGGTAGATGACGACCCCCAAGAGTAGCAGCGCGACCGTGATGCTGAGAATCGCCAGCCCATTCACGCGCATGAAGAAGAGCACGCGCTCGCCGTAGAAGACCGCCAGCGCCCCCTCGATAAAATATCGGACGCTGCGCGCGACCAAGACCGTCACCACAAAGCGCCAGCGCGGGTATTCGAGCGCGCCCGCCGTGGCGACGAAAATCTTGAAAGGCATCGGCGGCGGCAGAAGCGCGGGGACGGCCAGCGCCAGAAACCCGAAACGCGCGTACGCACGCTCGACCCGCGCGATGTTCTCCGGGCTGAAGCGCCGCCGTATCACCGCCTGTCCACCACGCCGCATAATCGTGTAGAGCAGAAGACAGCCCAGGACTGAGCCGGTCGCGGCGAAGAGCGGAAAGTAGAAGACGGACTTCGGGTCGCTGAAGCAACGCGCGACGACGAGGTAGTCGTTAATCTCGGGCAGGCTCAGCAGCGAAGAGTCGAGCGTGCCGATGACGATCATCGCGGGCGCGGCGACGTAGATCGGCACCTCTGTGATGAAGTCGTGCAGCCAATGGACGAGTTCGGCCAGCCAGTCGAACATGATTTGGTGAATAGTAAATGGTAAATGGTGAATAGACAAAAGCCCGTCTTGTTTGTCACCAGGCCGATAAAGACATGTTCACTTAAACGGGGCAGTCTTCACCCGGGCCGAGCCGGGCCCGAACCTCCATTCACCATTTACCGTTCACTATTTATTTCCTATTTTACGGGAGCGAAGACGGAAGGTGTGTCGTAGGTGACGCCGATGGTGATGCCGGAGCGCGGGCTGAACGCCGTCAGGCCCTTGATGCCTGCGGCGTCGAAGCGCAGTCCCGCGGCCTTGACCTGCACGCCCATGCGGAACTCGCCGACCGATTCGGTGCCGAGCGGTGCGCCGCCGCCGCGCGTGTTGGCTCGCCCATTGACCTCCGCGGCAAGGTTGACCGTCTTGTTAACTCGAAAGATGCCGCCCAAGCCGTAGAGAAGCATATCGTTCTGTGTGAAGAGTAGTGTCGGCGCGGTGTAGATGCCGAGTCCGAGATTGCCGAACGTGTTCAAGCGCCCGTCGCGCCCGAACTTTTTGCCCGCGAGAATCACGCCGAAAGCGTTCGTCTGATTCACGCCGATGCCGCGCGCCTGATTCGAGTTCGGCAGCTCGACCCCAAAGCGGAAGCCGAGAGACGGGCCGCGCCGCGTCTCGTTACGCATCTTGATCTTTGTCGCGAGGCGGAAGTCGCCCGTGTCGTTCGTAGAGTTTGCGCCGGGCGCGACCTGAAGCGGGAAGGCTCCCGCACGGCGCGTGTTGATGGAGAGGAAGTTCTGCGCCACGCCCTCGATTGAGAACTCGACGTTTGGCGAAAGCCCGACGTGGACGCCGATGACGCCGACGCGCGTCAGGTCGCCCGTCAGCCCCGAGGCGGGGAATTTCGCGTCCTGCATAAAGTCGATGCCGACCTCGACGCGCAACGTGCCGGGCTGAAGCACGTCCACGTCCTCGGTCAGAAGGGGACGCTGCTGCGCGCGCACCGCCGCATGGCCGACGGCGAGTACGAACGTCAGCGCCAGGACGGCGCGTGCGAGCAGTATCGGGCGTGACTCCATCAGTTTAGAATTTTCTCCGGCGAAGATTTCCGTCGAGCGTGCGAATTGTAATGCCCTCCCCGTTGAGCGTCAACCTATAGCTTCCGCGACAGCAACATTTCAGAAATCCTTGCTCGCCTCTCATCCATGCTTCTGTGCTAACATTCGGGCCGCAGGAGTTCCCTTTAAAGCCCGACGAACTGACCATGAATACCATCAGACCGCTTCTCATCGGCGGAGAGTGGCGCACGACCGCGCAGACGCACGAGGTGCGCTCGCCGTATAACTCAGAGTTGCTTGCGCGCTTCTCCGTCGCTTCCGAGGCGTTGGTCGAAGAGTCGCTTGCGGTAGCCACACGCGCCGCCGCCGAGATGCGCGAATTGCCGCGCCACCGCATCGCCGAGTCTTTACGGCTCATCGCCGACGCAATCCTTCGCCGCTCCGAAGAGTTCGCGCGCACCATCGCTTCCGAAGCGGGCAAGCCGATCAGGACTGCTCGCTCAGAGGTCGAGCGCGGGGTGATGACTTTTATCCACGCTTCGGAGGAGGCGCGGCGCTTCGCGGGCGAGATTGTCCCGCTCGACGGACAACCGACTGGTGCGGGTCGCACGGGCTGGACTGAGCGCTTCCCGCGCGGCGTCGTCTTCGGCATCACGCCGTTTAACTTCCCGCTCAATCTCGTCGCGCATAAGGTCGCGCCCGCGCTCGCCAGTCGCAACTCAATCATCGTCAAGCCGAGTCCGCGGACGCCGCTCACCGCACTACTGCTTGGCGAAGTCTTCCTCGAATCGGGACTGCCCCGCGCGGCTTTGCAAGTCGTGCCGATGGAGATCGAGACCATCGACTCAATGCTCCGCGACGAACGCGTGCAGATGATCTCTTTCACGGGGAGCGCTGAAGTCGGCTGGCTTCTGCGTGAGCGAGCCGCGCGCAAAACGGTCGCGCTCGAACTGGGCGGCAACGCCCCGGTCATCGTTGACGAGACGGCTGATATAAGTTTCGCCGTCGAGCGGACTGCCGCTTCAGCCTTCGCATACGCGGGGCAGGTCTGCATCTCCGCGCAGCGCGTGCTCCTCCACGAATCAATCGCCGGAGACTTCACGGACAAGTTCGTCGCACGCGCACGCATGCTCCGCGCTGGTGACCCGCTCGACGAGGCGACTGAGTTGTCGAACATGATTGACGAACGCGCCGCACAACGCGCCGAAAATTGGATTAACGAAGCGGTCGGCGCGGGCGCGCGTCTGCTGTGCGGCGGCCATCGCGCAGGCTCTCTGCTCGAAGCGACCGTGCTCACAGACATCGACTCAGAGATGCGTGTCTGCTCCGAAGAGGTCTTCGCGCCCGTCGCCACCATCCAGACCTTCGGAGACTTTGAGCAGGCTCTGATGGAGGCCAACAACACGCGTTACGGTTTACAGGCCGGAGTCTTCACGCGCGAGATGAGCAGGGCGCTGCGCGCCTTTCGTGCGCTCGATTTCGGCGGCGTCATCGTCAACGACTCGCCCGCCTTCCGCGTGGATAACATGCCCTACGGCGGCGTCAAACACTCGGGCGCGGGACGCGAAGGCATTCGCTACGCGATGGAAGAGATGACCGAGCCGCGCCTCATCGTCATCGACCCGTCACACTGAGTTGTACGCTCAACATGCGACGCATGACGACCGACGCTCAAAAGCACTGGCGTATCTTCTGCGCGATTGAATTACCCGCAGAGGTAAAGGCGTCGGTGGCCGCACACGCCGCGCGCGTGCGTGAGTCTTTCTCGCAGGCGCGCGCCTCCTGGGAGCGACCTGAGAAGCTTCATCTCACTTTGAAGTTTTTAGGAGATGTGAAGGTGGCACGCGTCGAATCGCTCACGCTCGCGGTCGAACGCGCAACGCTCGCGTTCGCACCCTTCGGGCTGACGATTGCGGAGTCGGGCGCATTCCCGACGCAGGGCTTACCGCGCGTGCTCTGGCTCGGCGTCGCTGATGAATCGGGTGAGCTGGCGCGCTTGCAGAACTCTCTCGAAGACGAGTGTGCCGCCGAAGGCTTCACACGCGAGGGACGAGATTTCAAACCTCATCTCACGATTGCGCGCCTCCGCTCGCCGGGTGGCGCGCGCTCTCTGGCCGACGCGCACCGCGAAACGCATTTCGAGCCGCAGACCTTTACGGTCTCGGAACTCGTCTTGATGCGCAGCGAACTCGGCCCCGCAGGCTCGCGCTACACGCCGCTCTCCCGTCATGCTCTCCGGCGCTAAAGCGAAAGGGTGAAGAGACTCTTCGGAAGTCTCTTCACCCTTAAACTCGTTCACGCATACTCTACGCGTTCGGCAGTTGGCGCGGTCGGCCCGGCGGTAGTTTCTCGTTTTCCGTCTGACGCTCGCCGCCGCTGGTCGCGGAGATCATCTCCTTGATCGCGCCGATGCTTGAAAGCATGGCCGAGGTCTCGACCGGCATGAAGATGACCTTCGAGTTTTGGCCGAGCGACATCTCTTTCAGGCTCTCGATGTAACGCTGCGTGATGAGATATTGCGCGGGATTGCCGTGGTCGGTCATCGCGTGCGCCACCTGTGTAATAGCCTCCGCCTCGGCTTCGGCGTTGCGGAGCCGGGCCTGCGCCGCGCCCTCCGCGGCAAGGATGGCCGACTGCTTTTGGCCCTCGGCGCGCGTCACCGCCGCCTGCTTCTCGCCTTCGGCGCGCGTGATGGCGGCCTGCTTATCGCCCTCCGCTTGCAGGACGAGCGCGCGGCGTGTGCGCTCCGCGGTCATCTGCTTCTCCATCGTGACGCGCACGTCTTCGGGCGGGTTGATGTTCTTTACGTCAACGCGCGTCACCTTCACGCCCCACTTGTCGGTCGCTTCGTCCAGCCCGATGCGGAGCTTGGCGTTGATCTGGTCGCGCTGCGAGAGCGTGTGATCCAAATCCATGTCGCCGATGACGGCGCGCATGCCCGTGATGGTCAACTGCACGATTGCGCCGATGAGGTCTGCGACTTCATAGACGGCCTTGATTGGGTCTGTGATCTGCCAGTAGACGACCGAGTCCACGTGGATCGTCACGTTGTCGCGCGTAATCACGGGTTGCGGCGGCAGGTCGATGTACTGCTCGCGCAGGTCAATCGAGGCAAGCCCCGGTCGGACGTTCGTCCAGTAGACGCCGCGCGGCTTATCAAGAAACGGCACGAGGACGTTCAGCCCGCTCGCCGCAATGCGATTGAACCGCCCCAGCCTCTCGACGAGAAGGACGGTTGACTGCGGCACGATCTTGATCGTCTTGGCGGCGATGACGAGCGCGGCCAGCGCCAGAAACATGAAGAAGAAAAGGATGCCAACTGTCATAAGACCTCCGGCGGCGCGGGACGCTTGCGCCCCTTGCGCGCTCTCAACAGGATTTGTCAGGACGGCGAGCAGGTGGGTCGGTCACTACCGACTGCCGAGGCTTGCCCGGTATCTTTGCCAAGAGCCGACAAGCTTCCGCAGCCTGTACTGACCTGACGATTTGCGAGAGTGCTCGCATTCAAGTTCGCGGCAACACTTCGCACGGCGCGACCGTAAAGGGCGCGCGTGCGGCGAGACTATAACGGATTCCGGCTCGCATTTGGAAGAGGCTCGGTTGAAAGAGGCTCGGTTGAAAGAGACTCCGGCGGCGGTTGCCAACCACCGAGCGCCTCTTCGACGACGCGCGCAGCGGCGAGCACTCTCTCCTCCTCGAAAGGACGCCCGACGATCTGTACGCCGATTGGTAGTCCTGCGCGCGTACGTCCCGCAGGGACACACACCGCCGGTAGGTCGAAGACGTTGGCCGCGTGCGTGTATCCAAAGGCGCGAAAGGTTGAAAGCGTCCGGCCTTCAGATTCGATGCGACCGAATTCATGATGCCTGAATGCGGGCACAGCGCCGACGGGCGCGACGAAGAGCGGCGTCTGTTCCATCCAACGCAGGAGCAATGCGCGGACGCGGTCGCGCTCCTCCCAGGCCTCCAGGAAACATTCGAGCGTCGGCGTCGAACACTTCGCCGCGCGTTCAAGGATCACGCGTGCCGCCCGCCCGGCCTCTTCTTCCCTGCCCGCGTAAGACGCGCCGACAAACCTCTGCGTGGCCCACTCGAAGAGCGAGAGCCAGAGCGTGGTCGCCTGCTCGACGCCGGGCGGAATCTCTTCGGCGACCTCAAGCCCCGCGCCGCCGAGCGCGTGCGCCGCCTCCCTCACGGCGGCGCGCGTCTCTAACGACACTGGCACTGTGCCGTCGTCCGCGTACCATGCGACACGCAAGTCCTTCAACTTATGCCCGGTCGCTCTCGACACTTCACTGGCGAACTGCGAGCCATCCTCAAACGCAGGAGCCGCGCCGACGCCCGCCAGCACTTGAAAGAACAGATGCAGGTCGCCGACGTTGCGCGCGAGCGGGCCCAGACTCGCCGCGAGCGTATAGACGGCAGAGAGCGGCGGGACATGTCCGTCCGACGGCACGCGCCGCGCTGTCGGCTTCAGACCTGCCACGCCGCAGAAGTGCGCGGGGATGCGTATCGAGCCTGCGAGGTCGCTCCCCAAACTCCCGGCCGTAAGGCACGCGCTGACGGCTGCCGCACAACCCCCGCTCGACCCTCCGGGCGTGCGCGCAAGATCGTGCGGGTTGTTCGTGCGTCCGAAGACGGGATTCTCCGAAGTGTAGTCGAGCGCGAACTCCGCGCAGTTCGTCTTACCGATAATGATTGCGCCCGCCGCGCGCAGACGCGCGACCGAAGTCGCGTCCCCTTCCGGCACATACCCGGCGCGTTCTTCCCGTATGACCCCGGCGCGCACGCGCGACCCGGCAGTCGTCAGCAACCCACGCACGTCAATCGTATCCTTCACCGTCAAAGGCACGCCGTGGAGCGCGCCCTGCGTCTCGCCACCCGCGACCGCCGCGTCCAACTCGCGCGCATGTTCGAGCGCACGGGGCGCAAGCGTCACGACCGCGTTGAGTCGCGCGTTCACGTTTTCAATCCGCCTCAGATGCGCTTCGACCACCTCGACCGTCGAAACGACACGCGAGCGAATCAGTGTGGCGAGTTTCACCGCGGACATCTTTGTCAATTCTTCAGACAGTTACGCCGACCTCCTTCGCACTTCTGCCTTATTCATTTGAGACGGCTCAACACTCGCCGCGCTGTCCGCTCCCGTCTCGTCGTGTTGCCGTAGCAGCTCGACGAACTTACGCGCCGCCGTGCCGAGCGCTCGGTCGCTGCGGTAGACGACGCCGACCGTGCGCTCCCATTCGGCCTCGGCGAGCGGGACGACGGAGAGTTGTCCGCTGCGCTGCTCGTCAAGCACGGAGAGGCGCGGGACGACGGCGACGCCCAAACCCACTTCGACGGCGCGCTTGATCGTCTCGATGTTGTCGAACTCGGCGACACGTTGGACTGTGACTCCGTGCGCGCGAAGTATCCGGTCGGTCACGCGGCGGGTCGGGATGTCGCGCTCGAAGTGTATGAAGTTCTGACCCTGCAAGTCTGAGGCGCGCAGTTTCTTGCGACGTGCGAGCGCGTGTTCGGGCCGGCAGATGAAGACGAGCCGGTCGCCGCCGAGGAGCACGACTTCCAGCCCACGCCGCTTCTCCGGATAGGCGACGACGCCGACATCGACCGCGCCGCTCAGAACGTCGCGCACGACGCGAGTCGTGCGACTGTATTCGAGGTCGATCTTGGCGCGCGGGTAGAGCGCCATGAACTCGCGCACGACGGGCGGTAGCTCGTGCAGCCCGACGCTGTAAACGGTCGCGACGCGCACCGTCCCGCCGACCGTCCCCGACAGATGTCGCATGTTCTCTTCAAGACGGCCAAACGCCTGAAGCACCTCGCGGCTGGCCTCGAAGAATGCCTCGCCCGCCTGCGTCAGGTGTAGCTCGCGGCGGCCCCTCACGCGCTCAAGCAGTCGCCGCTTGAAGCGTGTTTCGAGGGCGCGCACCTGCTGGCTCACGGCTGACTGCGTGACGAAGTTGCGCTCGGCGGCCTGCGAAAAGCTCCGCGTCTCGACGAGGTCGCAGAAGATTTTTAATGTTTCGATCTGCACTGCTGTTATAAGAATCTCTCAGATTTATGCTCTACATTTTTCATTTTATCTTATATCCACGTTGAACTACACTAATGCTCAAGGGAGCGGGAAAAATGGCGATGCAAGAGACGTGCGCGGGGTCGGTTGGCGACGGGAGATTCGCTGCGGAGCTGACCCTCGGCGAGGCGCGCGCGCGGCTCTTTGCTTTGGGGAACTTAGGCGAAGACGGCGGCTACAGCGACGCGTGGGTGAAGGTGAAGCTGTGGCGCATTCCTATCGTGTTCCCCAACACGAAGGGGCGTCGGCGCGCGGTCAGATTTCACGACCTGCATCACGTCCTGACCGGGTATCCGACGACTTGGCGCGGCGAGTTCGAGATCGCGGCGTGGGAGATCGCAAACGGCGTCGGGAGATACTGGGAGGGCTGGCTCCTCGACCTGCTCGGCTTCGCCTGCGGGCTTGTCGTCTTCCCGCGCAGCGTCTACAGGGCTTTCCTGCGCGGGCGTCGGAGCACGAACCTCTATCTGGAGAAGTGGGATGAGTCGATACTCTCCGTGCGTGTCGGCGAGATGCGACGCAGGCTCCGGCTCAACAACTCTCTCGACACAGCGGAGACGCAAGCGACTTCGAGCGACCGAGCCGCATTCGCGCTCTGGGCTGCCGCGAGCGTCTTCACGTACTTGGGCCTCGGCGCGTTGATGTTGTTCCCCCCGCTCGTGTTGCTTGGAGTTTTATGGTTGTGGCTTGCGAGCTAGTCACGCGCCGGACGCACCCGAGTGGTGTGGGACGCCTTCGATTGCTTTTCCACACCGCGTCGTTATAATCGTGGCCGTCCAACCTGAGTTAAAAGTTTCAGCGCCGCGACCCGCGCCACGCCCGCCACAATGGAGACGGGTACGCGCACGGCACTTGCGCGCACACTGCGAAGGAGAGGCACTTCTGACATGGCCGTCCGTCTGAGCAGTACGTTCGTTTTCAGGAAGCTGCACCAATTGACGGGAATTATCCCGCTCGGCATCTTCCTGCTTGAGCACTTCTACACCAACTCGAAGGCGATGACCGGGGCGGGCGACTTCAACAACGCCGTCAAAGACCTCCAGTCAATTCCCTACGTCATCTTCATCGAGATCGCGGGCATCTTCATGCCGCTCATCTACCACGCGGTCTACGGACTGTTCATCACTTGGGAGACCAGACCCAACAATCTCGCGTATCCGTACCCGCGTAACTGGTTCTACACCATCCAGCGCGTGACGGGCATGATCCTTTTCTTCTTCATCTTTTTCCACGTGCTGAACTTCCGCTTCGGTCTCATTCCCGGCCTCAACGAGCTTTCGGTCGCAGACCACCCAACGCAAGGTTTCGACATCGTGAGCCGTGAGTTCGCGAACCCCATCATTTTCGTCGTCTACCTTGTCGGCATCACGGCGACGGTGTGGCATCTCGCCAACGGCATCTGGCTCTTCGCGGTTGACTGGGGCATCGTCATCGGCGAGCGAGCGCAACGCCTGACGGGTTATGCCTGCATCGCCATCGGCCTTTTGCTCTTGGCCGTCGGCATCAACGCAGAGGTCGCCTTCCTCCGCCCCGGCGGTCTGCTCGGAGGGATACTTTACTGACATGGGCGAAGTTCGGACAAAAGCGACACTCATCAATGCGATGGACGAGGCGCTTGCGCGCCGCGGGCAAATTTCAGTCGATCAGATTCGTCAATATGAGGCTGACGCGCTGGTTGACATCGGCGCGGTGCGTAGCGTCCTGCCTGCTCACGTCGTGCAACAGTTAGGTCTCGACATTCGCGGCCAGCGCGTTGTTGAGTACGCAGACGGGCGCAATGAAGCGGTTGACGTGACCGAGTCGGTCGTCATTAACATCGGCGGGCGAGACACACTGGAAGAAGCACTCGTCCTCGGCGATGAAGTCTTAATCGGCCAGACGGTGTTGGAGAAGCTAGACCTGCTCGTTAATTGCTACGAGCAGAAACTCGTGCCGAACCCGGCGCACCCGGATCAGCCAGTGACGAAAGTTAAGTGAGGAGAGTCTCTGTAGATGGCAACAGGTAACGGCATACGCGTGGCGATTGTCGGCGGCGGACTCGCGGGGCTTGCGGCGGCGATGAAGATTGCCGAAGGCGGGCACTCGGTCGAACTCTTCTCGGTCGTGCCCGTCAAGCGTTCTCACTCGGTCTGCGCGCAGGGCGGCATCAACGGCGCGGTCAACACGAAGGGCGAGGGCGACTCGCCCTGGAAGCACTTCGACGACACGGTCTACGGCGGCGACTTTCTCGCCAACCAGCCGCCCGTCAAGGCGATGTGCGAGATGGCTCCCTCCATCATCTACCTCTTCGACCGCATGGGCGTTCCCTTCTCGCGCACGACCGAAGGGCTGCTCGACTTCCGACGCTTCGGCGGCACGCTTCATCACCGCACGGCGTTCGCGGGCGCATCTACGGGACAGCAACTCCTCTACGCGCTCGACGAGCAGGTGCGCCGCTTCGAGGCGGACGGCAAGGTCAAGAAGTACGAGCACTGGGAGATGTTGTCGCTCGTGCAGGACGGCCACGGCGTCTGTCGCGGACTGGTTGCGATGGAGCGCTCGACGCTTGAGTTGAAAGTCTTCCCCGCCGACGCCGTCATCATGGCGACGGGAGGGCCCGGCCTCATCTTCGGCAAGTCAACGAACTCGATGGTCTGCACCGGTTCAGCCGTCTCAGCCTGTTACCAGCAGGGCGCGCGCTACGCCAACGGCGAGTTCATACAGGTTCACCCGACCTCGATACCGGGCGAGGACAAGCTGCGTCTGATGTCCGAGTCGGCGCGCGGCGAGGGCGGGCGCGTGTGGGTTCCACGGCAGAAGGAAGACAAACGCGGCCCGTCATCAATACCTGAAGCGGAGCGCTGGTACTTCCTCGAAGAGAAGTATCCGGCCTACGGCAACCTCGTCCCGCGCGACATCGCGACGCGCGAGATTTTTCAGGTCTGCCTCGACGGCTTCGGCGTCTACGGCGAGAACCAGGTCTATCTCGACCTGACGCACATCCCCGCAGAGACCCTAGACCGCAAGCTCGGAGCCATTCTCGAAATCTACGAGATGTTCGTCGGCGATGATCCGCGCCACGTCCCTATGCGAATCTTCCCCGGCGTCCACTACTCGATGGGCGGCCTGTGGGTTGACTACGAACAGCGCACAAATATTCCGGGCCTTCTCGCCGCGGGCGAGTGTGATTATTCGATTCACGGCGCGAACCGTCTGGGCGCGAACTCGCTCGTCAGTTGCGTCTACGGCGGCTTCATCGCCGCACCCTCGGCCATCGAGTTCGCCAAAAACGTCGAGCGCAATGGGGCGGAAGGCTCAAAGATTTACGATGACGAACTGAAGCGACAGCAGGAGATCAACGAAGGGCTTCTGAAGCAGACGGGCACGGAGAACCAGTACGTCATCCACGAAGAGATGGGCAAGTGGATGACGGACAATGTGACGGTCGTCCGCTACAACGACAAGCTGAAGGCGACGGACGAGAAGCTGCTTGAGCTGGTAGACCGCTATCAGCACATCTCTCTGAACGACTCGAACATGTGGGCCACGCACGCGCTGCCGCACGCACGCCAGCTCTACAACATGCTCCAGCTCGCACGCGTCATCACGCTCGGCGCGCTCAATCGCAACGAGTCGCGCGGCGCGCACTACAAGCCCGACTTCCCCGAACGTGATGACGAGAACTTCCAGAAGACGACCATCGCCGAGTTCTCAGGCGAAGGCCCTGTCTTCTCCTGGGAGGCCGTCGATTCCGGCCTCATCGAGCCGCGCAAGCGCGACTACTCGAAGGGCAAGCAGGAGAAGGCGAAGGCCGCCGCGGGCGGCGAGGCTGAAAGCTCTCCGACGAAGGAGGGTGCGGCGCAGGTTCCCGCCTCCGGCTGGGAGCAAAAGCCGCAGGACTTGACCGGCCCCGCCGTCTGGGGTCAGAACAAAGAGCAGGTCAGAGACGTTGACCACGGCGAGGCCGAGACGCGCCGTGAACAGGACAAACCCGTCGAGGACGCGGGCGGTAAGAATCCCTAGCGCCCGTTTTTAGTTTTGATAAAGGTCATGTCAACACTAACGGTCACACACGTGACGCCCGAAGAGTATCTCGCCGCCGAGCGACAGACCGAGACTAAGAATGAATACGCTGACGGAGTTGTTTATGAAGTGCCGGGGGCAAATTGCAGGCATGTTCTAATCGTCTCTGCCCTCGCAACAGAGATCGGCCTTCAACTGAGAAAGCGACCATACAGGGTCTTAATCAGTCAGATGAAGGTGAGGCTTCAGGACTCGCGGAAGTTCTTTTACCCGGACGTGTCGGTGATAGACGATGAGGTGCAATTTCATGACGAGCAGACGGACGTTATCCTTAACCCTATCGTCATCATCGAAGTGATGTCCGAAAGTACCGAGGCTTTCGACCGCGGCGCGAAGTTTCTGGCTTACCAGACGCTCGACTCTTTGAACGAGTACCTGCTCGTTGCGCAGGACAGGCCCGTTATCGAGCACTACGTAAGGGATGGAAGATCGAAGTGGACTTACAAGCTGACATCAGGGCTTGAGAGTTCGCTCGCGCTGCCGTCAATCGAATGCACTTTGAACCTGAGCGCGGTCTACGACAAGGTGGATTTTAATTCATGAGCGCACACACAAACGCAGAGAGCCAGCACGGATTGAAGAACCCGCCAAGCGAAGTCGTCCTCCGCATCCGTCGCCGCGAGCGGCAGGACGCCGACGCGCGTTGGGAGGAGTTCTCTATCCCGTACCGTCCGAACCTCAACATCATCTCGTGCCTGATGGAGATTCGGAAAAACCCTGTCACACGCGACGGACAGAAAACGACGCCGCCCGTCTGGGAGATGAACTGTTTGGAGCAGGTCTGCGGCATCTGCACGATGGTCATCAACGGGCGCGCGCGCCAGTCCTGCTCGGCGCTCGTCGATAATCTCGAACCGCACAAGCCGATCACGCTTGAGCCTATGCGGAAATTCCCGAACGTACGCGACCTCATCGTTGACCGCTCGGAGATGTTCAATCACCTCAAGCGCGTCAAGGCCTGGGTCGAGATAGACGGCACATACGACCTGGGCCCGGGCCCCCGCATGTCGCAGGAGGACGTGTCGGAGCGCTACGCCTATTCGCGCTGCATGACATGCGGCTGCTGTCTGGAAGCCTGCCCGCAGTACGGCGATGGCAACTACATCGGCCCGCAGGCCATCGCACAGGTTCGCTACCAGAACATGCACCCGACGGGAAAGATCACGCGCGACGAACGCCTCTCGGCCATCATGGGCGACGACGGCATCACCAACTGCGGCAACGCGCAGAACTGCGTCCAAGCCTGCCCGATGTCCATCCCACTCACGAAAGCCATCTACGAGGAGAACCGCGAGACTGTCATCTACGGGCTATTCGGCTGGCTCCGAAAGTAGTAGGCAGTAGGCAGTAGGCAGTAGACAGTAGGCAGTAGACAGTAGACAGTAGTTGGTAGGCAGTAGACAGTAGTTAGTAGAAAACAGGCGGCGCGTCTCAGTCTTTAGACCGAGCGCGCCGCTTTGTCTTCCTACTGACTACTGTCTACTGTCTACTGCCTACTGTCCCCTGCTCTTACTTCTTCGACGGCTCTTTGGTTTTGCGCGTCAGCCCCGTCTTGCGCGCGCTTATGCGCGTGTAGCCGAAGGCTTCATAGAGTGCACTGTCCGGGCCTTCGGTCGGGTCTGCGAGGACGCCTGCGACGGCGAGTTGGATTTTGCTCGCGGTGTTATCATCCGCCGTGTCGCGGTCGGCAAGCGCCTCTGTGAGTCTGGCCTGAAGCTCGACGATGTGTGCGCGCGTCGTGCTCGAAGGGGCGCAGGCCGTCTCGAACTGCGCGAGCGTCATCCCGCCGAACGACTTATCCGGCGCGAGCGTGCGCCAGGCGTTGAGTATGCGTTCCAACTTCTCTTCGATGTCTTTCGGACGTGACATGATAAGGAGTCCTTTCTATGCGCGCCTCCGCGCACGGCTTTGGGGTTCGGTCTGTGACGTGCTCGTGAGGCACGGATACGCGTCTCGGTTTGACGGCAGCGGCAGCGGAATTACTCTCTGTCTCCCCTTGTTGTGAGTGCAACTGCCGTGTTTGTCCAGCGAACGCGGATTGATAGGGGAAAACCGTGCAAACTCAGTTCTTCTAACTCTGTTGTCCGCGTCTGGAAGCGCGATTCTAGCTCTCCGCATACTGGTTTACAAGCAGAATTTCACGTTGCAAGCTCTTTACCGCGCGATGCAAAAGCCTTGCAGCATGAGTGAAAGCTTTTGCGCTGCGTTGCGAGGGCTTTGCACCGTGAAGGAAGATTCTTGTCACGTTCTGCAAGGTCTCAGCAACGCACAGGAAAAGCTTTACAACGTGATGTAGAAGTCTTACGACGCGCGGGAAAAGCTTTCAAACCCTCCGCATAAACCTTTCAGCATTTCGCTTTCCTGTAATTCAGTCGTGCGTAAGGTATGCGATTGTCGCGCCCCAGCCGCCCGCACTCTCAGGCGCGTCCGTGAAGTGTTCGACGAAGGGCGTGCGCGCGAGGATGCTTCTGACCGTCTCACGCTGCACGCCGACGCCCTTGCCGTGGATGATTCGCACGAAGGGGAAGCCCGCGCGACGCGCCTCGCGCAGGTACTCTTCGACGACCGCGCGCACCTCCGCCGGCGGGATCGAATGCAGGTCGAACACGTCGCCTATCTCCAGACGGACGGGTTCGGGGAAAGGGTCGAAAGGGTCTACGCCGCCAACCTCTTCTTCTGCTTCCGTCCCCGTATAGTCCCCTCCCACGACGCGCGCACCGGTCGGGTGACCTGCGCCGAAAAGTCTTCCGAGCAGCTTAGATAATTTCATACGGCGCAAGACCTACGTCACCACTAGCCGCCTTATAAGGCTGCGGCGGGAGTGTACCTTGACACTCGCCGGAGGCGCATCTTACACTCGCGCTCTTCCACCTCCGACATCTCCTGCGGGCGACGGGTGCAACGGCTGTGACAAAGGGGGACACAGCCGAACCGGCCTCAGTTTATGCGTTAATTCGTCGCGCCTGAGCCTTGCGGCGCGGAGGTTCTGCGGGCGCTCTTGTCTAACACGAACTTTTAAGAGGCGAAAGGAAAACTATAGCGATGGGTAAGCGAAACAAGATCACGGTGGTCGGCGCGGGTAACGTCGGCGCGACCGCCGCGCACTGGCTGGCGAGCAAGGAGCTGGGCGACGTGGTGCTGGTCGATATTATCGAGGGCATGCCGCAGGGCAAGGCTCTCGACCTCGCACAGGCCGCGCCCGTCGAGGGCTTCGACGTGCGGCTCACCGGCGCGACGAACGACTACTCGCTGACGGCGAACTCCGATGTGGTCATCATCACTTCGGGGCTTCCGCGCAAGCCCGGCATGAGCCGCGACGACCTTTTGAAGACGAACGCCGGAATCGTCTCGAACGTCGTGGACGAGGTCGTCAAGTATTCGCCCGATTCGATTCTCATCATCGTCTCGAACCCGCTCGACGCGATGTGCCAGGTGGCTTTCAAGCGTTCGGGCTTTCCGAAGCATCGCGTCCTCGGCATGGCGGGCGTGCTCGACGCGGCGCGCATGCGCTGTTTCCTCGCAGAGGCTTTGGACGTTTCGGTCGAGAACGTCACGGCCTTCGTCCTCGGCGGACACGGCGACACGATGGTGCCGCTCCCGCGCTACTCGACGTGCGCGGGCATCCCCGTCACCGAACTCCTGCCGAAAGAACAGCTCGATGCGATTGTGAAGCGCACCGCCAACGGCGGGGCGGAGATCGTCGGGCTTTTGAAGACAGGCTCGGCCTATTACGCGCCTTCGTCGGCGGCGGTTGAGATGACCGAAGCCATTCTCAAGGACAAGAAGAAAATCCTGCCCTGCGCCGCATACCTCGAAGGCGAGTACGGCGTCCAGAACCTCTACGTCGGCGTGCCCTGCAAGCTCGGCGCGCGGGGACTGGAGCAGATCATCGAGATCAACCTCACGGCGGAAGAGCGCATCGCCCTCCAGAAGAGCGCCGCCTCCGTGCAGGAACTCGTCAACGTGCTCGGGCTTTAGACCTCTTGATATAATTTTTCATCGTCTGTGGCTGACGGCGCACGTAGCAATTCACCACCGCAGACACAGAGGGCACGGAGGGGGCACAGAGTAATTACAGATTTGAGATTTGAAATCTGAAATCTCAGATTTGAAATCCTCTGCGCCCCCTCCGCGCTCTCAGCGCCTCTGCGATGAACTCGTCTCTCGCTAAACTCAACCGACGAATTCACCGACGCATCCCGAAGCACTCAACCCTCACTTCACCTTCTTCGCAGGCGAATCGTGGCCCCCCTGATGAAGTATCAGACCCGTGACTTTGCCGTCCGCTCCGGTCTGAAATTCGAGTTGCGCGTCAACGACCTTCAGGAAGAAAAGCTTCTCCGACTCGGGGAAGATTTCAAACTCCTGCTGGCCCGTGGCCTGCGCGAAGAGTCCTTCGCCCCTGTGGACGACCGTGATCGAGAAGGTCGGCAAGAACTCGTAGACGCCGACGTAACGCTCCAGCACAGACGGGTCGAGCTTGATCGCCTCCTTCGTCTTCGGGAGCGGCTTGTCCGTCCTTGTGGCCGCCGTTGCCGGGCCGAAGTGCCTTGTCACCTTCAGCCCCGTGACCTTGCCCGCCGCGTCCTTCGAGAAGGTCAGACGGTCGAGCGACTCTTTGTCGTAGAAAAACTCTGTGGCCGAGAGCGGGAACACTTCGTTCGACCTGCCCGCGTTGCGCTGTATAAGCAGTCGCCCGCCATCGAGCTTTACGACATACGTCTCCTTCTCGTTAATCTGGTAGACGCCGATTAGCGGCTCAAGCTCCGTTGCCGGAACCGCGACGGCGACCGCCGGGCGGAAGGGCTTGCCGATAGCAAGCGCCGCGACGCGGAGCGCGTTGTCGTCGGCAGTCTCGTAGTCCTTGTTGGTGAGAAGGGCGACGAAGACACGGTCGTCGGGCATGCGGATAACCATCGTGCTGAAGCCGGGAATGCCGCCGCCATGCTCAATCATCGTGTGCCCCTCGTAAGAAGTCTTCCCCCATCCGTACCCGTAGCCCGTCGAAGTTCCGTCCTTCAAAACGTAAGGCGTGAACGCCTTCTGAAGCGAAGCCTGCTTCAACAGTTTGTCGGTGTAGAGCGCCGCATCCCACAGCGCCAGGTCGTCCACGTTCGAGAGCAGAGACCCTGCGGCGTATGGCTGCGTCATGCTGAGATACTGCGCGTTCTCGATGCCTTCGCGGGTCATCGAGTAGCCGGGCACGCGGCGCGGTATCACGCGCGTCGCGCTCCCGTAAAAGGAGTGCTTCATGCCGAGCGGCTCGAAGATGTTCTTCCGCACGAACTGCTCGTAAGTCTGACCCGATACCTTCTCGATGATCGCGCCGAGCAGGATGTAGCCCGAGTTGTTGTATAACCACTGCTCGCCGGGCGCGAAGTCCATCGGCTCGTTCTTGAAGAGGTCGATCAGTTCCGTGACGGTCATGTCCTTACGCCACATCGTCATCCATGCGGGGATGGACGTGTAGCTCTTTATCCCGGAGGTGTGCGTCAGCAGATGCTCGACCGTGATCGTGCGCCCCCGTGTCGGATAGTCGGGGAAGAATTTCGTGATGTCATCCGAGAGTGAGAGCTTGCCCTGCTCGGCGAGCATGAGGATGGAGGTGGCGGTGAACTGCTTTGTGACCGAGCCGAGGCGGAAGACCATGTCTGGCTCAACCGCCACGCCCAGTTCGAGGTCGGCCATCCCGTAGCCCTTACGCAAAAGCGTCTTCCCATCCTTGACGACGATGACCGTCGCGCCGGGCCCGCCCGGCGGGTACGCCTTTGTCAGCAGCTCGTCCATCGCCTTGACCGCCTGCACATCATCGGCGGCAGCGGCGACGGCGACGGCGTGAAGACTCAGCACAAGCAAAAGGGCGGCGAGCGACAAGAGCGCTCGGCGAATGTTTGTCGGCGCGGGGTTCATCAATTGTCTCCTCGGGTGGAAAACTTATGGTTGTCGGCAGGGCTGCAAGCGTGAAGCGCCTGCCGTCGTGCCTGAGCACTCTAGTTTGGCAAACGAACGTTCGTCAATTCCGGCAACGTGCAGCCACTGACGCAGGCGCTAATAGAGCAGCTTTCACTTGAATGTAATGTGGGCACCGCTTCACCGCAGAGGCGCTGAGGACGCAGAGACTCGCAGTGAGTAGCACCCCTCTGCGCCCCCTCCGCGTCCTCCGCGCCTCTGCGGTGAAGCTCATCTCACTCAACACTCAAGTGAAATTTGATATAGCTCGCCTTCATTCGCGCGCGATTGCAAATAACTATAAGATGCTCCCTGAACTTGCGAGATCGTTCAAAACCACACCCCGACCGGGAGCTTCCGTGCATTGCTTACGCCGTAGAATTCTGCCAGCGTTGTGCCTTTTACTGCTGCAACAGCTTTCCGCCACGGCTCACACAGGCCAGGGGGCGATACCAGCTCAGACGCCTGCGCTCACACCAAAGTTCCAAATTAAGACGAGCGGCCTCGTCCTCGAACGCCGCACACATCCCGGTTCATTCTTCGACGTGCTCGGTAGAAAATCCGCGGTCTTCGGATACGAGCACCGGCAGCTCGAAGCATGGGCCTACCCGCTTCAGATTCTCGACCAGTTCGAGTTGTCGTTCCGGCTCGAAGGCTACCCGCTCGAACTGAGCGCCGCCGATACTTCCGCCTCAATCGAGGTGCGACCCGAAGCGACCACGATTACCTACTCGCATGCGGCCTTTACTGTCCGCCAAGTTATCTTCGCGCCGCTCGACGAGCCTGGCCTCGTGATGCTGCTCGACGTTGACTCGGCGCTTCCCCTCGGCATCAACGTGCGCTTCCGACCGCGCCTGAAACTGATGTGGCCCGCCGGGCTGATGACCGGCTCGCTCTCCTGGGACGAGCGCGCGCGCACATACTTTATTACGGAAGTGACGGGACGCTTCGCCGGTATCGTCGGGAGTCCCGCGGCGCACGACGTATCCGTCATGCCCTATCAAGAGGAGCCGCGCGACGTGCCCGCGCAGTTCCGAATCGACGTGCCGCCGGGCGAATTGAAGTCGAGCTTTATCCCCATCATCATCGCCGGAAGCGTCAACGGACGCGAGGACGCACGCGCCGTCTACTCGCGGCTTCTCAGCACGACGCGAGAGCTTTACGAGAAGAACGTCGAGCATTATCAACGCCTGCTCGAAGAGACGACGAGCGTCTTGACGCCGGACGCACGCGTCAACGAGGCGCTCCTGTGGGCAAAGGTCGGCATCGACAAAGGCTTTGTCGAGAATCCTCTGCTCGGCACTGGACTCGTCGCCGGTTTTCGCACGGCGGGCGAGAGCGAGCGCCCCGGCTTCGCCTGGTTCTTCGGTCGCGACGCGCTCTGGACGGCGCTGGCCGTCAACTCCTACGGAGACTTCGCGGGCGTGCGCGACGCGCTCGACTTCCTCAAAAAATTTCAGCGCGCCGACGGCAAAATCCCGCACGAGATTTCGCAGAGCGCATCGCTCATCCCCTGGTTCACTGACTACCCGTACGCCTGGGCGAGTGCCGACGCCACGCCGCTCTACATCATCGCTCATGCAGACTACCTACGCCGCAGTGGCGATCTGGGCTTCGTTCGCGCCAACTGGGACTCGATCATCAAAGCCTTTCGCTTCACCCGTGCGACGGATACAGACGGCAACGGTCTGATTGAAAATACAAACGTCGGTCACGGATGGGTCGAAGGCGACGGGCTTTATCCTCCGCACGAAGAGATATACATGCAGGGGCTTTGGGTCGAAGCCCTGCACGACGTGGAAGAGTTGGCCGGGGCGATGAAAGATGAAAAGCTCGCCGCGGAGGCGCGTGAGTTGGCCGAACGAACGACCGAGGCCATCGAGAAAACTTACTGGCTTCCCGAGCGCGGCTTCTATGCCTTCTCGACAAACATCCCGCGCACTAATACTACTGCCGCGCGCGAGGCGGAGCCGGGCCCGAACCGCGCCGTGCGACAGCAGCGCATGAACGAGCTGGACAAGTCGAAGCTCGTTGACGAGGACACGGTTCTGCCCGCAGTGCCACTCTGGTGGTGTGTGCTTAATGACGAGCGCGCGCAAGCGGAGATCGACCGGCTCGGTAGCGGCCACCTTGCGACCGACTGGGGCTTGCGCATCATCTCGGACGAGAGCCGTCTCTACGACCCGCTCTCTTACCACAGCGGCTCGGTCTGGCCTCTCTTCACAGGCTGGGCGAGCATGGGCGCTTACCGCTATGGCCGTCCACACGTCGGCTTGCAGGCTTTGATGGCGAACGTGCTCTTGCAGCAACAGGGCGCGCTCGGCTACGTGACAGAGCTTCTGTCCGGCGACTTCAACGCGTCCTTTGGCCGCTCCTCACATCATCAGGTCTGGTCGGAAGCGATGACCGTCACGCCGCTTCTGCGTGGCCTGCTCGGCATCGAAGTTTCGGACATGGGTCAGACCGTCCGCTTCGCGCCGCAGCTTCCCGCCGACTGGTCTTCAGTCGAAGTACGACGCGTGGCGGTCGGCTCCTCCACGCTCGACTTCGCACTCAAGCGTGGCGGCGGACAGATGTCCATTAGCCTGCGCGCGAGCGTCCGCCGCGACAGGCACATGCCCGACGATAAGCACATGCCCGACGACAAACACATACCCGACGATAAGCAGACGACCGACGACAGGCACATGCCCAACGACAGGCACATGCCGGACAGCACGACTGTTATCCTCGCCCCGGCCTTCCCGCTCGACGCGCGCATACGCTCTGTGAAGGCCGACGGCCACCCCATCGACTTCGAGGTCGAACGCACGGGCGACATCCAGCGCGTCGAGTTCGATGTCGAGTTTGCGCGCCCCGTCGAGATACGCATCGCCTACGATGAAGGCTCGGACGTTTACATTTCCTTCGAGACGCCCATGCGCGGCGCACGCAGTGTTGCGTTGCGCGTCCTCCGCTCGAACGCGGAGAGTGGTGCGCTACGCCTCCTGCTCGAAGGCCGTGGGGGTCGCACTTACGTCCTGCGCCTCAAGACGCCATACGCAGTTGGCAAGGGCCAAGGCTTCGACGCCACACGAATCAGCGCCGACGAATACCGCGTCAACATCTCTTTCGACTCTTCCAACGAAGGCTACCAGCGGCGAGAAGTAGTCATCCCTCTTTCGACTAAGACGCGCTGAAGTTTCTACCTCTGCCCCGTGCATGGCATAATGTGTAACGTAACCGATGGAAGATGAGTCGCAGGCGAGAGAGATTCTAAAGTCACTGGCGGAGGAAGTCGCGGAGGCCGCCGTCTATCTGCGTGAGCTTGGCGTCGAGGGCTTGGAGGGCTTGACGCTGCCCGCCGCCGCCGAACCACCGACGCGAACGCGCGAAGCGACGACGAGAACGCCAGCCGCCGTTTCATCAGCGCTTAAGAGAAATGCGAACGCGGAGCGATATGCCCCGCCAACGCCGCCCGCAAGATCGTTGCCCCCTCCTCCGCCCCCAAAGTCGAACAATGCGTCCGAGCCGCAACAGAACAGGGCGGGTGAGCCGCCTTCGATTCTCAATCAAACGGAGATGCCTAAAAAACCTGTACGCAAGGCTTCACCCGACCCGCCCGCGCCGCGCGAGACGCTCTTCGGCGACATCACGCCGCAAGATGATTTGAGTCTCGGGCGTCCCGGCGAGACCTTCGAGGACATCCGCACGGACATCGGCGAGTGCATCCGCTGCCCTCTGCACGTGGGGCGCAACAAGATTGTCCACACCGAGGGCGACCAGAAATCGCGCCTGCTGTTCGTCGGCGAAGCGCCGGGCGCGGACGAGGACGCCTCGGGCCGCCCCTTCGTCGGACGCGCCGGGCAACTGCTCAACAAGATCATCGAGGCCATCGGCCTCAAGCGCGAGGACGTTCTGATCGGCAACGTCAATCGCTGCCGCCCGCCCAACAATCGCACGCCGACCACCGAAGAGGCGCGCACGTGCAAGCCTTTCCTCCTGCGCGAAATCAACATCGCGCGCTCCGACGTGATCGTCGTCTTAGGCAACACGGCGATGAAGAATCTGCTCGACACGAAGGAAGGCATCACGCGCCTACGCGGCGAGTTTCAAGACTATCGCGGCATCAAGGTCATGCCCACCTTCCACCCCGCATACCTCCTGCGCGACCCCTCAAAGAAGCGCGAGGTCTGGGACGACATGAAGAAGGTGCGCGACTACCTCAACTCGATCAAGAAGTAGCTATCACCATGCAGGATTCACTCTTCAGCGCGCAGTCGGTCGAGTCGAACGAAACGCTCGACGAGATCAACGATGAGCTTCTGCGTCGCGCGAAGAGTCTGCCGCAGTTCAAAGAGCGCGTCCTTATCTTCGGCGAGGGGAGTGTGGGCGCGAAGGTCGCTGTGGTCGGCGAGTCGCCGGGCCCGCCCGACATCGAATCGGGACGGCCCTTTATGGGGCCCGCCGGTCTGATGCTCGAACGCATCCTCTCCAGCATCGGCCTCGCACGCAAAGACTGTTACCTGACGAACGTCGTCAAGGCCATCAGCCAGGGCGAAGAGATAACGCCCGAATGGCTCGGCTTCTTCACGCCCTACCTGCACCGCGAGCTTGCAGCCGCGCGCCCGCGGGTCGTAATCGCCTTCGGCAACACGCCGACGCGCGCACTGCTCCGCACGAAGAAGCCCATCTCACAGATGCGCGGCGAGTTCCACGACTACGACGGCACACCGCTGATGCCTACCTTCAATCCCGCATACCTTCTGCGCGACCCGACCAGGAAACGCGAGGTCTGGGAGGACATGAAAAAAATCCGCGCGCTGCTCGCCGCTTCCTGAAGTCTATTCCTTTGAAATCGGCTAACCTTGTTCGCTCACGTGAAGAGACTTATAATCACGCCACGACGAATTCTGATGGGAGTTAAAGTTTATGCAAGTTTTTCTGAGTTACGCCGAATCGGACGAATCGCTGGCGAAGAAAGTTACCGAGGGTCTGGAAGGGGCCGGACTTAAGGTCTGGTACGACCGTCGTGAGATACTTCCCGGCGAGAACTGGGCCGACAAAGTAGGCCGTGCGCTTAAGGAGTCGAAAGCTATGGTCGTGTTGCTGACCCCGGCGGCACTGCGCTCACCAAACGTTCGTCGTAACATCGAATTCGCATTAGGCGACCGGACGTACAGCCACCGGCTCATTCCCGTCATCGTCGGAGCCCCCGAAAAGCTCCCACAGAAAGAGATGCCCTGGATTCTTAATTCTCTTCAAGTGGTCAATCTTCCGGAACGCGGCAGTCAAGAGGAGAAGTTCAAACAGATCGCGACGCTGCTTGCTGCCGCTTGATCCTCCACCCACAGATGGAGACGCGGACGGATGCCTCCGAAGGAAGTATTCATTTCTCACTCCGACCTCGACGGGAAATTTGTCTCCGCCTTAGCCGGGGTGTTACAGCGGCATAACGTCCCTGTGTGGTATAGCAAGACGAGTGTCGGGGGTGAAGATTGGTACGACCAGATCGGAGCGGCGCTGAACAGATGCGACTGGTTCGTCCTGATCGTGTCTCCCAACTCGGCAAAATCAGACTGGGTAAAGCGCGAAGTCGTTTTCGCCCTGACGAAAAAACGTTTCTCTAATAAGATCGTGCCGATTCTCTATTTACCCGCCGATCACAAAAAGAAATTCGATTATAAGAAGACACAGTTCTGGTCACTGGTCGGCATGCAATTCAAGGATTTCACAGGCAAACGCATTGACGGTTATCGCGCCCTGCTCAAAGTCTGGGGCATTGGATATAAGCCGAAATAACCGCTCTACGTTTCCACTTCAACTACGCTGAATTTTCGTTAACTCTGCTCACCTTGCAACGCACCGCCCTAATCCACCAAGCAGACGACTCCACTCACACTCGTGAAGTGCGCGATCCACTCTACGCGGAGGTCGCGCTCCCTCTGCGTTTGTCTCAGACCTTCACATATAAACTCCCACTCACTCTGGGCGAGGACGCGCGTGTCGGGGCGCGTCTGCTCGTCCCGTTCGGGCGGACGCTTGTGACCGGCTACGTCGTCGCGCTGCACTACGGCCTAGACCCTGAGTTGGGACTTGAGGAGTCGGAAATCAAAGAGGCAGAGGAACTGCTCGACGCCGAGCCGCTGATAACGCCCGAAGTCCTTGAGATCACGCGCTGGATCAGTGATTACTATGCCGCGCCGTGGGGAGAGATTCTGAAGGCCGCTCTGCCCGCCGGTCTTAACTCTGGCATCGATCAGGTCGTCACCATCACGCCGAAGGGGCGCGACGAGTTGGCGCATCTGCCGCCGCGACGCGCCGCGACTGCAAAGGCGCGTCTGTTGCAAATGGCCGCCGCGGACGGGACGACGACTCTGCGCGAGGCGGCGCGCGAACTCGGACAGGCGCGCGCCGCGAAAGCCGCACGCGAGCTTGCACGCGCGGGCTGGGTCATAGTCTCACACAGGCAGCGCGGCGCGCAGACACGCGCAAAGAAGCGAAAGGCCGTGCGCCTCCTGCCTCCAGTCGAGCACGACGCCGTCGGCGCAGAGCAAGACGCCCGAGGCGCGCGTGCCTTTACTCCGGCGCAACGGAATGTCATCGAGACGCTCATCACCGCCGGCGGCGAGATGCTCTTCGCCGAGCTGCTCGAAGCCGCGCACGCGAGCGCCTCCAGCATTCAGACGCTTGAGCGACGGCGTGTGCTCGAAGTCTTCGTACGCGAGGTGAGGCGCGACCCGCTGGCGGGCGCAACTCTTCCTGAGGACGACGAGCTACAACTGACGGACGAGCAGGCTTCCGCTCTGCGCGAGATAGACGCGGCGCAGAACACTGGCGCATTCGCGGCCTTTCTTCTTCACGGCGTGACGGGTAGCGGCAAGACGGAAATCTATATCCGCGCGATGCGCGAAGCACTCTCGCGCGGACGCACGGCCATGATGCTCGTCCCCGAAATTGCTCTGACGCCCGTCTTCTCGCGCCGCCTGCGCGCGCACTTCGGCGACGCCGTCGCCATCTTCCATTCGTCTCTGACGGCGGGCGAGCGTTTCGACGAGTGGGGACGCCTGAAGCGCGGCGAGGCGCGCGTCGTCATCGGCACGCGCTCGGCGGTCTTTGCGCCCGTCAGCGACCTCGGCGTCATCGTCGTGGACGAGGAGCACGAGGCTTCATACCGCCAGCAGGAGTCGCCCTACTATAACGGGCGCGACACGGCCGTCATGCGCGCGCACAAAGAGAACGCGGTCGTCGTCCTCGGCTCGGCGACGCCCTCTCTGGAGTCGTTCCAGAACGCGCGACAGGGCAAGTACAGATACCTTCGTCTGCCGAACCGCATCGCCAATCGCGCGATGGCACGCGCAGAGATCGTTGACATGCGCGAGGTCTTCCGTGCGGGAGGCAAGCCCGCTGTCTTCTCGCCCGACCTGCTCGCGGCCATCGAAGAGACGCACGCACGCGGCGAGCAGACAATCATTCTGCTCAACCGCCGAGGCTATTCGAGCTTCGTTCTGTGCCGCTCGTGCGGCGAGCGCATCAACTGCCGGAACTGCGACGTAACGCTCACATACCACCGGAGCGAGCAATCAATCGTCTGCCACTACTGCAACCTTCGGCAGAGCGTCCCCGAAGCCTGCCCCGCCTGCCAGGGGCCTTTCATCTTCTTCATCGGCGAGGGCACGGAGCAGATTGAAGAGATTCTACAGGCGCGCTTCCCTACGCTTCGCATCGCGCGGCTCGACCGCGACACGACGGCGCGGCGCTCGACCTACGAGCAGGCCATTCTGCGCTTCGCCGCGGGCGAGCTGGATATGCTCGTCGGCACGCAGATGATCGCGAAAGGTCATGACTTCCCAAACGTGACGCTCGTGGGCGTTGTCTCGGTTGACGCAGGACTCGCGATGCCGGACTTTCGCTCAGCCGAGCGCACCTTCCAACTCATCACACAGGTGGCGGGGCGGGCGGGGCGCGGGAGCCTGCCGGGTCGCGTGCTGATTCAGACTTATCATCCGCACCACTACGCTCTGCGCCATGCCTGCGCGCAGGACTACGACGCCTTCTTCGATGAGGAGATCAACTACCGTCGAAACCTGAGCTACCCGCCGTTCGTCGCGCTCGCCTCGCTGCTCGTCCACGGCGACGACCTTGCGCGCGTCGAAGCGACCGCCACGACAGTACGCGAAGCGCTCGACACAGCGAACACTGAAAGAGGCTGCCGCGTGCTGGGGCCCGCGCCCGCGCCGCTCGCACGTCTGCGCGGCGAGCACCGCATACAGATTCTTCTGAAGTCGCGCAATCGCCCGCGCCTCCGCACGCTCATCGAGATGGCGCTCGGCGAGGCGGCACATGTTCAAGGCTGCGACCTCGGCTCAGTCAACGTCGAGATCGACCCCGTCAACCTCATGTAAGCTTAAGGCAGAAGCCCGACCGTGAGGGAGGGCGTAGGAGGGGATGAGGGATGAATCAGAAGCTGTCTTTATTCATCCCTCACACTGCCGCCCTTATCCCTCGTTACGCCCTCCCTCACGGTCGGGCTTCTGCCTCATATGCTTTGAACTCGGAGCTTCCTTTGTGCGATAAATCTCCGCATGAAACTCAGCGAGCTTGCACGACTGACTGGCGCGCGCGTCGAAGAAAAGTTTGCCGATATCGACATCACAGCCGCCGCCGGACTGGACGAGGCCGAAACGGGGCACGTCACTTTTCTCGCCAACCCGCGCTACACGAACCGCGTGCAGACGACGCGCGCCGCGGCGGTCTACGTCGGCGAGGGCGTCGAGGTTGGAAGAGACGACATCGCTGTTCTCTCAACGCGCGACCCTTACCTGGCCTACACGCGCGCCCTTCGGCTCTTTCATCCTGAGCCGGAGTTCGAGCCTTTCATACATCCTTCCGCCGTCATCGATTCGTCTGCGCGGCTCGGGGCGGGCGTCTCTGTCGGAGCTTGCACAGTCATCGGGCGTGACGCTGTGATAGGTGATAGTGTTCGCATCTTCCCGAACGTGACCATCTACGACGGCGTCCGGATAGGCGAAGGCTCTGTTCTACATTCGGGCGTGGCGTTGCGCGAAGGCACGCAGGTCGGCGCGCGTGTACGCATCCACAATAACGTCGTCGTCGGCTCGGACGGGTTCGGGTACGCGAAGGACGAGGAGGGGCGCTGGCTGAAGATTCCGCAGACCGGGCGGGTCGTCATCGAGGATGAAGTGGAGATTGGGGCAGGGACGACTATCGACTGCGCCTCAGTCGGTGAGACGCGCATCGCGCGCGGCGCGAAGATCGACAACCTTGTTCAGATCGGACATTCCTGCACTGTGGGCGAAGACGCGCTGCTATGCGCGCAGGTTGGACTGGCTGGCAGCTCACGCATCGGGCGACGCGTCATCCTCGCGGGCCAGGTCGGCGTGGCCGGGCATCTTGAGATCGGCGACGACGTGGTGCTGACGGCCAAGAGCGCCACGAGCCATAACGTTCCCGCAGGTAAAGTTCTCTCGGGTATCCCCGCCTTCGACAACCGCGAGTGGCTACGCTCGACGGCGGCCTTCCGCCGCCTCGGCGACATGCAGCGCACACTCCGCACACTCGCGGAGCGTCTCGCCATTCTCGAAAAAAACTCCACAAGTTAGAGCACCTTTCACTTGATGGTAATGTGAACATAGTTCACCGCAGAGGCGCTGAGGACGGAGAGGGGGCGCAGAGAATAGTTCAACTCTCTGCGAGTCTCCGCGTCCTCAGCGCCTCTGCGGTGAA
>JAVRON010000079.1:0-7614 GCA_032162705.1 Acidobacteriota bacterium
AGTCGCCCGCGCCCATCTTCCTCTCAGCCGAGCGCGACCTCACGCTTCAAAAGCGGTTGGCCTCATTTGTGTACCAGGCTCGATTCCGACACCGGCTTGCAATCGCGGGGTCGGTCTAATCTTCCGCTGCGCCCGGCTCCCGCTCGCCGCGCGAAGCGTCCCGCCTGCGCCGCTCGCTCCAGACCGCTTCCGCCACACCGGCCAGCCACCATAGAGTACCGCGCGCGCCGAAGTGCTCGCGCACGCGCGCGAAGATGCGCGGATAGAGCCGCGCCGTGCGCGCGAACAGACGGCGCAGCGCCCCCGTGCTCATGCGCCCCTGAAACACCTCGCGCCGCACGCGCTCGTCCAGTCCCCCGAGCGCGGCCATCAAAGCGTTCAGCGTCTCGTTAACCGTATGAGGAGCGCCCCGCGCCGTCAGGCGCATAAACTCCGCCAGCCCCACCGCGCTCGCCACACGCGCCGCGCGGCCCTCGCAGATTCGAGCGAGCGTGTCGACATCCAACGCGCCTGAGGCGAGCGCCCTGTGCGTTAGGCGTGCGATGCGTCGCAGATCGCCCGCGTGCGCGCCGACGCCTCTCGGGGTAAATGCGCCCGCGGCGTCGCCGCCGACAAGCATCGTGCGTTCCGACGCCACACGTCGGTGGCTGCGCCACCCTTCGCGCGGCACGGTCGCGTAGCCGAACAGAGGTCTCTCGACGCGCCACCCCGCGCCCCTTCGCTTGTATGTGGGCAGCGACTCGAAGTAGCGCTCGAAGAGTGCGAGCAGAGACTTGTCTGCGGGCGAGTCGGTCGTGTCGTAGAAGAAGAGACGCGTCGTGTAGTCGCCACGCGCGGGAGCACCGGCGAAGGCTTCCCAGAGGAGTTGGCGATGTGCGCTCGCGTCCTCAGTGCTGACGAGGATTTCGCCCGTCCGAAAGTCCGCCGCGTCCGGCTCCTCGCCTCGCGCGAACCCGCGCGCCACAGTGCCGACCGCCGGGCGCACGTTCGACGACGAGCGCTCGCCATTCAACTGCCGCGCCAAAGGCGAGTCCGCCCCCGACGCATCCACAAACAGTCGCGCCGCAAACAGTCGCCGCACTCCCTCGGGCGCTTCCGTCTCGATTGTCACGCGCGACGGCTCGACGTACGCACGCACGAAGCGCTGTGTCTCCAGGACGGCGCAGCCCTTCGACCCGCGCCGCCTGAGCCGCTCAGCCGCGAGCGCGAGCAGACGCTCGCCATCCACCGCCACGTCCATCGAACCGCTCACCCATAGCGGCCCGGCCTTGACGCGTGACGAAGCGTCGTGGAACTTCACGAACCCGCCGCGATAGCGATTCAAGACCGCCGCCTCGATCTCCGCGCGAGAGAAGAGGCCCGCGCCCTCAAGCTCCTTCAACTCTTCCTCCGAAAGATTCCACACGCCGCCCGTCGTCCCCTCGTCCGCGCACGCGCCGCCGACGACGAGCACACGGCGTTCGTGCCCGCAGGCGAGAGCCAACGCGTGCAGCAACGCCGCCGCGCCGCCCGCGTAGACGACATCGAACTCCGCCTCGGCCACGCGCCCGGCAGGAGGTGCGCCCTTCGTCAAAACCTCTTCCGAAACGGGTTCGCCGCCGCGCGTCTCCCACTCCGCGCGCCAGCGCGTCTCCCTCTCCCAGATGCGCTTGAGCCACTCCTCTCGGCGCGGCAGCGTCCCGAAGTTGGCGACCGTCTCGGGGTAGCGGCGTCGGAAGTAGGCGAGGTCTGGCACATCGCCGGTGCGTGTGATTGAAAAGGCGTGTGCGGATTTCGTCGGAGCCGTAGCGACCATAAAGCCTCAGACGGGATAAGCCCGAAGACGCGCGCCCGTTCTCAGCCGGGCGAGAAGCAACGCGAAGAATCTGTTTTGTCAGGGGAGACGGGTTCGCCGGGGCGAGTGTAGCCGAAGCCCGCGCGCGCGGTCTAGCCCGGCGCGGCGCTCGGGAGGGTTGAGAGAAAAATGTTATCTCGCGGTCACACTTCGGGCGCGGCGGCTCATGTGACTTCTGGCTCTGGCCGGCTCATCTGCGCGAGCGCGAGATGAGACCGATGATCGCGACGAAGAGCGCCGAGCCGATGATGGCCCAGACGACGGGAAAGGTCTGCCCGCCGACCCGCACTGGAAGCAGTTCGGGCATCCCGGCCTGGCGCGCTAACCACATCCCGATCAGCGCGCCGATAAAGCCGAGCGCGATTGAGACGAGACAGCCACCGCGCGAGAATCCGCCGATGGCCTGCCCTATCGCGCCGCAGACGCCCGCAATCAGTAGCAGCAGGAGCAGATCAATAAGTGTCATCACAATTCTCCCGATTCAAACGCTCGTTGCTGGCCCCGAGCATAATTCAACCACCCGCGGCAGGCAAAGCCCCTGCGATTACCGAATGAGGATTAATGGAAATTTTGGATTGAAGACAGCACGCCTCTCACCTTCCAATCAGCAAACAGGAATCAGTCTTGCGCACTTCCAAAAAACTTTTACTTCCCAAGCGCGCGCCGGGCCTCTATACTTTTTTTGTGACGTGGAGTGTGACCCCTTGGGGCCGCCTCCGCTTTGAGAAGCGACACCGACAAAGGCCATCCGGAGTGAAAGCCCCGGAGCGCAAAGCCGTTTGACCTAAACGCCTTCGACACTTGAGAGGGCGCACGGACGCAGCGGTCGCCGAAGTGATGCCGAAGAGAGATGAACATCCGAGGGCCGGAGGCGCGCTGGAACATTCCACGCGTCCCGGCCTTTTTTGCCTGCGTGTGCCCCAAAAAGCTTTGCAACCTCGCGGTTTATAGTCGCGCCCCGCGCTCGCGCGCGAGCCTCCGGTTAAGCAACTGGGCCATGCACTCGGACATCTTAAACTGGCACGTCGCGGCGATCATCGTCCCCTTCAGGTCACGCGGCCCGGCTCGATAAACCGAACACAACCTGAAGACCCGAAGAGATATTTTCAAGGAGATTTACTGCCAATGCGTAAACTGATTTTCGCCACGATCCTCGTCGCCTCGGCTTTCGGCGCGGCCTCCGCACAGAGCAACGCCTCCCAGACCGGCGCTGCCAGCGACATCCCGAACATGGGTCACGCGCCCAAGCAGGCGGACGGCGTCGGTCGCCTCGACCTACGCGTCGTAGACGGCGATGGCCGTCCCGTCGAGGGCGTCCGCGCCGACCTCCAGTCGCACCGCGCGGGCGGCTTCCTCTGCGAGTCCTGGAACTGGACGGATGCGCGCGGCGTCTCCGTGCTCCCGCCGCTGCACATGGGCAAGCTCACGCTCAAACTCTCGGCCAAGGGCTACGAGACGCAGAAGATCGAAGTCAATGCCGCCGACCTCGACCAGCCCATCCGCGTCGTGCTTAACAAGAAGTAATCCGCCTCTGAGCCTGTTCAGCCCCATAAGGGGCGGAAGAATGTAGCCCACGGCGCGAGCCGTGGGGACAGGCAGAAGGAAAACAGTAAAGCCCCGGAGGGGCCGAAGAAGATCGAGCAGCGCGACTTTCAAGCTCGATCTTCTTCCGCCCCTCCGGGGCTATATCTTTTTCTGCTTTCATGTTCCCCCGGCTCGCGCCGTGGGCTACATTCTTCCGCCGCCTTCGGCGACTCCGTGTCTCTTGTCTCTGTGCCTTACTTTTGGTCTTCACAAACCTTTCGACTGTCGCCACTCGCGAACCACATCTGCGGCGGCGCGCTTGTGGCCGTCAACCTCGTAGTTGAGACGGCGCATCTCTTCGGTCGAGATCGAGCCGGCGAGACGCTGTAAGACTTCGCGCGCCTGTGGGAGACGTTCGAGCGTGTCGCGGCGCGCGAGTATGACGGCCTCGTAGGGCGGAAAGTAGTGCCGGTCGTCTTCGAGTTGCGTAAGGCCGAGCGTACTGATCATGCCGTCGGTCGAGTTGCCCGCGATGATGTCCACTTGCCCGTCGGCCAGCGCGCGGTATGAGAGCGACAAGTCCATCTCCCGAGGCCGCGCGGCGAACTGCAACCCGTAGGCGCGCGCGAACCCTTCGTACCCGTCCGCGCGTGACATGAAGTCCTGCCCGAAGCCCGCGCGCCACTTCGGTGCCTGGGGCAAAACGTCGGAGATGGTCTTCAAGTTCAGACGGCGCGCATCGTCTGCGCGGACGAGGATGGCGAACGTGTCCTCGAAGCCGAGCGGCGGGCCCACCTCTACGTCAAAGCGCGCGGCGTACTCGCCCTTGACCTGTTCGTAGACGGCACGCGCATCCGTCGCCGGTGGGTGTTTGAGGATAGCCATCAGCGACGTGCCTGTGTACTCGGGGTATGCGTCGATCTTCCCCGCGACGAGCGAGTCGTGCGTGAGGTTGCCGCCCAACTCGTAACGCCGCTCGACACGCAGCCCGCGCGCTTCGAGCGTCTGCGCGAAGATTTCGGCGAGGATGACGGACTCTGTAAAGTCCTTCGAGCCGATGGTCAAATCCGCGCGCGCCGAACGCTGCCACAGCGCGAACGCCCCGCCCGACAGAACCGCGACGGCGAGCGCCGTTAACGCGACGCGGCGCACGAGCACGCCCCCTGTTCTGCCCTTGCGCGCGACGCGACGGCGCACGTCTAAGCTCGATTCGATGAGACCGATTCCGGCGTCCGCCACGAGCGCCAACAGCGCCGCCGGAATCGCGCCCGCAAGAATCAGTTTGTTGTCGTACTGGCGGAGGCCCCGGAAGATAAACGTGCCGAGTCCGCCCGCGCCGATGGCCGCCGCAATCGTCGCCACGCCGACCGAGATAACCGTCGCCACGCGCACGCCCGCGAGCAGGACGGGCGCGGCCAGCGGCAGCTCGACCTGTCGCAGAATCTGCCCCGAAGTCATCCCCATCGCGACCGCCGCCTCGCGCACATTGCGGTCAACGCCTTCGATGCCCGTCACAGTGTTGCGTATCACGGGCAGCAGAGCGTAGAGGACGAGCGCCACGATGGCCGCGCGCGCGCCGATGCCGCCGACTAAGGGGAGCGGGATGAGGAAGCCGAAGAGCGCGAGGCTCGGCACGGTCTGGAAGATATTGGCGACGGCGAGCACGGGGCGCTTCCAGCGCGCTCGCCGCGTGAGCAGAAGCCCCACGGGAATCCCGATGGCGACGGCGATCAGCGTCGAGACGGCGACGAGCAGAAGGTGCTCGCCTGTGAGCGCCAGAATCTCCCGCCAGTTCCTTAGTATGAAATCAAACGCACTCATTAGTCACCAAAGGTTTCGCTACAGAGACACAGAGGCACAGAGAATTTCAAGCAATCAGATTTCAGTTTTGAAATCTCCGTGTCTCTGTGTCTCTGTGGCGAAGGTCGTCAAAGATTCGCCGAACGGTAACATTGTCTCTCTGTAAGCGCGCGCGAGCGGCTCGTCGGAGCGCAAGAAATTTTCGGGCGTGTCGAGCAGCACGATGCGCCCGGCGCTCATGAGCGCGACGCGTGTGCCGAGCATGAGCGCCTCGCGTACGTCGTGTGTGACGAAGACGGTCGTCTTCCCCAGACGCTTTTGCAGCGCCGCGAACTCGTGTTGCAGCGAGGCGCGCGTCAAAGGGTCGAGCGCGCCGAATGGCTCGTCCATGAGAAGCAGCGGCGGGTCTGCGGCGAGCGCACGTGCCACGCCCACACGCTGACGCTGCCCGCCCGAAAGCTCGGAGGGGAAGCGCGCGGCGAATCGTTCGGGGTCGAGTCCGACGAGGCGCAGAAGCTCGCCGACGCGCACGCGTACGCGTGCCTCGTCCCAGCCTTCGAGCGTTGGCACAAGCCCGATGTTGCGCTCAACCGTGAAGTGCGGAAAGAGTCCCGCCTCCTGAATCACGTAGCCCGTCCGCCGCCGTAAACTTATCGCGTCCCACGCGCGCGTGTCCCTGCCTTCGACGAGGACTTCGCCCGCGGTCGGCTCAAGCAGACGGTTGACGAGCCGGAGCGTCGTCGTCTTCCCGCAGCCCGACTCGCCGAGCAAGACGAGCGTCTCGCCGCGCCGGATGTCGAGTGTCAGGTCGTCGATGATCGGCGCGGCGAGTCTGGCCACCGCGTAGGTGACGCGTTGGAAACGAACGACCGTCTCGTCGACTTGTGCCACTTCGTCGTTGGCGTCGGCTTGTGACATCTCGTCGTCAGTTGATGACATTTCGTTGTGGTTGGAACGTCCCGTCTCAAGTTCCATCGGCGGCCCGACTCAAGTTCGTTGGAACGTCTCGGACTCAAGCGATGCTGAGATGCTCGAAGACATGAGCCATCGAGCCGTGCCAGGAGCCTTCCCAGTTGCGCAGCAGAATGTCTGCGGGGCAGACGCCCTCGCTGACAACGCGCTGAAAGAGCACGTCGAGATACGCGACTTCGTCGGGCGCGACTCTCTGCAAGCCTTCGGCGGCGAGCCTGACTGTCTCACGCGCGAGTCGAAGAACGTCCACGCCCGCGTGACTCGCGCCAAGTCCTTCACGCGCCACGCACTCGCGCAAGGCAAGGGCGTCTGACGCCTTGAGTCGAGGGGCGATGCGGAGCGCCTCATCGAGCGTGCGCTCGTCGTACATGAGTCCCTTCCAGAGCGCCTGGAACGCGAGCGACGTTTCGAGGTCGTTGGCGTCGGCGCTGCGCAGCTCGACGATCTGTTTGAGACGCGCGTCCGTGAAGATGGTCGTCATATGATCCGCCCAGTCGCCGAAGACCGGCTTGATGCCCGCGCAGCCGTGTTCGAGAAAATCGCTGAAGCGCACGCCCGCCACCGCGCCGATGTAGTGGCCCTGCCGTTGCGCGAAGATCATCGGCACGTCGAGCGCGTAGGCGACGTAATCCTCCGGCGCGAAGTCTTCGCGGAGCGCGGGCGGAGCGACACCACAGCGGTCTGCGTCCGTGTCGAGCCATGCGGCGGCACGTGTCGATTTGTAGCCGGAGGGGCGGCCCTGCTCAAACGGCGAGTTGGCGAAGATGGCCGTCACGACGGGCGCGAGGCGGTTGCCGACGAGAAACTTTTTTGCGAGGTCTTCCGGCGAGCCGTAGTCGAGATTTGTCTGCACGGAACAGGTGCGGCACATCATGTCCCACGCGCGTCGGCCACGGGAGGCGAGGTATGGGCGCATCACTTCGTAGCGCATCTTCGGGAACCAGCGTTGCTCCTCGATTGTGCGCAGAGGGTCGAAGCCCGCTGCGAGGAAGGTGAGCCGGTTGCTCTCGGCTATCTCGCGCAGACGTGCGATGTAGCGGCGCAGCTCGCGCTCGATGTCTGCGAGACGGCGTTGCGGCGCGCCGGAAAACTCCACCTGCCCGCCCGGCTCGACCGTCAGGCGGTTCATCTGCCCGTCGCCCGCTTCGACGAGCGTCTCGCCTTCGTGGACTAGATCGCGCGACGACGGCGCGAAACCGGCCAGCACGCTCTGCACCTGCCCGGCGTCGATGCGCTCGAAGCCGCGCGCGCGGTCATAGCCGAACAGCTCGAACTCGGCCCCGCACATCCACTCGGCGCGCGGCTTCTCGCCCCGCAGAAGGTTCTCGACGAAGAGCGGCGCGGAATCCTTCGTCACCGGGTCGGTCAGCAGAGGGAATCCCTCGCCGCTGCCCGTTTTTGTTGAATGCTGAGTCATTATCATTTAGTGATGAGTGATAGGTGATGAGTGATAAGAAGAAAGAGCCTTTGTCTTCTCTTATCAC
>JAVRON010000080.1:0-3638 GCA_032162705.1 Acidobacteriota bacterium
CTGCTACTGTTGGAGAGACTTCTATTGCCAATTGTAGGCCGTAAGCATTTCTAATTCCGCGCTTTTCAGCGATTTCTTTGATATGTTTTTTTATCATAGAAGCATATTAATCCAAAGAATTTATTTACTCAATATAATGAATATATCTTTACCCTCTTTACTAATTATAGTAAACTGTTTTTGTTCTTTGATTTTCGCGTCGAAGGATACAGGGATTTAATGTAGGGTGTCCAAAGATGTGTCCAAACGAAAACGGCTACCCTTGCAAGTAGCCGTTAGTCGTTGAATCTTTTGGTGGAGCAGAGGAGGCTCGAACTCCTGACCTCCGCATTGCGAACGCGGCGCTCTGCCAAACTGAGCTACTGCCCCACTCGGAGGGATGAATTTTAGGGGCGCTTTTGCATGGTGTCAAGTTTGCTCACCTTGTCGATGATATCTTAAACCCCGACCATGTCTGATGGACGCGGAAGACACTTTTCATAAAGCCCTCGGACTCCGACAAGCCTAAAGCCCTACTCGGCCGAGTACAGAGTCGTCACTTACTATTGGATTGATTGTGAATCAGTCAGGTAGAAAGAGAGCAGCGCCCTTCCCCCAAGTTTAAGAAGGGCGCTGCTCTCTGTGGACGATGCTCCGGCCCGGAAGCACCAGTGCTTCTCAAGAAGCCGGGTCGCGGCTGCGACCGGCGTTCTAAACTTTTAATCGCCCACAAACTCAATCCGTGTATGCCGCCCGTTTAGACGGCAGTCCGGCGTCCGGTCAAAAGGTTGATGACGAAAATGACCAGTGCCACGACGAGCAGTAAGTGAATCAGACTGCCGCCGACGCCGCCGATAAGACCCAGCAGCCAGAGAACCAACAGAATCACCAGAATCGTCCAAAGCATGTGTAGTTTCCTCCTGTTTTACTCACCCGCAATTTTGATTACCCACCACCTGTCCAGACTATCTAACAACGCTTGTGCCACAGACACAGCGTCGCATTCGGGTTGCCGGATAAGCTATTAAACATCAAACAGTTCCATAGTTTCTTCTCGCGTCCGGCAGCTTTCGTGACGCCGCAGGTTGAGAAGCAAACGCATGAAAAGCAGCCACAGATTTAAATTATAGTTCGACCTGAAATGAAGCAGATGATTTGCGGCTATCGGTCGCAGTCAAACGAGTGTAGAGAAAAGTGTGCAGCCGGGTCGGGTCTCGGTAAAAGGTTTGACACACCACGCCGGCGTGGTGCTTTAATATCTCAACAACTCGGCGCACGGGATTGTCCTGCGCGTCATCTTCGGAAGCCTCGCCGGGTGGCCGGACGCCTGCGGCGCGTGCGTCGTCGCTTGAGGAGTCGAATGTCAAGGGTCAGGCCGCTTAAAACTCTCTTCCTCATTCTCTTCGTCTTTCAATCCGTCACACAAGGGCAGCAGTCCGCGGGCGGGGCGACGCAACCGACGCTCGCGCCGCCGCAGGAGTCGAAGGTCGAGGCGGACGCTGCGGCGCGCCGCAGAGAGACTTTCGAGATCGTCTGGCGGACTGTGAAAGAGAATCACTTCGACCCGAGCTTTGGCGGCGTCGATTGGGACGCCGTGCGCGTGGAGTTTGCACCGCTCGCCGCTGCCGCGCGCACAGACCGAGAGCTTCACCTACTGCTCCAACAGATGCTCAACCGCCTCGGCCAGTCTCACTTCAACATCATCCCACCCGAGGCCATCCCCTCGACAGGGCCCGAAGAGTCGGACAAAGACGAAGCGGACGGAGGCGCGGGCGGAGGCGAGAAACCGCGCCCGGCGGGCAGCCTCTACATGGCCGAGCACATGACCTACGGCATCGGCATCGACCTGCGCGTTGTGGGCGGCGTGGCGCTCGTCACGCGCGTCGAGGCAGGCTCGTCGGCAGAGCGCGCAGGGCTTCGCACGGGCTTCGTCCTGCGGAGCATCGACGGCCAGACCTTAGCTTCCATCCTTCGGACGATGAGGCGTGCAGCCGTCTACGAGCCGTCGGCGCGTCATCAGATTCCGGCGGAGATTCTCGTCGAGTATGTCAACGGCTCGCCGGGCACTTCCGTTCGACTTGGCTATCTAGACGGGCGCAACCGCCTGCGCCGAGCTTCAATCTCGCGCGAGCGTTTGCAGGGCGAGTTGATGCCAACCTTCCAGTCGCTGCCCGCGCAGTTCGTCGAGTTCGAGTCGAAGCGTCTGCGCGAAGGGGTCGGCTACATTCGCTTCAATCTCTTCGTCGCGCCAGTGTTGGATAAGTTCTGCGCCGCGCTACGTTCGATGAAGGACGCGCCGGGCATCGTCATCGACCTGCGCGGCAATCGCGGCGGGTTGATGGGACTCATCTACGGGATGGGCGGACTGCTTGAGACGCAGCCCGTTTCGTTCGGAGTGATGCGGATGCGCGCGGGCTGGCAAGACATCTTCGTCATTCCGCAGAAGAACGTCTTCCGGGGCCGGCTCGCCGTGCTCATCGACGCGGAGACGCAGTCGGCGGGCGAGATTCTTGCGGGCGGGTTGCAGGAGTCCGGGCGCGCGGTCGTCGTCGGAGAGCGCAGCGCGGGCGCGACGCTTCCGTCGGCGGCGAAAGAACTGCCGACGGGGGCCATACTCCAGTACGCCTTTGCGGATTTCGTCACGCCTTTGGGCAACCTCCTCGAAGGGCGCGGCGTGTTGCCCGACATTCCCGTCCGGCTCAACCGCCGACAGCTTCTCGCGGGGCGCGACCCGCAGCTCGAAGCAGCCCTCGGCACAATCGAGACGCGCGGCGGCGCGCGGGTCTTGAGCACAAGCGCGCCGCCCAGTGCTTCCATCAACGTCGAGACCGGAGATGGTGCGTCACGCCGCAACGATTCGTCGAGTCCGACGGGCAAGGCTGCCGCAGTCCAGAGCTTTGCGGCGCGAACACCGACCGGCATCGCTCCTGATGTCGAGCCGATCCTTGAGAGATACGCAGAGGCCGTCGGCGGGCGAGCGGCCTTCGATAAGCTCTCGACGCGCATGTCGAAAGGTCGCATCGAAGGAGCCTACGCGGGCATGAAGGTGAGCGGCACGGTCGAGCTGCTTGAGAAGTCGCCGGACAAGTACGTCTCGCTCGTCAACGTCAACGGCCTCGGCATCATCCGGCGCGGGTTCACGGGCGAGTACGGCTATCAGCAGATACCCATGTTCGGCTTCCGCCGGATAGAAGGCGGCGAGCTTGAAGACCTGAAGCTCGAAGCGCGCTTCGGCTGGACGGCGGACTTGCGGCGGCTCTATCCCTCGATGGTTCTGAAGGGGCGTGAGGAGGTCAAAGGCTTTGAGGCTTACGTCGTTGTAGCGACGCCCAACATGGGCAGTCCCACCACGCTCTACTTCGACGCGCGGACGGGGCTGCTCGTCCGCAGGGACAAGACCTTCTACGAGGACTTCCGAGAGGTTGACGGCATCCGTCTGCCTTTCAAAATCCGCGACGACTTCTCCGTCATTACCTACACGGAAATCAAACACAACCAGCCAATCGACGACGCGCGCTTTACGGAAGAGAAGAACTGCTTCACGCAATAGCTGATGTCTTATGGCTGGTTTGCATTGAGTGCGACTCAAGAACTAGGATTCACCGCAGAGGCGCTGAGGACGCGGAGGGGGCGCAGAGTAATTCAAGTCTCTGCGAGTC
>JAVRON010000081.1:0-70043 GCA_032162705.1 Acidobacteriota bacterium
AAATATAGAGCTTCAGAGAGAGGGGCCTGTGCGTTATATAAACAAGTAAGCACAGCAGGCAAATAACGATTGATGAAAGAGGTCTGGGCGGGGTCTTTGGTCTGGAACAGAATTCTTAAAGTATCTACAACGCTATCAACTGAGGTCTTTCTAAGCTTCTGGCTGTTTGTTATGGAGCCGTCTTTTTCTCTCCTATAAAGAAACGGGTTGATGCCAGCTATCTTTTTATAATCCCAGCGATGATGGGGATCAATCAAACAAACCTTTTCAACCTTATTCGCGCAGCACCATCTTAAAACGTCATACGCGGTTTTGGCTCCGGTGGTGGGGTCGAGTAAGCAAACCCCGATGCGGCGCTTAATATCTTCCCTGATTAGATGCTCTATGAACTTTGACTTGCCTTCTTGAGTGCTGCCGACGAGGTGGGCGTGTGGACGTTCTTCTTCCGTAATTTCAAGCGGGTCAGCTTCTTTGTATCCCAATAACCTAAGAGGAAATTCACTCCGAAGCTCAAGCATCTGTGTCTTCAAGGTGCTCTCCAGACTCGGAATCGCCGTCGCTTCCTTCAGCGTCTTCCCCGTCAAAAGCTTGAAGAAGTCTCTGTCTTCTGGCACGTCTGTCCTCCTGCAAAAGCTTAATGTCCGCTTCCCTCTCGGCTATTTTCATTCTTTTCAAATAATCAGAGGAATTGCTATTCTGAATCTCATCAATTTCAAAATACAAACCGTCCAATTCTTTTCGCTGCATCATCAGCTTATGATATTCGCGGAGTTGAAAAATAAAGCCCGCTTCAAGCCTTACAAGGGTTTCTTTTTGAAGCTTTCGGATGTCGAGATTATCCAGTTCTTCACGTTCCACAACTCGATTAAAACTTTCAAGGCTTAAACCTCTCTGTCCTGCCCTTGCAATCAACAAACGTTTCAGTTCGTCCTCTTGTTGATTAGTCTCATACGCCAAGCGTTCAGCTTCCAGCCGGGCCAACTCTGTCCCATGTTCCGCTTCCGCTTTCTCTGATCCACGCTGGTGAACATCTACGATAGCACTCTGCCGCAAAGCGGCATCAATGGCGCGTGATTGTTCTTCGATTCCCTGTGTTGCCGCCTGAGAAGCAAGGTTTGCGACTTGCTGGGTTTTGGTGTCTGATTCGACCTGAACGCGGGTCTTAATGTTTTCAATAATTCCTTGACCGGGAACAACCCGGTCTTGAAAATTCGCGGGACGCTGTTCGGGAGGAATAGGCTTAGCGCGTTTTTTCTTGCTTCCTGGAAACATGACTCCAACAACCACAACCATGATTCCAACGAACAAAAGGATGACGACAAGCAGGGTCATTTCTCAACATGCCCCTTCATAATTTCAACGGTATAACCTGAGACATAGACTGTATGCGCTGCCTTGGCACTTTCCTTTATATAAATAGTCCCGCTAGCATTAGTACCCATCAATGCTTCCCCCTCCACATAATTAGACTGGCCTCTAAACCAACCCCCCGTATAAACGAGGACAGGCCCCTGAGAATGAATTATTAACATATCGCCAGAAACGGTAGAGATGCCAGTATCAACCCAGTCCTTCTCTCCGTTCATGTAAATCATCCAATCGTTATAGCTGTGCTGCTCAACAACTGCTTGATTGATGAACTCGTACTTGTATCTGACTATCACAAACAGAAAGATGGCTGTAACGATGAGTAGTGAGCCGCAGCCTAAAGCCTGCTTGGTTCTGGCTGATAGAGGTACGGGGATTTCCTGCGTATCGTCAATGTCCACGGCGCGGGATTATATGTTATAGGATTGGGAAAGGGCTAGAGTTTACTTAAGGTCTCTACGGTTTCCACCGTCATTGGAATAGGGTTTTCACAAAAGAACCATGAACCTCCTGATGCTAGAGAAAGTCCACCTTTTCTGTCATAGTTTTTCGGTTGAGACATACAACAAAACCGGCGGTTAGTATATTTCATAGTCCTTAGTGAGGTTTGATAATGTAGCTGATTATGTGCATACAATCGGAAGGATATACTTGGCTTAGCTATGCGGGAACCTTATCAGGCTCGCTGGCCCACACAAGCCAAGTATCTTTTTCGTCAATGGTTTCAGGTTCTTTTGAATCCAAGACATCGCGCCTGTCACGTCGGAGGTCGCGGGTTCGAGTCCCGTCGGCTCCGCCACTATCTTAGTGGCACTGCAAACACGAACAGCCATCCTTCGGGGTGGCTGTTTGTATTTCCCGTTGATGGTCTCTTTGGACGCCGGGACGGAGGGCGGGTTCAACCGACGGACTCTTTGGAGAAATGAGCGAGGCCGCACACAGACGGTCTTCTACTCGCTGCCCTTCTCGCAAGCGTCTTCCGTGGCAGCAATCTCACACGGTCTTCTTCAGAGGCTTACCTGCGGATAATTGCTACAAGGAATTTTTCTGCTGGGCTTCTTCATTCCTGATGTTCTGCGACTTCTCTTCCATGCCATTGAAGCCCGCAATCAGCGCCTGTGCTTCCTCGTACTCCAGGTTGTCCCTGATGATCTCGGAACGCCCCTTCTTCGCAGCCGGGATGGAGGTGTTGACCCTCTTCACCCGGTACTTAATCGACGTGTCACCCTCAAACTTCGCCTTCTGTCCCGGCATCGCCTGCACTGTGTAAATATACATGTCGCTGCTCCCTGCTTTAATATTCGCCTCGTATAGGATACCGCAACAGGGTAGGTTATGGATATCTTAACCGGCCCGGTTTTGGCGTTCACCACTGAGAAATCACGCTTAAGGCCGAAAGCGTGATATTAAAACTGAGCGCCGTGCTTTTTACCTGTCGATGCTTTTCGAGTTTATGAACACGTCGAGAATTTCTTCGGGCTGAGTGCTCAATGAAGGACAAGCTGTTTTCCATTCGGCACTCAAGACTCAGCACCGAACTCAGCGCCCGGCACTCAGCAATCTTTATGATTCCAGTCGCAGAAGCAATCAGTATCGTCATTGAGAAGACCGAGCCGTTGACACACGAGCGCGTGTCGCTCGCCGATTCGGTGGGGCGTGTACTCGCAGAGGATGTGTTCGCGGACTCAGACCTGCCGCCCTTCGACCGCGCGCAGATGGACGGGTACGCCGTGCGCTCGGAGGACTTGCGTGAGATGCCCGCGCGTCTGCGCGTCGTGGGAGAAGCGGCGGCGGGGCGGGGCTGGCGCGGGGAGTTGGGGAAGGGCGAGGCCGTGCGAATCATGACGGGCGCGCCTATGCCTTTGGGAGCCGACAGCGTGCAGCAGGTGGAGCTGACGCGTGAGACGGACGAGGGCGACTTCGTCCTGATCGAACGCGAGACTGCGCCGGGTCAGTTCTACGTCACGCGCGCGAGCGAGATACGCGCGGGCGAGCGTGTCGTCGAAGCGGGCGAGGAGATAACGGCGGCGCGTGTGGCCGCGCTCGCATCGTTCGGGTACGCGGAAGTCTCGGTCGGACGGAGGCCGCGTGTGTTGGTGCTGGCGACGGGCACAGAGCTTGTCCCGGTCGGAGAGAAGCCGGGCGAGGATCAGATACGCGACTCGAACAGCTACTCGCTCGCGGCCTATGCGCGGCTCGCGGGCGCGGAAGTCGAACGCCTCCCCTTCGCCGGAGATGACGCCGAACTCCTCCAGAGAGAGATCGCGGCGGCGGCAGAGCGCGCAGACCTTCTGGTGCTCTCGGGCGGCGTCTCGATGGGGCGCTACGACTTTACGAAGGCGGCGCTCCGCTCGCTCAGCGCAGAGATTTTCTTTGAGCGTGTCGCGCTTCGCCCCGGCAAGCCGACTGTGTTCGCGCGTCTGCCCTCAGAACGCAGGACGCTCGTCTTCGGTCTACCCGGCAATCCAGTCTCCGTCAGCGTCACCTTCAATCTCTTCGCGCGCACGGCGCTCGGCGTGATGCAGGGCTTGACGCGTCCCGCGCTCGCGGAAGACAGCGCAGTCCTTTCGCGCACGGCCAGAGGCGCATTGGAGCGTACCAGTTATTTGCCCGCCTCGCTCTCGACCGACGGCGCGGGTCATCTCCTCGCGGAGCCTTTGAAGTGGGGCGGCTCGTCCGACTTCGTCGCCTTCACGCGCGCCACGGCACTCGTCATCGTGCCCGCCGGCGTCGGGACGGTCGAAGCGGGGAGCATCGTGCGGGTCGTGCGTCTTCCGGGTTGAATCTGCGCTCGCACTGCTGCTGTATCCTTTCAGTTGAGTCCAGAGCTACGGGCAATTAACCACCGAGACACAGAGGACACGGAGATGGCACAGAGGGATTCAACTCTCTGTGCCACCTCTGCGCTCTCTGTGTCTCTGTGGTGAACTATTCCATCTATACATTCAAGCGAAAAGGCCACAGCACGTCACGCTTTCGGAAGACTCTGGCATCCGTTGTCGAACTCCTCTACAATCGCGTCGCCCGATCAAGCTCTCCGACTCTCTTCGCCGCCGAAGGACTGAAATGAAAACCCTACGTCTCGCGCTCGCAGCCTTCGCACTGCTTCTCTCTCTCGTCTCGCCCTGCGCCGCGCGGCAGGGCGCTTTCACTTTAGAGCAGGTGCTTAGCTCGCCCTTTCCTTCCGACCTCGTCGCCGCACCCCACGGCCAGCGCTTCGCATGGACGTTTGACGCCGAAGGGAGACGCAACGTCTGGGTCGCCGAAGGGCCCCAGTTTCAGGCGCGACAGTTGACGCATTACGAGCGAGACGACGGGCAGGAGTTGAGCGAAGTCTCTTTCAGCGCAGACGGCAACTGGGTCGTCTTCACGCGCGGCGGCGACCGCAACCGCGCGGGCGATTACCCGAACCCGACGAGTGATGTTGCGGGCGCGAAGCAGATGGTCATGGCCGCCAACTGGACGACGGGGCAGGTGCGTGTGCTCGGCGAGGGCAGCGGCGCAGTGCCTTCGCCCGCAGCGCCGCAGGTCGTCTTCTCAAAAGGCGACGGGCTGTGGGCCCTCTCGCTCGCGGATGTGCGCGGCGAGGCGCATCGTCTCTTCAACGCGCGCGGCTCAAGCAACTCGCCGCACTGGTCGCCCGACGGACGGCTCCTCGCCTTCGAGAGTTCGCGCGGCGACCACAGCTTCATCGGCGTCTACGACACTGCGAGCAAGTCGATCAGCTTCATCGCTCCCTCGGTTGACCGCGACTCGAACCCGCGCTGGTCGCCCGACAGTCGCAGGCTCGCCTTCGTGCGACGCCCCGCGCTCGGGCTACAGCCCACGCTCTTTCTGGACGACGCGCCCGACCCCTGGTCGATCATGGTCGCGGACTACACTTCGGCGGGCACGGCGCGAGAGGTCTGGCGCAGCGGGCGCGCGGCCAACGACTCGATGCCGCCCGTCGGCGAAGAACTGCTCCAATGGATGGCGGACGAACGGCTCGTCTTCACCTCGGAGCAGGATGGATGGATGCACCTCTATTCGATTCCTTCGAGCGGGTCGATTGCTTCAGGCGAGTCGATTGCTTCAGGCGGGGGACGACCGCAACTGCTCACGCCCGGCGCGTGCGAGGTCGAGCACGTCACCTCGACGCCCGACCGCCGCACAGTCGTCTACTCATCAAACTGCGGCGACATCGACCGCCGACACCTCTGGCGCGTGGCTGTGACGGGCGGTAGCCCCTCTGCGATAACTGCGGGCGAGAAGATCGAGTGGAGTCCGGCCATCGCGGGCGACGGCACGACCCTCGTCTACTTCGGCTCGGACGCGCGCACGCCCGCCATGCCTTACGCCGTGCCGCTCGCGGGCGGCACGCCGCGCATGCTCGCCGCCGCAGCGCTCCCGCGCGACTTCCCTTCTTCTAAACTCGTCACTCCGCGGCAGGTCGTCTTCAAAGCCGCCGACGGCGAAGAGATTCACGGCCAGCTCTTTCTTCCAACGCAGGCGAAGCCGGGCGCGAAACTGCCCGCCGTTATCTTCATGCACGGGGGCCCAATCCGGCAGATGCTCCTCGGCTGGCACTACCTTTACTACTATCACAACTCGTACGGCTTCAATCAGTACCTCGCAAGCCTCGGTTACGTCGTGCTCTCTGTGAACTATCGCGCAGGCATCGGTTATGGCCGCGCGTTCCGCATGGCTCCGAAGCGTGGGGCGCGCGGCGCGTCCGAATATCAAGACATCCTTGCCGCCGCGAAGTACCTGCGCGGGCGCGACGACGTTGACGACAAGCATCTCGGATTGTGGGGCGGCTCCTACGGCGGCTACCTGACGGCTCTGGGTCTTGCGCGCGACTCCGACATCTTCGCCGCGGGCGTCGATATGCACGGCGTACACGATTGGTCGCAGCGTCTCTCGGGCGCGTCATGGATCGACTACAACAACCGCGACGCGCAGAAGGTCGCGCTCGACTCGTCGCCCGTCGGCTCGATCACGAAATGGCGCTCGCCCGTTTTGCTCATCCACGGCGACGACGACCGCAACGTCTCGTTCTCACAGACGGTCGATCTGGCACGCCGCCTCCGCGAGCAGAACGTCGAGTTCGAGCAGTTAATCTTTCCCGACGACATACACGACTTCCTTCTGCATCGCCACTGGCTCGCGGCGTACAAGGCCGGGGCTGACTTCTTTAACCGCAAGCTCAAAGGCCAAAGGTAAGCGCCGAGTCTGTCTTTGCGTTCAACCATCATTCTCCGAATCACATGAGCGACTTATCACACATGGACGAGCAAGGCCGCGTGGCGATGGTGGACACGAGCGCGAAGGAGGCGACGGCGCGGCGTGCCGTTGCTTCTGCGCGCGTGCTGTTGTCGCCCGCGACGGTCGAGGCGGTGCGCGAGCGACGCACGCCGAAGGGCGACCCGCTTGAGACGGCGCGCATCGCGGGCATCATGGCCGCCAAGCGCACCGCCGAACTCATCCCGCTGTGCCACCCCCTCCCGCTCACGCACGTGGAGGTACGCGCGGAACTGCGCGACGACGGCGTCTACATCGAAGCCGAGGCCGCGACCAACGCGCAGACCGGCGTCGAGATGGAGGCACTCACCGCTGCCTCGGTCGCCGCGCTCACCGTCTACGACATGTGCAAGGCTGTCGAGCGAGGCATCACGATCACCGATGTGCGGCTCGAAGAGAAGACCGGCGGCAAGTCCGGCACATGGACTAGAGGCTAGAGGCTAGAGACTAGAGGCTAGTTAAGACGAGTTGTCATAACCAGTCTCTAGCCTCTAGCCTCTAGCCTCTAGCCTCTAGCCTCTAACTTATTGCAGACCGAAGCGTGCGCGGTATTCGGCGGAGACGAGGAAGGCGTGGATCATGTCGTTATAGTCGGCGTCCACGCTCGGCAGACGACTGTTCAGCTTGTTGACCCAGAAGTTGAAGCCGCCGGTGTCGCAGACTTCTGGGTCGCAGGTGCGCCGTAGGTATGCGGAGTAGCTCTGGCGGACGAACTCGCGGTTGTAGGAGGCCGAGCCGCGCAACTGTTCGTTTAGCTCGGGGTGATGGCCGATGAACTCGGCGGAATAGAAGAAGGCGCGCGACACGTCAACGCTCTTGCGGTCGTTGCAGGCCACGTCCGTCCCGCACTTCTCGATCTCGCCCGCCCAGAAGTCCCAGCCCTGTTGGTCAGGCTCACGTCCCAGAAAGTCCTTGTAGTGTGCGCGCACCAGCTCGCGTGCGAAGCTCACGCGGACGACCAGCCCCGTGAAGATGCTTGTGATGAAGATGTCGCCGTTCTTCGGGTCACGCGCGAGGCTTGTCGGAGAGATGAGCGGCGAGGCCAGTGTGACCGGAGCCGACCCGTCGAACATGAGCAGTCGTCCGGGCGCGTTCTGCAACATGTCCGTGCTGAACGAGAGGACGAAGTAGTGCGTCGGGTCAACGTTCTGTGTGACTTGTTGAGTGACGGACGCAAGCGGCGGCTCGTTGCTGTTCTCCCGCGGCGGGATGCGGACGGGGAACAGGTCAATCGCCGTCGTCAGATTCTGGATGAGCGACCCCTGCGCGCCCGTGACAAGATCGACCTGCCTGACTTCGGCGACGCCCGTGGGAAACGGGAAGCCGGTCAGCGTCGGGATAAGGAGCCGGTCGCCGAAGAGCCTGACCGAGTCGGGCACGGCATCTATCTTCGGCGGGCCGAACGGCAGAGGGTTGTTGTACTGCGCGAAGGTTGAGAGCGTCGAGACGCTGCCCGATTCCGCGCCGACCGTGGAGACTTTGTTCAGGCTCGCGTCCACGACGTAGAGAAGGTTTCCGTTGACGGCGACGCCGAACGGGTTCGAGACGCGCACGTTGTCTGTGAAGTCCGGGCGCGGCGCGGCTTCGTAGTCCGGGAAGTCCGTCACCAACTCGATTGTGAGTTTGTCGCCGCCCGAGTTCGAGAGCGCGAGCTTCGCGCCACCCTTGAGCGACGCATGGTCAGCCGCGCTGAGTGTAAAGCCCGAAGTCATCTCCTCGACGTTCGCGGGAACCTGTAGCGCGAGCAGTGAGCTAAAGATCGGCGAGGAAGGGTTCGGGTTGACCTTCTCGGAAGCGGGCGCGGGGCCCGCCTGCGTGGCGTCGCCGCCGCCGATGAGCAGGTAGATCGTGCGTCCACGCAGCGCCAGACCCGAAGGCCCGGACATCCCTCCGTCCGCACTGGGCCCCGCGGGCAGGCCGTCGAGAATGGTTCTGCGCGCGTGTGTCTGCCGGTCTATGAGCGAGAGCCTGCCCGCGTTCGGGCCGTCGCCCGACTCGGCAACGAGCAGGTTGCCCTTCGCCGTCATCACTATCTTGGACGGGGCCTTCAGGCCGCCCGCGAAGACCGAACTCGACTGTGCGTAAGCGACCGTGCTCCAGAAGCCACAGGCCACTACGGCGGAGATGAGAAGCAAGAGATTTTTGATTTTCATGGCAGTCCTCCTCTAACGAACCAGACCGAAAAGTCTTTCCGAGCGGCGCGCGAGCGCCTACGTTTGTGTCTACTCATTTACGCGAGGTTCCAGCGCCGAATCAGTCACGGCCGCGCGAAAAAATTTCCACCCCCAGTTGAGGGACGATACGATGCGACGCAAAAGTGCTATAATCCGGGCGTTTTTCCGGTCTCCGGGCTTCGCCGCCCAAGCGCACGGGGGTTCCCCCTCCTATGACTTCCTCGACGCCTTCGCCACTGGAGATGACCGAGCTGCTCGCCGCCTGGAGCGATGGCGACCGCGAGGCGCTCGACCAACTCCTGCCTCTCGTCGAGCGCGAGCTTCACCGCCTGGCACACCACTACATGAGCAGGGAGCGCCCCGACCACACGCTCCAGACCAGCGCGCTCGTCAACGAGGCATATCTCAAGCTCATCGACCAGACGCGCGTGCGCTGGCAGAACCGCGCGCACTTCTTCGCCATCGCCGCACAGACGATGCGCCGCATCCTGATCGACCACGCGCGACGGCGTCGTTACGGAAAACGCGGCGGCGGTGCGATGGAGCTTCCGCTCGACGAAGCGGCGGTGCTCACGGACGAGAGGGCAGCAGAGTTAGTCGCGCTCGACGAAGCATTGAGCGTTCTGGCGGAGGTTGACGAGCGGAAGGTGAAGGTAGTGGAGCTACGCTTCTTCGGCGGGCTGTCGGTCGAAGAGACGGCGGAGGTTTTGAAGGTCTCGCCCGAAACGGTCGGGCGCGAGTGGAGGCGCGCGAAAGCCTTCCTGCACCGTGAGATTCAGAGGAATTGAAGCGCCGATGGACAAGGAACGCTGGCGGCAGATAGATACCATCTTCAAAGCGGCGCTCGAACTCTCGACCGGCGAGCGTGCGGCCTTCCTCGAACGCGCCTGCGCCGGCGATGCCGCGTTGCGCGAAGAGGTCGAGTCGCTCATCGCGAACGACCGCGAGGGCGACTTCATGGAAGCGCACGCGTTCGAGGAGGCGACGCGGTTGCTCGCCGCCAAGCGCGAGCGTGAGCTGTCGCTTGCGGGAAAGACCGTCGGGCCCTACAAAATCATCTCGCGCATCGGCGCGGGCGGAATGGGCGAGGTGCACTTGGCCGTCCACACGCGGACGGGCCGCAAGGTGGCGCTCAAGCTTTTGCCCGCTCACCACACAGGAGACGAGCAGCGCGTGCGACGCTTCCAGCAGGAGGCACGCGCGGTGCTCGCCTTGAACCACCCGAACATCGTCACGATCTACGACATCGAGCAGGCAGACGGCGCGTGCGTCATTGCCTCAGAGTTCATCGAAGGCGAGACGCTGCGCACACACATGACGCGCGACACGCTCACGCTGTCCGACGCGCTCGACGTGGCCGCACAGGTCTCCGCCGCGCTCGCCGCCGCGCACGCCGCAGGCATTGTTCACCGCGACATCAAGCCGGAGAACGTCATGCTCCGCCCCGACGGCTTCGTCAAAGTTCTCGACTTCGGGCTGGCGAAACTAACGGAGCGCCCCGACGGCGCAGGGTCGAGCGCGCCGACGCTGGCCTCGGTCAATACAGACCCCGGCGTCGTCCTCGGGACTGTCAGTTACATGTCGCCCGAGCAGGCGCGCGGGCTTGAAGTGGACGCGCGCACAGACATCTGGTCGCTCGGCGTCGTGCTCTACGAGATGGCAACGGGGCGCGTGCCGTTTGTGGGCGAGACGCCGACCGACGTGCTGGCCTCGATCATCGGCAAGGAGCCGCCGCCGCTCGCGCGCTACCTGAAGGCCGTGCCCGAGACGCTCGAATGGATCGTCACCAAGACTCTGACCAAAGACCGGGAGGGGCGCTACCAGACGGCCCGAGAGCTTCTAACCGACCTCAAGCGTCTGAAGCAGCAGTTAGAGTTCGAGGCCGTGGCCGAGCGCTCCGGCGAAGCGGCGACCGCTGACACCGGCGCGGGAGCGCACAGCGGAGATGCTGCGGCGCAGCGCAAAGATGCGTCGCAGAGCGGAGGGACGACCGGAGGCGCGGGCGGTTCAACCTCTCAGATCGCTTCTAGCCGGATGCAGACAACTACTCCGTTGGACACGGCGGCCCGCACCACTTCGAGCGCCGAGTACATCGTCGAAGAGATCAAGCGTCACAGACTGGGCGCGGCCATCGTCGCGATGTTCGCATCGCTCGCGCTCGTCGCGGGCGCGCTTGGCCTGTACAGGCTCTTTAGACGCGGACAGTCCGCGCCGTTCCAGACGATGCAGCTCACGCGCCTGTCGGACACGAGTCAGGCCGTCGAGACCGCGGTCTCGCCGCGTGGCGACTTCGTCGTCTTCATCAAGGAGGAGGCCGGGCGGCAGAGCCTCTGGCTCAGGCAGACTTCAGCCGCCAGCAGCGTGCAGATCGCCCCGCCCGCCGAAGGGGTGCGTTACGCCGTCCCCGTCTTCTCGCGCGCGGGCGACTTTATCTTCTACCTCAAGAGCGACAAGCCAGGCCCGCGCATGACGCTCTATCGCATGGCGACGCTCGGCGGCGGCGAGACGAAGCTGATCGAAGACATCAGCACCTTCGACACCAGAAGCAACTTCAGCCTCTCGCCCGACGGCAAGCAGGCCGCCTTCGTCCGCCTCGACGCGCAGCTTCAACGCTCGCTCGTCATCGCCGACCTTGAGGGCGGCGGCGAGCGTGTGCTGCTGGCGCGGCGTCTGCCACGGTTCGTCGCAGCCCCGCAGTGGTCACCCGACGGTCAGACCATCGCCTGCATCGACGGCAATTTCGACTCAAGGGGCGTTCCGGGTGGAGACAGGGTTGTGTTGGGCGTGCGCGTCGCGGACGGGGTTGAAGTTAATATCCCGAACCAGAACTGGTCGCAGCTGCGGAGCCTCACGTGGATTCCGGATTCGAGCGGGCTGGTCGTCTCGGCCTCGGAGAAGCATGGCGGCCCCTTACAGCTCTGGCATCTCGCCTACCCCGACGGAACGACGCGCAGAATCACCAACGACCTGAGCGACTACGCGGGCGTGAGCCTGACCGCCGACTCATCCTCGCTCGCCTCCGTGCAGATCAATCAGCGCCTGAACATCTGGACGGCGACGCCGGAGAAGAACTCCTGGAGTCTCGCACAACTCACCGACGGCGAGGGCCGGCACGACGGCGAGTTCGGCGTCTCGTGGGCGGGCGAAGGGCGTGTCGTCTATCACTCGATGGCGGGCGGCAAGTCCGACATCTGGGTCGTGGACGGCGCAGGCCATCAGAGACAGTTGACCTCCGGCGGCGGCGTCAACCTCTTCCCTTCCGCCTCGCCCGACGGGCGCTACATCGTCTTTGGGTCAGACCGCTCGGGCGTCTCCTCTCTGTGGAGGATGGATTCGGACGGCAGCCACCCCAAACAATTAACGAGCGACGGCAGCATTCCCCGTTGCTCGCCCGACGGCCAATGGGTCTACTACTACATGGTCGGCATACTGTTTAAGGTTTCGATTGAAGGCGGCACGCCCGTGAAGATTCAGATTCCCGACAAAGACCTCGCGGCCTCGCCGGTGCTCTCGCCCGACGGCAGGCTCATCGCCTGCAACTACCTCGTCGGCCAGCCCGGCGCGCAGTTCCGCCTCGCCGTCATCCCCGCAGAAGGCGGCAGCCCCTTGCGCATCTTCGACACACCGACGGGCCCGATCAAGCCGCTGCGCTGGACTCCGGACGGACGCGCCATCCTCTACATCCTCAGGCGGGACGGGGTCGGGAACATCTGGAGCCAGCCGCTCGACGGCGGCCCAGCCGTGCCGTTGACTTCGTTCACCTCCGACGACATCAACAACTTCGACATCGCGCCCGACGGGCGACTCGTCCTCTCCCGCGGCGGTGCGACCAGCAGCGTCGTCATCCTCGGCGGCTGGCAGTAGGTCACGTTTCATCTTTCTTTCCGCGAACGCCTCGGAGTACAATGTCGTATCAGTTGACGTGAACGCATCAGAAGCCCGCAGCGGAGACTTACAGATGAAATTCAAGATCGCACACGACGCGCGCCCGCAGGTCACGACACTCCTCTTCGCAACCGTGCTCAGCCTCGCACTCTGGTACATCCCTTATGCGGAGATTCTGACCTACCCGTTCCGCATCTTCGTCACCTTCATCCACGAGGGCGGGCACGCGCTCGCGGCGCTCCTGACGGGAAACTCTGTTGTGAGCCTGACCGTCTCGACGACAGGCAGCGGCGAGGTCTACTCGGCGACGGGCGGAGTCCTCTCGCGGATGTTCGTCTCCAGCGCGGGATACCTGGGAGCGATGACGTTTGGGGCGCTGCTGCTCGTGCTTATCCGCCGCGCCTTCGCCGCGAGAATAGTGCTGGCCGCGTCGGGCGCATACGTCCTGCTCCTGACCATCTTCTTCGGCTTTCTCGCGCCGCTCTGGAATCTCAGCCTGCCCGGACTGTTCACGCTGGTCGCGGGCGTCGCGCTGCCCCTCGGGCTTTTCGCCGCGGCGCGTTATCTGGGGGCCCGCGTCGCCGCGTTTCTCGTCTCCTTCCTCGCGGTGCAGTGCGTCCTGAACGCGGTCTTCGACCTGAAGAACGTGCTGCTGGCATCGGCGCTCTCCGACGCGCACACCGACGCCGCGAACATGCAGGCGGCCACGGGCATCTCCTCAATCTTCTGGGCCGTCTTCTGGATTGCAGTCTCGCTCGTCCTGCTCTCGCTCGCGCTGCGCGCCTACGTCGCGGGCAAGGATGCGCCGACGCAGCCTGACTTGCCGTTCGAGGACTCGCCGCTGGAAGTCTGATAGTAGTCTGTCGGAAATTTAAGGCCGCACTTGCAAGACATAACTCAGAGGCCGACCCGTACGAGCACAGAAGACGCCTCGCACGGCGGCCTCTTCCCTTCTCCCGCCGAACATTCACAGACCCTAACGCCGCCACCACTGCTCGGCTCAACGCCGCCGCCACCGCTGACGCTCGGCTCGCTGCCAACGGGTGCGCGCCTCATCCTGCGCTGCCGCAAGGACTGGCGCGCGGCGACCGTTGCCGCCTTTGAATCCGAACTCGGGCGCGTCGTCTTGAATGTCGCCTCGCCCTCCGGCCATACCTACCGCGTCCGACGCCCCGCAGACTCGCCGCTCGCGCACGACGGCCACCTCCCCATACTCGGCGAAGGATGCTGGCGCGCTTGTCTCGCACGCTACGATGTTCGCTGGTGAAAGTGAAGTTTAGATTTCGACCACGGGTTGGAGACTGATTCGCTCGAAGTCTTCAAGGCGGGCTTCGCCGCGCGTGAGGCTCGCAGCCGAGAGCAGGACGAGCGCGAGCCACAGAAGGTCTGCGAGCAGGAGGTGGACGATCTGCAACCAGACGGGCGCGAGCAGCGCCGCATTCAAAAGCCCCACGCCGAACTGCGCCGCGACCAGCGTCAGCACAGAAGCGGCCCAGCGCCGCACCCATACGTCCGCATGTTTCTTCAACAGCGCGAAGGCGAAGTAAGCCAGATAGCCGCCGACGAGAATTGCCAGCAGCGGGTGCAGCCTGTACTGCCTGAGACTGAACAGAAGCCGCGACGCGGGCGTCATTCCTTCAACGCCGGAAAACCCTTCCGCGCTCTCCGGGAACAGAGTCGCCCCGAGCGCCGCGACCGCCCCGCTCACGCCGAGCGCCAGCGCACCGAGCAGCGCCGCGCCCACATGCCCGCTCAGGAACTCACGCAGCCGCGGCCTCTCGGACTCTCGCCGGGAAGCCCACCACGCCGTCAGCGCCAGCGCCGCGACGAGCAGGAACGTGTTGAGAAGGTGAACCGAAAGATACACGGCGCGCGCCACCGAAGCGTTATCCGCCACGTACCTGAGCAGCACAAGCCCCGCGCCGATGAGCGACTCGGTCACGATCAAGAGTCCCGAGAGCAACGCGGCCCCTCGAACGGGATGCCCGCGCCTGAACTCCTTGAGCGCCCACACGACGAGCAACACGACGAGCAGGAACGCAATGCCGCTCGTCGCGCGGTGTGCGAACTCGACGAGCGTCTTGGCCTGCGTCGCGTCGGGCACGACCGAGCCGTTACACAGGGGCCAGTGCGCCCCGCATCCGTCGCCCGACCCGGACGCGCGCACATACGCGCCCCACAGGATGACCGCGAGCGTCAGCGCCGTCACGAACCACGCATAGGCGGCGAAACGCTTCCGCCCGGCGGTCGAAGAATAAGTTTGAGCAGTGGCTTCCATGTTTGAAGAATAAGACCGAACGGATTATCCAGCCTCGCCGGGGGCCAAATCAAATCACGACTTGAGCACAATGCAGCTTGAGGTTCACCGCAGAGGCGCGGAGTTCGCGGAGACTCGCAGAGACTTGCCTTCCTCTGCGCCCCCTCTGCGACCTCAGCGCCTCTGCGGTGAACCTCAACGAACTTTACGCACAACTTTAGAGAGACTAAACCCGAAAAAGTTTTCACCTCACCGCGCGACGCCAGACAGCCGCCTCGCCTTCGCGCCTGACGAGCGCGAACACTTCCGCGTAGGCCGCGGCGTAGAGAGCGCGCATTTCCTGCGGCGAGCCGGGAAGCGCGAGCCTGCGTTCGAGATCGTCAGTCGAAATCCTCTCCTTCGGCGCGAAGCCGGCGAGCGCCGCCCCTTCGCCCGCGACGTATGCGGCCAGCCCCTCGACGAGCCAGCGTGGAGCGCGTCCCCGCCCGACGGCTTCGAGCGCGGCATGGACAAACTCGTGACGCGGCGTCGTCAAAAGCACGCGTCGGCGGCGCAGCACTTCGAGCGGCTGAAACTCGATTCGCTTCCCTTCGGTCACGGCGGCAACCCACGCGGGCTGTCCCGTCGCGCCGACGAAGTCGCCCGTCGTCTCATACACGAAGACATCCATGTCCGGCAGCGAAGCGCCGAGCGAAGCCCTCTCCAGACGCCGAGACATGTCCGCATACGCGGCTTCGAGCGTCCGCATCAACGCCTCGACCTCGCGCCGCTCCGCCCGCGCCGGATAGCTCACGCGGAAGTGCTCGCTCGTAAGACGGACGCGATTCGCGGATTGAAGATTGACGACTGAGCTTTTCAGTTCGCGTGTTGCGTCGTCGTCATTGACGGTCATGTCGTCGTCGTTGACGAGCCGCGTGTTGTAGCCTGCCGGTCGAAAGGTCGCCGTCTGAAAAGTCGCCGTCTGAAAGATCGACGTTTGAAAGACCGCGCTTCTGACTTCACCAACTGCCGAATCAGGTGACGAGACCGAATCGAGTGACGAGACCGAATCAAGTGACGAGACCGAATCAGAGGCACGCGGCTCCGTCGTCCTGCCGACACTCGTGCCCGGAAAATACTGCTTGAGGATTTGACGGTACGAGCCGCCGCGCCCGGCAGAGATGTGTGCGCCCGTCTGGCAGAGTCCGAGGCCGTGGCCGAAGCCCGTACCGCGAAAGACGTATGCGGAGCCTGTGCGCGCCACCTCGAAGCGAGAACTTTTCAGAACGCTCCAGCCAAGCGTGCGACCGACGATGATTTTGAAGTCCCAACCGCGCAAGATGCGCCGCCGCTCGCCTTCAAGCTCGACCATCTCCGCCCGTCCCGTCTGGTCGCGGCGCACAACACGCACAGCGTCGAGTCGCGCCCCCACGTCGCTGCGCTCGTCCGCACGCAGCGCCCGCAGCAGTTGAGCGACGGGTATCACGTCCGTCCAGGTCTCGTTCGCGCCCGCGCAGAAGTCGTCGCGCACGCCCCGCAGGTGTGCGGGCGGGTGAGCCACGCCCCAGAGTTTTGCGATGTCCGCCGTGCGACCTCCGCAGGCGGCGCTGAAGTAGCTCTCGGCGACGTGGCCGGAAGCGTCGTGCAAGACCTCGCCCGCGGTCTCGCGCACGGCGCGGTGTGCGAGTTCGTAAAACTCGGGCCGCGCGCTCTCGTCGCGCACGGGCGCGAACCGCTGGCAGTGCGTCGTGTCGCAGAGGTCGAAGCGGTCGCGCGCATGTCGCCGCAGATTCTTGAGGGCATACGTGCGTGCGACGACCGCCAAAGCCTTGAGCGCCTCCGGCTCGGTCTCGACACTGCCCTCCGCGGCCAGCACGCCGAAGACGTAGTCTTCGAGCGGGAGTGACACGGTCAAGTCCTCACGCGTCAGACGTACACGCACCACGGGGCTGTCGCCTGCGCTTGAGAGCCTCGCCCCTTCTGCGTCTTCAACGGAAGACCTGACGGCGAGTTGTGAGTCTTCCTGTCGTGAGAGCATGCGGGCGTATGTCTCGAACACGGGGCGCGCGAGTTCGGCGGCCTCCGAGCCGTGCGAGCGTTTGAGGAAGACGAGTACCGCGAGCCTCACGTTCGTGGCCGCGAGGTCTGCGCCGCTTGCCGAAGCCTTACCCGTCGGCGGATTTTCTCCGGCTGCAAACCCGACGAACCACCCTTGCGCGCGCCAGTCGTCCTGCGGCGTCGAGGTTCCGGTCTTGCCGAAGACGTATACGGGAAGCGTCGCCAGCCCGGCGCGTGCGGCAGTACCGTAAGCGACTGCGCCGCGCATCCCCTCGACGAGCATTGCGCGGTGCGCGGGCGCGACATCTATGCGCGAGCGTATGCGCGGCGTGAAGCCTTTGGCGCGTGCGACCTGCGGCGCGAGCAGCCGCCCGCCGTTGAAGAGTGCGGCGTAAGCCGTGACGAGCTGCGCCGGTGTGACGCGAAGCTGCTCGCTCTCGCCGAGCATCTCGGGCACATGCGGGCTTCCACGTGGCAGAAGTCCTGCGGACTCGCGCTCGTCGCCCGCGCGTGTCTGCGCGCCGAAGCCGAACTCGCGGAGCGTGCGCGCGTATGTGTCTGCGTCGAGCGATTCGGCGACGCGTGCGAAGAAGTAGTTGCAGGAGTTGGCGAGCGCCTGCGTGGGACTGAAGGCCGTTCGATAGCGTGGGTGCGAGCAGTTGATCTTGAAGTCTTCGTGCTGGTAATGGCCGCGACAGAAGACGCGCGTGTCTTCTTCGAGCGTGCCTGCGCGCAGTGCCGCGAGCATCGTAAAGGGCTTGACGGCGGAGCCGGGCGGCGTCGCCTCCTCGAACGCAGCGCGACCGCCCGCGAGCGCGCGCACGCGCCCCGTCTGCGCGTCTAAAACCAGAACTGCGCCATCGCGCCCGCCGAGCGCGGATTGCGCCGCGCGCTGCAAGACTTCGTCCGCCTCGTCGTCGCTCATACGCGCGGGCGTCGTCGCTTCGGTGCGCGCGACGGGCACACCCGGCAGCGTCCACGTAAACAGCACGAAGATGCACACGCAAAGGTGCGCCAGCCCATGCGAGACTTGCAGGAAGCGCAGCGAGCGAAACAAAGAGACGAAGGTCACGCGTCGGCCTTCGCGAGCTAGAGGGGCGAAGGCTACGCGTCGGACTACGTGAGCCGCAGCGTGCCCTTCGACCGTCACGACTCGCGCCGGCTCGCGCTCGTCTGTTGTATGACTTGCTTCCATCCCCGCCTGTCCGCGCGCATCGCCGTATCCTGCCTTAAGACTCCTGCAACTGTGCCGGGGTCTCCACAACCGGCGTCGCTTCCGCCACCGTTGGAGAGGGCACGGGTGACTCATCGGCGGTCGGCATCCCGACGTTGGAAGGCTCGCCGGGGGTCGTCCGCGCCAGCGCGCCGAGCGTGATCGTCCAGCCCCAGAGCGTGAAGACGAAGGCGAGCACGAGTCGGAGGCCGAAGAGGAGGAGTTCCGTCCAGCCGTTCGAGACGGACGTGCGCGTGAAGAGAATGAAGTAAGGCATCAGCCCGAAGACGAAGAGGCCGACCGAATAGACGAGGATGGACTGCGGCAGGAACGCACGGCCCACGACACGGTGAATCTTTTTAAGCGTCAACAATAATCCGTCGCGCGCCGCCGAGAGCCAGAGGTGCGCTGCCAGAAGCGGCAAGATGATGCCGAGCAGAAGGAGCCACAGCGAAGAGGCAAGCGCGTCCGGCCAGTGGAGCGGCACGGGCTTCGGTTCCGCCGTCGCCGACACATAGACGTGCGTCGCCTCGTCCGGCTTCGGCAGATACGCTTGCAGCTTGCCGAGCAGATAGACGAAGAGCACGCCGAGCGCGATGAGCGGAAGACTCAACAGCAGCACTTTCAGAAAGTCCCTGAGCGTGCCCCGCACGAGCGCGCCGAACGTCCTGTCCGGCAGCGCGAAGTTTGCGACCCCGGCTTGCAACGCGAAGAAGAGCAGCGGCGCGGCCAGAGCCGTTAACGCCGAGACGACAAGCTGCCACGCGTTCGCCTGCCCCGTCGAGAAGAAGACATAACAGCATGCGAGCAGCGCCGCGTAGAGCGCGGAGAGCAGCAGCAGCCCGCGCCAGTTGCGAAAGAGCGAGCGCGCCGAGTCGCCGAGCGTCTTGAGCGTGTCTTTAATCATCTCTGAACGTCCTTTCCAGGCTCATCCTTGAACGTCCTTTTCAAGCTCATCCTTGAACGTCCTTTCCAACCTGACGGCGCTTCACTTGTCGAGAATCGTCAGCCCGCCGGAGGCCGAGTTGGCGCGTATGTCAGGCTCGTACATGCGCTCGACGCGCGCGGGGGCGACGCGGAACTGTCCCGGAACCTGCACGCGCATGGCGTACTGGAACTGCGCCTTGCCGTCGAAGTAGTTGAGGAAGAGCACGGCGCGATTGTCGCGGAACTCGCGCGCGCTGTACCAGTCGCTCCAGTCCTTATCTTCGTGATTGAGGTCGATGCCGCTCACCTGCTCGACCTGCTCGCAGCCCGCCGGTATCGGGTCTTCGATCATCATGTACTGGCCCCGCTCGCCTTCGAGTCTCAGGCGCGAGACGATGATGTCGCCCGAATGCAGCTCGCCCGAGAGCGGCTCGACCTCCCAGCCGAGTCCGCCCTCCGACTTCTCCGAGACCTTCAGACGCAGATACTCGCGTTGGAGTTTGAGCTGCGGCACGCCCTGCTCCGCCGTCTGCTCGTCGTTCGTGTAGTGCGTGAGCGTCGTCGCGAGATAGAGCATCCCGTGTCCGTGCTTGACGACGCGCACCTCGTTCGTCTGCCCGACCTCGCCGCCCGTCCGCTTGAGCGTGAACGCCTGCGTGGACGTAGCGTCTGCCGCAGTCACCTGCTTCTGCAAGACCTGCTGGCCGTTGACGTAGACTTCGAGCGAGTAATCGGGGTCAAGCTCCTTGCTCACCTTCACATAGTCGATCAAAGCGAAGATGGCGAAGGCCGTCTCGCGCGTCGAGAGCCAGTAGTAACCGAAACGCCGGTGGCCGACGAGCCAGCGCGCGGCCTTTGGAAGCACCTCGCTTGTGGGCAGCACACGCGCCAGCGCCTTAACCGAAAGCGCCGTCGCCTCTGTCGTCTCCCAGAAGGCTTCCGTCCCGTTCCCCTTCGCGGAGCGTTCGATGTCCGCGGCCACTCCTTGCGCGCGTCGTTCGTCGCCACGCTCTTTCAGGCCGAGCGCGAGCAGAGCGCGACCGTATGCGTCGAGCTTGCCGCGTTCGTTGAAGAGATTGTTCAGATAGCGCATATCCGCATCGCCGCTCTCGGCCAGAGCGTAGGCCATGTATGCGCGCGACTCCGACTCGAACGGGTGTCCATCGCCGTCCGTGTTTGCTTCGAGCAGTTTGCGTAGCGCGACGCGGGCGTTCTCAAGCCGCGTCGCGTCCACCTCGTAGCCCGCGTGCCCGGCCTGCACAAGCCCATCGACGACGTACGCGGTCATCCATGCGTCGGTCGCGTCATCCTTCCACCATCCCCAGCCGCCATCTTCGTGCTGGAAGGCGTAGAGACGGCGCAAGCCCTTTCTAACCTTCTTGCCGATGTCGTTCGTGTCTTTGACCGTCGCCGTCTGCACGTTCTGCAAAGCCTGTGTGACGATGACGTTCGGCAGGAACGAAGACATCGTCTGCTCAGTGCAGCCGTATGGGAAGCTCGTCAAATAATCGAGCGCGCCGAAGAGCGTGCCCGCGATTGACGGCGAAGCCTCGATGCGAAGCGTGCGCGCGTTCGGGTCGGCGTTGGCGGGAAGCGTTAAGGTAACGGTCTTATCCGCTTCGTCGTCCGAGATAGCGAACGAGTCGGCGCGCGCGTTCTTCAATCCGCGCGGGACGATGGGGATGCCCGTCTCGACGGCGTCGGACTCGGTGTCGGTGAGCGCCTTCGCCAGAACCTTCAGGTCACCGGTCGCGGGGGCATTGACGCGCCAGTTGACGCGGTACTCGCCCTGGCTCGGGATGGTCACGGTCTGCGCGGGTGCGTCGAGCAGCTTCGCGCCCGCAACATCAATCGTGATCTTCGTCACCTTGTCGGCCTTCAGATAATTATGGACGATGCCTGAGAGCGTCACCGTGTCGCCCGCCGTCAGGAAGCGCGGCATCGCGACGCGAATGATGACATCCTTCCGCTCGACGACCTTTGAGACGGCGACGCCGACGCGCGTGTCCGCCGTGACGGCGCGGGCGGTCGCGCGCCACGTCGTCAGATTGTCGGGCAGATCAACCTTCACGTTCGCCTTGCCGTCCGCGCCCGTGATGATTGCGGGCTGCCAGAAGGCCGTGTCTTTGAAAATCTTTCTGACGAGCGGATTGACCGTTGACTCGTCCTTGAAGTCGGCCAACTGCCGCGCGCGTTTATTCTGCGCGAGGTTGATGGTCTTCGTCCCGGCGTAGCCCGAGAAGTAGTAGTTGACCGAGAAGGAGGTCTGCACGGAGTTGTAGCGCTGGCCGTAGAACTCGCGTCGGATGTCGCTGGTGGTCTCGGGCGCGATGCTGTAGATCGACTCGTCCACGACGCCCAGAGAGACTTCAGCGCCGGCGGCGGGCGAGCCGTCGCTGTTGCGCGCAAGCAGAGTGTAGGATGCGGTCTCGCGCGGCTTGAACTCCTTCTTGTTGGGGATGATCTGAAGGTTCAGCATCTTGTCGCGCGCGGGCACGTTGAGCTGCACGTCCTGCGTCTTCATGTCGCTCGCGCGGACATAGGTCACGTTGAGAAAGACGTTGGGCGCGAAGCGCGGCTCGATGGGTACGTCGATGATGGTGGCGCGGCCCCCGACATCCATCTGTCGGACGCTCAAGACTCCGTCAAGCTCGGTCGTCACCAGCAGGTGCGTCTTCTCCTTCGGCAGAAGCGCGAGCACGTGCGCGGTCTCGCCGGGGCGGTAAGACTTCTTATCGGCGACGAGCTTGATCTCGCTCTCGTCCTCGTAGGACACGTCAGCCCATTGGCCGTTGTGGTCGGCCACCCAGAGATAACCGGCCTCCATCACGACGGGCTTACCCGCCTCTTCAATTGTCGTCTTGATGAGGATGCTGCCCGGCGCGGGCGCAGTGTAATCTATCGCGCCTTCGCCCTGCGCGTTCGTGTCAACGTCGGCGGAAGAAAGCTCTTTCTCCTTCACCTCATAGTCGGGGTACTCATAGCCGTCCTCAGTCTTCTTGACGACCTTCTGCCAGCGGCGGTCGAAGAAGGTGAGCTTGACGCGTGTCTGAATGGGGCGGCCTTCGCGGTCGTTGGCCTTGACGTTGATGCGTGCGGCGTCGCCCTGACTGTAGACGTAGCTGTCCGGGTAGGCGTAGGCGACGACGTTACTGCGCACGCCAGTAAACGAAGCGCTGGCGGTCGTCGCGCGGCGCGCGGCGTCCGTGACTTCGGCTTCGAGGCGATAGCTGTAATCCCAAGTGTCCTTCGGGTCGGCCTGCGGGACTGCGAAGTCCACGTCGAGGCGGCCCTGCGCGTCGAGCTTGCCTTCGCCTTCGAGCACCATGTCGTCGCCGGAGCTGCCGGAAGAGTCGCTGCTCTCGTCTGCGGTCGGGTCTGCGCCGAACTCGTCCGCGTCGTCGCCTCCGCCTTCGCCTTCGCCGCGCCACCAGCCGTAATAGCGCGAGCGGTAGACGTTATATTTGACCGAGGCGTGCGTGACGGGCGAGCCGAAGAAGTAGTTGGCCGAGACTGTGAAGTGTGTCTTCTCGCCCGCGTGGATGAAGGCTTGCGGCGTCGTTACCTTGACCTTGTATTCGGGCTTCTTATACTCCTGCACCTCGAAGGAGCCGGTGGCGGAAGAGTCGCCGATTGAGGCGTTGATGTTGTAGTAGCCGAGCGGCGTCTCTTCGGGCAGATCAAGCTCGCCGCTGTATGTGCCGCGCGTGGAGAGAGGCAAGTCCTGTTCGTAGATGGTCGCGCCGTCCTGGTCTGTGACCGTGACGGAGACGGTCTTGCCCGAGGGCACTTTGTATCCCGAGTCGGTGCGCGTGCGCAGGATGCCCTTGAAGTAGACCTTCTGCTCGGGGCGATAGACGGGGCGGTCTGTGTAGAGCAGGCTCGTCAGGTCTGAGCTAGTGCCGCTGTCGCCCTCCTCGCCGTCGCCTCCGCCGCCGAAGTAGTAAGACTCAAGGTCGGAGATGGCGAAGTTGTCGCCCTGCGAAGCCATGACGAGGTACGAGTCGGACATCTGTGTCTCTCCCGTCCCTTCAGCTTCGGTCTCGGCAGGCTCCTCGTCCTCCTCGCCGCCTTTGCTCGCGGCGGGCTTCTTCTGCTCGACCTTCAACTTCAGGAGTCCCTGCTTGTCGGTCGCGCCCGAGGTCACGTCGTTCTTCTTGCGAATGACCAAGACGTTGACGCCTTCGCGCGGCTGGCCGGAGTTGCGCTCGACGGCGTAGACGAGCATCGAGCCGTCGTGCGAGGTCTTCTGCACGGTGGCGAGGTCTGAGACGATGAGGATGCCGAAGGCGCGCAGTTCGTCGTGGACGGCCTCGACGAGATAGACGCCCGGCTCGCGCTTGCCGAGAGAGATCATGCGGCGGTCGTACACGTCTTCGAGCGGCGGGAGCTTTTCGCGCCAGCTCGTGACCATCTGGTCTGGATTGAGGAGCGGCACGCGCGCGAAGTCTGTCGAAACATCCAGAGGCGTGCGGTTGCTCGTGTCGTCCTCTTCGGGACGGAAGCGTTGATTGAAGCCTTTGCGCGACTGGTTCTGTAGCTGCTGGCGAACATAGGTCTTGAACGCGCCGTAGACCCAGCTCTTGAACTGGCGGAGGTGTTCGAGAAAGGTGGGTTTGCGCTCGACGGTCTTCCCGACTTCGGCCTCCTCTTCCTCGCCCACTTGATGCGGATTATCGAGTCCGCGAAAGAACTTGACAGGGTCTTTGACCTTGTAGACGCGGAAGTCGAGCGCGTCCACGCCGCGATAGTTGACCCAGACGCGCGCGCGGTCGGTCGTCGCGTACGTGCGGCTGGTGTGGAGCGAGAAGAAGGGCTTGGCGTGCGGGTCGGGCGGCTCGGGCGTGCGCCCCGCATAGGGCAGAGACTCCGGCGCGGCCTGCGCCGCGAAGCTGTAACGCGCCTTCACGCGCAGCACGACGAAGCCGAGGACGAGCGCGGCGGCGGCCACATAGACCGCGATGGACGTGAGCAGCGAGCGACGGGACATAAGTCCTCCAGAAGTAGACAGTAGTCAGTAGACAGTAGACAGTAGACTCCGCATTAGACAGTGGTTAATAGTCAGTAGGGTCTGCATTAGACAGTAGTCAGTAGCTCTGCATCGCGGAGTCAGTAGGCTCTGCATCGCGTGCGTCAGCGTTTTCACTTTACCTTCACGATTCATAAAGGTTTTCTACTGACTACTGTCTACTGTCTACTGTCTACTTCCTCTCATTCCAGAATCCTGAGCCGGTAGAAGCCGAGAAAGTTTTTGTTGCTGACGACGGGACGCCAGCGCGGGTCGGGGTGGCGTGCGAGCACAGAGAGCCGAACCTTTCTGACCTCGCCGGAGTCCGCGGGCGTCGAGCCGGTGTGGTAGACGACCCAGTCGGACGCGCCTTCGGAGTCCAGGCGCGTGCGGCCTAGAAAGACCATGACGTGGTACGGGTAATTCCGAGCCGTGGGTTGACGAAAGAAGAGCAGGTCGCCCGGCTCTGCGCGGGCCGCGTCGCGGCCAATGAAGCGGCTGTTGAACTCCTTGAGCGTGCGCGCGTCGGCGAACTCGGAGAAGGTTCCGTCCGAGAGGTTCGACTCGTCGAAGGGGCCCGCGGCGGTGCGGAAAAGTTTTTCGCCGACTGGGCTGCGCTCCAGTGTGTAGGCGCGCACGTCGGGCGCGACGGGGTCGTAAGCTTCGCCCATTCGCAGCAGCCACGCGCGGTCGTGCGCGCGCAACGCCTCGCGCCACGCAAAGCGGACGAGACCGGCGCAGTCGCGCTGGTCTTCGTTCCACTGCCTGCTCGTCTGGTAGAACTGCGCCTCGACGATTGCGGTGAACCACTTCCGAAAGCTCTCGCGGTCGCCGAACGAGCGCAGCTCCACGCGGTCTGGTATGCCGTCCGAGTCCGAGTCGCTCCAACGCGGCTCGACCGTCGTCGCGGTACTCGCCACATTCGCGGTGCGCGCCACGCTTAAGGCATCGGCGCGTGCGGCGGGCTGGCGGCAGGCTGCGAAGAGGGAGAGCGCGGCGGCGCTGACGAGACCGAGAATTAGACGCAGAGGGGGTCGCATCCTTTAGATAACTCGGGCGGATTGAATTACAAAGTCGGGCGCGCTTAAGCTAACACGGCTGTCAAAAATTGTCTCGCATTTTCCTTCGACCGAGAATTGTCTCGCATTTTCCTTCGACCGAGGCGGCGACCCGGTTGTCACACGCGCCGGGCCCCGCCGCCGCTCTTCCTTACTCGTGCCGGGCACTACCGCCGTCTTCCTTTAAATCCCACGCCGCCTCACGTGGTTTTCAACGCGGCAACGGCGAGCCGCTTCCCGGCCAACGCGTCGCGGATTATCACCCGAACACGGGCGACCCGACGAGACGGGCGACGACAGTCAGGCGGCGTGCATACTCGCGACAGCCCTCTGTGGATAACCACAGAAGGAGTGATAAGTGAAGAGTGATAAGTGATAAGAAAATCGGCTTGCTCTTTCTTATCACTTATCACTCTTCACTTATCACTCTTCACTTATCACTCTTCACTCCTTACTTGCCTTCAACGCCGTCTTGCCGCTATCTTTCAGTTCAATCGAAACACCAACATGGACAAGGAAGGGCTTCAGACTTGATGGCCGAGACGGGCAAACTCCGCGACGACCCCCTTTGGTTCAAAGACGCGGTCTTCTATGAGATTTACGTGCGCGGCTTCTACGACTCGAACGGCGACGGCGTGGGCGACTTTCGCGGGCTGACTGAAAAGCTCGACTACCTCGAATGGCTCGGCGTCGATTGCCTGTGGCTGCTGCCGATGTACGCTTCGCCTTTGCGCGACGGCGGCTACGACATCGCCGACTATTACTCAATCCTCCCCGAGTACGGCACGCTCGAAGACTTTCGCCTCTTCATCGACGCCGCACACGCGCGCGGCATACGCGTCATCACAGACCTCGTCGTCAACCACACCTCCGACCAGCACCCCTGGTTCAAAGAGGCTTCCCGCGCGCCCGACTCGCCGAAGCGCGACTGGTACGTGTGGAGCGACACGCCCGAACGCTACAAGGAGGCGCGCATCATCTTCACCGACACGGAGAAGTCGAACTGGACTTGGTGCGAGAACGCAAAAGGCTTCTACTGGCATCGCTTCTTCTCCCATCAACCAGACCTCAACTACGACAACCCCGATGTGCAGCAGGCGATGCTCGACGTGGTGGACTACTGGCTCGACTTCGGCATCGACGGCTTCCGCGCCGACGCCGTGCCCTACCTCTTCGAGCGCGAAGGCACGAACTGCGAGAACCTCCCCGAAACGCACGCCTTCCTCAAACGCCTGCGCGCGCATGTCGAAAAGCGCTACCCGTCGGCGCTCCTGCTCGCGGAGGCGAACCAGTGGCCCGAGGACGTGGTCGAGTATTTCGGCGAGGGCGACGAGTTTCAGATGGGCTATCACTTCCCGATCATGCCGCGCCTCTTCATGGCCCTCCGTCAGGAGGACAGGCGGCCCATCGTCGAGATACTCGAACGCACGCCCGGCATCCCCTCGAACTGCCAGTGGGGCATGTTCCTGCGCAACCACGACGAGCTGACGCTGGAGATGGTGACGGACGAGGAGCGCGACTATCTTTATAACGAGTACGCGAAAGACCGTCGCATGCGCTTAAACGTCGGCATCCGCCGGCGACTCGCGCCGCTCTTAGACAACAATCGCCGCCGCATCGAGTTGCTGCACGCCCTTCTCTTCAGTCTTCCGGGCAGCCCGTTCCTCTACTACGGCGACGAGATCGGCATGGGCGAGAACATCTACCTCGGCGACCGCGACGGCGTACGCACGCCGATGCAATGGTCTCCCGACCGCAACGCCGGATTCTCGAAGGCCGACTTTGAACGTCTCTACTTTCCGGTCATCAACAATCCGGTCTACGGCTACCAGTCAGTCAACGTCGAGTCGCAGATGCGATACGACGCAAGCCTTCTGAACTGGATGCGGCAGATGATTCTTGTGCGCAGGGAGCATCACGTCTTTGGTCGCGGCACGATGCGCTTCGTCAAGCCGGAGAATCGCAAAATCTTCGCCTTCCTCCGCGAAGGCGAGGGCGAGACGGTGCTCTGCGTCTTCAACCTCTCGCAGTTCGCGCAGCCCGTCGAGCTTGACCTCTCGGAGTTCGACGGACGCACGCCCGTCGAGATGCTCGGCAAGACGCGCTTCCCCGCCGTCACGCCGAAGCTTTACCAACTCGCGCTCGCGCCGTGGGGCTTCTACTGGTTCAGGCTCGAAGAGCGGGACGAGTGAGAGGTTAAGAAAATCGAAAGTTAGCCACAGAGACACGGAGAAATAAGAGAAGGGACTGTCGGACATTCTTTCATTCTTAAACTCTGTGTCTCTGTGTCTCTGTGGCGATTTTGAAAGGCTCACTTAAGATTCGTGAGGCGCTTTGACACTTCCGCAACATTAAACGGGTAAGAGAGGGTAGGGCGGTCGGCAAATGGGGCCGGAACAACTGACGGAGGGCAAACGAGAATGCTGAAGGCTCTGGGGAGTGGTTTGGTGGGTGCGTGCGCGCTCACGCTGATTCACGAGACGGCACGTCGATACATCGACGATGCGCCGCGCATGGATGTCGTCGGGATGCGTGCGATCACGAAGACGATGCGCGCCGTGGACGTTGAGCCGCCCATCCCTCTGCATGAAGCGGCGCTCGTGGGCGACATCGTCTCGAACTCGATCTACTACGGTCTGGTCGGCGTCGGCGATTCAGAAGACGCAGTGCGTAACGGCGCGCTCTTGGGACTCGCCGCCGGACTCGGCGCGGTCTTTCTCCCCGAACCCCTCGGCCTCGGTCGCCAGCCCTCGCACACTTCATCCAAGACGCAGTTGATGACCGTCGCCTGGTATCTCCTCGGCGGGCTTGCCGCGGGCGCGGCCTACAGGGCGCTCGCGGCGGACGAAGATTGAGAAGCGATTTTAAAGTCTCTCATACGGGCTTGCCGGATAGGATAAGTTTGAGGAGCAGAGACGGGACGAAGGCAAGTCACTGGTAGGGTTCTTTCTCAACTCTTCTCTAAACGGAAGTCGAGCATGATGGGGTCGTGGTCGGAGAGCACCTCGCCAGCGCGGCCCCGTAAGGCTCCGACGACTCGCGGTGGCTCCGACGCGTCAGGCATAACCCCTTTGCCCGCGAACCAGTCGAGCTTGAGCGAGCAGCGCCCGCCGTGACCCCTGAGCGCCCACTCAAGCCACCAGAAGCACCAGCGTGGCACCCACTCGCCCATGTTCGTGTTCGCCGCCAAATCCTTCACATCGTAATGGAGCGTGCCCGCGCCCGGCTCGTTCAGCTCGGCGTAGCTGAAGCCGCGCCGTTCTAGTTCGCGGAACAGTCCGCGCTCGAACCAGCGGTCGGGTTTCAAGTAATGGTTCTCGATGAAGTGATCAACGCCCATCAGCACACGGCGCGCGAAACCGACGATTGAGTAGACGGCGCGGCGCGAGTTATAGGTCGAGGTGTTCCAGTCGCCGCCGACGAGGACGGGTAAAGAAGGCTCAAGAGTTTCGAGGAAGTCGAGCACGACCGTCATCTGTCGCTGGCGATGCCTCTGGCTCGAATGCGCGTCGAGGTGCAGGCTCACCGCGCGGAACGGCCCCGTTGTGTGCTCAATCTCGCAGACCACCGCGCGCTGTCTGCCCAGACGCTTCTCACGTCCCTTCATCTTGTCCTTGCCGTTCGGCAGCGCCACCGAGAACGCGCGCCGGACGGGCCAGCGCGAAAGAACTGCGTTGCCGTGAAGCGCCAGAGCGTTCTCGCCCTCCGCGCCGCTCTCCAGCCCGCTCCCCTTGCTCAGATTGATGTAGCACGGCGCGAACGCGTAGCTCATCCCGAGCGCACGGGCTATCTCGCGCGCGACGTGTCGATTCCCCGAGCGCGCCATGCCGTAGTCAAGCTCGGTCAGCAGCAGCACATCGCTCCGGCTCATCAAAGGGTGCTCGCGAAGCACGCGGATGATCTCTTCGAGACGGCTGCCGCGCTCGATGTTCCATGCGGTCGCGCGTATGGCGCAGTTCGCCGCGCTCGACGCTTCCCTGTCCGAGGGCGGCGTGAAGTCTTCGCACTCGACGCCGTCGAGCACGCGCTCGACCTCTTCGCGCAGGCGCGCGTAGAGCGGCGAGGCGGCGAGCGCCTTCGTCGAATGAAACCGCGCGAGTGCCTGGAAGTGCGGCTTGAGTTGATGTTCGAGCATCGACCGAGTCCGGATCACTCTTCCGGCAACTTGAAGACGCGCGCCAGCACTTCCAGCAGCGCCGTCGGCGTGCCGGGTTTCGACATCTCCGCACGGAGCAACTGTTTCTGCTCGGGCGTGAGCAGTGCGACCACGTCCCTGATGGTCTGAAGCCGCAGCTCGGCCACTCCGGCAAGACCGTCCAGAAGTTTCCTCGTCGCCTTCTGATCCGACTCCGCACTCGGCGTCTCAGACAGAATGTTCTCGTCGAACTCTTTCGCGCCCTGCGCGCCCATGAGCGCGAGCGGCACGCCCTCCAGCTTCGCCTTCGTCAGGATCGAACGAATAGCGCGCTTCTGTTCTTCGCTCAGAGGATGCTTTGGCGCGTCCGTGTCCTGCGTCTTCTGCCCCGCGGCTGCCTTGTTCTGAAGATGGGTGGTCTTCACAGGCTTGCGCGTCTGTGCCGTCGCGTGCGCGCACGCAGCCACGCAGGCGAGTATAAGGAAGAGTATCGACAGTTGCGTTTTCATCAGTCGTCCTTCCGAAGCTCGGGATTTAAAAACGATATGTGATATTCCGATGTGAACGCAGCGGCGCGCGGTCGAACTTCAGCGCCAACGCTTTACCTTCTGGAAGCGGCGCTTGACCATGTCGCGCCTGAGCGGCGAGAGGCGGTCGAGGAAGAGAAAGCCGTCGCAGTGATCCGTCTCGTGCAGGAAGCAGCGCGCCGCAAGCCCTTCGGCCTCCTGCTCGAACCACTGTCCCTTCAAGTCCTGCGCGCGCAGGCGGACGCGTGCCGCGCGTTTCAGTTGCGCGTGAATCTTGCCGACCGAGAGGCAGCCCTCCTCGCCCTCCTGCTCGCCCTCCGCGGAGACGATCAAGGGGTTGGCGGCCACAAGCTTCAGCCCCTCGCAGTCCATCACGAAGAGGCGCAGGCTCAAGCCCACCTGCGGCGCGGCAAGCCCCACGCCCTCGGCGGCGTACATCGTCTCGAACATGTCCGAGACGAGCCGCTCCAACCCTGCGTCGAACCGCTCGACCGCGCCGCCCACCTGCTTCAAAATTTTTTCGGGGAACTCGGTAATCTCCAGAACCGCCATGCCGCCAGTTTAAAGGATGAAGGCGGAAGGGGGAAAGCAGTAGTCAGTAGTCAGTAGTCAGTAGCGCTCCGCGTGTTGGACGTTGCGCTTTCACCCTGACGATTCGATAGTGAAAGTTTTTCTACTGTCTACTGTCTACTGTCTACTGTCTACTGTCTACTATTCCTACTTCATCAAAACGCTCTTGAGAAATTCGACCGCCGCCGGGTCGTTCGTGCGTCCGAGGAGGACGAAGGCGTGTTTGCGGATTTCGGGCTTGGCGTGGGTGCGTGCGATTTGGATGAGCAGCGGGACGGACTCGGCGGCGGGGCGGCGAGCGATGGCCGTGACGGCCTGCTTCTGAAGCTCTGTGTCGGCGTCGTTGCTCGTGGCCGTCTGCTTGAGCGTGCCGAGCGCCTGCTCGCCCGCGATCTCGCCGAGGCGCGCGACGGCCATTCGTCGAAGCTCCTGTTCGGCATCCGTCTGCGTCGCGACGCGTATGAGGAAGGCGACAGCCGCCGTGCGGTTCTCGTTGCGGGCGATCTGTGCGAGGGCGCTGCGCCGCAGGTCTCGGTTCGTGAGCGAGCCGTAGAGGCTTTGCAGGAATGAGAGCGCCTGTGCATCGCGGCTGCGCCCGTAGGCGTTAACGGCCGCGCGCCGCACTTCCAACGACTCGCGCTCGTCTCGCGCGAGCTGACCCAGATACTCGCGCGTCCCGTCAGCGATGGGCGGGTCGCCGAGCGCCCGGACGGCGCGGGCACGCACGTCTTGGGAGGTGTTGGTGCGCGCGATTGATTGCAGCACCTCGGGCACGCGCCGGTCGTCGTGTAAGGCGATGGCGCTCACGGCGTCGGCTGCAAGCTCGGTGGACTTGTTCGATTCGGCGACGGTGCGCAGGAAGCCGAGGCTCTCCTCGTTCGAGACGCGCCCCATCCAGTAGACGGGATAGCTCGCGTACTCGTGTCGGCGCGCGAGATTATAAATCTCTACGCGCTCGACCAGTCCCGTCGAGTCGCGCAGGGCGAAGACGCCGAGGCTTCGCGTCTCAAGACCGGGGTAGTTCAGGACAAGCCCCGAGTCACTCATCTCCCAGTTGCCGTTCATCTGAAAGCGCCCGTCGTCGCTGACGAACTCGACATCGACGGCGACGCCGGGGCGCACGTCGAATGAGTAGGCCGTCCAGAAGCGCGCCTGCCGCGCGGCTGCGGCCTGCGAGACGGCTGCCTCCTGTTTGGCCTGAAGCGTCGAGCCTTGCACGGGCGTGAAGCTCTGCACGGGCGTCAGGCTCTGCTCCTGTTGCGCGAGCATTGAGACCGGCATGAAGGCGAGCCAGATAAGGGTTATCACTGCGAGCATCGGATTATCACTCCATCTCTTTTTGCCGGAAGCGCGGGCGCTACTTGAGCATGTCTTCGAGGAACCTGAGCACCTGCGGGTCTTTGCTCCGGCTGAGCATCTGGATAGCGGTCTTGCGTCGCTCGATAGGCTCAGACGGATTGCGCACGACCTGCTCAAGCTTGAGGTAAGCGCGCTGATCCTGATACTGGCCGAAGGCTTCGAGCAGTACGTTCTTGAGGTCGTTGTCGCGCTCCGTATCGTAGAGCGGAAGCAGAAGGTCGAGGCTCGGCCCCTCGCCGTGATTGGCGATGGTGCGGATGGCCTGCGCGCGAAGCTGAAGGTCTCCGGCGCTGCGCGCCACCTCGGAGAGCTTGACCATGGCGCGCGGGTCTTTGCGATTGCCTAAGCCCGCGAGGACGTACTTCTTGACCTGAAGCTCGGGCACGGTGTCGTAGATGCGGAACAACTGATCCACTACGTCGTCGCCGCGCCGGCGGCTGCTCACCAGCTCGATGATGTGTGTGCGTGCGCGCAGGTTCTTACCGTTGATCGCCACGTCGCCGATGATTGGGACGGCGCGCGGGCTTTCGTGCTCGACGAGTGCGTGGACGGCTGAGTCGGTCGGGCTTTCGTCCTCGTAGGTCGGGCCCATCGCTATCTCACGCAGCACCTCAAGCCCACGCTCGTCGTTCGTGCTGCCCAAGGCACGGATGGCACGCATCCGAAGCTTCGGGTCTGACTCAGAGCGCGACATCTGGATGAGCGAGGGCACGGCCTCCGTGCCGCCGTAGCGGCCCAGAAGGATGATGGCCGCTTCCTTCAGTCGCACAGGCTTGTTCGCTCTGAGTACCTCGGCCACGCGCGCCGAGCAGCTCGCCTTGTCGTTCTCGCAGAGAGTCTTGAGCGCGATGACTTGAAGGTCAACGTCGCCCTCGTCCGGCACGTCTGCGACCGCGCCGGGGTTGATCTTCGCGAGCACTTCAAGACGCAGCGCCTTCGCGTCGTCGGCCCAGTTCGAGCGCGGGTACGCCTGGAGCAGACGCGCCAGAGAGTCGTATGCCCTCTGATAATTGTTCTGCTTGCTGTAAGCGTAGGCGAGCCAGTAGAGCGCGGCGTCAACGTTTTTGTCCGAAGGGTACTGCGCTAGAAAGCGGTCGAAGGTCGCGGCGGCCTGCGCCCACTTGCCTTCGTCGATCATGCTGCGCGCCTGGTCTAGAGCGCGCATGGCCGGGTCGGAGTTATTCTGCGTCTGGACGAGTCGGTTGAGCATCTCGCGCGCCTGCGCATTGACGCGTACAGGGGCGAGCGCAAGCGCAAGTCCGGCGGCGGCGAGCAAGAGGACGGCAAGCCCCGGTGTCTGAATCTTATTGCAAATGTTCGAGTGAATCATGGCTTTTTCTTCCTTACTTAGCTTTTTCTTCCTTACTTAATTTTGAGTTCGAGATGGCCGGGACGCTTTCGTCCGCCCCCTAGTAAACCTGCAACGCGGCGATAATCTCGTTCTTCCTCACGCGCTCCTTGATCGAGCGCACCTCTTCGCGCGACGGCTGGTCACGCAGATTCGCGATGTCGAGCAGGAACGGCTCGATGGAGTCGAGCACCCGCTTGGTGTCCTTGTCGCCGCGCGTCTCGGCGTCGAGCTGGAGCGTCGAGTTCTCGGCGAGGAGCTTGCGCGAGAGCCTCCGCTCGTAGGCGACGTTGACCGTGTCGTCATCCGCCGCGGCGGGCCGCGCGTTCTTGAACGAGCGCAGGAGCATCTGCGTCTGCTCGACGTGCCGCGCCAGAGCCTCATCGCCCGAGTCGAGCATCCGCGCGTCGGAGGTCGCCACGCTTCGGTCGGCGCTCGCGGTGTTGACGAAAATGGTCGGGTCTGTTCCCTGTCCGGAGTGTTCGTCCGCCTTGATGACGATAGTGTTGCCGTTTGCCTGTGGCATGGATGCACGGGCCAGCACCTGCATTACATCTTCGTCGGGAGTGCGCGCGCCCGCGGCGGGAATGATCTTCAACTCTCCTGCGCGCACGCCCATCCTGCCCTGAAGACCTTCATTCTGATGTCCCACCGACTCGGCGAACGGGCCTTCATCCGGAATGACCGCGAACGGGGCAACGTCGCCACTGCGAACAGGTGCGGCGGAGATTGGCTTAACGGGCACGCTGTTGTCCGGCACGTTGGCGGCCAGTTCGTTGTTGGCCGCGGCGGGGCGACGGACATATGCGAGCCACAGCGCGCCCGCGACGATGGCGACGAAGAGGAGCGCGAGCGAGGCGGCGAACGCCGGGCGCAGGTTGTGTGCGCCGAGCGTGGCGGCCAGACGGTCGCGCAGGCGACTTAGAAAGGGATGCCCTTCGGCAGGGTTCCCGGGCTGCGGCTCGCGTGCGATCTCGGCGCTGATGCGCGACCAGAGCGCGGGCGCGACTTCGAGTTCGCGGTCGTAGCGCGCGTAAATCTCCTGCTCGAAGGAGAGCGCGTCGAGCGCGGCGGCGCAGGTCGCGCACATCGAGAGATGCGCGCGCATCTTTAAGGCTGAGCGCTCCTCGACCTCTCCGTCGAAATATTCTTCAATCAGCGGGAGACAATCTTCACATCTCATCACTGTTCACCCCCCAGGTACGGGCCGATGCGGCGTCGCATCTCGGCGCGCGCGCGGTGCAAGTCCGTCTTCAGCTTGCCGACGGAGAAGCCCGTGATCTCCGCTATCTCTTCGTAGCTGTGCTGCTGCAAAACTTTCAAAGTGAAGACCGTCCGCTTGTCCTCGTCGAGCTTCATCAGAGCATCTTGAATAACCCCGCTCAACTCCTTGTCGAGCAGTGCGCCCGAAGGCGTCCTTGCGTGGTCGTGAAGCTCGAAGGCCGGCTCGCCGTCAATCTCGACGTTTCCCTCTTGACGGCGGCGCGATCTCAGTTGCTCGCGTGCGACGTTCTTCGCAATGGCAAAGAGCCAAGTCGAGAGCTTCGTCTCTTCGCGCAGTGTGCCTAAGCCCCGGAAGGCGCGGACGAAGGTCTCCTGCGCAAGGTCTTCGGCCAGCGTGCGGTCGCCGACCATGTCAAAGATGAAGCTGAGGATGGGTCGCGAATAGCGATTGAAGATGAGGCGGAAAGCCTCCTCGTCGCCCGCACGGACGCGCGCCACCAGTTCCTCTGTACTGTTCATCAAGGCCCCAGCGTGTACGCCCGGCTGACCCAATTCTAAGCTCATCATGTTCATCGTCAGCCGCTTCATCGTCTCTTACCGCTAGTTAGTGGCAGACCCGCGTGGAAGGTTTCAGAAATAATCCCGACGGCGAAAATCACCGGAAATAGCCGGAACTGGGGCAGAAGCCCGACCGTCAGGGAGGGCGTATGCGATGGAGGAAAGGCGAAGGGAGAAAGGAGAAAGTTAAGCGGGAGGGAAAGGCGGAAGTTAAGAGTGCGCCCCTCTCCTCATTCTTCCCTTCTCCTTTCGCTTACGCCCTCCCTGACGGTCGGGCTTCTGCATCACGACTAGCGTCGTCGGCTGCGGTTATGCTCGACGAGCAGGTCGTATTTGAGCTTGAGGTCGATGACGGCGCGCTTGAGACGCTCGCGTTCGGCATCGTCGCGGCAGTCTGCGAGCTTCGCGCCGAGTTCGTCGATCTCCCTCAAGACTTGCGCCTCTTCCGGCAGGACGTTCGCATTCTTGAGCAGGGCGTAGGCGGCACGCAGCTCCTCGGGCGTGGCGAAGTATGCGTCGAGATTGACGGGGCGACCACGGCCTTCCAAGTTGTCGAACTCGCCCGCCGCCAACGCCTCTCGAATCTTCTGCTCGACCAGTTTATCGAACATGGGTCAACTCGCCTCCTTGCCCAACGGATGTTACACCCTCTTCGTCTTCCAGCGACCGCGCCGGAAAAAGATCGCGCTGACGACCGCGAGCGTCGAGAAAGCGATGGCGGCGGCGAGGAAGACGCCGCGCGGCCCCATGCGGAAGACGATAGCGAGCGTGTATGCGAGCGGAATCTCCCAGAGCCAGAAGACGAAGACGTTGATGATGGTCGGCGTCCGCGTGTCGCCCGCTCCGTTGAAGCTCTGCGTCAAGACCATGCCATAGGCGTAGAAGAGAAAGCCGCACGAGATGATGCGCAGGCAGTCCACACCGTAGCTCTGCACTTCGGGGCCTGCCGCCGCGTGCGTGAAGATGTTGACTATCTGGTCGGCAAAGACGATGAAGACCAGACCGATGCAACCGAGAAAGATCATGTTGTAGAAGCCCGCGCGCCAGACCGCGCGTTCGGCCCGCTCGGGCTTGCCCGCGCCGAGCGACTGGCCGACGAGCGTGGCGGCAGCGTTCGACATTCCCCACGAAGGCAGCAGCGCGAACATGATGACGCGCAGCCCGATGGTGTTACCCGCGACGGCTGCGCTCCCGAAGCGTGCGAGGATGAGCGTCAGCCCGATCCAGCTCGCCATGCCGACGAAGACCTGAAAGGTCGCCGTCCCCGACAGACGCACGAGCCGCGCCATGAGCGCCGCGTCTAACTGGAAGTGGCGACGTGCGAGCGTGACGCGCCCGCCCTCGCGCCAGAGTTTCGAGAAGGCGAAGAGAGCGCCCGTCGCGCGCCCGATGCTGGTCGCCACGGCAGCGCCCGTCACACCCAATTCGGGGAAAGGCCCCAGCCCGAAGATGAGGCACGGCCCCAGCAAGATGTTGATGATGTTGGCGAGCCACAGCACGCGCATCGCGACCGCCGCGTCACCCGCCCCGCGAAAGATCGCATTGATGAGGAACAGCATCACGACCGACGCGTTGCAGCCGAGCATCACGCGCGTGAACCCGCTCCCGCGCTCAACGACCGAGGCTTCGGCTCCCATCAACCCGAGCAGACGCGGGGCGAAGATGATTCCGACCACTCCGATTGTGAGCGACACGCCGAGGCCGAGCGCGAGAACCTGCGCCGCTGTGTGCGCCGCGCCTTCCGGGTCGTGCTCGCCGGTTCTTCGCGCGACCATCGCCATCGCGCCGATGCTCAACCCGATAGCCAGCGTGTAGACGATGGTCATCATCGACTCCGTCAGCCCCACGGTGGCGACGGCCTCCTTGCCAAGCCGCCCGACGAAGAACACGTCGCATACGACAAAGACGCTCTCCATCACCATCTCCAGAACCATCGGGACGGAGAGCAGGAGGATCGCGCGCCCGATTGACCCTTCGGTGTAGTCGTAGCTCGGGCGCGCGCCGCGCACCGCCTCGCGGACAGCCGCGAAGAAGCCCGGTTCAACCGTCGTGGCGGCTTTGGCTGTTGGCAATACTTCTTCGGTCGGCGGTAATACTTCTATCGAGTCGGGCATCGTCTCTCTTCTTCTGCCGGTTAAGGTTTGCTGTTTAAAGTTCGACGCGTTATCTCGTCTAAAGTTCGACGCGGGCGTTAAGTCTTTAATACGCCGACGAGCGGCGCAAGTTGCTCACATCTTATCCCAAGGCTGCACGCCCTCCCTTACGGTCGGGCTTCCGTTACGCTCTCGTAGACTGCGCGCGAGATGTCTGCGATGAGGCGGTGCGCGCGCGCTTCTTCCGCGATGCCTCGGACAAGCACGACGAGGAGGTAGGGCTTGCGTCCGGGTGGATAGACGATGCCTGCGTCGTGCTCGATCTTCGTGATGGAGCCGGTCTTGTGTGCGACGCGCACGCCCGCAGGAAGCCCCGCCGGGATGCCTTCGTTGAACTTCTGCCCCGCGAGCACGTCGGCCACTTCACGAGACGCCGCGCGCGAGACGGCTCGCCCCTCCGCGACGGCTCGCAGCAGGACGAAGAGGTCGCGCGCCGTCGTCGTATTATTCAGACCGCGCTCAAAAGCCTTTCCGTCCTCGACGCCGCGCAGCACCTTCATATTGCGCGCGCCCAGACGCCGCAGGAGTTCCATCACGCGCGCGGGCGTCACGCGCTCGATGAGAATGTTGGTGGCGAGATTGCTGCTCTCTGTAATCATCAGCCGGACAAGCTCGCGCACCGTCACAGTCCCGCCGATTTTCTGGTAGAGCGTGTGCTCGGAGTCGTCCTCGGAAGAGACGGAGAAGCTGCTTCCGTCGGCGATTGATTTGAACTCGTTCTTTACCGGCAGGCGCTCATCGAGCGAGAGCATGTGGTCGCGCGCCTCTCGGTAGACTTCGAGCATCACCGGCAACTTCATCGTGCTCGCGGCGTGGAAACTGACGCCGGGGTTGATGAACAACTCGCGCCCGTCACCCAAGTCGCGGAAGGCGACGGCCACCGTCTCCGCACCGCTCGCGTCGATGAGCGCGCGAAGCTTCGACTCCAACTCGACGGCCTTAGACTCCGACTCGACGCCCTTCCTCTCAGACTGCCCCGCGACCGGCGCGGACAAAGCCAGCACGCAGGCGAGCGCAACCGGACAGAATAAAATCCTCACCAACTGTCTAAAGGACATCCGACACCTCCGTGCAAATTGTTTTCGGGGCGCGTGCGCGCGAGACGCAGCCGAAATGATTGTCGCCTGAGATTTTCGCGGAGCGCACGCCGTTCGCGCAAGGCATTCCGGAGTCCGGTCGGACGGAAAACGGCTCGCGGCGGTGCATCTCTTTTCTCCGCGTCGCGGTATAATCCAAAGACGCATTTCAACACCAAAGGGAAGACGTTTGAAGAAACGATGAGTACGAATCAAAACAGAGAAACGGCGACGCTCGCGGGCGGTTGCTTCTGGTGCCTTGAGGCCGTCTACAAAGAGCTGCGCGGCGTCGAGCGCGTCGTGTCGGGATACGCGGGCGGTCAAACACCGAACCCGACTTACAGGCAGGTCTGCGATGGAACGACCGGTCACGCAGAGGTCGTGCAGATTACCTTCGACCCCGAAGCAGCCTCGTTCCGCGAGCTGCTCGAAGTCTTCTTCACCATCCACGACCCGACGACCCTGAACCGGCAGGGCGGAGACGTGGGCACGCAGTACCGCTCGGCTGTCTTCTACCATTCGCCCGAACAGCGTGAGACCACCGACAAAGTCATTGCCGAAATCACAGCCGCGGGCATCTGGGACTCGCCCATCGTCACGGAGGTCGTGCCGCTTGAAGTCTTCTATCCGGCGGAGGACTATCATCAAAACTATTTCGAGAACAACCCGTCGCAGCCATACTGCCGCGCGGTCGTCGCGCCAAAGGTCTCGAAGTTCCGCAAGCACTTTCTGGAAAAGCTGAAAGCCTGAGCGCAAGCGATGCTTGCCTGCAATCGAAATCTGATTGCAATCGTGGCGCGCTGTCTCTCGCAGGCAGCGCGCTGTACGTCGTACGCGGCGCGTTATCTCTCAGTAGAAGGTCGGCGTATGTTGACGCTTCAAACAGACCGCCTCGTCCTACGCATGTTTCGCGAGGGAGACTTCGAGCAGTACGCCTCGATCATGACCGACGCGGAGGTGACGCGACATTTGGGCGACGGTCGCCCGCTCGCACGCGAAGACGCCTGGCGGCAGATGGCGATGCTGCTCGGCCATTGGGAGTTGAAGGGCTACGGCATGTGGGCCGTCGAGGAGGCTTCGACGCGTCGGCTCGCCGGGCGCATCGGCTTCTTCAACCCGGAGGGCTGGCCCGGGTTTGAACTCGGCTGGGTTTTGGGGCGCGAGTTCTGGGGCCGCGGCTTTGCGACCGAGGGCGCGCGGCGCGCTCTTGAATTCGCCTTTGTGGAACTCGGGCGCGAACACGTCATCAGCCTGATTCGCCCCGAGAACCTTGCTTCGATCAGGGTGGCCGAGCGGCTTGGCGAACGTTTGGAGCGCAGCACAGAGTTGTTCGGCAAAGAGGTTCTGGTCTACGGTATCGACCGCGAAGCGTGGCCCGGCAGTCGTTCGGATAGACGAGACGGGTCGGAAGTGAACAAGTGAAGAGTCTCGGCAGTCAACAGGACACGGACGAAATCTTGCGGCGGCTTCACGCGTTGCGGCCCGAGAGCGGGCGGCGCTGGGGTCGCATGACACCGCACCAGGCCGTCTGCCATCTGAGCGACTCCTACCGTTCCGCGCTCGGCGAGATGAAGGTCGAGTTCGCGGGCACCGTCCTGCACCGGACGCTGCTCAAGTGGTTTGCGCTGCGTGTGCCGCTCGCGTGGCCGAAGGGCATCAAGACGAGACCCGAGGTCGATCAGGAGCGCGGCGGGACGCGCCCCGTCGAGTTCGAGTCGGACATACGCTCGTTGGAAACACTCGTCGAGCGTTTCGCGCGCCCCGCGCAGGGCTACACGCGCAACACGCACCCGCTCTTCGGCCAGATGAGCGAGGCCGACTGGCTGCGCTGGGGCTACCTGCACATGGATCATCACCTGCGGCAGTTCGGCGTCTAACACCTCACCTTCAGTTGATACGCGTGCGCCTGACAACGCGCACCCGCGCGCGCCAGTCTTCGTTTAAGTCAAAGCGATACATCTCGATCTCCGGCCTGATGGCGCGTGCCAGTGTTGCGAACGAGCGGTGGAAACGCAGCAACGGCGCGACGACATAGACGAGCGGCGCGTCGTCCGCAATCTCGGTGTCGCCGAACAGACGCGCGTGTGCGATGTCTCCATGGCGGCGTTGCGCCTCGACGCGCCGCCAGTAGTCGGCCCCCTGGAGCGCAAGCCCCACGTCCTCCGAGACTTTCAGCTCGATGACGACGAGGCGACCGTCGCGCCTGAGCGCCAGAAGGTCAACGGGGCGAGCGCCGCCGCTCGTATGAGGCGCGCGGAACTGTGCGTGCAGCGGCGCGAGCCTGAGTCCGGGGTCGAGCCGCGTGACATCGCGACGCAGGATGGCTTCGAGCCATGCTTCGGGCGCGGCGCGATAGAGCGCGTGCCTTCGGTCGGAAGCGTCCGCGCGCCTGTGCTCGCAGAGTTGGGTGATGAGCTTCATAAAGTCAGGCGCGCTCTCGTCGTCAAGCAGAGCGCGGCGCTGCGCTCCCTCGACTCCGAACCAGAGACGCTCGCTGTCGGCCAGACGGCGCACGCGTGCAAACGGTAGCCCCAGAAAGCGCAGCGTCTCGCCACGTCTCGCGCGCACGAAATCTATCTCGCCGGGCGAGAGCGCGACGACCTTTTCGACCAGCTCGCCCGGCCCGTTCGACGTGGGGCGCGAAAGGCGCGGCGCGTGCGCGTCGAGCAGCTCGCCGAGCGCGGGCACGCTCACTTGAGTCAGTCCACCTTGAGTCAGACCACCTTGATTGAGTTCGTCTTGAGTCAGTCCGCCTTGATTGAGTTCGTCTTGATTAAGGCTGTCTGTCTCTTCTTCCAACTCGTAGACGGAGATGAGCGCGCGCAAATCTTCGCGGAGCAGAGCCACGCGCTCGCAGACCGCAGCCGCGAGCTTCGGCGAGGCGATGAGCCAGAGTCCGCGCGGGCGGCGTGCGTGCGCTCCCTCACGCCGTGCGTGCGTTCCCCCTTCGAGCCGCGCCAGCCACAGCAACGCCGACGAGAGAAAACTTTCTGCATCCTCGGCCCCGGCGGGCACAACGGGCCCGGTGACGGCGATGCTCTCGCGCACACGCCGCATGCGCACGCGTGCCCAGCGGCCCGGCTCGCCGCGTCGCGCGCCCACGCTCAGACGCACCTGTTCCGCCACGCCGCCGGAGAAGCGACAGACGAGCGCCGCGATTCGCTCGCACTCTCGGCGTCGCGCCTCTGCTACCGCGTCGCGCGCCGACGCAATCGTTGCGCGCGGCACGAGCCAGAGCAGAGCGCGCTCCGCGCCCATCCTCCTCAAAGCTTCGAGGAAGACCGCATCGCCCTCTGCTCGCCAGGCCACGACGCGCCAAGTGCGCGCGCCCGCCTCGCCCCAGTAAGAGAGCACGAGTGAGCCGGAAGCGACGCGCAACTCCCACTCGCCGCGCCGCAACTCGATTGCGCGACCGTCGCGACTCTCGCGCAGAAACCACACACTCCGCGCGTCGAGCAGATGCACGAGACGGCCCCGCGCGGCCTCCAACTGTTCAGGATTTGTGAGGCGATTCATCTTCGATGACTAAAGACTGACTGTGTATGACGGCAGCAGACTGACTGTCTCTGTCCGTGTGTGACGCTGGCGGGAGTGCGTCACGTTCGCCCGCTTGAATGCGCTTATGCTAACATCGAACAGCTTAAGTCAAACGAAAATTCACGGCGATAATGTTAAGGATTTCAGGATGAAGAACGTTTATCTTGCCGGTGCCGCGCGTACGCCCATCGGGCGCTACGGGGGCGCGCTCGCGGGGCTGTCGCCCGCAGAGTTGGGCGCGTTAGTCGCGGCGGAGAGTCTGCGACGTGCCGGTTTAGAACTGAGTGAAGTGCAGGAGGTTGTCTGGGGCTGCGCGCGTCAGGCGGGCGCGGGGCCCAACGTCGGTCGTCAGATCGCATACCGCGCGGGAGTACCCGAGACCGTCCCGGCTTCGACCGTCAATCAGGCATGCGGCTCGGGGCTGAAGGCAATCATCCTTGCGGCGCAGGAGGTCTTGCTCGGTCGCGCGCGCGCGGTGCTCGCGGGCGGGGTCGAGAGCATGTCGCGCGTGCCCTTCTACGCGGAGGGTGTGCGTTGGGGCTTGCGTATGGGCCATACGGAGTTGGTTGACGGCATGTACCGCGACGGCTTCTTCGACCCGCTCTCCGCGCTCCTGATGGGTCAGACGGCGGAGAACCTCGCGCGCCGTTTTGAAATCTCACGCGAAGAGCAGGACGAGTATGCGCTCGGGACTCAGCGCCGCGCGGCGTCGGCGATTGAGGGCGGGCGCTTCGACGCAGAGATCGTCCCCGTCGAGATCAAAGGCAGGAAGGGCGAGACGAAGACGCTCACACGCGACGAGCACCCGCGCGCCGACACGAACATCGAGGCTTTGCGAAAGCTCGCGCCGGTCTTCTCCAAAGAGGGCACGGTGACGGCGGGCAACTCTTCGGGCATCACGGACGGCGCGGCGGCGGTCGTCGTCGTGGGCGAGGAGGCTTTGAGCGCGGCGGGCGGGCGCATCGAGCCGCTGGCGCGCATCGTCGATTACGAGTTCGCGGGCGTCGCGCCGGAGGTCATGGGGCTGGGGCCCGTCCCCGCCGTGCGCCGCCTGCTTGAGAGACAGAAGCTAACGCTCGACCGTATCGACCTCGTCGAGTTGAACGAGGCGTTCGCCGCGCAGGTCATCGCGTGCGACCGCGAGCTTGGCTTCGACGCGGAGCGCCTGAACGTCAACGGCGGAGCTATCGCGCTCGGCCACCCCATCGGCTGCACCGGCGTACGGATTACCACGACGCTGCTTCACGAGATGCGGAGGCGCGGCGCGCGGCGTGGGCTTGCAACGCTCTGCGTCAGCGGCGGGATGGGAATCGCGCTTCTGGTCGAGAGCGTCTGAGGCTTCAAAGAGAGCGTCTGAGGCACAAACGGAAATGTCACTGCTGCGCCGGTTAACGTCCGGCGCGTGTTGTTCGTCTCTTAAGAGGAAATTTTATGAAGAGAGTCTTGAAGTGGGTCGTGCTTGTGATTGTGGCGCTCTTCCTGGCGGCGCAGGTATACAGGCCGTCGAAGACTAACCCGCCCGTGGACGAGAGCAAGACGATGCACGCGACAACGCATATGTCGCCGGAGGTCTCTGCGATTCTCGACCGCTCCTGCAACGACTGTCACTCCTCGAAGACCGTGTGGCCGTGGTACAGCAACGTCGCGCCAGTCTCGTGGTATTTGAAAAGCGATGTGGATGATGGGCGGCGCGCGCTCTCGCTCTCTGACTGGGGGACGTACCCACAGCGCAAGGCCGCGAATAAGTTGGAAGCGATGTGCGAAGAGGTCGAGAAGGGCGACATGCCCCTCAAGTCTTACCTGCTCTTACATTCTTCGGCGAAGCTCTCGGACGCCGACCGTCGCGTCCTGTGTGAGTGGACAAAGCAGGAGGGCGAACGGCTTCAGGCCGCTCCGGGGACTGGACAGCAGTGAGCGACGGCGCGGCCCGTCCGCGTCGGTTTAAGAGCCAACCCTCGACCGAGAGCGACGCATCCGAACCTCGCCCTGAAACTCCCACAGGGATTTCAAACTCCGAAAAGTTTTTAAGCCGCGGCGCACGACGCCGAACACCAGAACACGGATGAAAGGTTTATGAGAAGGACTTTTTACGCCTCGACACTCGCACTCATGCTCGCCTCGCTCGCCACGACGGCGGGCGCGCAGACGGGGGTCATCGTCGAACCCCGCCGCCCGCCGCTACCGCCACAGCACAAGCAGACGCAGAACGTCGCCGTCGTCCCGTCAATCCCTCTGCCCGCCTCCGACGCGGTGATGATGATTGACCTGCGAAAGCTTCTGACGGAGATCATGCCGCGCACGCTCGCCTCCGACCCGCAGCGGCTCGCGCAGGTCAACGCAGACATCGAGCAGTTCAAGACGCGCACGGGCCTCGACGCGCGTGCCTTCGACTCGCTCACGGTCGGAGCGCGACTCGTCCCGCTCCCATCCGGCGCAATCAAGATCGACCACGTGACGGCCATCGCTCGCGGCACGCTGCGCGCGGACGCTCTCATCGCCGCAGCGCGCACCGCTGCGAAGGACGCGCTCAGTGAACAGACCTACGCGGGGAAGACCATCTACGTCGCAAGCATCAACGACCAGCTCAAGCTCTTCGGGCTGCTGAAGACGCACGTGAAGGATTTGGCTTTCGTCGTGCTCGACCCGAACACGCTCGCGTTGGGCGAGCCGGAGGACGTGCGCGCGGCGATTGACGCGCAGGCGGGACGAGGCCGCGCCGACCTGACTATGCTGAACTTCCCGAGGGGCGCGGGCGACTTCGTCGCATTCGCAGGCAACGTGCCCGCGGGGCTTCTGACGGGGATGGACACGGGGCTGCCGAACGTTGACCGCGCCGTCGCCTCGATCCGAAGCTTCTACGGCTCAATCGGCTCGACGCCCGCGGGCGCTCAGTTGATGACGACGCTGCGCGCGCAGACGGTCGCCGACGCCAAACAACTCTTCGAGACGGCGGAGGCACTGCGGCAGGTCGCCCCCGGCCTCATCACGGTGGCGGGCGCGAAGGGCAAGTTCGCGCAGAGCGCCATCAACAGTCTGAAGATCACGACCAAAGGCAACGAGGTGCAACTCCGACTCGAAGTTCCGCAGGCGGACATCGCCGCCCTTCTGCGTGCCCTTTAAATATCGTCTCAAAGAATTCACATGGATGGACAGGATGGACAGGATGGACAGGATAAGAGATTGAAGATTTGAGGTTTGAAATTTCAAATCTTCAATCTCAAATTCCAAATTTGAAATTTCAAAATCTCTTACCTATATCCTGTTCATCCTGTCCATCCATGTGAATTACTTCAGCAGCAGAAAGGCCGCCCCGTTGGAACCGGGCGGCCTTTCTTTTCACATCGTGACAGAGTCTCTCAATCACTTGCCCGGCGGGACATTGCTCGGCGGCGGGATTTGGATGGGCGCGCGGCGGGTCATCGGCGCGGGCGCTGGCTCCTCTTCGTCGAGCTGCGCGAGTGCTTCGTGGAAGATTTCTATCTGGCCCTTCTCTTCGAGCTTGCGGCGGGCGGCGACCAGATAGTCGTCGAAGACCTGATTGCGACGCTCCGTGAGCGCCGTCTCGACGAGTTGCTGGCGTTGTTTGTCGAACTCGGTCATGTCCGCGTCTTTGCGCTCACGGACGCCGACGACGACCCACTTGTCACCCACCTTGATTGGCGTCTTCGATGTCTCGCCCGCTTTGAGCGCGTAGATCGCAGAGTCGAGCGCAGGGTCTGCGCCGGCCTTGCCGAGCGGTCGCCCGAGCTTGAAGGCTTCCTCCTCCTCCGCCTTCAGGCCGGCCTTCTCGGCGGCGGCTTTCAGAGCATCCGGGTTCGCTGAGTTCGTGGCGACCTCGCGCGCTGTCTGTTCGAGCTGTTCGGCGGCGCGCGAACGTTTCAGGTCTTCAGCGACCTTGTCCTTTACCTCTTCAAAGTCCGGGATGCGTTCGGGTCGCTTCTCGACGAGGACGGGGATGGCGAAGCCGTTCTTGACGCCGACGCGGTCGCCGACCTGTCCCGGCTCTTCGAGCGGCTTGATGGTGTCTTCAAATTGAGGGCTGCTGCCGATCTCCGCCACGTCGTCGCCCGGTTTAACGAAACCAGTCTCCTTGACCATCTCAGCCGGAGCCATGTTAGCTTCGGCGGCGAGTTCCTGCGCGACCTTCTGCACGTCGTGCGTCTCCTTCAGGCGATCCTGCGCCTTCTGTGCGACCTGTGCGGCGACGGCATAGGAGCGTCGGTTGCGAAGGCTGACGAGAAGCTCCTGTTTAGCGTCCTCGAAACTCTTCGGCACGGCAGCGCCGCGGCGGAAGATGTAATAGGCGTTGCCGGTCTTCAAGGGGTCTCCGACCTGTCCGTCTTTCCACTCCAGTGTGTTCTGTAAGAGTTCTGCGACGTTGCCCGCTGTGCTGCCCGTCGGGCTGGCGGCCTTGCGGTTCGGATTGCGCTTGACGGGAGCGGGAAGCCAGCCGCCTGTCTGAGCCGTCGAGGGGTCTTCGGAGTTGCCGCGCGCCTGCTCGGCGAACTCCTCTTCGGAGGCAGTGAGGTCTTCCTTGCGTATGCGCGCGACGATCTGCGAAGCCTTGCTCAAGATTTCCTGGTCGAGTTCGGGGCGCGCGACCTTCAACACGATCTGCTGGACGCGAACGCCCGCCATCTTGTTCTCGGGCTTGAGCGAGTCGTACTCCTTGTGCAAGTCCTCGTCCGAGATTTGCAGCTTCTGACCGACCTTCTCCTGATTGATGAAGAGGTATCGAATCTTCTTCTGCGGCTCAAGAAAGCGATAGTCGGTCTTGTGCGCGTCGAAGTATTGACGCATGTCGTCCTCGGACGGGTTGAGCTTCTTCGCCAAAAGCTCGGCGGCGACGGGCACATAGACGACGCCGAACGTGGTGTTCTCGCGCGCGTAAGATTCTTTGACCTCTGACTCCGGGACTTGCGCGCCCGCGGTGACATAGGCGCGCAGCTTCTCGGCGGCCAGCGCGTCGCGGACGCTCTGTTCGTAGAGCGAGACGCTGCCGTAGCTGCGCACGACATAGTCCTTATAACGCTTCACGTCGAAGCTGCCCGACGCGGGGTCGCTGAACTGCCGCGCGATGGCGTCGCGCACCTCCTCGTCCGAGGCGGTCAGGTTCAAGCGGCGCGCTTCCTGGACGGCGATGCGGCTGTTAACGGCCTGGTCGAGAATGCGGTCGCTCGTCATCCCGATCTGCGCGAGGCTGAACTGGCCGCCGAACTGCGACTCGATCTTCTTCTTCAGCAGCGAATAGTCTGCGACCGTCACCTCGTCGCTGCCGACACGTGCGAGCACTTCCCTGTTCTTGAACGGGTTGGCGACAGCCGCGCCCGAGCGGTTATAGACGCCCGCGACGACCATGCCGACGACCACGAGGAGGGCGAAAAAGATGATGACGAGATTACGCGTCTTCTCCAGCCGACTGAAAAACTTGAGCATTGCCTGATACCTTCCTGAAAGAGGCGTTACTGAAAGAGGTGTTCTGGTTCCCTGCGCGAAGCGCTTCCCCATCTCCGTAAAACGGGCGGGGCCCTTGTAGGACGCTTGCCGCGCGTCTCCCGCAAAAGGCGAATTGTAGCGGACACCCCGCAGGCCGCGCAAACGGGCGAACAGTAGACGGTAGGAAGTAGACACTAGACAGTAGTCAGTAGTCAGTAGTCAGTAGTCAGTAGTCAGTAGCCGCTCCGCGTCGCGAGAGTCAGTAGCCGCTCCGCGTCGCGAGCGTTGACGGCTTCATCCTGACTTCACCGTCAAAGCTTTTCTACTGACTACTGTCTACTGTCTACTGTCTACTTGTGACTACTGCCTACTGTCTACTTTTTTATGCTATATCTTTTTCCATCATGGAGTATTCGATCTGGGCCTGGGCAGGTTTCGGCATATTCATTCTGTTGATGCTCACGCTCGACCTGGGCGTCCTGAACCGGAAGGCGCACACGGTCAGATACCGCGAGGCCGCAATCTGGAGCGTCGTCTGGGTGATGCTGGCGTTGGGGTTTGCGGGCATCGTCTTCTGGAGAGAGGGCCGGCAGACGGGGCTTGAATTCCTGACGGGCTATGTCATCGAGCTGTCGCTCTCGGTCGATAATCTCTTCATCTTCCTGCTTATCTTCTCGTACTTCAAAGTCCCTTCCAAGTACCAGCACCGCGTGCTCTTCTGGGGTGTGCTCGGCGCGCTGGTGATGCGTATGACGATGATCGCGCTCGGGGCCACCCTCGTCGAACGTTTCCACTGGGTGCTCTACGTCTTCGGCGTCTTCCTCATCTACACAGGCTTCAAGATGCTCAGGCAGGACGAGGGCAACGCCAATCCCGAGGACAATGTGATCGTCCGTTTCGTGACGCGCCACATCCCCGTCACGCGCCGGTACGAGGGCGAGAAGTTCTTTACGCAGGTGGACGGTCGAAAGATGGGGACACTGCTCCTGCTCGTGCTCGTCATCGTCGAGGTGTCAGACCTCGTCTTCGCCGTCGATTCCATCCCTGCCATCTTCGGCATCACGACCAACCCGTTTATAGTCTACACGTCGAACGTCTTCGCCATCCTCGGCCTGCGCTCGCTCTACTTCCTGCTCGCGGGCGTCGTCGAAAAGTTCCACTACCTGAAGGTCGGGCTTTCGGTCGTGCTCACTTTCGTCGGCGTCAAGATGTTGACCGAAGGCTACTTGATGCAGCGCCTCGGCGTAAGCAAGGAGACGGTTATCGCCGTCTCGCTCGTCGTCGTCGCCCTGCTGCTGCTCGGCTCGGTCGCAGCCTCTCTGCTCTGGCCCGTCCCGCCCGAGCAACAGGTCGAGGTCGAGTTGCCCGAAGGCTTCGGCTCGCCCTTCGACGACGACAAGGGCCGTCTCGGCGGCGACGAGCGCGGCCTGCCCTAACGATAGGGTAGACAAATCTTTGAGCAAATCGCGCTTTCCGCCTCATTGTTTTAACTTCTTGAAGAGGCTGACGGCGTTGTGTTAAGTTCATTATGTGGCTGCACGCACGCGTGCCGCAGCCAAAGGGATCGGTTTTCATGCCCTCCGTTCCCGCGCCCGAAGCCTTTGCCGGTCGAAGCGGCAGCCGCAGGGCGCGCGCCCTCGAAGTCCACAGACCCACGGCTTTCTAAGCTCAAGCCGAAAGTTACGCAATGGCTACCAGAGTCAGTCGCTTTGACGCCGATTGGTGGGTCGTCCAGAAGCGGCTCATCTACATCGTCGTCATCATCGCCTCGTTCATCGTCGTCGCGGGCGGCTTTGGACTCTATGTCTGGTTCTACGGCAACCCGTTTAAGGGCGCGCCCACAGCCGAAGGCTCGCCGACGGGCGCGCGCTTCGTCTCGCTCGAAGGCGGCGTACGGGTCGTGCGCGCCAACACGCGCGAGACCTTACAGGCGAGGGCCGACACGCGCCTCTTCCCCGGCGACCTCGTGCAGACGCAAGAGGACGGGCGCGCACGCATCACGCTCGCCGACGGCTCGACGCTCTTCGTCAAGCCGAACTCGGTCGTCACCATCGCCGAGAACACCGCCGCCGCGGGCGGCAAGAGCACTAAGGTCAGAGTCGCCGTCGAGAGCGGGCAGATCAACGTCCGTACCGAGCAGCAGAACGAGGGAGCCAGCAACATCGTCGGCACGCACCTGACCGAGAGCCGCATCGCGCCCGAGTCCGACGCCAGCTTCCATGTCCGCGACGACAAGACCGAAGCCATACGCGTCGGCGAAGGCGCGGTCGAGACGAGCACGAACGGCGGCGACGTGACGACCCTGCGCGCGGGCGAATACGCCGCCGTCAACCAGCAAGGCTCCATCGCACAGAGAGAGAAGCTTCTGGGAGCGCCCCTGCCCATCACCCCGCGCAACCTCGAACGGCTGCCTGCGCGAAAGGGAGGCGCGACCGCCGTCTCCTTCAAGTGGCAGAAGCCTTCGACGGGCGCGCCCGCGCACTACCGCGTCGAGGTCGCCACCTCGCCCTTCTTCGTTCCCGCAGGCAAGCTCATCGAGCGCGACCAGCTTCAATCGACCGAGTTCACCGTCGATGATGTGCGGGAGGGCAACTACTTCTGGCGTGTGCTGGCGGTCGCGCAGTCGGGACAGGCTTCCGACTGGAGCGACCCGCAGAAGTTCGTCGTCGTCGGCGAGGGCGGCACGGGCGACGAGGTCAGCGTCTCGGAAGTTCAGATCGAATACGTCGCCGGACAGATTTACCTCGTCCGTGGTCGCACGCAATCGGGCAACACTATCCGCTGCGCGGGGCGCGAGACTTTGGCCGCCCGCGACGGCTTCTTCCAGCTCCAGATCAACGCCCCGCACGGCACGCGCGACATCCAACTCGAAGCCGCCGACACGCAGGGCAACCGCAACTCTTTCAAGTTCCAACTCCCGCCGGGAGGATGAGAAGAAGGTGATGAGTGATGAGTGATGAGTGATAAGAAACAACTCTTATCTCATCACTCATCACTCATCACTCATCACTTTCCTTATGAACTACGTCATCCTCCTCAGCGGTGCGGACTGCGACACGGCGCGTGGGCTTTTAGAAGCCATGCGCGCCTCGGGCATCCACGTCGCGCCTGTGCTCACGGGCAGCACGGGCGAAGAGGAGGCCGCACGCGCACGCGCGGAGTGGGGTTCGGAGCCGCTGGCTGTGCTCTTCGATGTTGTCGCGGGTTCTGCTCTCGCGGATTTGCATGCGCGCGTGGGAGAGGCCGCACGAGTCTGGCCGGGCGTCCCGCTCGTGGCCTGCCGAAGTGAAACGGCCGTCGGGGCCGGACGCGCTTCGCATGGGCCTGACGAGGCGGCGCTCAAACGCCTCGGCTTTCACGGCGTCGCGGCTGAACCCGCGCAACTCTCTGCGCTGCTGCGCAAGGTCGAGGAGCGCGGAACGGAAGACGAACGCCATGATGAACGTGCGGCGGCAAAGGCGGCGGTCGCGCCCGCGAGCCTCCTGCTCCCCGAACGACTGAACGTCGAGCGGCTGCGTGCGGCCTTCGAGGTCGTCGCCTCGCTCCACTTCGCCGCAGACCAGAGAGGAGCGGCGGCTGCCGCGCTCGCCGGACTCGCGGCGCTCGTCCACGCAGACCGCTGGACGATCTATCTCGTCGGCGAGTCAGGCTCTTTCAAAGAGGCCCCGTACGAGCCTCTGGCCGTGCGCGGGCTGACGCCGAGCGAGCGCGCCATCTCCGAATCCGACTGGCGGCGCGCGCTCATGGGCGACGCACTCTCGCTCGCCGGGACGGAGTCGAAGGCCGCGCGCGAAGCGGTCGCCTCCGCCGAGACCATCCGCCGCAAGGAGGGCGAGCGCCGCGCCGTCGCCGTCCCGCTCATCTCGGGCGAGCGCGTCGTAGGCGTGCTCGAAGCCGTGCGCGAGCGCCCTGCGGGCCGGGCGTTCTCTGCGTCCGACGCCTCGCTTCTTTCGGCGCTCGCGCTGCCGCTCTCCGCGTCGCTCTTGAACTCGGCGCGCGTGGCCGAGGCCGAGCGACTCTCCCAGACCGACGACCTGACGAAACTGCACAACGCACGCCACCTGCGCCAGTACCTCGTCACGGAGCTGAAGCGCGCACGCCGTTACGACTCGCGGGTCTCGGCCTTCTTCCTCGACCTTGACGACTTCAAGCAGGTCAACGATAACCACGGCCACCTCGTCGGCTCGCACGTCCTGATGGAGATGGCCGGAGTCATCCTCTCTTCGGTGCGCGACACGGACGTGGTCGCGCGCTATGGCGGCGACGAGTTCGTCGTCGTCCTGCCCGAGACCGACCTCCCGATGGGGCTTCTCGTGGCCGAGCGTGTCCGCGAGCGCATCGCGGGCCACACCTTCACGGGCGGACGCGCGCTGCGCCTGCGACTCACGGCCTCCTTCGGCGTCGCCTCCTTCCCCGACCACGCACAGTCGCCGCAGCAACTCATCGCGCGTGCCGACACGGCCATGTACGAAGCCAAGGCCGCGCGCAAGAACTGCGTCCGCCACGCCGCCGAAACGCCGCAGGACGCTTGACGAGAGAGATGGCCGTCTATTCTAAAAAAGTTCTAGACATTTTCCGCTGCTTGCTGTAAGCATATTTCAGATTAGCCGGAGAGGCACCCCCCCCGCTCGAAGGACGATTTCAGCTCCGAGTCCAAAGGCTTTTCCCAGGCCAACAGAAAGTTCGCGGTTAGCAATCTTGCCCCGTTCGTTGTATCTTTGTAGTTTCGTTCCACGCTGCGTGGCGAAAGCAAAGGGAGCAGGGACGCCCGAAGTGCATCCGAAAGGTCGCGGGCGAGGCTAATTCTTTCACCCGCGCCCTTTGTCGGACGCTGCGGGCGCATCATTCAAAGCTAAAGGTTCGGAAACAGTAACGCATGGCATTCAAGTCACTTTTCAGCCTTTTTTCCAGCGATCTCGCCATCGATCTCGGCACGGCCAACACGCTCGTCTACGCCAAAGGCCGCGGCATCGTCGTCAGTGAGCCGTCCATCGTCGCCATCAACAAAGTCACCAACCAGCCCGAGGCTGTCGGCAAAGAGGCCAAGGAGATGCTGGGGCGGACGCCCGGCAACATCGTCGCCATCCGACCGATGAAGGACGGCGTCATCGCCAACTTCGAGGTCACGGAGAAGATGCTCCAGCACTTCATACGCAAGGCGCACAACGGCAAGACGTGGGTCTCTCCGCGCGTCGTCATCGGCATCCCCTCTGAGATCACGCAGGTCGAGCGCCGCGCGGTCGAAGACTCGGCCTACCGCGCCAAGGCTTCGGAAGTTTATCTCGTCGAAGAGGCCATGTGCGCGGCCATCGGCGCGGGGCTTCCCATCACCGAGCCGCACGGCAACATGATTGTTGACATCGGCGGCGGCACCACAGACATCGCCGTCATCTCTCTGTCAGGCATCGTCTATTCGCGCGCCGTGCGCGTCGCCGGTAACGAGATGGACGAGGCCATCACGCAGTACATCAAGCGCAAATACAATCTCCTCATCGGCGAGCGCACGGCTGAGGCCATCAAGATTCAACTCGGCTCGGGCTTCCCGCTCGACGAGCCGCTCTCGATGGACGTGCGCGGACGCAACCTGATCGAAGGCATTCCGAAGACCATCACCATCTCGGACGACGAAGTCCGTGAGGCTCTGGCCGACTCGGTGGCGACCATCGTCAACGCGGTGCGCGTCGCACTCGAACGCACGCCCCCCGAGCTTTCGGCAGACATCGTCGAGCGTGGCATCGTCTTGACGGGCGGCGGCGCGCTTCTTAAAAACCTCGACAAGCGACTCTCCATCGAGACGGGACTGCCCGTCTCAATCGCCGACGACCCGCTCTCCTCCGTCGTGCTCGGCGCGGGCAAGATGCTCTCGGACTTCGACCTCCTCAAGCGCGTCCGCTGGGACAACAACCTGACGGGCGGCATGTAGCAGAGCCGTGATAAGTGATGAGTGATAAGTGATAAGAAAAACCATCTATCCCTTCTTATCACTTATCACTCGTCACTTATCACCCTAAGAAAATGGTCAGGAGCACGCAGAAGGAGATCAGGCAGCGCGCGCCGCTCTGGCTGCTCGTCCTGCTCGCGCTCAACTTCGGACTGATGACCTGGCATGCCAAGGACGCGGCGACGGGGGAACCCGTCATCAAGGCGTGGGCGCAGTCGGCACTCTCGCCCGTCCAGAGCGCGACGACGGGCGTCGGCGGCGCAGGGCTGGGGTTCTTCCGCAGGCTCGCCGACATGCGCCACGCGCAGGCCGAAAATGAGGGACTCCGCCAGCGGCTCGCCGAGGTCGAGAATGAGTTGCGCGAGGCACGACAGGCGCGCGACGAGAACGAGCGGTTAAAGAAACTGCTCGACTTCACGCGAGACGTTACCTACCAGTCGATTCCTGCGCGCATCATCGCGCGCGACCCTTCAGTCTGGTTCAACTCGCTCATCATCAATCGCGGCAGCACGAGCGGCATAGACCTCGACATGCCGGTCGTCACGCCCGAGGGCATCGTGGGGCGTGTGGTCGGCGTCGGACCCGTCTCGGCGCAGGTGATGTTGATTACGGACGAGCGCTCGGCGGCGGGGGCGGTCGTCGGGCAGTTGGGTCAGTCGAACGCCATCGGGTCGGTGCGCGGCTTCGGCAAGAACGGACTGCTGGAGATGCGTTACGTTTCAGGGCTTGAGACGGTCAGCGTCGGCGACTATGTGGTTACTACGGGGCAAGACCGTATCTATCCACCGGGACTGAACGTCGGCAGCGTGGTAGAAGTCGTCCCCGGCTCGGCCACCACTCCGCACACGATCCGGGTCAAGCCCGGCGCGCGGCTCGACTCGCTTCAGGAAGTCGCGGTCTTGAACTACCGCGCTCCGCAGCGCACCGTCCCCGAGCGGACGCTGCCCAACGTTGACAAGGGGAAAAGCAAGTAAGCAATGAGCAGTGAGCGGTAAGCAGTTGAAAATACCGCTTCCCTTCTGCTCACTGCTCACTGCTTACTGCTCACTGTTATGAAGTGGAAACTAGCGGTCTGCGTGGCGGTGGCCGTCGTTCTGCAATCGAGTCTGAGCGCGCTGTGGCAGCCGTTCATGTACGCCGATTTGTCGCTCATCGTCGTCGTCTATTTCGCGCTCCAGCGAGATGCCGTGCTGGCGGTCGTGATCGGCACCGTGGCGGGGCTTGCAACAGACATGCTCTCACGCGGTCTGTTGGGAGCGCGCGGCTTCTCGATGACGCTGACCGCTTATCTGGTGGCGGCGCTCGTCACGCGCGTAATGATCGACAACGCGCTGCTGCGCATACCCGTCCTGGCGGGCGCTGCCGGGTTCAATACGCTGATCTACCTGCTGCTGCATCAACTTCTCGGACAGCAGCCCACCCCTTTAGGCGACTCGATAGCCGAGACCATCGCCTACAGTGTGATCTGGACGACCGTCATCGGCACGGCTGTCGCCTTCTTGCTCGACACGTTCTTCAGCGAGTCAACGCGCGTTCGACAGCGCCGCGCCTTCGCCTTCCGACGCAGGATTGCGCGCCGGGGCTTGGGCAGGAGAAAATAGTATGGGAGGAGCCAGTAGTCAGTAGTCAGTAGCGCTCCGCGTGATGGACGTAGCCGCAGACATCCTGACGATTGGATAACGATGGTTCTTCTACTGACTACTGACTACTGACTACTGGCTACAGCTTATATGAAATTTGAAGACGAGACTCAAAATCTGAAGGTGCGGGTGGCGGTCATCCACGGGCTGGTGCTCGCCATCCTCGTGGTCTTAGGCGCGCGGCTCTATTTCTTACAGGTCATCAGCGGCGGCTACTACGCCGAGCGCGCCGAGAATCAGCGCGTACGGCGCTTACGTATCCCCGCCCCGCGCGGGGCCATCTTCGACCGCACGGGGAAGCTCCTCGTAGACTCGCGCTCGACCTATAACATCGTCCTCTCGGGCGAGGACATGAAGGGCAAGGACTGGAACGAGCTGGTCGCGCCGCTCTCCGAAGGGCTTGACGCTGACCCCGGCTTGCTGCGTGAGCGCTTAAACGAGGCCAGCCATCAGGCCGCCTTCGAGGAGGTAACGGTCAAAGAAGGAGCCACCCCCGCCGACATCTCCTGGGTCGAGGCGCACACACTGGAGCTGCCCATGCTGCTCGTCCGCGAACAGCCGCAACGGCGTTACCCCTCGAACGGCACGCTCGCGCACGTCCTCGGCTACGTCGGCGAGATCAGCCCCGAACAACTCAAGCAACCGCGTTTCAAAGACCCGGAAGTCAACCCCTTCGTCAAAGACAATCCATATCACTCCGGCGACATCATCGGCCAGGAAGGGCTTGAGTCAACCTACGACCGCTATCTTCGAGGCCGTGACGGCTATCGTGAGGTCGAGGTCGATAGCCGCGGTCGCATTCAGCGCGACCTCGCCGTCGTCGCCCCGCAGCCCGGCCAGGACTTAGTTACCACCATCGACCTCGACCTCCAGCTCACCGCCGAGGAGCAGTTGCGTAACTCGCCGAACAAGCGCGGCGTCATCATCGTCATCGAGCCGCAGAGTGGCGAGTTGCTGGCGATGGCAAGTTACCCGACCTACGACCCGAACCTCTTCTCGCAGCGCATCTCGACGCCCGAGGGACGCAGGGAGGCCAACGCCCTTCTGCGCGACCCGACGACGCCGCTCTTTAATCGCGCCATCCGCGGGCGCTACCCGCCCGGCTCGACCTGGAAGATACCGATGGCCGTGGCGGGCTTGCAGCAGGGCGCGATCACGTTGAAGAACTCGCACCTCGTCTGCGGCGGCGGCATCCAGATCGGCAACAAGTTTACGCGCTGCATGGGGCATCACGGCAGTCCCGAGTTGCACACCGCGATACGTGTCTCGTGCGACGGTTACTTCTACCGCCTCGGCCTCAAGATGGGACTCGACGGCATCATGCAGATGGTTGACGAGTTCGATTTGAACAAGAAGACGGGCGTCGATCTGCCGCATGAGCTTGTAAGCTGGACGCCTTCGCGCGAGTTCAAGGCGCGCTTCAACCCGCACGACGCCGAGTGGAAGGACATCGACACCGTCTACGCTTCGTTCGGACAGGTCTACGACTTCGTCACCCCGCTCGCGATGCTTCGCGCGCAGGCGGCCATCGCCAACGGCGGACGCCTCTACGTCCCGCACCTGCTCAAAGAGGCCAAGCCCGTCAGTGCCGTCGGGCCCTTTGCGGCTCGCCCGCGCCAGACCTTCGACCACCCCGACCCGAAGCTCTTAGACATCCCCGCCGACCAGCACCAGCTCGTCGTCGGCGGCATGTGGGCGGTCGTCAACGAGCCGGGCGGCACGGGCGGCGCGGCACGCGTCCAGGGCTTCGACGTGGCGGGCAAGACCGGCACCGCGCAGGTCGTCGGCCTCGGCAAAGACACGGGCAAGAACAAAGACCACTCCTGGTTCGTCTCCTACGCCCCGGCCTTCAAGCCCGAGATCGCGATGATCGCCTTAATCGAGAACGTCGGCTTCGGCGGCAAGTTCGCCGCCCCCGCCGTCCACAACATCTACCAGAGCTATCTGTCCAGAGCGCACCCCGAACTCGCCCCGCGCCCCGCGACGGCGGAAGTAGCTCGAAAGCAGTGATAAGTGACGAGTGATAAGTGATAAGAAGAACGCTTCCTCTTGTCACATCTCATCACTCATCACCTATCACTTATCACTCATCTAATGGTTGCCATTTTAGAAAAGGGCCGACTCCGAGACTTCGACTGGCTGCTGACGCTGCTGGCGGCGGCGATTGCTGCGTTCGGGACGTGGATGATCTACTACGCACAGCCCGATCAGGGCTACTGGAAGAAGCAGCTCATCGGCCTCGGCATCTCGTTGGTCGTCATGCTGACGGTCGCCTTCACAGACTACCGCAAGCTCGTTCACATCGCGCCCGCCTTCTATATCTTCGGACTCCTCCTGCTCGTCGTCGTGCTCGTGCCCCGCATCGGCCTGAAGATCAACGGCCAGCGCTGCTGGATCGGCGTCCCCGGTTTGGGCCAGTTCCAGCCTTCGGAGTTTATGAAGATTCCGACGGTGCTGATGCTCGCGCGCTACTTTGGCCGTCCGAGACATTCGACGCTCACCATCAAAGAGACGATCATGGGCTGCGCGATCCTTGCGCTCCCCGTCGGACTCATCATGCTTGAGCCGGACGCGGGACAGTCCATCACCTACTTCCCTCTGCTCGCCGTCGTCCTCTTTCTCTCGTCGGTGCGAATGTGGCTCGTCATCGCGGCGCTCGTCCTCGGCACGGCCTCGGTTCCGGCGGCGTGGTACGCAGGCGTCAAGACCGGCGCGATCAAGCCTTACCAGCAGGAGCGCATTAACGTCATTCTCGACCCGGAGAACGCAGACCGGCGCGGCTTCGGCTATCACACGTGGCAGTCTATTCTGACGGTCGGCAAGGGCGGCTTGACCGGTTCGGCGACGAAGGGCGACGCCTCGCAGAGCAAGCTCAAGTTCCTGCCCGAGCCGCACACGGACTTCATCTTCTCCGTGACGGCTGAGAACACGGGCTTCATCGGCTGCGTCCTGCTGCTGCTGGCCTACGCAGTGCTTTTGACGAAACTCATCCACGGCGCGCGACGCGCTCCCGACCGCACAGGGATGCTTGTCATCATGGCGATTGTCGGCGGCCTCGCCTTCCAGATATTCATCAACGTCGGCATGGCGCTCGGCATGCTTCCCGTCATCGGCGTCCCGCTGCCGCTGATGAGCGCCGGACTCTCAGCCATCCTCTCTACCTCTGTCGCCATCGGCTTCGCCATCAGCATCCGCCTGCGCCGCTTCGTCAACTGAGATGAACGTTAAGGCGTTCAAATCTCGCGCTGACCTTCACCGCTCGCCTTTTCATTGCACGCTCCGTTATACTCTAGCTGCCTGTCCACGAACTGCCTGAACCTAAAACTTTCCGGCACGGCGCGCACGGTGTAAAGCTTTAACGCAGAGATGAGGCGCGCCTTTCGTAGTTGACAGGGTTGAAGGATTTTTGCGGGGCCGCCGGGCGTGAGAGAAGTTTCGCGCGCCGCGGGCGGACGCCCCGTTTGAAAAGTTTTACGCGAGTCGCCGGACGGCCGGGACGGAGAGTGTGCGACGCCGAAGCGCGCGCGCTCCCGCCCGGGCCGGGCTGCGAAGGTCAGAGAGAGCGCTCCAGGTCGTCCGTGGGACGGACGAGCGCCTTCCTCGGCCCGACGCGCTCTCGGGCGGCTTCTGCGGCGGACGGAGTTTCCAGGTGAACAGTTCGGAACGCTTCCGCGCGGGAGAGGTCTACACTTCCCCCAATGCGCGGCGGGTGGAGCGGTGCAGGCGGCGCGACTCGCGCACGTCCTGTCTGAACCCGCACGTCCACGTCGGCCTTCGTGTCGCCGTAAGTTTTAAGACCTGCTCAACGGAACTCCTTCCCACAACCAGCGCCAGCCGAACGGGCCGCGCGCTACTCACGCGCCCGCGCACGCCGCAGGCTCAAGCACACAACATTTCCGCCCTACGCGCCGCACGTCCCTCGAAGGGCGTGCGGCGCGCAGCACACACCTTTCAGGAGATAGCTTCACACACATGTCGAAAGAGATGATTGTCAGCGTCAACGGACGCGAGAAGAAGATTGCGATTATCGAGAACGGGCGCGTCACCGAGTTCTACATCGAGCGCGGCGAGGCCAGCCAGGGGATAGTCGGCAACATTTACAAGGGGCGCGTCATGCGCGTGCTGCCCGGCATGCAGTCGGCCTTCGTCGATATCGGGCTTGAGCGCGACGCCTTCCTCTACGTCTCGGACTTCTTCGACGAGGAGGAGGAGTTCGAGCGCATCGTCGTTGATAAGAAGAAGACTGAGGGAGCCGACGACGACACGGCCGCTCGCGCCGCCGCCGAGCGCATCGAACGCTCCCGCATCGAGCGCGAGCGCCAGTTGGAGAAGGCGCAGGATGAGGCCGAGCCAGAGGACGGCGATGACGAACGGTCGGTCGGCGAGCCTGAAGCGCGGGCGGTCGCTTCGTCCACGCCGGTCGAGCGAATCGCGGACGACGAACCGGTTGCCGCCATCCCGGCGCCGTCTCCTCAGTCGCAGGAAACAGAAGAGGCAGGCGGGCGCAGGCGCGACCGAAAGGGCCGTCGTCGCCGCGGCGAGCGGGGAGACGCGGAAGCAGAGGCTCCGCATGCCAACGCCGCTTCGGGCGAAGTCCCGCCGGGCGTCACCTTCCCCTCGGGGCGCGGGACGCAAGAGGAAGAGGAAGTCTCCACGCCCTTCGTCGCAAGCGATGACTCGTTCGAGCGCATCATTGACGAGGAGGAATCAGCCGCACAGTTCGGCTCGGACTTTAAGGACGCACGGCTTCAGGAGCGTCTGTCAGACCAGGCGCGCGCCGTCGAGTTCGACATTGAGCCGACGACGACAGCCGAGGTCGGGTCGCTGCTCGGCGGCGGAGCGGCGGCGGGCGGCGACGGCGGCTTCGAGCGCATCGTTGACAGCGACGCCGAGGCGTCCGGCACGCGTGCGCGCCTCCACACGATACAGCCCGAGGTGGCCGCGTCGGTCGCAGAGTTTGTCGAAGACTCGGGCGCGGGCGACGCCTTCGCGGGCACGCAGGCGTTCGAGCGCGTGAGCGACGACGAGCGTGCCGCCGAGTCGCCCGCGGGCAGGAAGCGCGGCAAGGCTGCGCCTGCTGTGCAGACAGCCGCGTCGAAGAAAAGCTCGAAGAAAAGCTCGTCCCGCTCGGAGGTCGTGGCGGAATCAGCGGGCGTGAGTGAAGAAGGCTCGGCCGCTGCGACAACGCCCGCGTCGAAGAAACGCGCGGCGAGTGCAGGCTCGAAGGCCGGCTCGAAGGGGGCCTCGAAAAAGTCAGCCGGTAAGAGTTCTAAAACCGCCGCCACGACGAAGGGCGGCTCGAAGCGCGGCAAAAAGTCCGGCGGTGAAGGCGTCGAGGCTGGCACAGGAGATTCCGAGGCGAGCATCACACAGCGCCCGCCGCGTGGCGAGTTTGCGCGTCGCGGTGGGCGTCGTCGTCGTAAGCCGGGCGGCCCCGGTGACGAGCCGCGCAGCAACGGCGACGGCCACAACGGCGAGGCCGAAGTTCTGGCGGATGATAACGGCGGAGCCGCGGAGGTCGAGATCGCAGCGGTCGAGGCCGCTCCCGCTCCAGCGCCGAAGCAGCAGGAGAAGCCGACTCCGGCTCCGCAGTCCGAACGTCGCGAGCGCGGCGGACGCGGACGCGAGCGCGAGGGCGGTCGTGAACGCGGTCGTGATAATCGTGGTGACGGCGGCGGCAGTAGCAGTCGTCCGGCGGGGCGTGATGTTAGTCGCGACGCCGGAAGAGACGGAGCGCGCGAAGCCGGACGTGAAGGCGTTCGGGAAGTCAGTCGAGAAGGTGGACGTGAAGGCGTTCGGGAAGCCGGACGTGAGAACGTTCGTGAAGGTAGCCGTGAAGGCGGACGCGAGGGTGGTCGTGAAGGTGGTCGTGATAGCGCTCGCGCCCCGCGCGAAGGCGGTCGTGAAGGTGGACGCGGCGGTCGCCGAGATCGTCAACCGACCATCACAGACCTCCTGCGCGAGGGTCAGGAGATCATCGTCCAGATCGCCAAGGAGCCTATCGCGGCGAAGGGAGCGCGCATCACTTCGCACATCGCTCTGCCCGGACGCTTCCTCGTCTACATGCCGACCATCGAACACGTCGGCGTCTCGCGCAAGATCGAGTCAGACCAGGAGCGCGTGCGCCTGCGCAAGCTCATTCAGGCCATCGTCAAGGAAGAGGATGTGCCCTCGGGCGGCTTCATCGTCCGCACGGCGGGCGTCGGAATCAGTGAGCAGGACTTGCGCGACGACGCGCGCTATCTCATCCGCACGTGGCGTGACATACGCAAGAACTCCGAGCGCGCAAAGGCTCCCGCGCTTGCGCACAAAGACCTCGACCTCGTTCAGCGTCTCTTGCGCGACCAGCTCTCCGACGACTTCACCGCCATCCGCGTCGATAGCGAAGAGGAGTATCTGGAGGTCGTCGAGTTCATCAACCGCATCCAGCCGCGTCTGGTCAATCGCGTCAAGCTCCACACGCGCGAAGAGCCGATACTCGAAACCTATGGCGTGCAGGCCGAAATCGACAAGGCCATCAAGCCGAGGGTCTGGCTCAAGTCGGGCGGCTACCTCGTCATCAACCAGACTGAGGCGCTCGTCGCCATCGACGTAAACACGGGCAAGTACGTGGGCCGCGGCGGCTCGCGACTCGAAGACACGATCACGCGCACCAACATGGAGGCCGTAGACGAGATCGCGCGACAGGTCAGGCTTCGAGACCTCGGCGGCATCCTCGTTCTCGACCTCATCGACATGGAGGAGCGACGCAACCGCGCGCGCGTGCTGCAAGCCTTGCAGGATGCGCTCCGCCAGGACAAGTCGCCGACGAAGGTTCTCTCCTTCAACGACTTCGGCCTCGTCATTATGACGCGCAAGCGCGTCAAGCAGTCGCTTGAGCGCACGCTCTGTACTCCCTGCCCTTACTGCACGGGCGCGGGACTTGTGAAGTCTGCGCAGACGATCTGCTATGAGGTACTCGAAGAGGCTCGGCGGCTGGCGCGTGCCAACGAGGGCGAGCGCTTCAAACAGACCACGCTCCGGCTCAACCCTGAAGTCGCGCGCGCCCTGCGCTCCACCGAACGCGACGTGCTCAAGGAGATCGAGGATTATCTGGGGCCCATCGACATCACCGCCGACGAACACGTCCATCAGGAACAGTTCGACTTCGCCTTTATCTAAGAGGTCAGAGGTCAGAGGTCGGAGGTCAGTATTAAACGTCTTGACTGGCCTCTGACCTCCGACCTCTGACCTCTGCTTTATGGGTAAGCTCCAGAAATTCTGGAAGGGACTGATCGCGGGCGGCGCGGCGGGAGCGGGCGTGGCGGCGCTGGCGGCCTTTAACGCCGCGGTCGCGCGCGAGGTTCCGGAGCCGGAGACGGGCGCTTTGGGCGGCGAGGCGGGCACTTACGCCTGGAAGGACAGCCGGCTCTTCTATCGCCACGCCGGGCGAGAGGACGCGCCGCCCGTCCTTTTCATCCACGGCATCGGGGCGGGCACGCGCTCCTTCATGTGGCGGCGCAACTTTCTTCCGCTCTCACGCGACTTCCGCGTCTACGCTTTAGACCTCTTAGGCTTCGGCTACTCGGACAAGCCCGCCAGCGCTCCATACTCTTCAGACCTCTACGTCGAACTGATTGCAGACTTTCTACGCGAGGTCGTGGGGCGTCCCGCGGGGCTTGTCGCGCACACGCTCTCGGCGGCCTTTGCCGCGCGCGTCGCCGACGAGCACGCGGGACTCACAGGCCCGCTCGTTCTGGTCTCGCCCACGGGCGCAGACCATTTGAGCGCGCGGCCCGGGATGACGGGCGCAGCCTTCTACGGGCTGCTGCACTCGCCCGTGCTCGGCACCTCTTTCTACAACGCCGTGACGAGCGAGCGCGGCGTCCGCGACTACGCGCGCAAACAGCTCTTCTACGAGAAGCGTTTCGTCACGCCGCGTCTCGTCGCGCACTACTACGCCGTCAGCCACCTGCCCGGCTCGCAGTACGCCGCCACCGCCTTCCTCTCCGGCTATCTCAACACGGACATCCGCGAGCCTTTCGCGCGCCTGCGCCAGCCCATCACCATCGCGTGGGGCAAGCAGGACACGACCAACCCCATCGAACAGGCGGGACTTCTGCTGCGACTAAACCAGCGCACGCGCCTCGAAGTCTTCGACCGCTGCCGACAGATGCCGCAGGAGGAGCACGCCGAGCGCTTCAACTCTCTCCTGCGCGAAGTGTTCCGCGCCTGAACCACCTGGAGCCGACTTTCCAGACCTGCGGCGCACTCCTCTCCGGCGCTCTGGCCGCACGCAGGACGCCGGAGTTTGACCACCAGAGAAGACGGGCCTTCAAAGAGCGAGCAAAGTGCGCTCAACAGATGCGCTGATGATTCATTGCTGGGGAAAACTTGCGGTCGCTTTCTTCCTGCTCGTTTTCAACTACTGATTCGCATACTTATGTTTTTTAATACACATTGACAACAAGATGCACGACCGTTTCGACGTGGTGCGTTTGAGGGAACATGTCGAAGGCGCGGACGGAAGTGACGCGGTAGCCATTTTCGTTAAGGGTGCGCAGGTCGCGCGCGAGTGTGGCGGGGTCGCAGGAGACGTAGGAGATGTGTTGTGGGCGGAGTGCGATGATTCCGCGGACGGCTTCTGCTTCGGCTCCGGTGCGCGGCGGGTCGAGGAGGACGAAGTCGGCGTGCCCCAACCTTTCGGCGTGCCGTGCGAGCCATGCTCCGACCGAAGAGGTTTCGACCCGCGCGTTGGTGAGCGCGGCGTCGGCGAGGTTGCGGCGCGCGTACCGTGCGGAGGCGGTGTTGCCCTCGACGGCAATGACGCTCGCGAACCGGCGTGCGAGCGGGAGCGTGAAAAGACCAACGCCGCTGTAGAGGTCGAGCGCCGTCGCGCCGTCGGCATCGCGCAACCCTTCGGCGACGAGCACATCGAGCAGCGCGTGGTTGATCTGGAAGAAGCAGCCCGCGTCGAAGCGATAACTCTCGCCGCCGATGCGGCGTACCTGCTCGCGCTCGTCGCCCGGCTCGACGCGCGGCTCAAGCGACACGCCTTCGTCGCCCTCGACGGCCTCGAACTCGGCGGCATGGGGCAGCCTTCCCTCGCTCAACAGTCCGCGCAGGCGCACAAGCTGCTCGGCGATGGCCGGCGCGGCAACCGGGCATTCGACCACGTCGCAGATGCGCCGTGTGCCGCGCTCGTAGTAGCCGAGATGCCGTCGCTGTGGGTCGTGCTGCCAGCGTGCGCGCGAGCGATAGCGCCAGATTTCAGGCGAGGGCGTGATGGGGATTTCCGTAGGCGGCTCGATGCGCGCAACGCGCCGCAGGCAGTCGCGTATGATCTCAACCTTGGCGGCGAGCTGCGCCTCGTAACTCAACTGCTGGAAGTCGCAGCCGCCGCATCGCCCGAAGTACGGGCAGGGCGGCTCGACGCGCACGGTCGAAGGCTCAAGTATCTCGACAATCGAGGCGAAGGCCAGACGGCCGCGGACGGAATCGACGCGCACGCGCGCCACTTCATTCGGCGCGGCCAGGCTGACGAAGACCGTCTGCCCCTGCGCGTGCGCAAGCCCGACGCCGCCCGGCAGGATGCGCTCGACCGTCACATCGAACTCCGCGCCCGCGCTCAGACGCGTGCCCTCTTCCCCCACGCCGCTTCCCGGCGATTCTCCCTGTCTCGTCATACTTTAAGAAAGTCTGGAGTCCGGCGTCTGAAGTCCGGCTTTGCCTGAAGCCTGGTGACTAAAGAGAGCGTTGGGATGATAAGAGCGCCGCTGTCTTGCCTTCAGACTTCAGACTTCAGATTTACAAAGTCCAGACTTTTTCAGTAAGGATACTGCTGCTGGCCGGGCTGATACTGCTGCCCCGGCTGTTGCGCGTTCCACTGCGGCGAGGGCGGTGCGGCATAGCCGTCCTCAACCGATTCCAGCTCCAGCTCGATGCCGCCGACGAAGCCCGCCGCGACGTTGTAGACCACCGCACCGAACGCGCCCATGATGAAGCCGAGGATGGCGTAGAAGAGTGGGAAGCCGATCATGATGAAGAGTCCGACGACGATGCTGCCCGCGCCGGCTCCCGCCGTGTTGCGCCCCGTCAACATCGCCGCGCCAAAGATAATGATGATCAGGCCGTAGAGGACACCAAAGATCAGGCCGAACGCGGCGCACGTCACCGCAGTGATTTTGGCGTAGGAGAAAATCCCCACGCGCTTGATCTGCATTTTTGCCATCGAAGTCTCCTTCACCCCTCGGGGGAGTTTGCTTTAGAGGTAGAAAAGGCTGAGGCGTGGAACACCCGCGCTCTCGCGCAGCGCCTTCGCCAGAAGGTTGTCAAGCATCTGTTCGTATGTGGCTCGCTCCATGCGTGCACGGTACGAGCGCAACTGCTCCTCTGCGCCGTCGCGCATCTCTTCGAGCGCGTCCGATGTGAGCGACGCACGCAACGCGCGGTCGATCAGTCCCTCAAGGTCTGCGAGCGAGCTTTCGAGCAACTCGGCGTCGGGACGCGCAGCACGCTGGAAATCCGCCGCCAGCTCTTCGAGCCGTATGATTGCGCGTGCGAGCGCCTCGCAGACCGCGTCGTCTCCAATCGTCTCTCTTCTCTTCTCCAGCGCGCTTCGCAACTCGCGTTGGCAGTCTGCCATGTGCGCCGCGATGACCGCGCGCGGGAACGGCAACCCGCGGCCCTCGTCCGCGTCGGCGCTGTCCACGCCCGCGCCGCCCTTGACGACAGCGCCCGCGCCGCCTTCGACGACAGGGCCCGTGCCAGCAGTCGCATCCGTCGCCGCCGCGTGCGCGCCCGTCTGCGATTCGAGCCACTCGGCGTACTGCGCCTCGACCTCCTCCTGGCAGTAGAAGAGGGTCTTGACGCTACGCTTGCGAGGCCGCGCTTCGTAAGAATCGAAAGCCTTCTCGATGCCGCGCAGTACGACGTGGAGCGGAATGCCCGTCGTCTTCCAACTCTCCATCAACGCCCAGTCCAGCGTGCTCACCAGCAAATGTTTGCCGCGACGGCGGATGAAGGCGTCTTCAATCTCCGTGTAGTAGTTGAAATAGTTCAAGGGTGCACGCTCCGTCGGCTGCCCGGCGGCGCGCACCGCCTCCGCGTTGTTCATCACTTGTTCGCGACCGGAAAGTACGTCTGAAGGATTAATGCAGCTTAAAGACCCGCAACCGTGCGCTTCAGAGAATGAACAGCCCGCGCGGTTTAGTCAAGGCGCAATCCGTAGTGAGTAGACAGTAGTCGTTTCCACGGTCAACCGTCGGAGGACGAGCCGCCGCGGTTCCTCTCATAAACCAGCCGCAAGCCGTCGAGCGTGAGCGTCTGGTCAACTTCGTCGATGAACTCCGAAGCGGTCGCGATCAAAGGCGCAAGCCCGCCCGTGGCGACGACACGTGGACGCCTTCCGAGTTCCTCGATCATGCGGCGCAGGATGCCATCGACCAGCCCTGCATAGCCGTAGTAAAGCCCGGACTGAATGGCCGCGACGGTCGAAGTGCCGATGACCGTGTGCGGGCGCTCGAGGCCGACGCGCGGCAGGCGTGCCGCACGCGCAAACAGCGCGTCGGTCGAGATCGAGATGCCGGGCGTGATGACGCCGCCGAGATAGCGCCCGCCCTCTTCGATGACCTCGAAGTTCGTGGCCGTGCCGAAGTCCACGACGATGCAGGGCGTGCCGTACTTGTGCATCGCGGCGACGGCGTCCACGATGCGGTCTGCGCCCACATCCGAGGGCGGGTCGTAGAGGATGGTGAGGCCCGTGTCGGTAGCGTCGTCGATGAAGAGCGGCGTGAGATTGAAGTAGACCTCCGACATGCGCTTTAGAGTGTAGTTGAGCTGCGGCACGACCGAAGCGATGGCAACCGCCGTGATGGCCTTGAAGTCGAGTCCCGCGAACGCGAACAGGTTACGCGCGTGGACGCCATACTCGTCCACCGTGCGCGCGCGCTCCGTCGTCAAACGCCAGTGCCACGCCAAACGCTCGCCCTCGTACACGCCGAGCGACGTGTTCGTGTTCCCGACATCCATGACAAGTAACATTTCGACTTAACCTCTCAGACTTCTTCCATTACCCGCTCAAGATGTCTTCTATCGCATCGGCGGCGGCTGCCGCGCCGTCTTCAGCGCGAACCTGCCGCCCAACGTCCGCCGCGCGCGTAGTGTAACTCTCATCCGCGAGCAGCGAGCGCAATTCTCTCTCCGCGCTCGCGGCATTGTACTTCGAGCGCGGGAGCATGCGGCCCGCGCCACAGCGCGCGACGCGTGCGCCGTTGTCGAACTGGTCATGGCTGAAGGGCACGACGAGCGAAGGGATTCCGGCGCGAAGGCCCTGCGCGGTCGTGCCGATGCCGCCCTGATGTACGACGGCGCGTGCGCGCGGCAGGACTTCACTGTAGGGCGCGTAGTCGAACGCGGCGATGCCTTCGGGGAGTGCTTCGGCGGGTCGGTTCCGCTCCTCGCCGATGAGGAGCAGCGCGCGTGTGCCCACGGCGCGTGCGGCTTTGATTGATTCGCGGTAGAAGTCCTCCGCGACCCAGATGGCCGAAGAGCCGAGCGTGAAGATGACGGGCGGCTCGCCCGCATTAAGGAACTCCGCGAGCTTCGGGTCGAGGCCCTGCTGCTGCGGAGCGTCGCCCGGACGGTCGCGCCGGTCGTAGAACGGAAAGCCCGTCACGCGCGTGTGCGGCGGCCAGTCGGCCTGAGGCTTCGCAATCACCGATGAGAAGAGGGCGAGCACAAGCGTCGGCGAGTGTTGGCCTTCGAGCATAGGGTTGCCGCCGCGCGGCAGCCCCAACTCCGCACGCAGACGGTAGAGGGGTGCGGCCAGCTCGTCCAGCTTCCAACGTGCGACGCGCATCAGAGAGCGCGCCACCGACGGGCCCAGCTTGAACACATGGTAGAGCCAGGGCGCGTTCGGTAAGAGCGGCGGGTCATGGACGGAGAAGAAAGAGATCGGCGCGAGCACGCTTGAAACCCACTTGATGCCGGTCTTCTCGACGAGCGGCGGAGCGGTGAGTGAGAGTATGTGCGTCAGCAAAAGGTCGGCCCCGCGCGTGGCCTCGGCCAACGCGTCGTACATCTCGCGCAGGTGCGGATTGATGAGCTGGGTGAAGACCCGCTCCGACCCCTTCTTCGTGTCGTTCAACTCGGAGACCATCCGGCTGATCTCCTCCGGCTGATCGTAGCTCGGCAAATCCGGCGGAATCGGATACAGCTCCAGCCCGAGCGCATCGGTCTTCTCCCGGTAAATCTCCGACGTGGCAATGACGGGGCGATGCCCGCGCCGTTTAAGTTCGAGCGCGATGGCGATGTACGGATGAAGATCGCCGAAAGAGCCGAACGTCGAGATGATGACTTTTTTCATAGAGATGGAAGATAAGTGAGTGATGAGTGATAAGTGATGAGTGATAAGAAAAGACCCGCTGTTTTTCTCATCACTTATCACTTATCACTTATCACTTTGCCACCTGCCTTACTCCCGTCACGTCTCCGGCGCGGACGATGCGTAGTTGACCCGCATCAGTTTCTACACGCAGTGCGCCGTCTGGCTCAAGCCCGCGTGTGGTTCCCTCGAAGGTCTCTCGGGCGAGCGCGATGCGGACGCGGCGTTCGCGCGCGAAGGAAGAACGCGACTCCCACTCGCGCAGAATCGCAGAAGCGCCGCCGGGCGTGTGGAGCATCTCGTACCGGAGTGCTAACGCGGGCGTGAGCGCGGAGAGGAGTTGTTCCAAGTCGGGCACGCGCCCGGTCTGCTCCTCGACCGAGGTAGCCGCGTCGAGAAACTCTTCGGGGAAGGAGCGTCGCGTAAGGTTGACGCCGACGCCGAGGACGACGGCGCGTCCCCTCGCACCTTCGACCGCTTCGGCGAGGATGCCGCAGAGCTTGCGCCCGTCGTGCGCCAGAAGATCGTTCGGCCACTTGATGTCGGTTTCGAGCGCGCACGCTTTGAGGAGCGCGTCGTGTGCGGCCAGCGCGGCGGCGAGCGTGTTGAGCGGCCAGTCGTGCGCTTCAAACGTGGGACGCAGGACGACGCTGAAGTAGAGTCCCGCGTCTTTCGGCGAGACCCAACGGCGCTGCTGTCGCCCGCGCCCGGCCGTCTGCTCGCGCGCGACAACGCACAGACCTTCCGGCGCTCCGAGCGCAGCCTGTCGCGCCGCCTCCGTGTTCGTCGAGGGCAGGGAGTCGAAGCGCAAGATAAACGGCGTAAGGCGCTGGCTCATATCTTCTCGTCTGATGGCGTGCGAGATTCTAACAGAGAGGTGGCAGGTTGAAGTCGCCATGTCGGCAGGAGAAAGTCGCGGTGTCGGCGGGAGGAAGTTGCTGTATCAGCGCGAGAATGTAGAGACGCGTTACCGAGCTTCGCCGTTTCGTCTCAGTCGGGAATCTACTTCTTCTTTTTTTATTCGACGGGCGCACCATGCTCTTCTTCTTCGAGCAGACGGGTCGTACCTTCAGACACGCTCGGGGGCGCGGCCATGTCGCTCGTGTCGCCGCCGGTTCTTGTATAGAGGGAGATGGGGACGGCGCGCGCGGGTGGCAACTCCGCCCCGCGACCCTTTTTAAGTTTTGCAGCGCCTTTGAGTCTCGCGCCGTCTTCGACGTCCGGCGTCGTGCCCGAACGCTTCGCGGACTTCGTATCAACGTTGTGTCCTTCCAGAAGCCTCGCGTAGAGCATACGCATGATGCCGATGGTGAAGATGGCTACGCCGAGGATAAGAAAGACGAAGAAGTCATGCTTGATTACCGTCAGGATCGCCGCCAGACCGAAGAACAGCAGGCCGCCGGTCATTATCATCACGCCTTTGCGCGTGCCCCTCTGGCGCGGCGTCAACGCGCCGCCCGCTTCCGTCGTTGCAGGGTGCCCGGCGGGATAGCCGCCCGCCTCGACAAGCTCCGCCGCCGCGTCGAGCGGCAGCCCGCAACGCGAACAGAAACGAACCTCTTCGGCAGCCTGCTGACCACAACGCGGACAGAACATAGGGTCTACCTCGCCGTTCGGGAGTAACTGTGGAGGACGAGCCGGGACAAATACGTCTCGTGTGACACCAACTACGAACTGCCACCAACGAAAGTTCGACGCGCGGCCATATGAGCGAAGCTCTATCACACACTCTTGCCCACTCGTCCACTGTAGCAACTTCCTTGCCCTCGCATCGTCTGTCTGGCGTATAATCCCCGCATCCTGAAGTGCTGCTGCTTCGAGGCGCGGATACTCACGCACAGAATGGACTGCACCCCTAAAGTGAGACAACCAGTTAGGGTGATACCGGTTGAATGTTTCGCTGCTCGAACTCGACCGGCGGCAGGTAGCCGAGAGCCGAGTGCAGCCGCTTCCTGTTATAGACCGCTTC
>JAVRON010000082.1:0-101794 GCA_032162705.1 Acidobacteriota bacterium
TCTTCGGGTTATGCTTGGCTAAGACTTTCGTGATCGCCGCGGTTAAAGTCGTCTTCCCGTGATCGACGTGCCCGATGGTACCGATGTTGACGTGCGGCTTCGACCGGTCAAACTTCTCCTTCGCCATTTCCCTGTTGCCTCTTCCTGGTTAAGTTCTAACGTTTAGCTCAAGCCCGAGATGGGATTTGAACCCATGACCTCCTCCTTACCAAGGAGGCGCTCTACCCCTGAGCTACTCGGGCGCGACAAAAATGCTCGCTCGCACAATTGACCGAAAGCTTTGGAGCGGGAGACGAGGCTCGAACTCGCGACCCTCAGCTTGGAAGGCTGATGCTCTACCAACTGAGCTACTCCCGCCCAATCGTTAGAGGTCGGAGGTTAGAGGTCAGAGGTCAGTAAAAGCATTCCGCCTCAACTGACCTCTGACCTCCGACCTCTAAGCTCTAATGACATGGTGCAGGGGGTAGGATTCGAACCTACGTACGGCTTTCGCCGGCCGGGTTTACAGCCCGGTGCCATTAACCACTCGACCACCCCTGCTGATGTCAAAAACCAGACAAGCCGGCGAAGGGACTTGAACCCCCGACCCTCTGATTACAAATCAGATGCTCTACCAACTGAGCTACGCCGGCCTATGTACGGTGAACAATCCGTGGCTTCCGGCAAAACATGAATACTAGCAACGCCTTCTGGAAAAGGCAAGCCGCTGACGGTGGGATACCGCGACGCCCTATCATCCCCGCACAGAACAAACTTGTTGACGCTGCTGCGCGCCAGACAGTAGGATGGAAAGTGCCCGCAACGGTCGGCCCCCGCAACGGGGATAGCCGCCTCCCGCGCCTCTTCAAAAGCCCCGCTTTACCGCTGAAAAACTTCAGGCACGAACGACCTTCGGATTCAGGACACCTTTGATGCAACAATCACACAAGGAGATTCCCGTGCGTAGCTACGACACGCTTCCAACCTGCAAAGTGCTTTTGCTGATGCCGGTACTTCTATTTTGCGCCTCCGCCCCGAGTCCGGCAAGCGGACAGACGGGCAGCCCGCGCGCCGCACAACAACGCCCGCAAAGCCCGACAGTCTTCTACCCGGAGGCGCGGAAACCCGCACCGGCCGCGCGCCCGAGCGAGGCCGCGTGCGGCGGTTTTATCGAGCAGACGCCGCCGGCCAACCAAATCCAGATCGTCGGCGCGGAACAGGAGCGCGAGCGTCGCGTGTTCGGCCAGGGCGAAATGGTCTTCATCGATGCTGGCGCGCAACAGGGCTTGAAGGTCGGGCAGGAGTTCTCTGTCGTGCGGCCACGCGGCCAGTTCCACTCGAAGTTCTCGCACAAGGGCGGGTCTCTCGGAGTCTACACGCAGGAGGTTGGAATGCTGCGCGTCGTGCGTATACGCGAGCGCTCGTCCGTAGCCGAGGTCGTCACGGCGTGCAGTGATCTTCGGTTCGGCGATCTTCTGCGTCCCGCACAGCCGCGCGACGTTCCCGCGGGCCGCGCGGAAGCCAATCTCGACCGCTTTGCGGAGCCGACCGGCAAACAGACGGGCCGCATCGTGCTCGCGCGAGACGGGCACGAGATGGTCTCGCGCGACGATGTCGTCTTTATCGATTTAGGTGCGGAGGACAACGTCAAAGTCGGCGACTATCTGACCGTCTTCCGGCCCGAAGGCCACGGCACACTCGTCAACTACGGCGACGAGATTGCGGCCAACGCTCGCAGGGGCTTCGAGAGCGATGCGCTACGCGGTGGAGGCTTCTCCAGTCAAGCGCAACGCGTCAAGGATGTTGACGGCTCGAAGTTCGGCGCGACGGTCAAGACGCCTTCGATCAAGCGCCAACGCCCGTCCGTTCCGCGCAAAGTCGTCGGCGAGATCGTCGTCCTGCGTGTCGAGGGGCGCACTGCCGTCGCCGTCGTCACGCGCGTCGCGCAGGAGATTTATACAGGCGATGCGGTCGAAATACAGTAGCCGGACAACGCGGCCCGCATAGAACACTTTTCAGATGAGATAAGGATATGAGGCGGAAGCCCGACCGTGAGGGAGGGCGTATAGATTTCATTAGGGTGTAGAGCCTTTATCAAGGAGGCGGCTGGCGAGAGTTGAGACGCCCGCCCTCACGGTCGGGCTTCCGCCCCCGCGCCCGCGCCCTTCTCTGTGTCCGCCTTCTCTACTCTTAACTTGTGTCCGCCTTCTCTAACCTTGAGAGGTCGGCGTGGGCGTAGCGGCCTGCGCGAGTGTGGCGCGTGCGGCCTCGCGCTCGCCCGCAGCGCGGTCGAGGGCTGCGCGGTAGAAGGCTAGGAAGTATTGATACATCGAGAGGCAGGCCGAGAACACGACGACCCAGAGCATCGCGCGACCAGCCGTATAGAGAAGCACCTGCCAGTCAGTCCCCGTCACGACCCCTGCCTGGAAGAGGTGGCCGAGCGCATCGCGCAGCTCCGGCACAGTCCAGAACTGTATCGCCGGGAACGCGCGCCCGAAGTTCGCCACGGGTGGCTCGCCGCCTGTGCTCGACGCGATGAGGAGCGCGACCGCCGCGACCTGCGCGCCCATCTTGAACTTCCCCATCTTCGACGCGGAGATGATCATCCCGTCGGCGGCGGCCACAGACCTCAAACCCGACACGGCGAACTCACGCCCGACGATGAGACAGACGGCCCACGCGGGCGCGAGCCTGTTCTCGACGAGCGAGATGAGCGCGGCGCTGATGAGCAATTTGTCCGCGATGGGGTCGAGCAAGATGCCGAAGCGTGAAATCTGGCTGCGCCGTCGCGCGATGTGTCCGTCGAGGTAGTCAGTAGCTGCCGCGCCGAGAAAGAGCGCGACGCCGAGCAGGTGTCGCTGGACGCCGAACCAGTTCTCCGAAAACGGAGTGAGCAGCACGACGACGAGGACGGGGACGACGAAGATGCGCGATATCGTCAGTGCGTTCGGAAGATTAAGCACGACCCTCCCCTGCTCCCTCTCGTCTTGGCTGTTCGGCCTGATCGCCCGCCTGCCTCTTAAAGCTACGCAGCGAAGTGTAGGAGTCGCGCGCGCGGGGTGTCAAGATAGACTTCGAGCACCCTGCTTGCCCGCCCCGCGCGAGTCGTTTACAATCATCGTTTCCGCGTAGCGCCGGATTCTCCACTGTAGTGCTCGCGGACGGATTGTAGGCAATGGCGATAGACCGGATCACGGTGCGCGGCGCGCGCCAGCATAACCTGAAGGACATCAACGTCGAGATACCGCGTGACCGCCTGACGGTCATCACGGGGCTTTCGGGGTCGGGCAAATCCTCGCTCGCTTTCGACACCATCTACGCGGAGGGGCAGCGCCGTTACGTCGAGTCGCTCTCGGCCTACGCCCGCCAGTTCCTAGATCAGCTTGAGCGCCCCGACGTTGACTCCGTAGACGGACTCTCGCCCGCCATCTCAATCGAGCAGAAGACCGTCTCGCGCAGCCCGCGTTCGACCGTCGGGACGGTCACGGAAGTCTACGACTACCTACGTCTGCTCTTCTCTTCCGTCGGCCAGCCGCACTGTCACAACTGCGGCGCATCCATCACGCGACAGTCCGTCGAACAGATCGTCCTGAGCGTCCTCTCTCTGCCCGAAGGCGAGCGCGTGATGGTGCTCGCGCCCATCGTCCGTGGCCGCAAGGGCGAGTTCAAGAAGGAGCTTGAGAAGCTTCAGAAGGACGGCTTCCTGCGCGCGCGCATTGACGGCGAGCTGGTCTCTCTGGACGAGGAGATCAAGCTCGACAAGCGACGCAACCACTCCATCGAGGCCGTCGTTGACCGCCTGCTCATCAAGCCCGGCATCAATGAGCGCCTGACCGAATCCGTCCGCACGGCTTTGAAGCTGACGGGCGGAGCCGTCCTCATCTCGGTCGTCGATGGCGAGGAGAAGCTCTACTCGGAGCGGATGGCCTGCGTCAACTGTGGAATCAACGTGCCGCCTCTTGAGCCGCGCTCGTTCTCCTTCAACTCGGTCTACGGCGCGTGCAAGCGCTGTCACGGCCTCGGCACAATCCTTGAGATCGACCCTGCGAAGATCGTCACCGATGCCACCGAGCGCGCGGACAAACTCTTCCTCGCACTCTCCGCCGCCGACAAACAGGGCGCGGCGTACTTGAAGGCGGCGCTCGTCGCCGTCGCCGAGCACTTCCAAGCAGACCTGCAAGCCCCTTTCGCCGAACTCCCGCGGCAGGTACGCGAAGCTTTCTTACACGGCATCGAAGGGCAGATAACTTTTCGACAGGGACTCTACCGTTACGAGAGCGATTGGAAGGGTGCTGTCCGGCATCTCTCGGAGCGCATGCACAACGCGCCGAGCGAGCGCGTGCGCGAGGCTCTGGAAGAGATGGTCTCGCCTGTCGAGTGCCCGGACTGTCGGGGGCAGCGCTTGCAGCCCGAATCGCTCGCCGTACGTGTCGGTGGCCGCGGCATCGCGGAGTATACGGGACTGCCTATCGAGGAGGCCGTCAACGCTTTCGACCAGTTAAAGCTCAACGAGCGCGAGTCGCAGATCGCCGGACTCGTCCTGCGCGAGATACGCAACCGCATGCGCTTTCTCGCCAAAGTCGGACTCGGCTACCTCACGCTCGACCGCGCTTCGGCCACGCTCTCGGGCGGCGAGGGGCAGCGCATACGCCTCGCCACGCAGATCGGCTCGCAGTTGCGCGGCGTGCTCTACGTCCTCGATGAGCCTTCCATCGGCCTGCACCCGCGCGACAACCAGAAGCTTCTGGAGACGCTCTCGGCGCTACGCGACTTAGGCAACACAGTGCTCGTCGTCGAGCACGACGAGGAGACGATCCGGCGCGCGGACTACGTCGTTGATCTCGGCCCCGCGGCGGGCGCGCACGGCGGGCGTGTCGTCGCGGCGGGCACGCCCGAAGAGGTTGCATGCAACCCCGCTTCCATCACGGGGCAATACATCTGCGGCAAGCTCTCCATCGAAGTGCCGCACGTCAGACGCGCACCCAACGGCCTCTCCGTCACCGTACGCGGCGCGCGCGCCAACAACCTCAAGAGCATTGACGCCACGTTCCCCGTCGGCCTGCTCACGGTCGTCACGGGCGTCTCCGGCTCGGGCAAGTCAACGCTCGTCGATGACATACTCTACCGCGCGCTCGCACGCCACCTCTATGGCTCGATGGAAGAGCCGGGCGAGTTCGACTCAATCGAGGGACTTGAGAATGTAGACAAGTGCATCGAGATTGACCAGTCGCCCATCGGACGCACGCCGCGCTCGAACCCCGCGACTTACACCGGACTCTTCACGCCCATCCGCGAGCTATACGCGATGCTGCCCGAGTCGCGCGAGCGCGGCTACAAGCCCGGTCGCTTCTCCTTCAACGTCAAGGGCGGGCGCTGCGAAGCGTGCGAGGGCGACGGCCTCAAGCGCATCGAGATGAATTTCCTGCCCGATGTCTACGTGCTCTGCGACGTGTGCCGCGGCGCGCGTTACAACCGCGAGACGATGTCCGTCAAGTACAAGGGGAAGTCCATCGCAGACCTCCTCGACACGACCATCGAAGAAGCGATGCCGCTTCTTGAGAACATCCCGCAGATCAAGCAGAAGCTTCAGACGCTCCTCGATGTCGGCCTCGGCTACATCAAGCTCGGACAGTCGGCGACGACGCTTTCGGGCGGCGAGGCGCAACGCATCAAGCTCGCACGCGAACTCTCAAAGCGCGCTACGGGCCGAACCATCTACATCCTCGACGAGCCGACCACGGGGCTTCACTTCGCCGACGTGCACAAGCTGCTCGACGTTTTACAGCGCCTCGTCTCTCTCGGCAACACCGTCATCGTCATCGAGCACAACCTCGACGTTATCAAGTCAGCCGATCACATCCTAGACCTGGGCCCCGAAGGCGGCGGCGGCGGCGGTCGCGTCGTCGCCGCAGGCACGCCCGAAGAGGTCGCACGCGTCAGGAAGTCTCACACGGGCCAAGCCCTGCGCCCACTCCTCAACGGCCACGCCGCAAACGGCAACGGCCACGCACAGCCGAACGGCAAAGAGCCGAAGACGGGCGGCGCGAACGGCAATGACGCGGCGAGCAAGACTCCCGCGCGCGGCAAGCGCAAAGACGCGGCGTGATATACTTTCAGTACCAATCGACAGCTACAAGCTATCCCTAAACCATGAATTTCGTCCTTATTTTATGAGCAGTTTTTGAGATTTAGGATGAGTTCTAAGATTTTTAGATTTCAAAGATTTTTAGATTTCAAATTTCAAATCTGAAATTCTTTTATCCTGTTCATCCTGTCCATCCCTGTTGATTATTCCTGAGCGGCTTTCTAAGGAGCGCTACAATCCTATGTCAATCTACAAAGACATCGAGCCGCTCGGCCTTGAAGGCGTGAACACGTACCCTCTCTCCGAGCGTCCGAGCAAGGTCGCGTTCGGCGACTTCGCCCGGGCCTTCGGCGAAGACGCAAGCTTGCGCGACTTCCTCTCGGCGCTGCCGAACATTCTGGCCGTGCAATCTCTCCGTGAAGTTGCCGCACGAATGCGACGCGCTCGCGCGCTTGGCCGTCCCGTCATCTGGGGCATCGGCGGGCACGTCGTCAAGACCGGACTCGCGCCGCTCATCATCGACCTCATGCGCCGCGGGTTCGTCTCCGCCATCGCCGCCAATGGCTCCGTGCTCGTCCACGATGCGGAGGTCGCGCTCGTCGGCTCGACCTCCGAAGACGTTGACGCTTCTTTAGGCGCGGGCGCTTTCGGCGCAGCCGACGAGACCGGGAGACTCTTGAACGAGGCCGCACGCGAGGGAGCACTTGGCGGGATAGGCCTGGGCGAGGCGTTGGGGGGCGCGCTCGTCGCTTTGAACCCGAAGCACGCGGAGCTTTCGCTGCTCTGCGCCGCGTATCGCGCGCGCGTTCCCTTCACCGCGCACGTCGCCATCGGGACGGACATCGCACACTTCCATCCGCATGCCGACGGCGCGGCCATAGGCGCAACCACACACACGGACTTCCGCCTGCTCTCGGAGTTAGTGAGGCGTCTCGACGGCGGCGGCGTCTACCTCAACATCGGCTCGGCGGTCATCCTGCCGGAAGTCTTTCTCAAGTGCGTCACGCTCGTACGCAACCTCGGCCACGCGCTCGAAGACTTCACGACGGCCAACTTCGACTTCATACAGTCATACCGCCCGCTCACAAACGTCGTCCGCCGCCCCACGAGCGGAGGCGCGGGCCGCGGCTTCTCCATCACAGGACATCACGAGCTGACGATCCCGCTCCTCGCCGCCGAACTCCTCTGCGGCAACGCCGGAGAGTAATAGACCTCTTGCGAAAGTCCCGGAGGGACGGTCGAAAGTAGCCCAGGGATTTATCGCTGGGCACGGGCGAGCGTTCTGTGTTTGAGTCTCGTAGGGACGGCTGAATTCTCCGGGGTGTTAACCCACTGCGATTAATGTCAGCCGTCCCTACGGGACTTGGATATTTCTTCCCGCCTTATCCCCAGCGATAAATCGTTGGGCTATTCTCAACTGCCCCTCCGGGACAAAGAGATGCGCCGCCAACTTTTGCCAGTGGTCTAATCTAAACCGGCCTCGTCTCAATACTCTGCTCCTGATACTTACCTACTCTGCTCTTGATACTCCGCTCTCCACACTCTGCCTGCTCTCGACACTCTGATCTTCACACTCTGATCTTCACACTCTGCTCTCGACACTCTCGCCGAGTTCTTTCCGGTTGACAGCCCAAGAACAGTCACATATACTTCTACTGAAATTGAAAACGGATTTCAATTCTATCACCCCCCTCCTTTAATTCCCTGAGCTTGAAAAGGTGGATTAATAAAGCAAAAGAGCACGCGCGGCCCCCTCCCTGGCAGAACCAACCGCGCGAGCCTAGCCGGTAGACACGGCGGCTGACCGACCATTTCGCATTCGTGGCTGAGCGACCGTCTCGCATTCTATGTTCGGTCAGCCGAGACCTACAACGTAGAGGCACTCCCGCAATGGCTGACACACCTTCTCCACTTCGCGCCTTCATTCGTCTTGTGCTGATCGCCTGCGCCTGTCTGTTCGCTTCAAGCCCTGCGAGCGCACAGACCGAAATCACGGCGGGCGTGGGCGGCGACGTCTCGGCTGAAGGGTCGGGTCTGCCCGTCAACCCCTTGACCGGGCCTGACGACAACGGCGATGGCTATCGTTCAGACCGCCCCGTGGGTCTTGCGCGCAACTCTTTCCGCACGCCTGCGCAGGCCGCCTTTGATCTATCACTCGCCCGGCGCTTCACGCTCCGCGAAGGATTACGGCTTGAGCTGCGCGGCGAGGTCTTCAACCTTCTCAATCACACGAACTACGTCCGTGTGAACAACGTCTACGGCAACACTGCGACGCCCGACGCGAAGTTCCTCGCGCCGCTCGCGGGCGTACAGAACTCCGACCCCGGTCGCCAGTTCCAGTTCGGCGCGCGGCTGGTCTTCTGAGCTTGCTCTTCAGACGGGCGTATAGCGAAACAAAGATTCACCACAGAGACACAGAGAGCACAGAGAATGCACAGAGGGATTCAACTCTCTGTGCCAACACCGTGTCCTCTGTGTCTCGGTGGTGAATAATCCTCGCGCTGGTTCCAACTGGAAAGACATCCCGGCCCTGCGTGAGGCGTCAGGGGCGGCGTGTTATACTCCCGCGGCTGGCCGAAGCGACATATAAAAAAGCATCACAGGGGGCAATCATTAGATGGATTCCGAGAAGGTGGAGCACTACCGCAATATTCTGACGCAGCAATTGCGGCAACAGTCGGAGCAGGCACGCGGGAATCAATCGGACGCGCTTGAGATGGCGGGGGCCGACGACGGTGTCAAGGATGTGGCCGACCAGTCGGTCAAGGACGTGAGTCAGGAGATCGAGTACCGTCTAAGCGAGCGCGCCTCGCAAGGCATCGCCGACATCGATCAGGCGCTCCTGCGCATCGAAGAGGGCAGCTACGGCGTCTGCGCCCGCTGCGGCAAAGACATCCCCGAGCGCCGCCTCGACGCCCTCCCCACCGCACGCTACGACGCCGAGTGCCAGTCCCTCATCGAACAGAACACCGGCGAAGACGAGCACGCCACTCTGTAAGCTAGAGGCTAGGGGCTAGGGGCTAGTTAGAAGAACACTTCTTAACTAGCCTCTAGCCTCTAGCCTCTAGCCTCTAGCCCCTAGCCCCTAGCCTCTAGCCTCTAGCCTCTAGTTTACGCTTTCGGGTGCGCCCGGTCGTAGACTTCGATGAGTTTTTCCATCGAGACGTGTGTGTAGATTTGTGTGGTCGAGAGGCGCGCGTGGCCGAGGAGTTCCTGTATGTCGCGCAGGTCTGCGCCGCTGTCAAGCAGATGCGTGGCGAAGGAGTGGCGCAGGGAGTGCGGGCTGATGTTGTGGATGCCCGCGCAGATTTTGATGTACTTGTCCACCATGCGTCCGACCGAGCGCGTGGTGATGCGCGTGCCCTGATAGTTTAAGAACATCGCCTCATGATCGCGCTCTGCGATGGGTGCGTTGTTGAGGAAGATGTTCCGCGCCTCGGTCAGATATTTCAAGACCGCGTGCAGCGCCTGCTCGCCAAAAGGTACGATGCGCTCCTTGCGACGCTTGCCCTTAACCTTCACCATCCTGTTCTTGAAATCCACGTCGTGCATGTTGAGCTTCGTCAACTCCGAGACGCGGACGCCCGTGCCGTAGAGCATCTCAAGGATGGCGCGGTCGCGCTTGCCGAGGTCGGTGTTAACGTCCGGCGTCTCAATGAAGCGGACGGCATCTTCGATGGAGAGATGGTTCGGCAGCTTCTTCTCCAGACGCGGGGTCGAGACGAGCTTTGCGGGGTTCAACTCGACCGCGCCCTCGCGAATGAGGAACTGGAAAAAGGTTCGGAGCGCGGCCAGCTTGCGCGCGATAGAGCTTTTCTTCTTCTGCGCCTCATGCAGCTCCGAGAGCCATTCGCGGATGGTGATGTGGTCGATGTCCTTGATGTTCAGTTCGCGGCGCGCGCCCGTCTGCGGGTCGGCGGGCGCGAGGTGTTCGAGAAACTGACTGAGGTCGATGGCGTAATTCCTGAGCGTGTGCTCGCTCACGTTGCGCTCGTAGCGCAGGTGTTCGAGGAATTGTGCGAGTAGTTGCTCCATGTCAGTGAATCGTAAAGCGTAAACCGCAAATCGTAAACAGATATTTTTCGCCCTGCGCCCGAGTTGGGCCATTGGCCCGAGCGCGGCTGCAATTTTTTTTGTTGACGCGTGGCTGCGCCGTGGATATAGTTACGCCACCTCAGTTCTCCCCGGTCTTAGCCCCGCTCGAAAACACCCCCGTCACAGTTCCTGTTATAGCCTCCTCTGCGTTCCCCGGCCAAGTCCCGTTTCCCCGACCGAAGCCCCGACGACCCCTGTATATCTTCGTCACCTCGCAAACCGTCTGAAAGTCAGGTCTAGTCCCTCGTCAACCCCTGTGCCCGTGGTCACTCCCAATGACCTCATGTCCGTTGTCTGCCCAAGCAGGGAGGATAAGAAAAATGAGAAGCCTGAAGACCTCAATCATCGCGGTGGTCGTGCTGCTGTTTCTGCTCTCGACCATCTCCAATCGCGTCGCCAGCAGTCAGAGCGCGGAGAAGCCCGCAACGGGGCAAGCAAACGTGGCGACGAACAGCGACGATGTGCAGAAGCAGTGTCCCATCGACCGTGAAGTCATCGACTGCACATTCTGCGTAGACCCGACCGAAGCCCCGACCGGTCTCGACGATAAGACCAACGACCTCGTCGGACAGGATCAGCACGACAAGGATCGCGAGACCTTCGAGATACGCGACAAAATCCTGCCCGACGCCATACAGGGCGGCGGACTCGGGCCCGTCTACAACGCGCAGTCCTGCGCAGAGTGCCACCAGAACCCTGTGACGGGCGCGGTCAGTCAGATCAACGAGCTGCGCGCCGGACACCTTGAACAACCCGGCGGGATACACCCGTGCCTCGCCTGCCCGCCCATCTTCGTCGACGCGCCCGGCGGCTCGCTCATCAACGACCGCGCCATCGACCCGCGCATACAGGAGCGTGTGCCGCCGCTCTTCTCCGCAGGCATCGACCGGCAGGAGGACGTACGCACCACGCGCACGTCTCTGAACACGATGGGCGACGGCTTCGTCGAGGCCATCTCAAACACCACTTTGCTTGAGATAGCCAAGAACCAGCCATACGACTCGGCGAGCGGCGGCATCGTCCAGGGGCAGACCATCAACGTGCCCATTGAGGAGCTACCACCCAACAGCAGCCGGATTTGTCGCGTCGGACGCTTCGGCCACAAGGATCAGCACGCAAGCCTTCTCTCCTTCTCCGGCGACGCCTATCTCAATGAGATCGGCATCACCAATCGCCTTTTCCTGAAGGAGAACACTTCGCTTGGCCGCTTCGTCGGCTTCGGCTCGGGCTTCGACCCGCTCCCGGACAACACGCCCTGCAACGACGACCCGTCTGTCATCTGCGGCGAAGACAAGGAGAACGACATCGACGCCTTCACGCAGTTCATGCGCGCGACGAAGGCTCCGTCGCGCGATAAGGAGTTAGCCAGCTCGGAGAAAGCGCAGATTGGCGAGAAGCTCTTCCACGAGGTGGGCTGCGCCGTCTGCCACGTGTCGGAGATCACGACGGCGCTGCCGGGCACGGTCATCAACGGCGGGACGTTCACGGTGCCCGACGCGCTGGGCAACAAGACCATCCACCCGTACGGCGACTTCCTGCTCCACGACATCGGCACGGGTGACGGCATCGTCCAGAACGGCGGGCAATCGACGCGGCTGAAGGTACGCACCGCGCCGCTCTGGGGCGTGCGAACGCACACGCGCCTGATGCACGACAGCGCGTCGCTCACCTTCATGGAGGCGATTGAGCGCCACGCGGGCGAGGCGGAAATCGTCCTGAAGAACTTTAACAACCTCTCGTCCGATGACCAGCGTCTGGTCATCATCTTCCTCGAATCGCTGTGAGCAGAAGCCCGACCGTCAGCGAGGTGGAGGCCCGACCCGCCGTCAAGGCAGAAGCCCGACCGTGAGGGAGGGCGTAGGCAGAACGATGATGCAGGAACGATGAACTGAAGGAACTCTTGGTTCATCGTTCATACTTCCCTACGCCCTCCCTCACGGTCGGGCTTCTGCTTTGATGATTCAGCCTTTCGGCGCGTAGTAGCCCTTGCGCGTGCGGACGCGGAGGTTGGGGCGTGTCTTGACTTGAAGAGTGAAGGCGCGGAAGCGGCCATCGCGGAGGTCGCCCGAAGGATAGTAACTGAGGACGTACTGCTGCGAGAGGTCTGTGGCAATCTGCCTGAAGGCATCGGCCAGCTCTGTGTTGGTGTGAGGGACGTAGACGGCACCGCCGGTCTGCGCGGAGAACTCTTGCAGGCGGCGCTCGCCCGCGAGGTCGTGCAGGTTGGGGCTGTCGCTGTTACCGGTCTGGACTGCGTAGACCTGACAGTCGTCCGCGAGCAGACGCGCCATCGTCGTGTCGAAGTCGAGGTCGCTGATGGTGTCGGTGCCGTCCGAGACGATGAGGATGACCTTGCGCGTCCTCTGCGGCTTGAGGTATTCGGCGGCGGCGGCCACGGTGTCGAAGAGCGCGGTCGCGCCCTCGGCCTTGCCGAAGTTCTCGATGGTGCGGACAAGCGCGTGCACGTCGCTCGTCATCGGATAGGCGAGTTGCGGCTCGGTCGAGATCGAGTAGATGGCGGCGCGGTCTACGGGGCGCATGACCGACTGGAGGAAGCGTATCCCGGCCTTCCGCTCGAAGTCGCGCATGGCGTTCAGGCTTGAGCTATTGTCGAAGAGGAGCGCGATGCTGACGGGAGTCTCCGCGCGGCTCAGGTCGCCGATGGGCTTGACCTCGCCGTCCACTTTTAGCTCGAAGTCCTCGACCTTCAAGTCGGCGACGGCGCGGCCCTGCGCGTCAACGACCGACGCCGGGAGCGGGACGAGACTGGAGCTGATGCGTACGACCTCGTCGTCTCCGACATCGTCGGACGAGGCTCGCGCGCCCGGGCCCGCGACCGACGGAGGGCGCACGCCCTTGTCCTGCTTTGACTCCTTCAACGAAGAGTCTGCGGCGGACACGGGCCCTGCTATCGGGCCCTCGATGCGCCGCATGGGCGTCGGCGTCGGCGTCGGATTACCCTGCTGCTGGTGCGCGCCTTTCTTTCCCTGCTCGGCTGGCTCAGGCGTACTTCGTCTGCCGGACTGCGCGCGGAGCATTGACGAAGAAGAGGCGAGCAGAGCCAGCGCACAGGTAAGGATGATGAACGCACGCGCGGGCCACGCCGCTCCTGCGCCGCGTGAACTGCGCGCGCTGAAGTCGTCGCCAGAACGGCGCGCTCTCATGTCGTCGCCGGCACGGTGAGCGCTCATGTCGCTGGAACAGTGCGCTCTCATGTCGTTGCCGCCAGCGGCGCGCGCTCGCCTTGAATCGTTTGAAGCCAAGCGTCCCATTCTACGAGTGCCAGCTCGACCTGACGCGCGTGGCGGTCGCGCTTCCTTCTGAAACGCCGACGCTCCTCCTCCGCCAGAGGTTCGAGCAGCGCGAAAGTGATGTTCACAGGCTGGTAGTTCTTCGTATCCGCGCCGGAGACGTAGCGCGCCAGCGCGCCCGTCGCAGCCTTCGGCGGAGCCTCAACGAGCGTCTCACCGCGTGCGAGCCGCGCCGCGTTGCGTCCGGCGAGCCAACCCGTGGCGACCGATTCGACATAACCCTCGACCCCACTAATCTGTCCCGCGAAGAAGACCCCTGCACGCTCGCGCATCTGCAAAGTAGGCGCGAGCACGCGCGGGGCGTTGATATATGTGTTGCGGTGAATCTGGCCGTACTGCAAGAACTCGGCCCGCTCAAGGCCGGGGATGAGACGGAGCACGCGCGCCTGTTCGCCGTAACGTAGATGATTCTGGAAGCCGACGAGGTTGTAGGCATCGGCCATCAAATTCTCCTGACGGAGTTGGACGGCCGCGTAAGGCTCGCGACCGTTGCGCGGGTCTCTTAAACCCACGGGCTTCATGGGCCCGAACCGCAGTGTGTCGCGCCCGCGCCGCGCCATCTCCTCAATCGGCAGACAAGACTCGAACCAGCGCGTCTCCTCGAAACGCTGCAAGGGCACGCTCTGCGCTCCGACTAAAGCGTCATAGAAGCGCGCGTACTCTTCCTCGTTCATCGGGCAGTTCAGATAGTCGTCGCCGCCCTTGTCGTAGCGTGCGGCGCGAAAGGCGATTTCGGTATCGACGGAGTCCGCCGCCACGATGGGCGCGATGGCATCGTAGAAGTAAAGCCCCGTCCCTGCGGTGAGGCGCGCGATTTCTTCGGCCAGCGCGTCGGAGCAGAGCGGCCCGGCGGCGATGATCGTAACGGCGTCGTCCGTGACGCACGTCACCTCTTCGCGGACGAGCGTGATGTTTGGATGAGCTTCGATGCGCTCGGTGATGAGTTCGGCGAACTTATGGCGGTCAACGGCAAGCGCCGCGCCCGCGGGCACGCGCGTCTGCATCGCCACGTCAAGGACGAGCGAGCCACCGCGTCGAAGCTCCTCCTTCAAGAGGTACGGCGCAGTGCCCGGCTCGTCGGACTTCAGAGAGTTCGAGCAGACGATCTCCGCGAGCTTGTCCGTGTGATGTGCGGGCGTCTGCCGGACGGGGCGCATCTCGTAGAGCCTCACATGCGCTCCACCTTGCGCGGCCTGCCATGCGGCCTCAACCCCCGCGAACCCACCGCCGATAACGACAATTTCTTTCATAAAAACAGTGACATGTGACAAGTGACATGTGACGAGTTGAAGAAGAATTCTAACTTGTCACCTGTCACTTGTCACATGTCACTGTTTTTGCCTTCAGGGCTTCTCTTTCGGCGCGTCGAGCTTGTCCTCGCCGGTCTTGGTGCTGAAGCGTTTGTAGTCGGAGAACTCCTGCGTCTCGTTGACGGTCATGCCTGCGAAGAGCATGACGCGCGCCGAGACGTTGACCTGCGAGTAGCGCGGCAGCCAGACGCCGTCGTCGAGGCGCGTCTGCTCGAAGACGAAGGCCGAGCCTGACTTGATCGAGGCGAGCAGGCCGCCGCCCACCTTGAAGCTGTCCACGAGCCGCGCTTCGAGCCGCACGACCTGCCGCTCGGCGGGGTCAACCCAGATGACGCCGCTCAACTTCGAGACGATTGACTCGCCCGTGTTCGAGGGCTTGAAGCCCGCGCGCGGGCGGAAGTCGAAGACGATCACGTCGCGTTCGCGGAAGTGCTCGCGGCGCGGGCTGACGAACTCGCACGCGCGCAGGAAGGTCGAAATCTCAACGTCGTCGTCCTCCTCGCCGTCGCCCGCCTGGCCGGTCTTGGCCCTGCGCTTCGCCTTGCGCTCGGCGCGTTGACGCTCGCGTTTCTCCTTGAGCTTCGGAGCCTCTCGCTCGGCCTTCTCCAACTCCTCCGCGACGCGCTTCTGCTCTTTCGCCGCGCGCTCGGCGGGAAGCGCCACGCCGTTCTCGCTGATGAGCTTCTGCACCCAACCGTAGTCGAGTATGGGGTAGACCTCGTAGACCGAGACCTTCTCTTTCTTCACTTCTCCCTTATCGCTTATCTCGCGCTCGGTGAGCTTCTGCGTGAAGGTGTAGTCGTTGATGCGCTTGTCGGTGTCGTCCTGATTCTTCGCAAGCTCGCGCAGTAGCGCGGGGATGTCGAGCGTGGAGTCGGCGGGCGGCTCGAAGAGCGCGTCGGCCAGTCCCGTGTTGTAACTCGCGCTCTGAAGCGTGAGCGTGAGCGCGGCGTTGCCTTCGCGCTCAATCTCTAAGCGGTGGGGTTCCGTCTGCAAGGGACTGTCCGGGCGCGCGTGCCACTGCGTGAAGCGGACACGCAGGTGACGTGCCTCGTCCTCCGACTGCAAAAGAAGCTTGCTCGTCGCGCCGAACCAGTAGCGCAGACGCGCGCCCGTGCGCGTCGCGAACTCGACCGAGTAGGCCGACTCGCCGCCTACGTCCTCGCGCCCGACGGTGCGCGCCAGAATCTTCTGCTTCTTGTAGTCAACGAACCAGCCCGGCTCCAACTGCGCCTGAAGCCTCGCCGCGAAAGCCTCGCGGTCGGTGAGCGTGCGGAGGTGGCCGTCGGTTGTCCGTGTCCAGGCGGTGCGCGCGTTGGCCGCCGCGTCCCACTCGCCGTCGGCGAGGATGAAGTCCGTGCGGAGCGCGCCCGTCGTCTTCAACTGCGTGCGCGCGGTGCCCGCGTCCGCGCCGCCGCGCTCGACGGCCCACTCGTATGTCGCGTCGCGGAGCGCGGCCACGCGCTTCTTGCCACCGACGGCCTTGAGGTAGTCGCCGACTATTTTGTCCGGCGAAGGAAGTTTCGCGCCTTGCGCCCGCGCTAGCGGCTGGACGCAAAAGAGCAGGAGCGCGAGCGCGAGCGCTTTCGGCAGTAGACGCATCAAGCTCCACGCGTTTGACTGAGGCGAGACGAGCGGGTGCAAGTTTTTCTTCATCATCTTTTTTCTAATGACGCGGGAGAGAGGTGAGACTGTTAACTTCGTTAAGACATTTCGGAGGCGTCGAAAGACAAATCCGGAAGAACGAGCGCCTGTGACTTCTATTCGTCGTCCTTCCGGGTGATTTACGGCCGCGTGCCGTGGATTGTTTCAGGAGGGCTGCTCCTGTGCCGTGTCCGTGTAGCCGGACGGGTGCGGAACCTCTGCCTCCATCGCCTCCGCCGACTCCTCTTCGGCGCGCAACTCGTCATCGCCCTCGCGCGGAGCATCCTCTCCGCCCGCGCCCTCCGCCCTCTCGTTCGTCTCTGCCATCTCTTTCGCTCCTTCGTCCTATGGTTCGCTTCCTACGTCCTCTTGATGAGTCGGGTCATCGATTGATAAGTCAGGCGACAAAGCGCGCCCGACACTCACGCCCGAGCAGGTCGCGCGCGAACTGTCTTCACTTACGAGAGCCGCCGGACTTCTTCGCCGCGCCCTTCTTAGCACTACTCTTCTTAGCGCCGCCTTTCTTCGCAGTGGCTTTCTTCGCAGCGGCTTTCTTCACACCGCCCTTTTTCGCTGCGCCGCCTTTCTTAGCCGCGCCCTTCCTAGTACCTTTCGCGCCGTCCCTGACCGACGCGCCGCCGGCCTTCGTCGCTGAGTTCTTCGCTGTCTTTGCAGACTTCTTTGCGGCTTTTCCTGCGCCCTTCTTGGCTGTCTTCTTCACTGTCTTCTTTGCGGCCTTCTTCGCGTCTCCCTTGTGCGCTGTGCTGCCGGACTGCTTCGCCCTGCGGCGCTCGACTATCTCGTGCGCCCTCTCTTCCACTTGACGGATACGCTCGGCGACGTTCCGCGGCGCGTTCGGCTCGGCGGCTCCGTACAACCCTTCGGCGGGCGTGACTTCGTGGCTCTGGCGCTCCTGCTCCTCCATCTCTCCCTTGCTCCGGTCGAACTCGTACTCGTTCAAAGAACCCCCGCCGATCTTGTATTGATCCTGTGCTTCTGCTCGATCCTTTGGCATCTCTCCTCCTCAGTTTTCAGATCGGGCACCACGCTTGACATCACACGCGGCGTCTCCGTATAGTTCCCACTTCATCGAGCCACCTTAGCTCAGTTGGTAGAGCACCTGATTCGTAATTAGGGGGTCTGGAGTTCGAGTCTCCAAGGTGGCTCCATTTTTCCTTCGGTAGTCGTTAAAATACCCTACAAGACGTGGGCGGGCAATCGACGAGGTTGCCCGTTTTAATTTGCTTCTACGCTTCTGCGCTCTATATTGGCATTGCCGGAAACACAGCGCCGTCCGTTGCGCTAAACTTCCGCCGTGATAGCGACAATGCCCTTTGTACTGAAAGGATCTTAGAATTTGTCCCCATCACTAAACACCAGTCGTCCCGCATCACAAAACACCGAACGTCCCGCCGCCGGAGCCAAACTTCCGCCTCGGCTTTTTGTGCCCGTCGCGTTTATCTTTCTCCTCCTCACCTCTCAGGCACAAGCCGCACTCGCCTTCCACGCCGCACCGCCGCAGCAAAGCCCGACGCACTCCCGCATCGTGACCGCCTCGGGCGTGCGCCTGCGTGAGCGACCCGATACGGGCGCGGGCGAGGTCGCGCGCTTGCAGCTTGGTGTCGTCGTCGAGGAGTCGGAGCATTCGCCCGATAAGGTGAAGATTGGGGCGTTGGAGGACTACTGGTATCTGGTCTCTGCGCCCGGCGGTGCGCGCGGGTGGGTCTTCGGCGGCCTGACCGCGCCGTTTGACTCGGAGCATCGCGACTTGATTTACAACAGGCTCGCGCAAGACCGGCTCGCCAACACCGCCGCGACTTTCGCAGAGCTGTCCGACCTTGTGCTCTTCCTCGACCGCGCCACAAAAGAGGTCACACGCCGCGACGCGCTCGCCGAGCTTGAACTCTCGCGCCTCGTCGCGCTCGCACGCTCGCTCGCCTCAATCCCGATGGAGAATCTGGAGAAGACGCCTTACAAAGAATGGACGACCGGGCACGAGAAGGAGATCGTCTACAGCGAGCCTGCCGGGCAGTGGTTCGTACGCGCAGACCTCTTCTGGAACCTGGAGCGCAAGTACCGCGGTCTGCCCTTAGCCGAGCGCGCCGCGTGGCAGGCCGCCGAGACGCCTCTGCCCGGCGAGTGCGAGGGCTACCTCCCCTGCCACCTGAGCCTGGAGATTTGGACTAGCGGCAAGTACCTGAAGCTCTACCCGCGCGGGGCGCATGCCGAGGCCGCCGTCGCAAGAATCCTGGAGCTTCTCACGCAGGTGTCGGAAGACCTGCGCGGCAGCAGCCCCGCGTACGACGTGCCCCGCGAAGACCGCGCAGAGTTCCAGAAGTCAGTGGCCGAGCTACGCGCGCAGCTCTTACCCGTCGCGAGCCAGAAGAAGGCAAGCGTGCTCAAGCTTCTCAACGATGTCGCGCGTCACTTTCGCTAAAGACGCAAGCGTCCGGCTTGACGGCCCCGCTGAATTGAAATACAAAGCCTTCGTTCTAACAGACGATTGAGACGGGGAGACCCAACGGAATGGCTAAGCGTTCAGGCATCATCAAAGAGTTTCGCGACTTCATCGCACGCGGCAACGTCATCGACCTCGCCGTCGGCGTCGTTATCGGCGCGGCCTTCGGCAAGATCGTGACCTCGCTTGTCGAAGGCATACTCATGCCGCCCGTCGGGCTTATCACTGGCCGAATCGACTTCGCCAGCCACTTCTGGGTGCTCGACAAATCGAAGGGCATCCCCCTGACGCTCGCCGAGGCCAAGGCCAACAGCGTCCCCGTCATCGCCTACGGCCAGTTCATCAACGACCTCATCGGCTTTCTCATCGTCGCCTTCGTCATCTTCCTCATCGTCAAGCGCGTCAATCGCCTCTGGAGCGCCGAGCCAGCCGAAGCCGAAGTGCCGACCACTAAGAACTGCCCCTTCTGCGTCTCCACTATCCCCGTCAAGGCCACACGCTGCCCCGAATGCACGAGCGAGTTGCAATCCGTCTGACCCGATACGAAAAGACCCGACACGAAAAAGTAGAGAAGAGACCCAGCACGAAAAAGGAGAGAGGAGAGCGAAAGGCGATGGCCTTCGTTCTCCTCTCTCCTTTTAACCGTGACCTTAAAGCTCTACGCCGCGCGTGACGCTTCCGGCTAGAGCGTGGAACGCTTCCGGCCTCTTAAGTCGCCGGGCGCAGCAGCCCACGGAAGATTCCCTGCACCGAGACCTTCGAGGCGTGCAGGCGTATGGGCGCGTGCTGCGAGTTGGCGGGCCGCAGCTCGACCTCCGTGCCAAAGCGGTAGAGGCGCTTGAGTGTGGCGCGTGCTCCCTCGACTAAGGCGACGACGATCTCGCCGTCGCGCGCCTCCGTCCTGTTCTCGATAAGCGCGATGTCGCCGTCGCAGATGTGTTCGTCAATCATCGAGTCGCCCGTCACCCTCAACGCGTAGACTCGATTGGGACGCACGCGCCCCAAAAGGAAGCGCGGCACGGTGATGGTCTCGCGCTCCTCGTCCACGTCGATGGGAGCGCCCGCCGCGATGCGCCCCAGAAGCGGAACCTCGCAGGTCGCGTCAACGTCCAACGCTTCGTGCTGCACTGTCAGACCGAAAGCGCCATCGTTGCGGTGGCGCGAGATAAGCCCGCGCCGCTCCAAAGCCTCGATGTGTTTGGCGATGGTCGCCTTTGACGACACACCGAAGTGGCGCGCGATCTGCGCGTAGGAAGGCTCGTACCCGTGTCGCTCGATGAAGCGCTTGATGTATTCGAGGATTTCGCTCTGGCGCTGTGTGCGGGGTTGCATCGGTTATTAGACTCCTTGCCGTGTGAGCGTCAAAGGGTGTCGGCGGGGGTCTTGCTCGCTCTACGGGACTCGGGCGATTGTATGGGCGCGACGGCGAAAGCGTCAAGCAAAAGAACTTCACACATCGCCCTTCTTGTGCTGGAAAAGTTGCAGCACGGCATAACTCTAACAGATAAACGACAGGGACACCGCGCCCACCGTATTATTATATTGATTTGCCACAGGCCAGAAGTTAACCTCGCCCACTGTGCGCCGGAAGCGTCGGGAGTTCGTGTCTTTTCCCGTCCGCCCGTGACGTTTTCCACACTCGTCCTGACGTGCGAAGTTCTCTAGTGCGCTTGACCTTTGACCCGCGACCGAGACCGAGCGGGTTAATACAAGCCTCACATGACCCTATCTCTTAAGCATTCAAGTGAGTGTAGCAGCGGTCAGCGTTTGGAACCGCAGCGAGCAGCGCGCCTGCTCGACTCGGCGGCGTGCAACGTCTCGATCCTCTACGCGGAGCAGGCACACGCGGTCGCCGACGCTGTGAAGGAGACGCTTGAGGCCGAAGGGTGGCACGTCGAAGTCTGCGTGCGCGGCGACGAAGCGCTCGGCAGGCTCCAGTGCGGTGCGCGCTTCGACGTACTCATCTTCGACTTTCCTCTGCCCGGTCTCGACGGGGTCGAGCTGGCGAGGCGTGCGCGCGAACTCCCGCGCAGGCGGCAAACGCCGATCATCATGTTCACCGCGTGTGAGGTTGAGAGGGATGCGCGTCGCGCAGGCATCGACGCCTTTCTGAGAAAGCCCCGCGGCGTCTTCCGCCTCGCCGAGACGGTCACGCGGCTGCTCGCGCGCTCGACCGTAGAGGGCTGAAGTATTCGGGGACGAAAGTGTTTCGGGACTGAAAGTGTTTCGGGACTGAAAGTGTTTCGTGGCTGTTGAGGTCTGAAGAAAGGGGCGCGTGCGTCGGGCAGCCGCACCGCCCCTGCACGGCACGTCTGCTGAAAAGGGCACGGCGGACTGTGCCGCGTGGCTGGCGCGTGCCTACCCGCGCGCCGGCCAGTCTTAATCATGCGGCCTGGATGTTTCTATCATGCGGCCTGGATGTTCTTATCCAGAGCGCCGCACGGATGTCACTTGGCCGCCGCGCGTCTGTAGTCACTTGATCGAGTAGCGCGCAAGCGTGTTGGGGAAGACGATGACGCCGGGCAGTACGTCGGCCATACTGACCTTGTTTGCTCCCGTCAGGACTTCACGGGCCTTGAGGCCGTAGAGCGCTTCGTTCAGGTTGTTGTCCGGATTGATGACCGCGCCTTTCAGTTCCAGACCTGCGAAGAGTCCCTTGCTGCGCGAGTAGGAGAGTATGCCTGCGTCGAGCGTGAGGTTGGTCGAAGCGGCGGCCGTGCGCCCGACGGGGCCTGCGGCTGCGCTCGCCTCGCCGCCCATCTCCAGCTTGTCTTCGAGCAGACCCTTGAGCGCGTCGTCGTTCATGAAGAGCAGGATGAGGTCTGTCCTGGCCGCGCCGATCTGTAGGCCGACGCTCGCACCGCCCATCTTGAAGTAGGCGGGCGCGCTCCATCCGCCCGTGACGCGACGGCTGATGACGCCGCTTCCACCGCGACCGCCGACGACGAAGCCCGCCTTCAACATGCCTGGGAAGACGGCCACGGCCTGCGCCCTGTCCAGTAACTCTTTCGGGATCGAGCGGTCGGGCGCACCCATCACCTTCTCGAAGACTTCCGCAGCCGAGCCGGCCTTCTTCGACGCGTCCTTCTGCTGCTTCGGTGTGGCGTTCGAGGTGGGGCGCGTGGCCTTGCGCTGCCGCTCCTGCTGCTCCTGCTGCGCGGAAGTGCTCAAGGGAAGAACAGACGCGGCGAAGGCGAGCGCGAACAATGCCGCGCGCAGGGTCATTCGGGTCGAAAGCTTCATGCAAATCTCCTTTTGAAATAAGCGATGAACTCGGAAGGCTGAACGATGAACTGTAAACAACTCGTATTCAGTTCATCGTTCATCATTCATCGTTCATCATTTCTTTGAGCGGTTCGGGAGACGCACCGAGTAGCGGTCGAGCGCGAGCGGGAGGTCTCGCACCTGCGAAGGCACGGGCGTGTCTTCCTGCCCGGTGATTAGCTCCGCCGCCTTCTTCCCATAGAACGCTTCGTTCAAGTCGTTGTCCGGTGTGATGGCGACGCCCTTGAGCGCCACGCCGAGGAAGGCCCCCTTGCTGCGCGCGTAGGTCAGGATGCCCGCACTCAGACGCGCGTTCGTACTTGCGCCCGCCGCGCGCCCGACGGGCCCCGCCGTCGCCTCCGCCTCGCCGCCGATCTCGAACTTATCGCCCATCAGCCCCTTCAAAGCGTCCGGGTTCATAAAGAGCAGTACGTAGTCGGTCTTCGACCCGCCGATCTGCGCGCCGATGCTTCCGCCCGTCATGTTGTAGAAGGCGGGTGCGCCCCACTGTCGTTTGACCGTGCGACGGCTGATGATGCAGTCGCCGTTGCGTCCGCCGACAATGAAGGCAGCCTTGAGCACGCCGGGGCAGACGGCGACGGCCTCTGCGCTGTCGAGCAGGTCTCGCGGGATTTCGTGCTCGGGCACGGACATCACTTTACGCAAGACCTCCGCCGCCGCCTTCGAGTGGCGCGAGGCATCCGCGGCCCTCTTCCTCGACGCGCTTGCCTTGCTCTGCGCCATGCTCGTCTTCCTCTGCGCCGTGACGGCCGTAGCCAGACACATGACCATGAACGCGGCGACCATCAAGACCGCGACTCGCTTCAAAGCTATGAACACCGCGACTCTCTTCAAAGGCTTCATCTCGACTTCCCTCCTCGACTCGTTCTTCGGGCGCGTCGTGTGCCCGCTCAACTCGAAAATTCCCTGTGCATACCGAAAGAGTGTATACGAGGTCGGCACGCGACAGAAAACGTCGCCGTTCCGGTAAAGGGTTGCAACACTGTCTGTCGGCGCTTCAATTCAGCCTGAGACGGCGCAGGCGCAGGCTGTTCGTGACGACCGAGACGGAGGAGAGCGCCATCGCCGCGCTGGCGAAGACGGGCGTGAGCGTCCAGCCGAAGAGGGGATAGAACGCTCCGGCTGCGAGCGGGATGCCGAGCGCGTTGTAGACGAACGCCCAGAAGAGATTCTGCTTGATGACGCGCATCGTACGCTTCGAGAGCGCGATGGCCGTCACCACGCCGCGCAGAGAGCCGCGTACGAGTGTGATGGCGGCGGCCTCAATCGCGATGTCCGTGCCCGTGCCCAACGCGATACCAACGTCGGCTTGCGCGAGCGCGGGCGCGTCGTTGATACCATCGCCCACCATCGCCACGATCTTCCCTTCGGCCTGAATCTTCTTCAAAGCATCGGCCTTGCCCGCGGGCAGGACTTCGGCGAGCACACGCTCGATTCCCACCGCGCGCCCAACGGCCTCTGCCGTGCGCCGGTTGTCGCCCGTCAACATCAAGACCTCAAGGCCCAGACCTTTGAGCGCGGCGATTGCTTCTTTCGACCCGGGCTTAACCGGGTCTGCGACGGCGAAGAGACCCGCAACGCGTCCGTCTACCGAGACGTACATCGGCGTCTTAGCCTCCGCGGCGAGCGCCGCAGCCCGCACGCCGAGGTCGCCGAGTTCAAACACTTCGAGGCCGCCGGGTTCGACGCCGCGCTCGCTCATCAACTTGAAGTTGCCGATTGTCACGCGCCGCCCTTCCGCCTCGCCTTCGACGCCGCGCCCCGCGAACGCTTTGAAATTCTCGACGCGCGCGAACTCGAACCCACGCTCCTCTGCGCGGCGCACGAGCGCGGAGCCTAAAGGGTGTTCGCTCGAACGCTCGACCGAGGCCGCGAGCCTCAGCAGCTCGTCTTCATCGAAGCCTTCGTTCGTGACTACGTCGGTCACGGCGGGACGCCCTTCGGTGATCGTACCCGTCTTGTCGAGCACGACCGCTTGAATCTTGTGCGCCGTCTCCAAAGCCTCGCCGCCGCGTATGAGCACACCGACCTCCGCGCCGCGCCCCGTGCCGACCATGACCGCGGTCGGCGTCGCAAGTCCCAACGCGCACGGGCACGCGATGATGAGCACCGAGACCATTCGGACGAGCGCCGTAGTGAGTCGCACGTCTTCGGGCGCGACGATGAACCAGACGACGAAGGTCACGACCGCGATGCAGATGACGATGGGAGTGAAGTAGCCGCTTATCACGTCTGCGAGGCGCGCGATGGGGGCGCGGCGGCCTTGCGCCTCTTCGACCATGCGGACGATCTGTTGCAGGACGGTATCGCGCCCCACGCGTGTCGCGCGAAACTGAAAGCCGCCCGTGCTGTTGATGGTCGCGCCGACCACCTCGTCGCCCGCAGCCTTCTCGACGGGCAGGCTCTCGCCCGTCAGCATCGACTCGTCAACCGTCGAATGCCCTTCGGTCACGATGCCGTCGGTCGGAATCTTCTCGCCGGGGCGGACGAGAATCTCGTCGCCCGGCACAACGTCTTCGACCGAAACGTCTTCGTGCCTGCCGCCCTCGCGCACGACGCGCGCGGTGCGTGCCTGAAGTCCTATCAGCTTCTTGATGGCGTCGGTCGTGCGACCCTTCGCGCGCGCTTCGAGCAGACGACCCAAGAGGATGAGCGCGATGATGACCGACGCGGCCTCGAAGTAGACCGGTGTCATCGACGCGCCGCTCATCCCGCCAGCGCCCAACGACATCCCGCCCGCCGAACCTGAGCCAGACACGGAACCCGGCGCTTCAGCGTTCGCCCTGACGAGTTGCGGCGCGATGGTCGCGACGACCGAATAGACGAAGGCCGCGCCCGTGCCCGTGGCGATGAGCGTGTTCATGTCCGCCGCGTGGTGACGTAGCGCGGCCCACGCGCCGCGGTAGAAGGGAGCACCGCTGTAGAAGACTACGGGGATGGTGAGCGCAAGCTGGAGCCAGTTGATCCAGTAGACGTTGAAGAGTGGGACAGAGCCGTGCGACATCGAGATGACGAGCACGGGCAGGCTGAGCAACGCGGAGACGAGAAAGCGTCGCAACAGGTCGCGGCGTTCGGCGCGGCGTGCCTGCTCCTCCCGGTCGAGCGCGACGCCCTCGCCGTCGCCGCTCGTCACATCGCTCACGCGATAGCCGAGTTCCTCAATCCGCTTTCGCAGAGAGCGCGCGTCAGTCGTCGTCTCAAGGAACTCGACACGCACGCGCATCGTGGCGAGATTGAACGAGGCATCGACGACTCCGCGCGTCTTCTTCAAAAAGTTTTCGAGCACCTGCGCCGTGCCCGAGACGCGCGCCGAATCGTCAACGACGAACTCGGCGCGCGCCGTGCCCCACGTCCCGTAGCCGACATCCTTCACGGCCTCGATCAATTGACCGATGGCCGTCCGTCCGCTGTCATAATCTACGGTGGCGCGCGCAGTCGCGAAGTTGACGTTCGCCGCGCTCACGCCCTCTGCCTTCGAGAGTCTTCGCTCGATGCGTCGCGCGCACGCCGCGCAGGTCATGCCCGTGATTGGCAGATCGACGCGGAAGCTTTCGCCCGCGCCTGCCCGCTCGACCCTCTGGTTCTCAGTTGTCGTTGACACCTTCCCAGTTGTTGTTGACATCTCGCGTCTATTCTAAACCTTTCACGCGCGATACAAAAAAGCGCGCATCGAAGGCGCTTTTTTGCCGCGAAGCCGTGCTCTCGGTCTGACCTGCACGCGGGGCCCCAAGTTCGCGCCGGAGTAAAAGACAAGCGCTGTGCGCCGGGCAAACGATTTGACCCGCGGGCGGCGGGGATGAGAGGATGCAGCCTCAAATCCCCCACGGACGCAATCATGTTGGAGAGGTGAAACCGAGATGGAAGACTCGAAGGGCAAGTTTGTAACGCAAGAGGAGACGGGCGAGATACCGCCGATGGACGAGGTCGAGGGGCGCGTCGAGGCCGAGATGAAGCGCATCGAAGGCAGCGCCAAAGAGGCCGTCGGTCAGGGGCTACAGGACGAGCGCGTCGAACGCGAGGGGCGCGAGATGCGCGAAGAGGGCGAGCGCGAACTCGACGAACAACGCGACGCGGCGAGTGAAGGAGAAGGTAAGTAAGGAAGAGGCCGCCGCCTAAGCGACGTGATAAGTCGAAAGCGGCATAAGTAAGTCAGAGAGCACCGATTAAGTTAGAGAGCCACGGCGTGGGCGGAACATATGGCGTGGCCGACAACGCGCGGCGTGTTCCGCCGCACACGGGGCTTTTCTATTCCTGTCCGCTGATGGTTCCTTCTAAGCTCCCGGCGGACTGTGCTTCGCCCATCCGGTTTGATACAATCCCGCGCCATGAAACCCCCGTTCAAAAGCCTTCTGTCGCTACTCCTCGTCATGCTCTTCGCGGCCTCTCCGGCCTTCGCCACTTGCGGAGGTGGAGGTGGAGGCGGCGGGGGCGGCATGTCTTCCGGCGGCTCGTCAACGCAGCAGACTTATCCCGTGCCCTGGAAAGCCCGCGAAGCGAAAGACCCGCCCGCCGCGGGGCTTGTCCTGTACTGGTTCCCTCTGACGAATGAGGAAGTGAAGAAGTCGAGCCTCCGCGAATCGCGCGCGCTCTCGCTCTACGCCTCGCAGTGCATCTCGATGGAGTTGGCGGACTACCGCACGCCCGACGCACAGAAGTTGTTGGGTGAGTCGAAGGCTCCCGTGGCTGTGCTCGCCAAGCCCGACGGCGAGCCTATCGGTAAGGCCGAGAGCAAGGACGGCGTTCTTAAAGTCGCGCAGGTCGAGAAGCTGGTCGAGACGGAAGTGAAGCAGCGCGAGTCTGCGCTCGACGCGAATCTGAAGGACGCGCGTGATAAGACGAAGGCGGGCGACTCGGCGGCGGCCATCCAGCTCTTCCGCACGGTGCTCGATCAGAAGTGCATGTTTCCGGGGAAGGCGAAGGACGCGGCGAAGGAGTTGAAGAAGCTCGGCGTGAAAGAGGTCGCCGACTTCGTGTTGGCCCCCGTCCCGGTCTTCGACGCGCGTCAGAGCGCACGCATCGAAAGCGTCATGCGCGACGGACTCAAGGCCGAGGTCGCCGCACACTACGTCGAGGCCGAAAGGCTCTACAGCCTCGCACACCGCTTAGACCCCGCCGACCCCACACCGCTGCGATACTTAGGCGAACTCTATCGCCATCACACGGGCGAGTGGGACAAGGCGCGCACGACTTTCGAGGCCATCCTCGGAATGCCTTCAGACCCACTCTCGCGCGCGGTCGCGCAGCACGGTCTGGGGAAGATGACGATTCACGACGGCAACTTCAAGAAGGGGCTGACGCTCATCGAAGAGTCGGTTCGCACCTATCCGCTGCCGCTCGCTTATCGCAATCTGGCCGTGTTCTGGAACTCCGAAGGGGATCGCGCGAAAACCGAGCGATACATTAAGAAGGCGCTCGCCCTCGACCCCGAAGACCCGTATAACCTGATCTTCGCCGCTGCCTTCATGGCGGGCAGCGGGCACGGCGAAGAGGCTTTGAAGATTGCGCGCGAGAACGAGGCGCTCCTGCCCGCTTCGTACAATCTCGCCGCGATCTACGCGCAGACCGGACAGCGCGAGAAGGCGCTCACACTGCTCAAGCGTCACTTCTTCGAGTTCGAGCGTTATCGCGCGGTGCGCTCGAAGGAGATGATGGAGGCGCGCGTCGATGCCGTCTTCTCTACGCTGCGCGAAGACCCTGCCTTCGTCGCACTCACACACGACGCCGACGGCAAGCTTCCCTTCCCCGCCGGCGGCATGAACACACGCTCGGAGGCGAACAGATAAGCCGAGGCGCGTGCGGGTTACGTGAGTTCGACGGGAGATTGATTCGGCGGGAAGAAGCCGTCCACCATAGACACACGAAAGGGCACGAAAGCAGGCTCTCCTGTTCGTGCCCTTTTGTGTATCTTCGTGGAGTGAAAACTTATCGCCGCTTCCGTTGAACTCACGTAAAGTCAGCGCGCGTTCGAGTCCTTGCGGCCTTCTTTCGATTGCCGTCCGTCTTTCTTTCAGTCGCTGTTGGTCTTCTCGTTCGCCTTATCGATGGCGGCGCGGATCAAGTCGGGGATGCGGTCGCTGAAGCCGCGGAACTTGGTGACGATGCGGCCACCCGGTGCGATGATGAAGGTTTGCGGGATGGTGTAGATGCCGTTCATCAACGACTGCGCCACGTCTGCGCGCGCATAGCCGAGCTTGTAGTTGATCTTCATCTCCTTCGCAAAGTCCTGCACGCGCTCGGCGTCTGTCTGCGGGCTTTCGGTCGTCAGGCCGATGACCTCCACGCCCTTGTCCGCGTACTCTTTTTTAAGGTCGATGAGGTGCGGAATCTCCATGCGGCAGGGGCCGCACCAGGTGGCCCACACGTCGAGCACGACCACCTTGTCCTTATAATCGGCCAGATGGAACGTCCCGCCGTCCACGGCCTTGATCTCCGTGTTCCAGACGAGCGCGGGCACGGTGTCGAGCGCGGGCTGCGTTTGCGTTTGCGTTTGCGGCTGTGCGCCGGGCTTCGAGCTGATAGTCACCTTCGGCAGGCCCGAGTTAGACTGCGCGGCGGAGGTCGCCGCAAGGTTCGCCGTGTCGCTCGACTTGCAGCTTGAGATGGCGAGGGCCGTGGCCGAGAAGGCGAGCGCTGTCAGCGCCAACCGACCCATTGTCCAAAAACGCTTCCTGTTTTCCAACTGCTTCATATCAATCATTGCCTTGAAAAAAGAGAGTCTTACTGAGATCAGCCACCGCAGACACGAGAGACACAGAGATTAAAATTGACGTAATGCGGAAACTATCCTTCACTATCTTTTATCCTCTGTGTCTCCGTGCCTGGCGGTGGCTCATTCTCGATTTTAATACTTGCCTTGCAGCCGTGCGTGGCTCGTTCCGCCTTCAAGGCTCCGCACGCACGAGGCGGAAGCCGAGGACGGGGTCGTGGAATTCGCGCGCGAGCCAGCGGCGTGCGGCGACGGTGACGGGTTCATCGCCGTCAGGGCGACTCTTGTAAGACCCGCCGCGCGCCACCATCTTGCCGCGGTCTTCGGGCGCGAGCGCCGTCCGGTCGTTACCTTTGTACATCGAAGCCTCTGAGCCAGTCCACTCCCAGACGTTGCCGATCATGTCGTCAAGCCCCTGCGGCGTGCGCCCGAGCGGGAACGAGCCGACGGGAGCCGCCCCGGCCCCGCCGAGATTGGCGTAACCGGCAGACCACTCTCCGCCCCAGGGGTACATCCGCGTGGGGTCGCCGCCGCGCGCAGCATACTCCCACTCCTCCTCGGTCGGCACGCGGTAGGTCACGCCATCCCGCTTTGAACGCCACTCGGCGAACTGCTTCACGTCGTCGAAGGAGACGTTCGAGACGGGCAGACGCTCTTCGCCGAGCTTCGGGCGGCTGCCGTCCCAGACATCTGGCGGGGGCGCGTGCCCTGTCTCTTTGACGAAGTCGGCGTACTCGGCGTTGGTCACTTCCGTGCGGTCAATCGCAAACGAGCCGACCGTCACCTCATGCGCGGGCCACTGGCTGTACATCCAGAGCAGGTAGCCCGCGCGCCGCGTCTTCAGCTCATCGGTGATCGGCGGAACGTCGGAGCGCCCCATCTGGAAGGTGCCGCCCGGTATCCATACGAGGTCTGCGCGCGACTGATTGCCGGTCTGCCTTGCATTCGTGTTCGTGTTGGCGACGCCGTTCGCGTTCGCCTTTGCGTTCGCGTCGGTGTTCACGACCGCGTTCGCGTTGTTCACATTGTTCTTGTTCCCCGTGCCTGGCTTACGAAGCAGGAAGTAGCCGACGACGCCGACGCCCGCGAGCAGCGCGAGCAGGACGACCACGCCGAGCACGATGAGCGGCAGACGCGAAGGAGCGGGCGCGACGACGCCCGAGGAGACGCCGCCGGGCGAGACAGTACCGGGCGCTGTGATGCCTTGCGACTGCGAGAAGCCTGCGGCCCCTGTGACGGCATATGCGCCCGCGGCTTCACGCGCGGCGGTGCTCGCCGCAGCTTGACGCTCCGCGGCGAATGCTGCCGCGCGCTCCTCCGACTCGCGTCGCTGACGTTCTTCAAGCTGCCGTCTTGCTTCAAGCCTCTGCTGCTCTTCAAGCTCGCGCCGGCTACGCTCTTCGGCCTCGCGTCGCTCTTCCGCTTCACGTCGCTGTCGCTCATCCTCTTCGCGTCGCTGCTGTTCTTCAGCCTCGCGTTGCCGTTCTTCAGCCTCACGCCGTCGTTGCTCTTCGGCTTCGCGCTGCTGTCGCTCTTCGGCTTCGCGTCGAAGCTGCTGCTCCGCTTCGCGCCGCTTGCTCTCTTCCGCTTCGAGTCGGCTTCGCTCTTCCGCTTCGCGCCGACTTCGCTCCTCGGCTTCAAGTCGGCTTCGCTCCTCGGCCTCGCGCCTCGCGCGCTGCTCGGCCTGTCGCCTTAGTTGCTCTGCTTCCTGTTGACGACGCAGAGCCTCCGCGCGCAGGCGATCTTCCTCCTCGGGGCGCAAACGCTCCGGCTCGGCGCGTCGTGCATCGGGGAACGAGGTCAGAGGCTCGGTCAGCGATTCGTGCGAGAAGTTCTGTTCGGACGAGAGATGTTGCGTCGATGCGGCCTCGCCGCCGCCACCAAACTGCCCGAGGGTTTGCGCGGGACTGTTGCGCGCCGTGTCCGACCCGCGCGCGGCGTGTTCGTCGTCGGCCAAAGCGACCGGGTACTCGGCCACCGTAGCCATACCGGGATGTTCCGACTCGCCTTCGAGCGCGCCGGTCGCGAGCGCGTCGGGCGTGCTCAGGATAGTCTTGAGACTGTCAGGGCTTTCCTGTTGCGAGCCGGTTTCGAGTCCCTGCCGTTGGCCCTCAAGCCCCATCGTATCCGTGGGCACGATTGCGATGGTCGCCGCACCCGGCTCGCGCAAGGCAGCGCCGCCGTTCAACTGCGGGAGCGCTTCGCGCAGCTCGGCGGCAAACTCCTCGACCGTCTGCGGCCTCTTGTCCGGCTCCTTTTCGAGCGCGTGCCTAACGGCTGCTTCCAGCGGAGGCGGCACCTCGATGCCGCGCTCGCTCAACTGTAAGGGCGCGGCGTTGAGGTGCGCGCTCATGATCGAGGGAACGGACTTCCCCTTGAAGGGCACGTCGCCCGCGAGCATCTGGTAGAGGATGACGCCGAGAGAGTAGATGTCAGCGCGCACGTCGATGTCGTCGTCGCCCCACTGCTCCGGAGCCATGTAGAAGGGCGAACCCATCATCCCCTGCGTCTGCGCGGCGACGAACGAGCCGAGCAGCTCGCCCGACTTGATCTTCGCCAGACCGAAGTCGAGCACCTTCAGGGTCTCGCTCGGCGGCTCGCCCGGACGGAGCATGATGTTCAAGGGCTTGAGGTCGCGATGGACTATCCCCTGCCGGTGCGCCGCGGCCACGCCCGCGCAGGCGGCAAGCATGATCTCGACGGCGAGGGTCGCGGGCAGGCGCTTCTGCTCCAGAAGCATCTCGTGCAGCGAGCGCCCCTCGACGAACTCCATAACGAGATAGGGGGTCGTCCCATTGAGCACTCCGTAGTCTGTGACGCTGACGGTGTTCGGGTGGCGAATGGCGGCGGCGGCCATGGCCTCCTGCCGGAAGCGTGCGGCGAGCGAGGGGTCGTTGCCCACGAGGTCTGGGAGGATGACCTTGATGGCGTGCTGCGTCTTGATGAACTTGTGGTGCGCCTTGAAGACGAGTCCCATGCCGCCCTGGCCGAGCTTGCGTTCGAGCAGGTAGCGCTCGTCGAGTGTGGTGTCGAGCTGGATTAAAAATTTCAGGCGATCACCGTCGCTCGGACAGTGATTGACTTGGTCTGCGAAACAGCGATGACAGGCCGGACACTCTTTCATTCGGGCGGCTCACGCGATTCACCGGCAAACGCTCTTGAAGTCTCTGATGCTTGACGGAAGACCGAAATAACCTGAAAGCAGTTTCGTCGTCGGTACGGCGCGAGAAAAATTCTAACAACTAGCTAAAGGTAAGGCAAAAGCAAAAGAGAGGCTGGAGGCTTGAGACTAGTGTAGCTTTCACTTGAATGTAAGGTAAGTAGAGTTCACCGCAGAGGCGCGGAGGACGCAGAGACTCGCAGAGAGTAGCATTACTCAGCGCCCCCTCAGCGCCCTCAGCGCCTCTGCGGTGAATCGCACCACGCTCTACATTCAAGTGAAAATATCTACCGGGCCTAGTTAAGAGCAACTTGTCTTAACCAGCCTCTAATCTCTAGCCCTCATCTCCAGTCTCTAGTCTCTAGCCTCTCCCCTCGCCGCGCTGTTGGTGACGGTCGTGACGCGCTCCATGTCCTCCTTCGCCTGTTCGGAGGCAGAGCGAATGCCGGAGACGCGCAGGCGAAACTCGTCCGGGTTCGAGGCTCCGCGCAGCGCCTCTTCCATCGTGATGAGTCCGGAATGGTGGAGGTTAAAAAGCGACTGGTCGAAGGTCTGCATGCCGTACTGCGAGGTTCCGGCGGCGATGGCGTCGCGGATCAGCGAGGTCTTCTCCTCGTTGATAACGTAGTCGCGGATCAGTCCCGTCGAGACCATCACTTCGCAGGCGGGCACGCGCCCTTCACCCGCACCGGAGCGCACGAGGCGCATCGAGATGACCGCGCGCAGGATGCCCGCGAGTTGAATGCGGACGGACTTTTGCAGGTGCGGCGTAAACGAAGAGACGATGCGGCGGATGGTCTCGGTCGCGTCGAGCGTGTGCAGGGTCGAGAGCACGAGGTGTCCGGTCTCGGCAGCCGTGAGCGCGGTCTCGATGGTCTCGTGGTCGCGCATCTCGCCGACGAGAATCACGTCCGGGTCTTGACGGAGCGCGCCGCGCAGAGCTTCTGCGAACGAGCGCGTGTCCACGTCAACCTCGCGCTGCGTGACGAAGGATTTCTTGTCGCGGTGGAGGAACTCTATCGGGTCTTCGATGGTGATGATGTGGCCGCCGCGCGTCGAGTTGATGTAGTCGATAACGGCGGCGAGCGTCGTGGACTTGCCAGACCCGGTGGTTCCGGTGACGAGGATGAGTCCGCGCTGCTCTTCGGCGATGCGCTCGACAACGGGCGGTAGACCCAGCTCAGTAATCGAGCGTACCTTGTCGGGGATGACGCGCAAGACCATGCCGACGGTTCCGCGCTGCTGGAAGATGTTGGCGCGGAAGCGCCCGAGACCCGAGACGCCGTAGGCGATGTCCGCCTCAGAGACCTCCTTGAAGCGCTGCTTCTGCCGGTTCGACATCATCGAGAAGGCCATGTCGAGCGTGTCTTCCTGCGAAAGACGCGGCGTGCCCGCGACGGGACGCAACTCGCCGCCGAGACGCATGAAGGGCTGCGAGCCTGCCTTGCAATGGAGGTCGGACGCGCCGAACTGTGCGGCGACGCGCAGGAGATCATCGATTCTGATTGGCATGAGTCTTTCTTAAGTCCTCTCCGAAGGGTGGCCGTCGAGCGAATGTTGATTCTAAGGCGGGGCTGACCTTTGTGCGCTTCCCGCACGCGATAAGTGACGTGGCCTGTTTTATGGACGTGCGCCGAATGAATGTCGGCGGGAGGGGTGCCGGCAACTCTGAAGAGTGCCTGCGCGCATAAACATTCTAAGCTGTCGCTTGAACGAGCGTCAACAGACAACTCTTCCGCGCGACCCTCAATAAAAATCCGTAGGCGCTCAGTTATTACAACTGAGCGCCTACAGACTCGAAGAGGATTTGAACGCGCCTACTCGGTCAGCGTCACGTGAATGGCGTCGCGCGCGTCGCTCGCCGAAGCGGTCGAAGCAGCCTTGCGCACCTCGCGCGTCTGCGCCGGGTCGTGACCGTTTCGCTCGACGCCCGCGGCCTTGTGCTCGGCCACGAAGGTGAGCCAATCGCCCGGCGCTTCGCGCTCGCCCGAGGTGATCTCGAAAAAGACTTTCTGGATGCGCTCGGTGACGGGGCCGCGGCGGGCCTCGCCGACCGGGATGCGGTCAACGCTTCGGATGGGTGTGACTTCGGCGGCGGTGCCGGTAAAGAAAAGCTCGTCGGCGACGTAGAGCGCGGCACGCTGAATCCCCGACTCGACGAGCGGGATTTCGAGCGCACGGCAAATCTCGATGACGCTATCGCGCGTGATGCCCGGCAGAATCGAGGAGGCGAGCGGCGGCGTCACTACCTTGCCGTCGTGGACGAGGAAGATGTTCTCGCCCGAGCCTTCCGAGACATACCCGCGGTCGTCTAAGGCAATGCCTTCGGCGTAGCCGTTGGTCAAAGCCTCCATCTTGATGAGCTGCGAGTTCATGTAGTTCGCGCCCGCCTTCGCCATCGCGGGCATCGAGTTCGGCGTCAGGCGATTCCACGAAGAGACGCACACATCGACGCCCTGCTCGATGGCCTCGTCGCCGAGATACTTGCCCCAGTCCCACGCGCCGATGTAACAGGCCATCGGGTTCGGAAACGGGTTGACGCCGAAGGCCGGTCGCTCTTCGTCGAGGCTGCGGAACATAATCGGGCGGATGTAGCACTGCTGAAGCCCGCTGCGTGCGACGAGGCCGATTGACGCTTCGCACAACTCTTCGAGCGTCCAGTGGTGCGTCATGCGATAAATCTTCGCCGAGTTGAGAAGGCGCTGGATGTGCTCGCGCAGGCGGAAGACGGCGGGGCCCCGTTTGGTCTTGTAGCAGCGTATGCCCTCGAAGACGCTCGACCCGTAGTGCAGAACATGCGACATGACGTGTACGCGCGCGTCGTTCCACTTGATGAACTCGCCGTCGTGCCAGACCTCCGGGGCGATAGACGGCGTCTTCACGTCCTTCTTCCTCGTGTCGTCGTTGAACATCTCTTCTATTGCTCCTTAAACGATCCCGGCCACACTGCGGCGCACGATTGCGGACGAGGCTCGTCTGTGTCGGGCGTTGGCGGCGAGAGGCGGGGTCAATGTCCGCTTAAAATTTCGGCTCGCTAAAATTTCGTGTAACAGGGTGTTCAAGCAGGCACGATACATTAAACCTAACTCGCTTGGCAAGGTTGCAAAACCGGTGCAGAATACCCCGGCACGACGAAGCGCCGAAGCCTTCCGGCGCACGCTTTAGCGGGCCCTTTTAGCCGCAGCAAAGACGACTTGAAAACTTTACGAACTCACGCGCACACGCGAACCGTCCTTGCGGCGGAGGGCTTCGACGCTTCGTGGCGGTCGCAAGGTTAGACGAAGACGGTCGCAGATTAGGACGAATGAGATTTACATGGAAGACGTAGTGGTCATCATCGTGAGAGTCCTCGCCATCGTCCTCATCGGCTCGATTCCTGTGTGGCTTGCGACGCGCAGGGCGCGGAAGAAGTACCGTGAACGCTTCGGGAGAACGCCCACAGACCTCGAACTCGACAGCCTCGGCGCATGGCTCAAAGACCCAGACCCGCCGACGGGCCCCACGCCGCCCGTTTCCCCGCAGTCTTCCCCGCAGCCTTCACCCAAGACCAGCTTCGGCGAAGGCCCGCGCACTTAACTGCTAAACCCATCCTCGGACTTGCGAGCAACTCCCACTCAGGACTTCTCTCGCGAAAGCGAAAGGCGCGCTTGATTCGCCCGCCGCGCGCGACGTACCATTCCCCATACAGCTTTAGAATCACGCGCCAGAGGTTAAATTGGACTCAGACAAAACTCCCGGGCCTTCGCCCGAGGCCGACGCCCGCGCCGATGCAGGCGATGACGCCCTTTCGATTCACCGTCGCGCCATCGCCATAGACATGCACGCCGACACCGTGCAGTTCGTCATCGACGAGGGCGCGGACATCAACACGCGGCTTCAGACGACGCACCTCGACGCCGTACGCATGCGCGAGGGCGGCCTCGACGCGCAGTTCTTCTCCATCTGGGTCGAGCCTGAGTTATACGGCGCGGGCGGCGCAAGTGCGTCTGCGCGCGCAGACGAGCAGATCGCCGCCGTCTGCGCGCTCGCAGAGCAATACCCGGAGACATGGACGCTCGCCACCAGCGCCGCAGACATCCGCCGCGCCGCCGAGATGGGCAAGCTCGCCGCGCTGCTCGGGCTGGAAGGCGGCTACGCGATTGACGAGCGTATCGAGTCGGTCGAGCGCTACTACCAGATGGGCGTGCGCTACATCTCGGCCACATGGACTCACAGTCTCGCTTGGGCCGGCTCGTCGGGCGACGCCGCCGGTCAGACGCGCGGCTTAAATGACTTTGGCCGCCGTGTCATACGCGAGATGAATCGGCTCGGCATCATGGTCGATGTCTCGCACGTCTCCGACCAGACCTTCTGGGATATCATCGAGACTTCCCGTGTGCCAATCGTCGCCTCACACTCGAACTGCCGTGCCATCACCAACGTCGCACGTAACCTGACCGACGAACAGATTCGCGCCGTCGCGCAGACGGGCGGCGTGGTCTCGGTCGTTTTCTATCCGGGCTTCCTCGAACCCGGATGGAAGGAGCGAAAGGACGCGCTCGAAGCCGAGATTCGACCGCTCATCGACGAGGCCGGGCGCAGGGCTGAGGGGCGCGGCTCCGCCAAACGTATCGCGTGTGACCGCGTGCGCGAGCGCGAGTACGCCGCACGTCTTGCGCCCGTGCCCCACACGCGCGTCGCCGATCATATAGACCACATCGTCCACCTCGTCGGCGTCGAGCACGTCGGCATCGGCTCAGACTTCGACGGCATACAGGCCACGCCCGCCGGTCTCTCCTCGGTCGCAGACCTGCCGAACCTGACGGCGGAACTGTTGAGGCGCGGCTACACCACGGAAGACTTGACGAAGATTCTCGGCGGCAACATCCTCCGCGTGATGGAGGAAGTCGAACGAGGTGCTGCGCGATGAGTAGTCCTGCCGGAGTAGACGCCGAAGCCGGCAACCTCGCCGCGCTACGCTCTTTCATCAACGACCGCCCCGAGACGAAAGAGAATGACGGCCCCGAGACGAAGCGCTTGAGTTAAGGAGACTCCCTTAATGGACATCCAGTTGAAAGACCGCACGGAAGGCCCATACTATCTGCAAATCCGCCAGCAGTTCGAGGCGCGCATACGCGACCGCCAACTCGCCCCCGGCGACACGCTCCCCTCGCCCGCCTCGCTCGCCGCGAAACTCTCAATCGACAAGGGCGAAATCCAGCGCGCCTACTTCGAGCTTGAGCACGCGGGACTTGTCACGAAGACGGCAGGCCGTGATTTCCTCGGCAAGGAGAAGGTCACTTATACCGTCAAGTAGAGTCCAGACGCGCAGCCCCTCTTTCGCCTGCGCCATCTCCGAAGCGCGACGCCTGCGGGAAGGGTTTGGAAACCTGCTTGCCCCCTTACATAAAAAGTCTGGCGAAATCGCGGGAAAGCCTGTATCATCTCGGCGCTTTCGAGGCTGTTACTGTCGAAAGTATTCGAGCTTCTCACCCACACTTTTCAAAGGAGGCCCCAAGATGCCCTTAAGAGTTCTTCGTAAAGGAGTCCAGGGTAAGGATGTCGAGCGTTGGCAAAACTTCCTTATCGGGCGCGGTTTCAAAGACAAGCTTTTGGCCGACGGCGACTTCGGCCCAAAGACGCACAACGCGACCATCGCATTTCAACAGCAGTTCGGCCTGACGCCTGACGGGATCGTCGCCAACAAGACCTTAGCCAAAGCCATGGAGCTTGGCTTCGAGTTGGTCGAGGATAAGGAAGACGCTTCGACGGAGGGGCCCAACTTCCCGCCGCCTCCCGATTTTCAGCCTCTCGTCACCAACGCCGCGAGGGCAGCGGTCTTCGGCCAGATCGAGTTCAAGCGCAAGCCGCTCCCGAACAATGCCGAGAACGTCGTCATCACCAACGGCTGGGACAAGGACAATATCGAGAGGATCGTCGTCCCGCAGCTCGTCGGCGTCGATGGCGCTCCGCACGACGGGGGAATTTTCTTTCACCGGCTGGGACGCCAGCAGCTTCTCGACATGTGGGCGGGCTGGGAGAAGGCCGGCCTGCGCGACCGCGTCCTGTCGTGGGGCGGCTCCTTCGTCCCTCGCCTCGTGCGCGGAACTACCTCGACGCTCAGCAACCACGCCTTCGGGACGGCCTTCGACATCAACGTCGCGGACAATTTCATGGGTTCGATGCCCGCGCTGGTCGGGCGCAGGGGTTCAGTCCGCGAGTTGGTGAAGATCGCCAACGACAACGGCTTCTGGTGGGGCGGCCACTTCGCCAAGCGTAAAGACGGGATGCACTTCGAGGTGGCGCAAGTTCGCTAATCGAGTGGCGCAAGTTCGCTAAAGCAGATAGCGGGAAGAGGCTTCTCTTCCCACGCGAAACACCTCAACGTCCGGGGCGTCGCCCGAAGTTACGGGCCACGCCCCGGCTTTCTTTCTGAGCCAGCCGGAAAACGTCTCCGTCCACAACGAGCGCTTCGCCTCCGCTTTGCGAAGCGCGCGCACCTGAGTTAACATGTCGCTCCGAATCAGGGCCGAAGAATCCAAACGGACGAACGATAGTGATGATACGTTTTGACCATCCAGTAAAACTCCTCCTTACAGTGCCGCACAGCGGCGACCGCGCCGAATAGGCGTGCGCGCGTCCGAGCGGTGCGGCGACACTCCCAAGCGTTAACAAGCAAACAAAAATTGTGGTCGGCACTTCGGCGAGCTTGAGAAAGCTCCGGCGGGTCGTTTACCGTAAGGGTAAGGAAGGGCAACCGGACGATCATGGACGAAAAGTATTTCGCGGAGAACATCGAGGAGAAGTGGCAGCGCCGTTGGGAGCAGTCGGGCGCGTTCGAGGCGGAGCCAGACCCCGCGCGCGCGAAGCATTTCTATTGTCTGGAGATGCTCCCCTACCCTTCGGGCTTCCTGCACATAGGGCACGTTCGCAACTACTCAATCGGCGATGCGCTCGCTTGGTTCAAACGCTTGCAGGGCTACAACGTCCTGCACCCAATCGGCTGGGACAGCTTCGGCCAGCCCGCCGAACAGGCCGCCATCAAACGCGGCGTGATGCCACGCGAGTGGACTGAAAGCAACATCGAGCACATGCGCGGGCAGTTCAAGCAACTGGGCCTCAGCTTCGACTGGCGACGCGAGATCGCCGCGCACACTCCTGAATACTATAAGTGGGATCAGTGGTTCTTCCTGAAGATGCTGGAGCGCGGGCTGGCCTATAAGAAGATATCGCCCGTCAACTGGTGCCCCGCGGAAGAGACCGTTCTGTCGAACGAGCAGTCGTCGGGCGGAGTCTGCTGGCGCTGCGGCGCAAGCGTCGAGAAGCGCGACATCGAGCAGTGGTTTTTTCGCATCACGTCTTACGCCGAGCAACTGCTCGACGACATGCGCGAGATCGAAGGGGGCTGGCCCGAGCGCGTCCTGACGATGCAGCGCAACTGGATCGGTCGCAGTGAAGGCGCGTACATCGAGTTTCAGATTAAAGACACGGACGAGCGTGTCCGCGTCTTTACGACACGCATCGACACCATCTACGGCGCGAACGCCGTCGTCGTCGCGCCCGACCATCCTTTGATCGAGCGCGCGCCGCTGCGTGAAGACGTGCGCCGCTTCGCCGAGCGCGTCCGTACCGAGCGCATGGCCGCGCGCGCACCCGGCGCGTTGGAAGAGAAAGAGGGCATCAACACCGGTCTGCTGGCCGTCAACCCTTTCAGCGGCGAATCGGTTCCGGTGTGGGCGGCCAACTACGTGCTCAACGAGTACGGCACGGGCGCAGTCATGTCCGTGCCCGCGCACGACGAGCGCGACTTCGAGTTCGCGCAGAAGTACAGTTTGCCCATCCGCCGCGTCATCGAGCGCATCTCGCACGACCAGCCCCGAATCGCACACGACCCGGCGCACGAAGACCAGTCCGTCGCGATGGATCAGGCCTTCACGGAGCACGGCATTCTGGTCAACTCCGGCGACTGGAGCGGCAAGCTCAGCGACGACGCGAAGCGCGAGATGACCGGGTTCGCCGAAAGCAAGGGCTTCGGCGAGCGTGCCGTGACCTATCGCCTGCGCGACTGGGGCGTGTCGCGCCAGCGCTTCTGGGGTGCGCCGATCCCTGTCATCTACTGCGACGTTTGCGGAGTCGTGCCCGTGCCGGAAAGCGACCTGCCGGTCGTGCTGCCCGAGCGTGCAGAGTTCACGGGCGCGGGACAGTCGCCGCTGGCTTCCGTCCCCGAGTTCGTCAACACGACGTGTCCGAAGTGCGAAGGCCCCGCGCGGCGCGAGACCGACACGATGGACACGTTCGTCGATTCGTCGTGGTACTTCTTTCGCTACTGCGACCCGCATAACGCGGAAGCGCCGTTCGACCGCGAGAAGGTCGCTTACTGGACTCCCATCGATCAGTACATCGGCGGCGTCGAGCACGCCGTCATGCACCTGCTCTACATGCGCTTCTGGACGAAGTTCATGCGCGACATCGGACTGGTCTCCTTTGGCGAGCCGGTCAAAAAATTGATGACGCAGGGCATGGTCGTCGCCGAGACCTTCTACCGCGAGGGCGAGGAAGCCGGGCAGAAAATCTACTTCAACCCTTCGGACGTTGAGGTGGTGAGAGACGACAAGGGACGCATCGCCAGCGCGACTCTCATCGACGACGGCCACCCGGTCACGGTGGGGCCCTTCGAGAAGATGTCGAAGTCCGCGAACAACGGCGTAGACCCGCACGAGATGATCTCGGCTTATGGCTCGGACGCGACGCGTATGTTCGTTCTGTTCGCCGCGCCCGTCGAGAACGACCTGCGCTGGCAGGAGGCGGGCATCGACGGCGCTTTGCGTTTCCTGCGCCGCGTCTATTCGTTCGTCTACCGCTGGCGCGAACGGTTGCGTGACGCGCCAAAGGACGCGGCCTCGGCGGGCGAGTTCTCTCCCGGAGCTAGACGCTTGCGGCACGAGACACACCGCACAATCGAGCGCGTTACGAACGACTTCGAGTCGCTGCGCTACAACACGGCGGTCGCGGCCATGATGGAGTTGTCGAACGCTTTGGGCGACTTCAAGGCTGCGCCGCTCTCGGCCACTCCGTCCGACCTGTTCGCCGTGCGCGAGACTTTGGAGTCGCTGGTCTTGATGCTCGCGCCGTTTGCGCCGCACGTCGCCGAAGAGATGTGGGACGGACTCGGGCACGAGGGCGGCCTCTTGCAAAGCGGAGCCTGCTGGCCCACGTTCGACGAAGCGCTGGCGCGCAGAGACGAAGTGGAGATCGCCGTGCAGGTCAACGGCAAGTTACGCGGTCGCGTCTCGTTAAGCGCCGACGCCTCCGAGGAAGAGACACGCGCGGCAGCGCTCAACGACGAACGCGTGCGCGCGTGGACGGAAGGCAAGCAGATCGTCAAGACGGTCGTTGTGCCGGGTCGCCTCGTCAACGTCGTGGTGCGATAACGCAAGGGGCAGTTAACCACCGCAGACACAAAGAACGCAGAGATTGCACAGAGAGTTGAATTACTCTGTGCTAACTCCATGCCTCTGTGCCTCTGTGGTGAACCGCCTGACTCTCTAAGGTCAAGAATACATAGACCATGCCCGCGCCGACTACACTCGAACGGGCCTCACGGCTTCGAGTGGCATGTCGCTTGCGAACACACTCTTTCCGAGAGACAAAAACGACTCAATTCATTACAGGGGAGGCAAGCCGCAATGCGCAAATTTATGGCAGCGTCTCTGTTCTCGCTGGCTCTCGTCACAGGAGTGGCGGCGCAGGAGAATAAGGACAAAGGTGTAGTCGATAAGACGAAGGACGCCGGCGCGGCCGTGGCCGACAAAGCCGGCGATGCAAAGGACGCGACGGTCAAAGGTGCGAAGAAGGCTGGGCGCGGCACGAAGAAAGCCGCCAATGTTGCCGCCGATAAGACCAAGGACGCTGGCAACAAGACCGCCGACGTGGCGGGCGATGTGAAGGACACGACCGTTGACACCTCGAAGGCTGTCGGCGGCGCGGTGGCCGACAAGGCGGGCGACGCGAAAGACGCGACGGCCAAGGGCGCGAAGGTTGCCGCGCACACCACGAAGAAGGTCGCGGGCGAGGTCGGCGACAAGGCCGAAGACGCCAAAGGCGAGACGGCCACCGCCGCGCGCAAGTCCGGCAACTGGTTCAAGCGCACCTGGAAAAAGATATTCTGAGCAGTGCTTCGGGAGTCAGACGAGTTGGAGATGGGCGTGTCCGCTCTTCGCCGAGCGGCACGCCTGACTTTTGCGCTCATATCTTATCCATCTATGCGAACCGTGCGTCGTACAAGCTCGCCCGCCCGGCACAAGGCTGACGACCCGGACAAAGAAACCCACCCGAAGTTCAAACGCCCGCAGACTCCAGCCCTGCCAGCAGGAGCCACGCATGAATGAATTCTTTCGCAAGTTCGCGTCCGTCACTTCAAATATAGTCGGCTCTTCGTGGTCGTTCATCGGCGCGGTGCTGATTATCGTGATCTGGGCTGCGACGGGCCCCGCCTTTGCTTACTCAGACACATGGCAACTGGTCATCAACACCGGTACTACCATTATCACTTTCCTGATGGTCTTCCTCATCCAGAACACGCAGAACCGCGACGCGAAGGCCATCCACCTCAAGCTCGACGAGCTACTGCGCGCCCACGAGGGAGCGCGCACGAGCATGGCTAATCTGGAGAACATGCCCGACGAGGAGTTGGTGCGGCTTCAGAAGGAGTTCCAGCAGCTCTGCGATTCGCGCGGCGTCGGCAAGCGTTCCGTCGAAGCGATTGAGGGCGAGATGCAAGATCGCGCGGACGAGAAGAAATAGACCCGAAAAAAAGCCGCCGGGCAGGCTGATGTCGGCCCGCCCGGCGGCGAGCCGCGCGGCGTGAAATCAAGCGGCGAAAAGAAAAGGGCGGAGCCGCCGTTGCCCCGCCCTCATCTCTCAAAGCGTTGTGGATGAACGTCTCTCTACTTGCGTTTGTCCTGCGCTTCGCGCGCGGAGGTCTTGCCCGTGAGCATGACACCGCCGTTCTGCGTGTAGCGCGTGCCGATGGTGCGTACGTAGTTCTGTGTCTCTCGATAGGGCGGGATGCGGTTGCCGTACTTCAACACCGCGCCCTCGCCCGCGTTGTAACCCGCAAGCGCCAAATCTACGCGACCGCCGAACAGGCGCAGCAGGTCTGCGAGGTAGCGCGTGCCGCCCATAATGCTCTGCGACGGCTCGTAAGGATTCATGACGCCGTAGCGCGCGGCCGTCCCCGGCATCAACTGCATCAATCCGGAAGCGCCCACGGGGCTGATGGCCCCCGTTTTGAAGCCCGACTCCTGATGCATCACGCAGTAGACGAGATAAGGGTCAACGCCGTAGCGCTTGCCGTTGAGACGTATGAGTCCATCAATCCTTGCGCTGCCCGTCGTCCACGCAGGCTCGGCTCGCGCGGTAAGCGCAAACGAGGCGACCGGCTCGACGGGTCTACGCGCCGCCGCAATCGTCTCGTCGGACTTTGCGATCTCCTTGCGCACGTCCTCGACCTTCGCGCGTGCGTCGGTGATCTCCGTCTCGCTCGCCTCATACTCGCGGCGCGAGATAAGCCCATCCGTGTACAGACCCTTCAACTGCTCCTGCCTGTCGGTGAGTTTCTTAAGGCTCGCTTCGTACGAGGCGGAAAGCTCCTGTAGGCTGGCGCGATACTCCTCTGCCGCCTTGACGAAGTCTTGGCGGAACTGCTGAAGGTCGCCCGCCGGCTCCGCCAACTCTGTCGGCTTAGTCTGCGAAGCGACTACGGTTTTCGCGGCTCTGGTCTTGACCTGCGCACCGGCAACGGCGTAGGACGAGAGCAGGAAGAGAGCAGTTGCGAGTAGGCGGGGAACGAATGTTTTCATTTAATTACCGGGCCAAATAAAAAGGCACGCGCCGTGCCGAATTATACCGTCGGAAGTCTGTACGAGGCTCTGCTCGATTAGTTTCGGGGCATTGTCAACGCAACTCTTTGGGGGAAGTAACTTGTTGCCATATAAGATGTTACTTCTGCCCTGCGCGTTGCCTGAAGACCGTTCCGCCGATTGATTCGTTTCTCCCGTTTTCTGTTGTAAGGTAGCAGCGTGCAGGGGCGCGTGCGGCATCTCAAAGCCGGGCGCAAGCGGCCATTTTGGTCTTATGCTCAAGTCGTTCTCTTTAACTGTCCTTCTCATCTTCTGCGCGGCAGAGGCGCGTGCGCAGACGTTTGCGAGGTCGAGCGCGTGGGTCGCGCAGCCGAGCGGCGCAAGCGTCCGTCTGCGTGGCGTGAGCGCGGTCAATCGCCGTGTCGCTTGGGCCAGCGGCGCGAGTGGAACCTACGCGCGCACGACCGACGGCGGGCGCACGTGGCGCGCAGGCGTCGTGCACGGGGCCGACGCGCTCGACTTCCGGGACGTGGACGCCTTCGACGCCGAGACGGCCTATCTGCTCGCCATCGGCGAGGGCGAGCGTTCGAGGATTTACAAGACGACCGACGGCGGGCTTCACTGGACTCTACAATTTCAGAACCGACGTGCCGCGGCCTTCTTCGATTGCATGGCGTTCCGTGACGAACGACGCGGCTTCGCCCTGAGCGATCCCGTCGATGGTCGCTTCCTCTTCATCAAGACGGAGGACGGCGGGCACACTTGGAAGGAAGCGGATGCGGCGGGCATGCCTGCGGCGCTCGCGGGCGAGGGTGCTTTCGCGGCCAGCGGCACGTGCGTCGCCGTCGGGGGCAAGTCGAACGTCTGGTTCGGCACGGGCGGCCCCGAGGGTGCGCGCGTCTTTCGCTCCGAGGACGACGGGCGGACATGGAAGGCAGCGCACGCGCCGCTGACGAAGGGCAAGACGGCGGGCGTCTTCTCGCTCGCCTTCCGGGACGTGAGTCGCGGCGTTGTCGTGGGCGGCGATTACACGAAGGAGCAGGAGGCCGCGGACAATGCCGCGTTGAGCTTTGACGGCGGCGCGACGTGGCAGGCGGTCGGGTCCCAGAGACGCCCCGGCGGTTACAGGTCTTGCGTCGCCTTCGTGCCGGGGACGCGTGGCCTCAAGCTGATTGCTGTCGGGCCTTCGGGGTCGGACTATTCGACGGACGGCGGGCGGACTTGGACGGCAATCGGCGCGGAAGGTTTTCACAGCGTAAGCATCACGAAGCGTGGCGACGCCGCGTGGGCCGTCGGCGAGGGCGGACGCATCGCGCGTCTCAACTTCCCTTCCCGGCTCGGGCGCACGACGCCGCAGCCGTTTAGGCGAAGCGGTCGTTAAGGCGAGGCGGTCATTAAAGTGACGCGGTCGTTAAGGCGAAGCGGGCATTAGGGCAGAGCGGTCGTTATGAGTGGGTTCTCGAATTTTCTGACGGGGTTGCGTTCGCGTATCGGCGCGGCGGGAGGTCTCGCGACAGCGGAGGCGGGCGAGTTTGCGTCGCTTGTGGGCGAGGCGGAAAAGGATTCGCGCGTCGCGAGCGCGGACTCGGGCGGGCCAGGCACGGACTCGCGCGGGGCGCTGCGGCGGGCGGCGGTCGCGCTCGTGCTACGCAGTCAAAGAGAGAGGCCGGAGCTTCTCGTCATCAAGCGCTCGGAGGCGGAGCGTGATCATTGGTCTGGACATCTTGCGCTGCCGGGCGGGCGCATGGAGCCGGAGGACGAGAGCCTTCTGGTGACTGCCATGCGCGAGACTTTCGAGGAGGTGGGCGTCGATCTGCGCGCGGGCGGAGAGGTGCTCGCACGTCTCGGGACAATCACGCCGCAGAGTCCGCTTGTGCCGCGTATCTCGGTGACGCCGTTCGTCGCCGTCGCGCCGCCCCGTTACCACGCGGGCGCGGACGACTCTGCGCCAAAGGAGTTGACGCTGAGCCGGGAGGTCGCCGCGGCCTTCTGGGTTCCCGTCGAAGAGTTGAAGCGGGGCGGGCGCTCCGGAGTCTTTCGGATGGCGTTCGCGGGAGTCGAGCGCGAGTGGCCGGCCTATCCTTCCGAGCACGGAATGATCTGGGGAATCACCGAGAGGATTCTGACCGAGTTCCTTTCGCTGGTAGACTGAAAGCGCGAAGACGCGCACGCGCTGCTTTCATCTGTGCGCGTTTGAAAGTCGTGATGTTCTTTGGTTGAAAGACGTGGTGTTTCTTATCAGTGGTGTTCTGATTATGAGCAGTAACATTGAAGTCTTGGAAAGCCGTTTGAAGATGTTGCGTACTCCGCTCACTCTCCGCGGAACGCGGACGAGTCGCCGCCTGACGTTTATCAGCGCGGCTCTCATCCTCGTCGTGCTCTGTGCGGGGGCGACGCGCGCGGCTGAGCCTTGGTCAACGAAGCTCGACGGCGCGGTGCGCTTCTATCAGACGACGGAGGTGGGCGTGCTCGTCGTCGGCACGGAGAAGTCGCTCTACGGCATTGAAGCGGAGACGGGCGACGTGCTCTGGCGTTTGAAGGATGCGCGCCTCGACGAGACGGACGTGGCCGCTGTGCCCGGCACGGACGTTCTGCTCGTCACGCTTGAGCGCGGCGACAAGACGCGGCTCGCAGCCGCAGACCTTTTGACGGGTGACGCCCTGTGGCGCAGCGACAAGGTGCGCGGCGCGGTGATGCAGACGGCCTTCGACCCCGAGACGGGACTGCTCGCTGCGGTCTTTGCGCGCGATGCGAAGGGGCGACCGCGCGCGGGGTTCAAGCGCAAGCCCGAGCTGCACGTCTTTGACATGGCCTCGGGCGACGAGCTTTGGAAGCGCGAGCTTGAGAGCGAAGTCGAGATGATGCCCGTCGCGTGGGGCGACGACAAGGACAAGGACGTTCCATACACGCTCGACAACTATCGCCCGCCAGCCTTTCTCGACGGCCGTCTCTATCTTTTCTACGAGGGACTCACGTCGCTCGACGCGCGCACGGGACGCGAGCGCCGGCGCGAGAAGTTCCGCATCAACGAGGATGGTCTGGCGTTGACGGAAGCAGACCCCGTGGCGGACGAGCGCTTCGTCTACGTCTCCGGGCGCGGGCGCGTGCGCGCGGTCTCGCGCGCGGACGGCGAGGTCGCATGGGAGTCGAAAGATTTGGGGCTGACGCCCGAGATGATTCTCGCCGACGGCGTGCTCTACGTTCGCACGGGCGGGCAGTTCACGCGTCTCGAAGACGGCGAGACAGCCGCGCACGGCCCCTACGGCGTCAGCGCCATCGACGCTTCGACGGGCAAGACCCTGTGGCGTTATAAGGGAGCCGACAAAGGCATCACGAACCTCGCGCTCCCCGATGCGCGCACGGCGGCTGTGGCAGACCGCGACGACCTCATCCTTTTAGATTCGGCGACGGGCAAGCGGCGCGCGCGAGTCTCGCACGGCGTTGAGGCCGCGGCCTTCGTGCTCTTGAACGAGAGGGGCGAGCTTGTGCTTGGCGGCAAGAACGAGCTGGCGGCTTTCGAGTCGGCGGGCGGCACGCTTCTGTGGCGCGAGCGGCACGAGCCGCCCGGTCGCGGACTGCTCCGCACGGTCGGGGCGGTGGCGGCGCGCGCGACCTCGCTCTATTTCCGTTACGGCGGCGCGGCCTCGACCGTGTTTCGTGGAGCGCGTCTGGTCGGCGCGCTCGGCGGCCTGCGCTTCTCGGGTCTCGCCGCACACGTCACGCTCGCAGACCTGACGAGCCTGGCCTCAGACTACTCGCGTACCTACGCAAAGAATTATGTGGGCGAGCGGCTTTCGACCTTCGGCGTGCTCGCGCGTGCGCGCCGCGCCGCCTCTGCTCCATCCGTCAACATCATGACGAGGCCGCGCGTCTCCGGCGGCGACGTGTCGGAGCGTCTGCTTGACCGTCTCGACCCGGCGAGCCAGCTCGCGCGACTCTCTCGCATCCTGCTTCTGACGCGGAGGGTCGCGGCGCTACGCGGGCGCTGGATGTATTTCTATACTTCTCTGAGGGGCGGCGGGCGCGGGCTGGTCGGCGTCAGCATCGACTCAGGTCAAGCCTCGCGCGAAGTCCGTCTGAATGACCCGGACGAGCGCTTTATCAGCGACGAGGCCGCTGGGCTGCTCTACGTCTCGAAAGGCGACCGGCTCGTCGCACACCGCCTCGACGCTCAAGACTGATTCGCGCTCCCAAGACTTGCTTCTCGTTCATGTTGTCTGATACACAACAGTGGCAACGCCGTCCACATCGGCGCGCTGCTTCGTCGGTTGCCGGAGTCCTGCCTTTAGAGTCTGCCAGCGGTTGTTTCCATCGCGGCGTCTATCCGCCGCGTCTGTCCGTTACGGAAAGAGGTGAATCGATGAGTCTCCGTTCGGGTGCGCTCGCGTTGTGTCTCTTCCTCGCCGCGCACGTCGCTTCCGCATCTCCTTTACCTTCCACGTGCGCGCGTGTGAAGTCGCAGCCCGATGCGTGGGTCGCGTCGAGGGTCGATGCGCTCGTTGTGGCCGCGCGCGGGGCGTATGAGCGAGACGAGGCGATACCGGCTTACGAGCGCGTGCTTGGCGGGATTACAGACACGCTCCGCCGTTGCGAGCTTTCGCGCGACGAGAGTTTCTTGAGCCGCTATCGAGAGTTCGTCGAGTACGTCGAAGCGGCGGCGCTCGACCTGAGTCCCGACCACGAGATGGGCTTCGCCGTGCCGGACAAGCAATACTTCGCGGAGACACGCGGGTACGTCGAGATTCCAGACTTCCTCACGACCCCGAGCTTTGTCCGCTCCGTCAGCCGCTTTGAGACGCTCGCGCGTGCGAAGTCTTACCTGCGCCTACTCAACACAAAGAGAGAGCCTTCCGAACAGCTCATCTTCTTCAGCTACAAGTCGCGTCACCTTGGGACGCCGGACAGCGACGAGAGCTATGGTAGGCTCCTCATCGTCGTCCCCGGCAACGCCGCACAGGGCGTCCCGGAGAAGTGGGTGCAGTTCGGCGTCCCAGACCCCGGCGCGCGCCGGCATGTCCGCAACGTCTCGGTCGTCTCCGCAATCGCACGCGCCGATGGAACGTCGAGCGTCTACTTCAAAGACTTCTACCGGACTTATCGAATGGACGGCTCGATCCCAATCGCCGGGCGTTGGGAGCTTGGCTACGGCGACGACAACTGCGTGCAGTGCCACAAGACCGGCATCATCCCGATCTTCCCCGTCGCGGGCAGCGTGAGCGTCGGCGAGCGAGAGGCGGTCGAAGAGGTCAACCGGCGTTTTCGCAGTTACGGCTCGCCACGCTTCGACAAGTACATGGACGAGACGAAGTTGGGCCCCGGACTCGGCTTTGCCACGCGTGACGACCGCGACGCGCGCTTCGGCGAAAGCTTCCACGGCTCAAAGGTCGAGAGCGCGATGACCTGCGCCGCCTGCCATCAGCACAACTATCTCGGGGCGCTCAACTGGCCCATGGATCGCGTCGTCATCAGCTCCTACGTCAAAGGCGGCATGATGCCCTTCGGTCAGGAGCTGCAAGGCCCGGAGCGCGCCGAGCTATACGGGAAACTGATTCAGGAATACTTCGCCGCCGACGCCGCACGCCCCGGCATCCTGAAGTCCTGGCTGCTCGGCAAGCTTCGATAGTACCAATGCACGGATGACATCGGCGCGCATCGACACTTACGGCAGGTTGGAGAGGAGACAAGGGGTGGCGTCTGGCGTCGATACGACCGACACGCGCATCGCGATTATCGGCAGCGGCTTTAGCGGGCTTGGCACCGCCATACGTCTCAAGCAGCAGGGCACGGACGACTTCCTCATCTTCGAGCGCGCCGAAGATGTTGGCGGCACTTGGCGCGACAACAGCTATCCCGGTTGCGCCTGCGACGTGCAGTCGCACCTCTACTCTTTCTCCTTCGCGCCAAACCCGGACTGGACACGCAGCTACTCACCGCAGCCCGAAATCTGGGATTACCTCAAGCGTTGCGCGCACGACTTCCGTCTGCTGCCGCACATACGTTTCCGACACGAGGTGCGCGAAGCCACATGGGACGAGTCGGCGCAACTCTGGCGGATTGAAACCTCGCAGGGGCGCTACACGGCCAGAGTGCTCGTGTTGGCTTCGGGCGCGTTGAGCGAGCCGTCGATGCCCGTCCTGCGCGGACTCGAAGCCTTCGAGGGTAAGGCGTTTCACTCCGCGCGTTGGGATCATGGATACGAACTCGCGGGCCGCCGCGTGGCGGTCATCGGGACGGGCGCGTCGGCCATCCAGTTCGTTCCAGAGATACAGCCGCGCGTCGCAAAGCTGCACGTCTTCCAACGCACGCCACCATGGATTATGCCGCGCACAGACCGCGCTCTCTCCACAGGCGAGCGGCGTATGTTTCGTCGCTTCCCTCTGGCGCAGAGAGCCGTCCGCGTGTCGATTTATCTTCTGCGTGAGCTACTCGTCTTCGGCTTCCGGCACGTGCGGCTGGCGCGATACTTCGAGCGACTCGCGCTCCGTCACCTTGAACGCTCAGTCCCCGACCCGGCACTGCGCGCCCGTCTCACGCCGAGCTATCGAATCGGCTGCAAGCGTATACTCGTCTCGAACGATTACCTGCCCGCGCTCACGCGACCCAACGTCGAACTGGTGAGCGAAGGTGTGGCGGAAGTGCGCGCGCACTCAATCGTCGGCGGCGACGGCGTTGAGCGAGCAGTTGACGCGATCATCTTCGGCACGGGTTTTCGGGTGACTGAACCGCCAATCGCGAAACACATACGTGGCCGCGAAGGGCAAACACTGGACGCGGCCTGGGCCGGAAGCCCGCAGGCGCATCTGGGGACGACCGTCGCGGGTTTCCCGAACCTGTTCATCCTGCTGGGGCCTAACACGGGGCTTGGTCACACCTCCGTCATCTACATGATCGAAGCGCAGATCGAGCATCTGCTCAATGTCGTGCGCTACATGGAGCGGCACGGCGTCGCGGTGCTTGAGCCTCGGCAGGAGGCGCAGGCGGCATACACCGCGGAGGTACAGAAAAGGATGAAGGGCACTGTGTGGACTGCGGGCGGGTGTGCGAGCTGGTATCTCGACCGGAGGGGTCGCAACTCCACGCTCTGGCCCGACTTCACGTGGCGCTTCCGCCGCCGCGTCGCAAGGCTCGACCCCGGCGAGTATCTTTTGAGCGGCCAGCACCACGCGCAAGCATCAAACGAGTCCGTCTGAGCCGGTAGACGGGCACACTGTCTATCTCATATTCTTCGCGCTGACAGTTTCAAGTTCTTCGGTTGTCAGGAGGAAACAGTCTCATGCTGCATACGGTTTCCGGTAAGGTCGTTCTCATCACGGGCCCTGCGCGCGGCATCGGCGCGGAGACGGCGCGCGTGCTCGCGTCGCGCGGCGCGCGTCTGTCGCTGGTCGGGCTGGAGCCTGAGCGTCTGGCGGCGCTGGCCTCGGAACTGGGCGCGGGACACGTCTGGTTCGAGTGCGACGTGACCGACCAGAAGGCTCTGGAGCGGGCCGTCACCGGAACCGTAAACGCTTTGGGCGGCATCGACGTGGTCGTCGCCAACGCGGGCATTGGCAGCTACGGCACGGTCGCCGTCACGCCCGTGGACGCGCTCGTACGCACCATCGAAGTCAACCTGATCGGCGTCGTCCGCACCGTCAGCGCGACGCTTCCCTCTGTGACCGCGCGCGAAGGTTACTACCTGCTGGTTTCGTCGGCGGCGGCGCTGGCCCCGATGCCGGGCATCTCGACCTACGCCGCATCGAAGAGCGCCGTCGAGCAGTTCGGAAACGTCCTGCGCCTTGAAGTCGCGCACAAGGGCGTCGCGGTCGGAGTGGCGCACCCCGCATGGATCGACACAGACCTCGTGCGCGACACGCGGCGCGACCTCGAAAGCTTCAACGACCTGCTCGGAAAACTTCCCGGCCCCTTCGGCTCTCTGACCTCTGTGCGCGAGTGTGCCGAAGCGTTCGTCTCGGCCATCGAGCGGCGCAGGCGCAAGCTCTATGTGCCGCGGACACTGGCTCCGCTGGCCGCCCTCCGCCAGCTCTTCATGAGTTCACTCTCAGACTATCTGATGGCGCGGCACACGCGGCGGCTCGTTCCGAAAGTCGAAGGCGAAGTCCTGGCGCTCGGACGCTCTTTCGGCGTCAACAGCATGGGGCTGGCGGAGAAGTCTGTGGCTGACGATACGCGGAAGCAGTCCTCGACCGTGCTCGCGCCGACTGACGGCTAGAGTTGATCGACTATGTCACTTTGCACTTGAGTATGTATGGTGGAGCGATTCACCACAGAGACACAGAGAACACAGAGATTGCACAGAGGGTTGAATTACTCTGTGCTCCCTCCGTGCTCTCTGTGTCTCTGTGGTGAATAATCATCCTCCACACTCAAGTGAAAAATGATATAGGCTTGTGAGGAACAGCGAGACTCTCATCCGTTGAACGGGCGACCTTCCCGACTGAGACTTCAACCCTCCTGGATGCAACGCGCGAACTCAGCCATCTCGACCTCGCCGCCGACGATGAGCGGCGTGCGCTGGTGTATGTCATGGGGCTGCACGTCGAGGATGGGTTGCTTGCCGTCGGTCGCGGAGCCGCCTGCCTGCTCGGCGAGAAACGAGACCGGGTTCGCTTCGTAGAGGAGACGCAGCCGACCCTCCGGGTAGTCCGTGTTCGCCGGGTAGATGAAGACGCCGCCGCGCAAGAGCGTCCGGTGAAAGTCCGCGACCATCGAGCCGACGAAGCGCGAAGAGTAGCGTCGCCCCATCTCGCCCGAACGCAGCTTCTTCAAGTACCTGACGTAACACTCCGGCCAGCGGTCGCAGTAAGACTCGTTGATCGAGTAGTACGCGCCCTGCCGTGGGATGCGTATGTTCTCGTGCGTCAGGATGTAGGAACCGATGCCGGGGTCGAGCGTGAAGCCGTGGACGCCGCTCCCGGCGCTGTAGACGAGCACGGTCGAAGAGCCGTAGACGACGTATCCGGCGGCCACCTGCTTGCGGCCCGGCTGCAAGACCCACTCCAAAGGGTCGCTTGCTTTATCTCCGTCGGGGCGGCGGAAGATGGCGAAGGTCGTGCCGATGGTGACGGCCACGTCGATGTTCGAGGAGCCGTCGAGCGGGTCGAAGACGATAGCGTACTTCGCGGCGGGCGAGTTGTGCCGGAGCGTGATCGGCTTCTCGTTCTCTTCGGACGCGATGATGCCGATGCTCTCACGCAAACTGAGGCAGTGAATCAAAACCTCGTTGGCATAGACATCGAGCTTCTGCTGCACCTCGCCCTGCACGTTGATCGCGCCGAGCGAGCCGAGGATGTCGGAGAGTCCCGCGCGGCGCACCTGCGCTTCGATCATGCGCGTGGCGAGCGTGATGCCGGAGACGAGCCACGTAAACTCGGTCGTCGCGTCCGGGAAACGCTTCTGCTCTTGAAGGACGTGCTGCTCGAAGGTTGTAATCATTGCGGCTCACCATTTGAATCAGTTAATGATTGATACATTGCTAGCTTAGCCTTGTCGAGTCTGTCGGAGAAGGTTTTTCTACTGACGGCTGCCGGATGGCTACTGTCTACTTCTTTCCGTCTACTGTCTACCGAACTTGAAGACCGTCGTCGAGCGAAACTGCGCGCCTTTCTTAAGCACGGTCGAGGGAAAGCTCGGATGATTCGGCGAGTCTGGGAAGTGCTGCGTCTCAAGACAGAAGCCGTAGCGATTGTGATAGGCCCGGCCCCCTTTGCCTTTGGTGGAGCCATCGAGATAGTTGCCCGTGTAGAACTGCACGCCCGGCTCGGTCGTCCAGACCTCTAAGACGCGGCCCTTCGTCGGCTCGTAGACACGCACCGCGCGTCGGAGCACGCCCGCACGTCCGTTCAAGACGAAGTTGTGATCGTAGCCTTTGCCGAACTTCAACTGCTCTTCGTCCTGACCAATGCGCGTGCCGACCGCCGTCGGGCGTGTGAAGTCGAAGGGCGTGCCCTTCACGCTGCGTAGCTCACCCGTCGGGATCGCGCCCGCGTCGGTCGGCGTGAAGCGCGAGGCGTCAAACGAGAGATGATGCCCGAGGATGTCGCACTCGCCCTGTCCGGCAAGGTTGAAGTAGGAATGGTTCGAGAGGTTGATGACCGTGTCCTTGTCGGTCGTCGCCATGTAATCAATCCTCAACTCGTTCGCGTCGTTGAGCGTGTAGGTGACTGCGACCTTCAGGTTGCCGGGGTAGCCCTCCTCGCCGTCAACGCTCGTGTAAGTGAGTTCGAGCGCCGCGCCGTTTCTCACGCTCAAGGGGCGCGCAGTCCACACGACCTTGTCGAAGCCACGGATGCCGCCGTGCAGATGGTTCTCGCCGAAATTGACAGCCAATTTGTACTCGACGCCGTCGAGTGTGAAGCGGCCTTTGGCGATGCGGTTGGCGTAACGACCGACGACCGCGCCGATGTAGTGCGTATCGTTCTGATAATCTTCGAGCCGGTCGAAGCCGAGCACCACGTCGTCGAGCACGCCCTTGCGGTCAGGCACTTTGAGCGAGACGACCGCAGCGCCATACTTCATGATGCGGACTTCCGCGCCGCTCCGATTGGTCAGAGTATAAATCTCCACGGCCTGCACGCCCTTCGTTCTCCCGAAGCTCTCTCTTGCGTCCGCACGCCCCTTCCACAGCGAACCCGCATAACAGCAAAACGCTTGCACACAGCGTCAGCAGTGTCAGACGACGGCGTTTCCGGCTCGCTAAGGCTTATCGGGCGGCGGTGTTTGAAGTCTGGTCGGCGCTCGCCGCCTGCGGCTCTGTCCCGTAGCCTTCCGGGTGCGTCTGGTGCCAATCCCACGCCGTGCGGATGATCGCCTCAAGCTCGGGGTACTCAGTCCGCCAACCGAGAACGGCGTGCGCCCTCGACGCATCGGCCACGAGCCGCGAAGGGTCGCCCGCACGCGCAGGCTCGACCTTCGCTTCGATCTCTCGCCCCGTGACGCGCCGCGCCGTCTCGATCACTTCCAACACAGAATAGCCGTGCCCATTGCCGAGGTTGATGAAGTCAGACTCGCCGCCGCGCCGAAGGTGTTCGAGCGCGAGCGTGTGCGCCGAGCAGAGGTCTGTGACATGTATATAGTCGCGTATGGCCGTGCCGTCGGGCGTCGGGTAGTCACCACCGAAGATGGAGACGAAGGGGAGTCGGCCCATCGCTGCAAACAGCACGTTCGGGATGAGGTGCGTCTCAGGCTCGTGATGCTCGCCTCGTCTTTCGGTCGCGCCCGACGCGTTGAAGTAGCGCAAGGCGACGAACTTCAACTGGTAGGCGCGACTGTAAGCGTCGAGAATCTTCTCCATAAAGAGCTTCGACCAGCCGTAGGGGTTCGCGGGCTGTTGCGGATGCGTCTCGTCGATGGGCACGCGCTGCGGCTCGCCGTAGGTCGCACACGTCGAGGAGAAGACGAACCGTCCGACGCCCGATGCGAGCAGAGCATCGAGCAGAGCGAGTCCCTGCGCGACGTTGTTCTCGAAGTAGAGTCGCGGGTCTGATACGGACTCGCCGACGTATGCGAGCGCGGCGAAGTGTATGCACGCTTCGACACTGTGCTCGCGGCAGATGCGCTCGACCAGCTCGCGGTCGCCGATGCGCCCCTGATAGAAAGGCACGGCCTCGTCGAGCGCCTGCGTGTGCCCGCGCGAAACGTTATCGAGCACGACGACGCGCTCGCCCCTCTCGACCAACTGGTCAACCATCACGCTCCCGATATAGCCCGCGCCGCCCGTCACAAGAACCGCCATCGTCTTCCCCCTTAAGCGAAGTGATGAGTGATGAATATAACCGCGTGGCGATATTCATCATTCATCATTCATCACTCATCATTAGACCTCTTGCAAAAGCCTTTTGGTTGATGCGGACAAGTAGCTCAAAGGAATCAACCGATGAGTTACGAATAAGATAACTTCCGGCGGAGGTCTCGCCAACGCATGCCGGAGTCTCTGTGGATTAGTGCATCTTGAAGGGGCCGCCGCGGGCTTCGGGGTCGAGGTCGGGGCGGGCGGAGTCCTGTATGACTTCGTGCATCTCAAGGGAGTTGGGGCCCGTAAAGGCTTCACGGGGAAGTGTGCCGGATTGGGCATGGCCTTTGACGAATTCGTCGGAGCGCACCCAGTTGAGGAAGTCCTGGCGGGTGTGCCAGGTGGTGAAGACGACGTAGGGGTCTCCTTCGTTGACGGGGCGGAGCACAAGGTTCGAGATGAAGCCGGGCATCTTATCCACAAGCCCTGCGCGGTCGCGGAACCGGGCCTCGAAGGCGTCGGCGTATTCCGGGTTGACGTATATGCGATTGGCGACAGTTATCATTGGCGGCTCCGTTCGTCGGAAAGATTAAGACCCGTTTTAAATCAGACAAGATAGGTTTGCCACAGAGACACAGAGACACAGAGATTAAGAATCTGAAATCTGAAATTTAATCTCTGTGTCTCCGTGTCTCTGTGGCAAATTTGAAACGCTCTTTTAGCTCGCGTGTGGCGACTCCCCTTAGCGTGCGTGTGTGCTATTTCGCGAAGATGCGTGAACGGTCGGCGAAGGCTTTGAACTCAAGCGCGTTCCCGCTCGGGTCGAGGAAGAACATCGTGGCCTGCTCGCCTACCTCTCCGCGAAAGCGCACGTAAGGCTCGATGATGAACTCGATGCCCGCGCCGCGCACGCGCTCGGCCAGTTGGTCGAACTGCTCCAAAGAGACGATGACTCCGAAGTGGGGCACGGGCACGTCGCGATTGTCAACGGGGTTCGACGCCACGACGCCCGCCCCATCGGGCTTGAGGTGCGCGACGATCTGGTGGCCGAACAAATCGAAGTCAACCCATGCGTCGGAGCTGCGCCCTTCGGGGCAGCCGAGCACGCCACCGTAGAAGGAGCGCGCGGCATCGAGGTCGTGTACGGGGAATGCAAGGTGAAATAGTGTGTCCATCTGCGTCCTCTTTTCTATGCTGACGGGCTGCGTCCTCTTTTCTAGACGGACGGGCCGGCCTTAATGGATAGTCTCTTCCTCCGTGCCGCCCCGCAATAGATGCTCCTCGGCTCGCTGCTCGCTTAAGGGTAAGTAGTAACTCTCCAACATCGTTCGCACCTGATGTGCGTCGTAGCCGTGCTCGGCCAGTCCCGCTTCGATCCGTTCGAGGTCGCCGCCCGTTGACTCGAACATGCAGAGCGGATGCCCGCACCAGCGCGGCCCGGTGAAGTGCGCGTACGCGCCGCGCAAACAATCCCCCGGCTCGTGCTCGTAGTCGTCGAAGTCAACTGAAAACATCGCTGCAGGCCCTGCCTTACCTATTCGTCAACGCCGTGCGCGAAGTTTACCGCGTTCCACCTCGCTTCTCTATCCCGCGACACGCTTTAAGCGATTTCCAACGGAGCCGCGCACGCGGCTTCGTCCCTCACTCCGGCATTACTTCAAGCGCGCGCCACATGTACCAGCTCGCCACAGACCTGTATGGACGCCAGCGCTCGGCGTACTGCTCAAGCTCTTTGGGCTTCGGCATCTCGGCCAGCCCGTAAGTGACGGCGAAGCCTTTTCGCACCGCGTAGTCGCCCACGGGCAGAACATCGGCACGGCCCAGCCGGAACATCAAGAGCATCTCGACCGTCCAGCGCCCGATGCCGCGCACTTCCGTGAGTCGCTCGATGATGGCTTCGTCGTCCATGCGCTTCAGGCGCGCAAGCGTCGGCACGGTGCCGTCGATGGTCTTGGCCGCGAGGTCTTTGAGCGCCGCCGTCTTTGCGCCCGACAGCCCCGCGCCCCGCAAATCCGAGTCCAACGCCGCGAGCACATCAACGGGGCGGAGCCTTTTGCTCCCGAAGAGTTCAAGGACGCGCCGGTGAATGGCCGCCGCCGCGTTGCCGTGCAGTTGCTGGTAGACGATGTTGCGCGCGAGCGCTTCAAACGGGCTGTGCATGTGGCGCAACTCCAACGCGAAAGGGCCCACGCGCTTCATCAAGCGTGCGAGCACGGGGTCGGCTGCGGCGAGATGCCTTACGGCCTCTTCCGCGTCGTAGCCGAGTTCGTCTCTCTCTTCCGACGAATCTTTCACCTTGCGATTTGCCATAACTCGAAGCACCGTCTAAGACTGCGGAGCAATGATAACCGACGAACTCCGTACAGTCATCGAGCCTTTCTCACGCCCCGGAACACGCCGGAGACAGCGGCCATGCAGAATGGGTCTTGATAAATCGCGGATTCCGAGTATTATCAAATCCCTTTTCGGTAGAGCCGTCGGTCTTGCTCTCGTTTGAGTCGAACGAATTCCTCGCGCTTGTAATTGTTACCCGCCCCTTGCCCGTAAGGAGACACGAGATGAAGAGGATACTCTGCGGCGTCGCTTTCGTCCTGTTGGCCGCCTCCCTGCTCGCACCGCCGACGGCTGCGGACGACCCGATGGCCGCCGCCATGAAACAAGAGGTACATAGCGTGTCCCTCGACCTGAGGTTCGACAAGAAGGGTCGAAACTCGCTGCAACACGCGCTCTCGCTGCTCGACTGGGGGCCGAACGGGTTCGCCACCGCGTTCGTCGTCGGCGACGGGTTGGTGATGACGGCCTATCACGTCGTCTCAGGAAACCTTAGCCCTTCCAAGAAGTCGCAGTTGGGGTTCGGCTCAAAGGATCAACTCGAAGTCAAGGCATCCGTCAACGGCTGTCAGGCCACGGTCGTCCGTGTGGACGAAGAGGCCGACCTCGCACTCCTCAAGGTCTGCCGGACGCCGAAGCAGACGAGCACTCCCGCCTTTCAGGCGAGCCTCAGTCTGGATGAAAAGCTGCTCCTGATCGCACGGCCCAACGGCGACAAGGAGGTGCGGCGCGGAATCTTTTCGGGCCCCTACACGCTACGCGGCAAACAATACTGGTCGGCCAAAATCGAAGGGCACGACGGCTTCTCTGGCAGCCCCGTCTACAACGACCGCGCGCAGATCATAGGCGTCTTCAGCGGCTATGATTGGGAGCAAAAGCTCGCGGTCATCAGCCCCGGCGAGAGGGCGCAAAAGCTTCTCGAAGACTACACCTCCGCTCCCAAGCCCTAAGCTTAATCTTTTAAGTTGCGCATGACGTGCGGGACGGTTCACCGCCGCAGGCGCGGAGTTCGCAGAGACTCGCAGAGGGTTGAATTAATCTGCGCCACCTCCGCGTACTCTGCGCCTGCGGCGGTGAACGACTTCTCCCTATACACTCAACTGATAATCGAAGTAACCCCTTGCCAAGACAAGATTGAAGTAACCCCTTGCCAAGACAAGTTGGATGCGAACGTCGCGGCGGCTACTTCCACGTCTGTCTATGGCATCTTTATCATCAACCCGCCGTGATTCTATCGAAGGCGGCGCGGACTGCACGCATGCGCGCGGCGAGGTCAAAGGTGAGTGCAGCGGTGGAAGCGTAGCCGGCGCGGTGCGCGAGGTCTCGAAGGACGGGGTGGTCTTGCGCGGTGGGCAGACGCGTCGAGCGCCCCGCGAGAAGTCGCAGGTCGTGATCGAGCTTGCGCAGCAGCGTATAGCCTTCACACAGCGCCTCGAAATCCTCCACGCCGATTGAGCCTGCTTCGCGCAGACGCACGAGCGAGACGCGCGTCGAACGGTCGCCCTCTTCGTCCGGCAGTCGATCACGCAGTTGCATGTAGCGCACGGCAAAGTAAACGTCGAGCATCCCGCCCGCTCCGTACTTGATGTCGGTAGCGCGCTGTGTGCCGCGCTCGCGTTCGAGTCGCGCACGCACGCGGCGCGTCTCGGCTCGAAGGGTGTCCGCGCCAACGCGCCCGGCGGCCTCGTGGACGGCCCCGCGTGCGCGCGACTCAACCACGCGTCCGAACTCCAAGTCTCCGGCGACGGCGCGCAGCTTGACGTGCGCGAGCCACTCCCACACCTCCGCGCGCACGCTGAGGTACTCGACAAACGCACTCGACGAAGACGCGAGCGGGCCGTTCTTTCCGTCGGGACGCAGACGCAGATCGACGCGATAGAGGTGGCCGTCGCGAGTAAAGCTTGAGAGCGCGTTGACGAGCAGCTCGACCATGCGCGCGTATGCCTGCTCGCAGGTCAAGCCACGTATGGGCGAGGGCACGGCCTCGTCATAGACCATGACGAGGTCGAGATCGGAGCCGTAGTCCATGCCGCCGCTGGCGAGCCTGCCTAATCCGAGCACACTGAGGCGGGGCCCCGCCGCGAGTCTGCCGTATCGCCTTGCAAGCTCGCGGCGCGCGATGAGCAGCGCGACGTTGATGCTCGCCGTAGCCAGAGAGGTCTGGAGCGCGTTTGATTCGGTCTGGCCGAGGTCGCCCGCCACGTCGCGCGCGCCGATCTCGACGACGAGATGCGTCCAGGCGCGCCGGAGCGCGGCCAGTTCCGCGCCGAAGGTTTGCTCCGCATCAACAGCCGCGCGCAACAACGCGCGCTGGTCGCGTGCGAAGACCTTTGCGGCGGGCGTCAAGACCGAAGGGATGAGCGCGGGGTTCGCCGTCAGAATCTCGCCGAAGAACTCGGACGCGCCGCACAGACGCACCATCTCACCCAGCACACGCGTTGACAGCCTTAAGGTCTCGCCCGACTTTTCGAGCGACGCGGCGATGCGCGCGACCAGTCCGAGAGCGCGTTTTGAGTTGAGCGAGCGCGCGGCCTCTTCATGCAGCACACGCTCGACCTCTTCCGTTCCGACGACCCCTTCCGCTCCGACACCGACGCTTCCGTCGTTCTCTATCCGGCGCGCGAAGACTTCAGCCGCGGCACGCGCGTAAGCATCCTCCGCCCTCTCGCCCGGCTCCGCGGACGCGCGCGGCGGGGCAACAGCAACGTAAGACTCAGCGCCGCCTTTACCAACGTCAACACGTCCTTCGTCGGTGACGCCGAAGACGCGCCGGAATGCGCGGCTGACGGCAGACGTGTGCAGTCCGAGCGCCATGTCGAACTCTTCGAGCGCACGGGGCGGCGCGAAGTGCATGCGTCGCGCAAGCACCGTGCGCCGCGCCTTGTCCTCGGGCACTGTGTGCGTTTGCAGTCCCTGCTCCATCTGCAAGCGGTGCTCGACGATGCGTAGAAAGTGATATGCGTCGGACAGCTCGCTCCGCTCGCGTTCGTTGATGAGGCCGCGGTCGGCCACTCGCCCCAGAGAGATAAGCGTGTGCGGCGCTTGCAGCCAGGGGTCGTGCCCGCCGTGCGCGAGTTGGAGCGCCTGCGCGATGAACTCGATCTCGCGGATGCCGCCGCGACCCAGTTTGACGTTGAAGCCGCTTGAGTCTTCGGCGTGGAAGCGGTCGATCTTCTGCTTGGCGAGCCGCACGTCCGCGAGCGCCTGTGCGACCGTCCGGTCGAGACGATAGACGCGTTCGCGCACGCCCTCGCTGAAGCGCGCAAACAGAGCAGGCGGCCCGGCGGAAGCGCGCGAGCGTATGAGCGCCTGAAGCTCCCAGGCGTGCGCCGAAGTGCGATAGTAGTTGAGCGCCTCTGCGAGCGAGACGGCGAGCGCCCCGTCGCGCCCGTGCGGTCTCAGGCGCAAGTCAACGCGATAGGCCGCGCCCTCGCCCGCCGCATGGTTCCCGACGATGCGCGCCACACGCTCGGCCAGCTTGCAGAAGAACTCCCGGTTCGTTAAGCGCCCGCGCTCGCCCGCGTCCGAAGTCTCGCCGTCGTCGGAATAGAGGAAGAGGATGTCTATGTCGGAAGAGTAATTCAGCTCGCGCGAGCCGAGCTTGCCGAGGGCGACGACGACCGCCGAGGCCGGCGTCTGTCGCCCGCGCTCGTCCATGCACTGCGGCGTACCGTACAGATTCTCAAGCTCCTGACGTGCGAGGCTCAAGGCGTAGCGCAGGACACTGTCGGCGAGGTTCGATAGCTCCTCGGTCGTCTCGACGAGTGAAGTGGCGCGGCGTATGTCGTGGAGATAGACGCGCAGAAGCTCTCGCCGACGGAAGCGCGCGAGCGTGTCCTGCGGCGCGAGCTGTGAGTGCGTGAGCGCGAAGCGCGCCAGCGACTCGCCCAGCTCCTCGGTCGTCCTCACACGCGCATACGCCCTCTCGCGTGCGAGCCAGCCGAGATATTCAGGCGTCTGTTCGAGCGTCGTCGCCAGCAGAGGACTCCAGGCGGCCAGCGTCAACGCGTCGGACAGAAGCCCCTCTTCGCGCTCGAAGGCGCGCGACGCACGCGACGCCCCCGCCGTCACGCGCTCGTAAAAGAGTCGCGCGCCTTCGGGGTCGGGCAGCTCGCGCACGAGCGCCTCGATTGTCTCCGTCAATTTCTTCAACGCGAGTCAAACATAGAACATGGATGGGCAGGATGAAAAGGAAGGACGAATGATAAATGATGAATGATGAGCTTGAACGACGAACGCGGAGCGATGAACTGAAAGCCGAATAGCTTCAGTTCATCGTTCCGCGTTGCTGCGTTCAGAGTTTGGTTAGATGTCGAAGTAGAGCGCGTACTCCAGCGGGTGCGGGCGCATCCGCATCGGGTTGATCTCCTTCTCGCGCTTGTAGGTGATCCAGCGGTCGATGAGCTGCGGCGTGAAGACCTCGCCCTTCAAGAGAAACTCGTGGTCTGCTTCTAAAGCCTTGAGCGACTCGTCGAGCGAGCCGGGCAAAGATGGAACGTTCTTTAGTTCCTCGGGCGCGAGGTCGTAGATGTCTTTGTCGAGCGGCTCGCCGGGGTCGATGCGGTTCTGCACGCCGTCGAGGCCCGCCATGAGCATCGCCGAGAAGGCCAGATACGGATTGCAGGAAGGATCGGGCGGACGGAACTCAAGCCGCTTGAGTTTCGGGTTGGTCGAGAACATCGGGATGCGGATGGCCGCCGAGCGATTCCGCGCCGAGTAGGCTAAGTTCACCGGAGCCTCAAAGCCCGGGACGAGCCGCTTGTAGCTGTTCGTCGTCGGCGCGGCAAACGCTACCACGGCCGCCGCGTGCTTCAGTAGTCCGCCGATGTACCAGCGCGCCATATCGGATAGTCCCGCGTAGCCGTCGCCCGCGAAGAGCGGCTTCTCACCTTTCCAGAGCGACTGGTGACAGTGCATCCCGGAGCCGTTGTCGCCGTACAAAGGCTTCGGCATGAAGGTCGCCGCCTTGCCGTACTGGTATGCGACGTTGCGGACGACGTACTTGAAGATTTGCAGGTTGTCGGCTGTCCCGAGCATCGTCGAGTAGCGGAAGTCGATCTCGCACTGACCCGCGGTCGCGACCTCGTGGTGGTGACACTCGACCGTGATGCCGCACTCCTCAAGCGTCAGCGAAATCTCCGAGCGCAGGTCTGAGAGAGAATCGGCGGGAGGGACTGGAACGTAGCCCTCCTTGTTGCGTATGCGGTAGCCGAGATTGGGCCCGCGCATATCGTCCTCACCACGACCCGAACTCCAGATGCCCTCGTCGGAGTGGATGCGATAGCCGCTGTGGTGCGGCTCGTTGTTGACTTCGACGCCGTCGAAGATGAAGAACTCGGCCTCGGGGCCGAAGTTGACCGTGTCGGCGATGCCCGTGAACTTCAAGTAGCTTTCGGCTCGTTGTGCGACCGAGCGTGGGTCAAGGCCGTAGCCCTGCTTCGTGATCGGATCGACGGCGTTGGCAATCACGCACAGCGTCGGCTCTTCCGAGAACGGGTCCATCCAGACTCGTCCCGCGTCCGGGATGAGCAGCATGTCGGACTCGTGGATCGAGGCCCAGCCGCGCAAAGAAGAAGCGTCGAAGCCAAAGCCATCCTCGAACGTGCCGTCGTCCAACTCGTGGATGGGGAAAGTCAGATGGTGCCAGGCCCCGACGAGGTCTGTGAAACGAACCGAGACGAACTTCGCCTCATGGTCTTCGGAATACTTCAAGACCGCTTTTGCGTCCATGTTATCTCCTGAATGTTCTTTTGAAGGGGGTGGAAGGTATTGGCCGCCCTTGGCGGGCAGCGGCGGTGCGGCGGAAACGAGATCGGGGTGTGCGTCATCAAGCGTTCGGGACGCGGTAAAAAACAGGCATTATAGCCGCGCACCGACGTGTGTCAAGGGCTTCACCCCCGGTGGCGGCGCACGATGAAAAAGAGCATGACGCCGCGTCCGTCCTTAAACCTTTCTTGCACGTGATTTAGCGCCACACCGCCCGCGGAAGCCCCGAAAAAAATAGTTTTTGACCGGCCCCCCTCTTTTCTGTTAAATTGCGCGATTAAGTAAGTCCAATCCAGATGTCTTCTAGAAACCGCGCAGGCCAACGACGAGGAGGCTGACTCCCGCTTAGTTTGCCCGAATTGAGACGAACCCAAAGGCGAGACGAACCCAAAGGGAGGCAGGAGAGACGAGAAGTTGACCACGGCCATCGAACAGACGCTTGAAACCTACGGCATCGAAAACTGGGGGGCCGGTTACTTCGGCATCAATCGCAAGGGCAATCTCGTAGTCCACCCTTCCGAGACAGACCAGAACCGCGCCGCCGACGTGCACGAGATTATCGACGACCTCCGACGGCGCGGCATCACCACGCCAGTCCTTCTCCGCTTCCCGCAGCTCATCGCCGGGCAGGTGCGTAAACTTCAGCGCGCCTTCCAGCGCTCGATACGCGAGTACGAGTATCAGGGCGCGCACATGTGCGTCTATCCGATGAAGGTCAATCAGAACCGCGCGGTCGTCGAGGAGTATCTGCGCGAAGGCTCGCGCTACGACTTCGGGCTTGAAGCCGGATCGAAGGCCGAGCTTTACGGCGCGCTCGCGATGGAGCAATCGAGCGAGAGCCTGCTCGTCTTAAACGGCTTTAAGGACGAGGAGTTTATCGAGCTGGCTTTCTTAGGCGCACGCAGTGGTAAGCGCGTCGTCATCGTCATCGAGAAGCTCAACGAGTTAGACCACGTTTTGCGGATGGCCGACCGCTTCGAGGGCGGCGACCTGCCGATGGTGGGCTTGCGCGTCAAGCTCTACTCGAAAGGCTCCGGGCGCTGGGAGAAGTCGGGCGGCGAGGCGGCGAAGTTCGGTCTGACCACGACCGAGATGCTTGAGACTATCCATCGCATGCAACGGGCTGACCGCGTGGACATGTTGAAGCTTCTCCACTTTCACATCGGCTCGCAGCTCACAGACATCAAGCGCATCAAGAACGCGATGAAGGAGGCGGCGCGCGTCTACGCCAAGATCGTCCAGATGAAAGTGCCCGTCGATCTCCTCGACGTGGGCGGCGGGATGGCGGTCGATTACGACGGCTCGAAGACCGCCTTCGACTCGTCGGCCAACTACACGGCGCAGGAGTTCGCCAACGATGTCGTCTACACGATCATGCAGGTCTGCGACGACGAGAACGTGCCGCACCCGACCATCATCCAAGAGTCGGGTCGATATCTTTCGGCCTATCACGCCATCCTCGTCACCAACGTCCTAAGCGAGATTGAGACCGTGGTAGAGGACATCACGCCCATCGAGGTCGATGAAGATGACCCGCAGGTCGTCATCGAGCTGGCCGACCTGCGAGAGACGATCACCGTCAAGACCTATCGCGAGTATTATCACGACGCGTTAGAGCATCGCGACGAGCTGTTCACGCTCTTCAACCTCGGGCTTATTTCCCTGGAAGACCGTGCGAAGGGCGAGGTTCTTTTCTGGGACGTGTGCGAGCGCGCGGACAAGTACGCGCAGCAGGCCGAGTACGTGTCGGAAGAGTTCACGGAACTGCGTCGTCTCTCGCGCGCGAAGTACCTGACGAACTTCTCCGTCTTCCGAAGTGTGCCCGACCACTGGGCACTCGACCAGCTCTTTCCCATCATCCCTATCCACCGGCTCAACAAGCAGCCGACCGAATATGCCACGCTCTGCGACATCACGTGCGACTCGGACGGGGTCGTCGATAAGTTCGTCGATCTGCACGACGTAAAGCAGGTCTTGGAGCTGCACTCGCTCGTCGAGGACGAGCCGTACTACATCGCCTTCATGCTCGTCGGTGCTTATCAAGAGGTGATGGGTAACAGCCATAACCTCTTCGGCGCACCGAACGAGGCGCACATACACATCGACGAGGACGGCTACCTGATTAAGAAGGTCGTCAAGGGCACGACGGTCGGCGAGGCGCTCTACCGAGCGCGCTACGAGCGCGGCCAGCTCCACGAAGGCTTCCGCCGCATCGTCGCGCAACGCGTCAAGCGTGGTGAACTCTCGGAGGCCGACGGGGCCGAGATGGTCGATCTCTACGAGTCGCGCATCAACGCTTACACCTACCTCGCCGTCAACGGCGTTCAGGAAGAGAAACGCCGGAAACGGTAAAGGATTAAAAGCAGTGACAAGTGACGAGTGACGAGAGTAAAGCTGCCTGCAACTCGTCATCGCGCCTGCCTTCAACTCGTCACTTGTCACTTGTCACTTGTCACTCGTCACTGCTTTTGAGGAAACAAAATGGTCACCCAACGTAAACCGCGAGCCACGAAGTATCTCACCGCCCCGATCCGCCCCGTGCAGGTGGATCGCGACCGCTCGGTCGCCGGGCTGCTGGAGAAGATGGAAGGCGCGGGACTCGGCGCGCGCCAACTGGCCGAGGCGCATCGCATCTGGCTCGACATGCTCGGCGACAACACGACGGTCGTCGTCGCCGCCAACGGCGCACTGATCCCCTCCGGGATGCGTCGGCTCTTGGCCTACATCATCAAGAACCGCTTCGTGGACGTGATGGTCTGCTCGGGCGCGATGCTCTTTCAGGACTTGCACGAGACTCTGGGCCGCCAGCACTTTCAGGCGCACCCTTCGATGACCGACGCCGAGCTTGAGGCTTCGCAGATCAGCCGCATGTGGGACGTGCTCGCCAGCGAGGAGGAGTACCGAGAGGCAGACGAGTGGGTCGGCGGCTTCACCAACCAGCTCGACCAGACGCGCGCCTACTCGACGCGCGAGTTCCTCCACCTGCTCGGTCGAGAGCTGGCCGAGATCGCGACCGACGACGGCATCCTGACCTCGGCCTACAAGGCGCGCATCCCCATCTTCTGCCCGACCATCTCCGACAGCTCGATTACGGTCGGCATCGCGGGCGCGCGCTTCGAGAAGAAGAACAGCTTCTGCTTCGACCTCGCGCAGGACACGCTCGACTTGATGCAGATCGGCTCGCGCTCGCGCGTGACGGGCGTCATCAACCTCGGCGGCGGAACCTCTCGCAGCTTCGTCCAGCAGATGGAGGCTGCCTCGAACATCATCAAGACGCCCGCGCGCGGCCACAAGTACGCCATCCAGATTTCGACCGAGCAGCCCTCGCACGGCGGGCGTACCAGCCCCAACACCGATGACGAATCGCTCGTCTTCGGCAAGCTCCAGCGCGGAGCCGCAACGGCCTACGTCAACTGCGACGCGACCATCGCGCTGCCCATCCTCGTCACCGCGCTCTCGCAAACCGCCGCCAAATACATGAAAGGCCGCAAGCGCCCCAACTTCATCTTCATGGGCCGCGAATTCACGGTCGAAGTGCCTTAAGAGAAGCGGCGACAGAAAAGCGGCGACGAGAAATTTGCGACGGCTGGCATCCTCGTTACACTCAAAGGGATGCCAGCCGTTTCATGTGTCCTGTTTTGTGAGTAGAGTTAGACCCGTGTGCCGGAACGTGGCGGCGATACCGGAACCGTGAAGGTTAAGCTGACCGCCTTTAGACGTTAACTACGTCGCCTTCGACTCAAGCTTGTCCATTCGATCCTCCAGATCGTCTTGGTATCCACGGACTTCCAACACGTCATTCGCCAGCTTCCCGACGCTGCGCTCGAATCGGCGCAGGCTCGAACGCAACTCGACCCCAAAGTCGTCCAGCCGCTTCTCGAAGCCGTCCAGCCGCCCTTCAAAGCTGACCATCCGACCATCGAAGCTAACCATCCTGGCTTCAAAGCCATCCAGCCGTACAAGCACCTGCTCCCAGATGGGGCGGGTCTCCTGCAAGCGCCGGTCAACCTTCTCTTCAAGCGTCGTCAGGCGTGTGTCAATCGAGTCAAGCCGCGTGAGAATTTGTCTCACGCCGTCTTGAGGCAGATTGTGTGTAGGCTCTTCGCTCATGGCTTGGATTATCCTCCACGCCGCGCGAGCTTTCAAGGGTGTTCGTGGTTGAAAACGGCCTGCGTTATACTCTGAGCATGTCTGAATCAGCAGAACTTCCGATGAACTTCGGCGGCATCGAGGATGAGGAGTTGTCGTCGTTCGACCGGGCGCGCGTGGTCGTGTGGCCGGTCTCTTATGAGGGCACGGTCTCGTATGGGACGGGGACGGGCGCGGGCGCACAGGCGATTGTCGATGCGTCGCGCAACATGGAGTTGTATGACGAAGAGACGGACGCGGAAGTCTACCGGCTCGGCATACACACGACCGAAGTGACGCCGCCCATCGAGCCGCCCGAGGCGATGATGAAGTCACTGTTAGAGAGGGCGCGCGCGTTGGTCTCGGCGGAAAAGTTCGTGTGCATGATTGGCGGCGAGCATTCGGTGAGCGCGCCCGTGATTCAGGCGCACGCCGAACGTTACGAGAACCTCTCCGTCTTGCAGATAGACGCGCACGCAGACCTGCGCGACACATACGACGGCACGCCGCACTCGCATGCCTCGATCATGGCGCGGGTGGTAAAGGATTTGAAGCTGCCCGCGGTGCAGGTCGGCATCCGCTCGATCTCTGCGGAAGAGGCGCGCACGATTGACGAAGTGCCGACGCGCATCTTCTGGGCGAAGGACATCGCGGGGCGCACGGACTGGTGGGAAGAGGCCGTCGCCGGTCTGACCGGGAATGTTTATTTGACCATCGACATCGACGGGCTAGACCCTTCGCTCGTCGCGCAGACGGGGACGCCCGAGCCTGGCGGACTCGGCTGGTACGAGACGCTCGGACTGATTCGCACGCTCGCCGCCCAGCGCCGCGTCGTCGGCATGGACTTGACCGAGTATTCTTACGTCGAGGGCTTCAGCGCTTCGGCCTTCCTCTGCGCGAAGCTGATCTACAAGTCCCTCTCCTACATCTTCGAGTCGGAGACCGAGCGCGTGCGCGGCGGCAGGACTCAGGGCGCTGGCGCTTGAAGGTACTCCGGCGTCTGTTTCAAAACTAAAGTTAGCCACAGAGACACAGAGACACAGAGATTAGGAAGGTATGAAGGAGACTGTCGGTCATCCTACCTTTCTCAATCTCTGTGTCTCTGTGTCTCTGTGGCTAATCCTTGAATGCTTTTTAAGAACTTCGGCGCAGGAGTTTATTGCGGCAGTCCGACGCGGCGGACGAAATCTTGAAAGGCTGCGGCGGCGCGCAGGTTGTCGAGGCGCGGGTCAAAGCGCAAGTCAGCCGGTATCAGCGAGCCTTCGGCGTGCGCCCGCTCAAGCGCAGACATGGCCTCGCGTGTCTCGCCGAGACCAGCGTGAATGATCGCCGAATCGTAAGGCGAGACGTAAGCCGTCTTTGACAGCTCCTCCAACTCCCGCAGTGCCTCGCGCGCCTTCTCCGTCTTCCCCGCGACGGCCCACTCGTAGCCGAGCGACGCCGTCCCGACGCTTCCGCCCGACAGACGCTTCGCCTCCTGAAACTCGGCGACCGCCTCCGTCTTCATTCCCTTCTGCTCGTAAACGAGGCCGAGCATCTCGTGCGCCGGAGGGAAGACGTGATCCATCTCGATGGTCTTGCGAATCTGTTCAAGCGCCGCGTCGTACTCGCGCTTGTAGTAAAAGTATCGCGCGTAAGCGGTGTTGCCGCCCGAGAGGAACGGCATCGCCGTCGCAAAGAGCTTGATCTCGCGGTCGGCTTCTTCGGTTCTGTTCATCAGGAGCAGGTAGAAGGCGAACCACTGGTGAACCAGCTTCGGCTCGTACCGGCGCGCGACGTTGTACTGGCTCTCGGCCTCCGCGAAATTCCAGTCGTACTGGTACTCGATCCTCCCGAGGATTGAGTGTGCGTAGGCCGCCGCGGGGTCGATCTCGATGGCCTTGAGCGCCACGGCCTTACCCTTCAGAAGCGACTGGTCGGGCGGCCCGCCGTAATTCCTCAGACGCGTGTAACAGTCCGCCATCCCGCCGTAAGCCTGTGCGTACTTCGGGTCAAGCTCGACCGCCCGCTCGAAGTATTCCAGACCTTTGTAGAGTCCCTCCTTCGTGGCCTTGTTCATGAAGTAGTGAGCCTTCGCCATCGCCTGCGACGCCTCGACGTTGTCGGTCTGGCGCTTGTGCAACTGCCCCTCTTCCTCCCGGCTCAGCTTGAAGTCGAGCGCCGTCAAAACCTGCTCCGAGATCGAGTCCTCGACATCGAAGATGTCCGCGGACTTCTCGTCGAAGGTTCCGGCCCAGAGCGGAGCGCCGTTGCGTACGCGGACGAGTTGCACCGTCACGCGCACGCGGTCGCCCGCGCGCTGAATCTTGCCGTCGAGCACCGAGTCCACTTCGAGCGCGCGTCCGGCCTCGCGCGGGTCGAATGGAGCGCCGACGTAGCGCAACACGGCGCTTGTCGGGCGGACGGTGATCTGACGGCTGTTGCTGAGCTTCGTGATGAGCGCGTCGGCCATCCCCGAACCCGCGTATGCCTCTTCCGCGCCCGCGTCGAGCGGCGTGAACGGCAGCACGGCGATTGAGCGGACGACCTCATCGTTCGCCTCCGCCGCACCGTCTCGAACGGGCAGACGCAGACGCGTCCACGCCGCGAGCAAAACGACGAGCAGCACGCCGCACAAAACTATGAGGACGACAACGCGCCACGGTTTTTTGTCGAGCACGGAGAGGCGGCGCGTCTTAGCCGTCGGAAGATTCGCGGGCGTCTGTCCGGTCGCCGTCGGCTGTTCCGACTTTTCCCCGACGGTCTCTTCCCACGCCTCACGGGCGGCCCCGTCTTCCGCAGACGGTGTCGGCAAGACGGCTGGTTGATGACCGTTCCCGGCATCCACATTCGCGACGTGCCCGTTCCCGAGGTGCCCGTTCCCGAGGTGCCCGTTTTGGCCGTTGCGGCGTTGCGACCTTTTGACCTCCGCGACGAAGCTGTAGCCGCGCCCCGGCACTGTGACGACGAAGCGATGCTCGTCGCGCCGCTCGCCCAGAGCCTTCCGTATGGCCGAGACGTTCTGTGTCAGATTGTTCTCTTCGACCGCCGTGTCGGGCCACACCGTGTCCATCAACTCGTCCTTATCGACCACACGGCCACCGTTCTCGACCAGCACAAGCAGCGTGTCAAAGACCTTCGGCGAGAGCGGCACAGCCTCGTCTCCGCGCCAAAGCACACGCTTGCAGGCATCAACGCGGAAGGCGTCGAACTCGAAAAAGTCGGGCGTTTGCTCACTCATAAAGCGCCTTCAGAAAGATTCAGAAAGATTCAGCCCGGCACTAAGTACGCCGCGGGCGGTCTTGCCGGATGATCTCCGTCGGTGGCGGGAACACGCGTCTGGACAGGACAACAGTCTATCAGATGGTCGCCCGCAACCGTAACGTTGACCCCTCGCACAAGAAGGAGACACATTTATGCGACGAATAGTTTTACCCATACTCTTCATCTGCTGCTGCGCTTCGCACTCCCTCGCACAGCAGTCGAACAACGCCGACGACTACCCGAAGTTCGAAGGGTTCGTCGGACTCTCAGCCGTCGGTGAAATCAACTCTAACCAGGGAGCCGTTAACGTCGGTCTTGCTTCCAACAAAGGCTTCGAGGTATCCGTCACACGGAACTTCAACAACTATCTGGGCCTCAAGGGAGACTTCTCGGCGCACTTCGACGCGAAGCACGAAACGGGCACGTTCAACCCGACGTGCGCGACGCCGCCCTGCCCTTTGGGCACACAGGACTTCAGCCTCGACACGCGTCTGTACAACTTCCTCGTCGGGCCCGAAATCAAGTGGCGCAATCACACGCGCCTGACGCCTTTCGCACACGCGCTCTTCGGTGTCGCACGTGGCTCGACCGCCTTCAGAACCTCGGGCCCGATTCTGACGCTTTCCGTCAAAGGCTCGGACACGGGCTTTGCGATGGCGTTCGGCGGCGGCCTCGACGTACGCGCGACGCGCAGGGTCGGCTTCCGCGCCTCTATGGATTACAACCCGGCCTTCCTCGGCGACTCGGAGTTCGGAAGAACCGACCGGCGCGACCACGTCCGTCTCTCACTCGGCATCGTCTTCCATTGAAGACGTGCCTTTTTTTGACGCGCTTTTTTTCTGACGACGCGCCCTTTCTTTTCGCTCTCCCCAACACAATCCTTTGGAAGATTTCAACGCGGCGGTGGCGGCTCTACGCGGAGCTGCCCGGCAGAAGCGGCACGGCCATGACGCTCGGGAACGTCTTCGGACTCGTCCACGACCTCTTCCCGCTCGCGCTCGGAGCATTCGCCGAGAGGTTCGGACTTTCTGCGATGATGTGGGTGCTCCTGGCCGGGCCCTTGGGTGTGCTTGCGGGACTGCTGACCGTCAGAGAAGAGAAAGCGAACGAGGCTATGACTTCGACGCGCCCTTGAGTTCCCGCTCGGACTCTTCGAGCATCTCTTGAATCTCGTCGTCGGTTGGACGCTTGAAGTCCGCGTACCAGAGGCCGACGTGGCCGAACGGTTCGGGCGAGGCGAGGCAGACGAGTTCGTCCGCCGCGGCTTCGACGCCCGCGAGCGCCTCCGACGCGGCGACGGGGACGGCGGCAACGACGCGTGCAGGCACGCTCGAACGCAGCGCACGTATGGCGACGCGCATTGTCGAGCCGGTGCAGATGCCGTTGTCAACGAGGAGAACAGTCTTTCCCTTGAGGTCGATTGGCGGACGCTGGCCGCGGCACGCGCGCTCGCTGTGTGCCAGTTCGCCGAGCGCGTCCGCGATGAAATGTTCGAGCGCGGCGTCGTGCGTGGCCTGCGTGCGCGCCGCCACCTCTTCGTCAACGAACAGAGTGCCGCCGAAACTCACTGCACAGAGCGGCGCGTCGGGCCCGTGCGGCACGAGCAGCCTTCGTATCAGTAAGATGTCGAGCGGAAGACGGAGATGCTTCGCGACTTCAAGCCCCACGGCCACGCCGCCACGCGCGAGGGCGAGGACAAGGGCGTCTTCGCGCCCACGATACGCTTCGAGCTTCGACGAGAGCGCGAGTCCCGCGCTGCGCAGGTCTGTGAATCGCATCGTCAATCGATCTACGCGGCGCTGCCCGGTGCCGAAAGGGCGCGCACACGTGTTATCTTGCCCCGGTCAAGCTCTGCACAGGCGCGGGCCGCCCGTCGATATGCCCGAACCCGCGCGACCTCCACTCTGAAAGTGACACTTACGATGCCCGATAATTTTACCGCAGAGGATTTCACACAGCAGTTGCAGACGAAGTTCCGCATCCGGTTCGGAGACGAGCGCGTGGTCGAACTTGAACTCGAAGAGGTCACAGCCTTCCCGCCCCTGACGGACTCACGCGGTGAAGTGGAGCGTTTCTCGCTCTACTTCTATGGCCCGAGCGACACATACCTCCCACAGATGATCTATCACCTTGAGCACGAGCGGATGGGCGAGATGGATATCTTCCTCGTTCCCGTGGGGCGCGACGAGCGCGGCTTTCGCTACGAGGCCGTGTTCAGCTTCTTCAAGTGAGCCTCGCCGGTCTCATCGGTCTCGTCGGTCTCGTCGGCCACGGCCCGGCCAGTGTCGGGGTGCCACTGCATGTGTACGTATGCGCCGATCTCTTCAAAGACCTGAAAGCCGAGTCGCTCGTAGAAGCGGCGCGCGTCCGTGTTCAGCACGAAGACCATGTGACGGAGTCTTCTGGCCGTTGAGCGTGCCTCTTCGATGAGCGCGCCGACGAGAGCCGCGCCGACGCCCTGCCTCTGCGCCTCGGGCAGCAGCGCGATGTCGAGCAGGCGTATCTCCTCTTCGTCGCGTGCGACCCAGATGCGCCCCGCCGTGCGCCCGTCGAGCAATATCACGTCGTACTCTGTGCGTGGATAGACCGCTTCGTACTCCGCCTTCTGCGCGTCATACTGTGAACGACAGAAGGCGAGCTTCTGCTCGTCGTCCCACCAAGCGACCTGCGCCAGCTCGCCCGCGCGCGTGCTGGCGTAGACGCGCACGAGGTCTTCGTAATCTTCGAGCGTCGCGGGACGCAGCGAGACCCTGCGACCGCCGCTCAAGCCTATCTCGGCTCCGCCGTTCAACATCGAAAGCTTCTCCTCCACTCATGTCGTTTCACATGGGCGACGCGCGCCGCAGCCGCACCTCCGTCCGGCCACGGCGACGCTCGCGTCCCGAAAGCGAAGTGGATACTAACCCGTGAGAGGAGAAAATTAAAACGGGGAGGGTTTAGAGCGAGTGGTTGAAGACGGCTTCGTAGAAGTATGTGCCGCGCGGGCCGTCGCGACGCGTCATGAACAGCGAGAACGTGCCGAGCGCCGCGTGCTCGATGTCGTAGATCGTGGTCAGGTCGGTAAGTTTGCCCGAGGCGCGGAATTCAAGCGCGAAGCAGTCGGACTGGCGCGACTTCTTCGTGACCTTGCTGCTCGTCAGACTCGGCGTGCAGTCGCGGACGGCGGTGAGCGTCATGCTAATTGAACGCGCGCCGGCACGCGCGCGGAAGATGCCGCCGACGTATGGCTCAAAGGTCTCCCGCTTGAAGTAGAAGAGGGGAGACTTCTGCGCCTGAAAGGGGATTTGAAAATCGAGCGCGGGATTCGGCTGCGTCCTGTCCTGCCCGAAGACGAGCGGGACGGCTTTGAGGGCGATGCTCGTCGTCAGGACGGTCAAAGCCCCCGACCTCAGAAAACTGCGGCGTGTAACGGACATTTTGTGTTGCTGCTCCTGTATCTGCAAGGGTAGGGCAGCGGAGGGAACCCTTCGTCTCCGCTTCAAACAGTGTATGTTACTCGGCCTCCGGCTGACAACCCCTGATCGCACAATCTCTTTTGTTGCAAATCCTTCTGCATTAAGAGTAGAATCCATCCCGCTTCGTTTGACGGACAGGTGACTTACGGGCCTCCACGCGAGCGAGCACTCCGAAACAACCTTTACTGCCAAGCGCTCAGGGCGCACCACAAGTCTGAACTTTCCAGCTCTTCGACTTAGAAACCTTCGTCCGGCAATCGCGCCGCGACGCACGACCTCGTCAAGCCTTTTGAATCACGCTCTCGAAGCAGATACCCCAAGGAGTGAACTATGTCCCAACCGTTCATGACTGAGATCAAGATATTCAGTTTCAACTTTGCCCCCAAAGGCTGGGCGCTTTGCAACGGCCAGCTCCTGCCCATCAACCAGAATCAGGCGCTCTTCAGTCTGCTCGGCACGACCTACGGCGGCGACGGGCGCACCACCTTCGGACTGCCGAACCTGCAAGGGCGCACGCCCATTCACACCGGCGGACAGGTCGGTGCCACACTCGGCCAGAGTGCAGGCCAAGCAGTACACACGCTCACCACGAGCGAGATGCCAGCGCACACGCACTTCTTAAATGGCGCGTCAGACAACGCCGACCAGCCGACTGTCCCCAACAATCTGCTCGGTGCCGCGTCCGGTCTCTACGGCCCCCCTAATAGTCTGACGACGCTCATTCCCTCAACCATCACCAATGTCGGCGGCAGCCAGGCTCACGAGAACAGGCAACCGTTTCTCGTGGTGAACTTCGGCATCGCGCTGCAAGGCATCTTCCCATCGCGTAACTAAAAGGAGAAAAGAGCATGCCGGAACCCTATGTCGGTGAAATCAGATTATTCGCGGGCAACTTCGCTCCTGCCGGGTGGATGTTTTGCGACGGGCAGTTGCTCCCCATCTCAGAGAATGACGTTCTGTTTACCCTGATCGGGACGACCTACGGCGGCGACGGGCAGGAAACGTTCGCGCTGCCCAACCTGCAAAGTCGCGTCCCTATCCATCAGGGGTCGGACGGATTAGGCAACACTTACACCCTTGCAGAGACGGGCGGCGTCGAGGAGGTGACTTTAACCACCCAACAGATACCGATACACAATCACGCCTTCGCGTCTTCCACGGCGTTGGTTAATGCGAACACGCCTCAAAACAACGTGCTCGGCCAGAATGCCACGTTCCAGATGTACATCCAGCAGCCCCCCTCTGTGTCCATGGCAAATAACGCGCTCAGTATTGTTGGAGGCAGCCAGCCGCACACCAACATCCAACCATACCTCTGTATCAACTACATCATCTCGCTCTTCGGGGTGTTCCCGACTCAGACCTAAGGAGAAAAAAGATGTCAGACCCTTTTGTAGCTGAAGTTCGCATCTTCCCCTTCAACTTCCCGCCAAAGGGATGGGCCTTCTGCGACGGACAGTTGTTGCCGCTCTCGCAGAACACGGCGCTCTTCTCGCTCCTAGGCACGACCTACGGCGGCGACGGCAAGTCAAACTTCGCGCTGCCCAACATTCAGGGCGACGCCGTCATCCATCCGGGGCAGGGACCCGGCCTCTCGCAATATTTTCTGGGTCAGCAAGGTGGGACGGACAACGTGACGCTGTTGGATTCGGAGATGCCCGCCCACAACCACTTTGTGCAGGCTTTCCCCAACCCCGGCAACGTCAACCTCGCCGATCCGTCTCTTTCTCTGGCGAGATCGAAGGGCGGCAGTGCTTACAAGACACCGCCTCAAACTGTGGTTCAAATGGCTTTTCAGGGCATCTCCGTCACCGGCGGCAGTCTTCCCCACAACAACATGATGCCGTACCTGACGCTCAACTTCTGCATCGCCCTTCAGGGCGTCTTCCCTGCGAGGCCATGAGGAACTGGTAAAGAATGCCGCGAGGCCGGTCGGAAGTCGGTCGGCCTCGCGGCTTAATCATGAAGCAAACATAGTCCCAAAGTGTTCTTCACTACCCTCAGTGAGTACCCGCGCCAGACGCGGCTGTAATTTTCAAGGAGAGCTATGCACCACCTGACCCTGATCCCCCGTCGCCGAAACATTCGTGCTTTCATCGCAGCATTCATCTCATATCTCATGCTCGTCGGGCAGATCGCCCCGCTGGCGCTCGCGGCGCACGCGCCGGTTCCGGGCCCCGTGCAGGCGTCCGGCACGCCCGCGACGACAATGACTCTGGCGGCGCAACCTGCGCCCGCCCCGCTCTTCGCGACCGGGCCTGTCATCACGGCGACAAAGGTGGACGCATTCCCAGACCCCGACGCCGACGGCAAGGCCGCACCGGGCGCGACCATCACCTACACGGTGACGATCTCGAACACGGGCGACGCCCCCGCCACCGGCGTCACGTTCAACGACCCGGTTGATACCAACACCACGCTCGTTCCCGGCTCGGTAAGCAGTCAGCCCATCGCAATCAACGACACCTACAACGTCGTCGGCAACGTTCGCATCCAGCCGAACGCCGCGCAAGGGTTGCTCGCCAACGACCGCGACCCTGATACGGGGAACAACTCGGGGCTGACGGCCTCCGGCCCGACTACGGGCCCGACGAACGGGCAGGCGACCGTCGCCTCGGACGGCTCTTTCACCTACAACCCGAACCCCGGCTTCACCGGCACGGACTCTTTCACCTACACCATCAGCGACGGCACGAAGACCGACACCGCGACCGCGACTCTTGAGGTCGGACTCGCCACGCACGACAAGCTCATCTGGTTTATCAACGCCTCCTCGCCCGGGGGCGGCGACGGGCGCTTGACCAATCCTTACAACTGTCTCGTCGGCGCGGGCTGCTTCTTTCCTGCGGCGGCAGACGACCCCGGCGACGTGATCTTCCTCTTCTCGGGCGCTTACACGGGCGGCCTGACGCTCCTCAACAACGAGAAGTTCATCGGACAGGGCGCGACCGATACGCTCTCGAACATCTCCGGCATCGTGCCCGAAGCGTACAGCGACCCGCTGCCCTCGACCGGCGGCGCAAGCCCGACCATCACGACCAGTGCCGCCTCGACCAACTCCATCACGCTCGCGCAAGGGAATCTCCTTCGCGGCTTCACGGTCGGCAACACGACGGGGGGCGCTAAGATTTTCGGCACCGGCTTCGGTACGCTGACCGCCGGCAACAACAGTTCGCCCGACTTGACCTTGAACGGCACGGGTCAGGCGCTCAACCTGACGAACGGCGCGTTCTCCGCCCCGTCCGGCTTCAACGGTGTGACGACGACGAGTGCTGCGGGCGCGGCGGGTATCTCGCTTGCGACAATCGGGGGCACGGTCGTCTTCGGCACGACGAACGTCTCTAACTCAGGCACACAGGGTATCTCCATCTCCGGCTCCAGCATGACGGCCACCTTCGGCACGACGACCGTCAGTTCGGCGACGACACAGGGCATTCTGATCGGGACGACGACGGGCAGCATCAACTTCGGTGCGACGACCGTCACGGGCGGCACCGACGGCGTCTCGTTCCAGAATAACTCAGGCGCGAATGCGCGCAGCTTCGGCACGCTTGGCGTATCAGGCGGCAGCGGCAACGCATTCTTGAGCGGCGCGGGCGGCGGCAACGTCAACGTCACGGGCGCGGCTAACCTGAGCAGCGCACTCGATCCAGTCTCAATCCAGAACATGACCACCGGCACGGCGATCATCTTCTCAGGCGGCGCGACCGTCTCGAAGACGACGGCGGGCGGCGCGGGCGTCAACTGGGGCGGTACGAACACGGGCGCGACGCTCACCTTCGCGACGCTTGCGGTCACGACCTCGAACGGCACGGGCATTAACCTGTCGGGCGGCGGCACGGTCAACGTCACGACCGCCGCGGGCAGCTCCATCAGCGCGACGGGTAGCGCCGGGCAGGCAGCGCCCGCCATCATCTCCAGCGGCGTCACCCTCGGCATGAACTTCGCCACCGTCTCCTCGACCAACAGCGGCAACAGCGGCAACGGCATCAGCCTGACGAACACCCCCGGCACGCTGACGATCAACGGCGGCTCGATCTCCGGCGCGGCGGGCGACGCCTTCTTAGTCTCGGGCGTCACCACCAGCACCGCCAACATCACCTACAACGGCACCATCAGCACCTCGACCGCGCGCCCCGTCAACATCTCCGGCAAGACCGGCGGCACCGTTGCCTTCGGCGGCGCGGTCAGCAGCACGTCCAACGGCGTCTCGCTCAACAGCAACACCGGCGCGACCATCAACTTCACCGGCGGCTTGAGCCTCAACACCGGAGCCAACACCGCCTTCGCGGCGACGGCGGGCGGCACGGTCTCCGCCACGCAGAACAACACCTCAATCGTCAACACGCTGACGACGACCACGGGCACGGCGCTCAACGTCGCCAACACGACCATCGGCGCGAGCGGCTTGATCTTCCGCAGCATCACGTCGAATGGCAGCGGCTCGGCCAACGGCATCATCCTCGACACGACGGGTTCGACCGCAGGGCTGACCGTCACCGGCAACGGCGGCACCTGTAGTTCGGCAGCCACCTGCACCGGCGGCACCATCTCCAACAAGACCGGCGCGGACGGCAGCACGACGCAAGGCTCAGGCATCTTCCTGAACAGCACGTCGGGCGTCTCCATCGACCGCATGCAGATGAACGACTTTCAGAACTTCGGAATCAAGGGGTCGAGCGTAACTGGCTTCTCGTTTACCAACTCGCGAATTGTCGGTATCAACGGCACGACTGAGGCGGGCGGCGGTGAAGAGGGTCCAATCCGTTTCGACAACCTGTTCACCAGCGCTTCGTTCCCAACCGCGCAGATTACTGGCTCAACAATCCAGGGCGCTTTTTCCGTCAACATCCGCGTCACAAACACCAGCGGCACACTCAATCGACTCGTAATCGATAACTGCCAGCTCCCTTCAATAAACTCCAGCAACACCAACGGCGGCAGCGCTGTAATTTTCGACGCTGAGGGCACCGCGACGCTCAACTGGACGCTGTCGAACAGTGTTTTGAGCAGTTCGCGCGCTTCCATGGTCAACGTTCAGGCACAGGGCGGCACTCACATGGATATGGTGGTGTTGCAGAACAAGCTCCAGAACGCGAACCCCAACATACTGAGTGGGGCCGAAGGCATCCGCGTTCAGGCAGGGAGTGCCGCCGGTAACACGGACCTGACCTTCAACATTTCATGCAATAGGATCAGCACCAGCGCCGCCGGCGGCGCAAAAGGCGCGGGTATAAATCTATTTAAGGCCGTCAATTCCCCTGGCGGAGCCATGGTTGGCACCGTAGGCGGTAACGCCATCGGCGTGGTTGGTCAAACCCTCTCTGGCGCACCCAACAGCGCGCCCGGCATCTGGATACAAGACCACGGCGCGGGCACCTTCACCACGTTGATTCAAAACAACAACATCGTGGAGTACGGCGAGGAAGGCATTGACCTGCAACGCACGTCGGGCAGCAGCACGCTGAACGCATCAGTCTTCGGCAACACCGTGACGCCCAATGCGGCAAACGGCTTTTCCGGTCTAAACATTGAGCAGGGCGCGGTCAATACCGACACCGGCACAATGAACCTTGTCGTCGGCAATGCCAACGCCGGTAGCGGACAGCAAAATGATTTCTCGAATGGCGACCCATTCAATACGAGCGATGTCCAAATCCTGAAGGCCGCAGGCGCAGCCACCGTGCTGAATCTCTCGCGCAACGGTTCGGCTTCCGCAACCATCGCACAAGTCATTAAGGACGATAACGTCAACGGCGCGAACACGTCCGTCTTCATCCCGACGGCGGGCAGCATGAACCTCGTCAACACGCTGCCGACGCTGCCGCCCGCAGTGGCTGGCTGCACTCTGCCCACCGGCCCTGTGACTTTCAACGCCGACACCATTGCTGGCCCCGGCAGCATCAACACGCAGACGGGCGACGCTCCAGTCGCGCAGCCGACCGGTATGAGCGGCGGCATCACCAGCCGTCCGTTCGTCAGCCCGCGCCCGTTGGCTCCGAGGGTCATCGCGCCCGCGCCGACCACAGTCGCGCGCACGACGCCAGCCACGACGCAGAATACGGCGGCGACCAACGGCAGGACTACGCCGCGCGGAACGGTTGACCCGCCCATCATCAACGGCGCGGGCGGCAACGTCTCGGTCAGCATCGGCACGCTCAACCCGGGCGACTCCGTCACCATCACCTTCCAGGTGGTCATTGACGACCCGTACTCGGGCGGCCCGAACGTCTCGAACCAGGGCACGGTCTCCGGCTCGAACTTCTCGAACGTGTTGACCGACGACCCGTCCATCGCGGGCACGGCCAACCCGACGCTGACGCCGGTCAACTCGCTTAACATCTTCGCGCGTGACGGCTCGGTGGCGGAACCCGCTTCGGGCACGACGCCGCTGCTGTTCACCGTGACGCTCTCGAACCCGGCGGGAGCGGGAGGCGTCTCGGTGAACTACGCGACGGCCGATGACACGGGTGGCACCAACCCGGCCACGGGCGGCGCAGCCTGCGACAACAACACGGTCGATTACGTCACCACTTCGGGCACGGTCAACTTCGCCGCGGGCGAAAGAGTCAAGACCGTCTCGGTCTCAGTCTGCGCCGATAACTCTGCGCCCGACACCGACGAGACGCTTCTGCTGAACCTCTCGGGCGCGGTGGGCGGCACTATCCTCGATGCACAGGCCGTCGGCACCATCACCGAGACGAGCACGCCGGGCACGTTCCTCGTCTCTGAGCTTCGGACATCGGGGCCGGGCGGAGCAGGCGACGACTTCGTCGAACTCTACAACAACACCGACACGCCTTTGACGGTCGCGGCTTCGGATGCCTCGGCCGGCTTCGGTGTCTTCAAGATGGGCACGGACTGCAACGCCACTCCGGTGCTCATCGCCACCATCCCGAACGGGACGATCATCCCGGCCAGAGGCCACTTCCTCGTCGTCGGGAGCCAGTACAGCCTCGGCTCTTACGCGACGGGTAATCAGACGATGACCTCCGACATCGAGAGTGACCATAACGTCGCGGTCTTCTCGACCGCCGACATAGCGGCCATCTCGACGGCGACGCGCAAGGATGCGGTCGGCTTCGACGGCAACACGGGCGGCGGAGTCTGCGACCTCTTGAGGGAGGGCAACACGCTGCCGCCGGTCTCAGGCACGACGACGCAGCACTCCTTCTTCCGCAAGGAGTGCGACTTCGTCGCAGGTGTCGGCTGCACGGTCGCGGGCAATCCGAAGGACACGAACGACAACAACGCGGACTTCATGTTCGCCGATACGCAGGGGACGTTCATCTCGGGCGTTCCACAGCACCTCGGTGCACCGGGGCCGGAGAACCTACAGAGTCCGATCAGGCGTGATGCGGTCGTCAACGGCACGCTCTTGGACAACTCGAAGTCGTCATCGGTCTCGCCGAACCGTGTGAGAGACCTGACGAGCAATCCGGGCAACAACTCGACGTTCGGGACGCTCTCTATTCGTCGGCGGTTCCAGAACAACAGTGGAGCGAACGTGACGCGGCTGCGGTTCCGCATTGTCGAGATCACGACGTTCCCATCGCCTGGAGGCGGGCAGGCAGACCTGCGAGCGATCACTTCGACGAACGTCTCGGTCTCTGGCGTCAACGACCCGAACACGTGTCAGGCGGCGAACGGCTCGCCCACGACGCCGTGTACGGTCAACGTCAAGGGGACGACACTGGAGCAGCCGCCGACGCAGCCGAACGGCGGAGGCTACAACTCGACGATGGCCGATGGGACGATCACTTTGGGCACGCCTCTGGCAAATGGGGCGAGCGCCAACGTGCAGTTCCTCTTAGGCGTGCAGACGACGGGGACATTCCGGTTCCTGATCATCGTCGAAGCGCTTCCGTAACCCGCTCCGGCCTTACGAGCCGGACTTGAGACGAAAGAACCCGCCACGCATCAACCGCGTGGCGGGTTCTTTCTTTACTCGACAATTTAATTTCCTACCCGACTTTACTCGACAATTTAATTTCCTAGCCGAGCCACTGAAGCGCGTCGGCTCCGGCGTCGCGCGTCCCGCCGACGACGCTGATAAAGTAGTCTTCGAGCGAGAGCGCCTTGCCCGCGCCGCCGTCGCCCTCGACGCTGATGCCGCGCCGCAGCTCTTCGAGCGGCCCGGCGGCAACGAGTCGCCCACCGCTGATGATGGCGATGTCGGTACACAGCCGCTCGACGATCTCAAGCACGTGCGAGGTGAGGAAGACCGTCAGGCCGCGCACCGTCAAGCGCGAGAGCAAGTCCTTGAGCGTGCGCGAGGCGACGGCGTCCACGCCCTCGAAAGGCTCGTCGAGAAAGAGTATCTCGGGCCGGTGAATCAGCGCGCAGGCCAGCGCCAGCTTCTTCTTCATCCCATGTGAATACTCGACGATGAGCTTGCGCGGCTCAGCGTCCAGCTCCATCAGCTCAAGCAGCTCGCGCGAGCGCACAGAGATATCTTCACGCCCCAGCCCGTACATGCGCCCCGTGAAACTGAGCATCTCCGCGCCCGTCAGACGCTCGAACAGATTCAGGTCTTCGGGAACGACGCCTATCTTCCGCTTCACCTCCAGCGGCTCAGACGTGATGTCATGTCCGAGCACGCGGACGCGCCCCGCACTCGGCGCGAGCAGTCCCGTCAGCATCTTGATGGTCGTTGACTTCCCCGCCCCGTTGGGCCCTAGAAAGCCGAAGAACTGTCCGCTCGCCACGCGCAGGTCGATGCCGTCCACCGCTGTGAAGTCGCCGAACCGCCGCACGAGGTCGAACGTCTCGACGGCCGTCCCGCCGACCACTCCCACCTCTGCTTCAACACTCATGCAATCTTTGTAAGCGCCGCACACGCGTGCGGTCAAGCTCGCGGCCCGCGCACGGAAAAGAAAAATCCCGAAGCCCCGGCAAATATATACAGGCTATTGTGGTAGTGTCCTGGTTTGAAAATAATAGCCAGCATTTATCGGTTTAAGATTTTCAAATTAGGATACTACTGAAGTATTTCTACTGACTACTGTCTACCGTCTACTTCCCCTCATCCCTTCGGAGCGACGTAGGTGCGTCGGGTTTTGACGGCGAGCTTGCCCTGCGCTTTCTCGACGGCGGGCGAGACTTTCAGTTTCAGCTTGCGTACGGTGCCGTCGTGCTTCCTGTTCGTCGGGATGTAGCCCATGTTGTAGCGCGTGCGCAGGTGCTCGACGAGCGTGTCGAAGGTTCGGTCGAGATTCTCCGGCTTGTCGTCGAGAACTTCGCCGCCGGTCTCGTCCGCGAGGTCGTTGATGCGGAGCGAGGGAACCTTGAAGATGTTGCCGATGCTCGTCGCCGTCCTTACCATGCCGCTCTCCATGCGCTGACCGGCTGAGCGCGGGATGAGTCCACAGACGACGCTGCCCGACTCGAAGACCTCGCGCTTGGCCTCTCCGCCCGAAGGGCCGTTCTGGCAGTCGAAGTTGCTCGTCACGCCCGTGATGACGATGATGACGCGGCGACCCACGGGATTGCCCGCCTTGACCATGTAGCGCGCCGCTTCATAGAAGGCTGTGTTGAGACAGTGGTTCGCCTCTTCGTCGTGGCCGGGCACGCGGTCGAGCGCGTGGGAGACGAGCGTGCGGTCGCGGGTGAACTCTTCGACGAGATCGACCGAGTCGTGGTAGGCCATCACGGCCACCTCGTCAGAGGGCTTGAGATGCGAGATGGCTGCGCGCGCCGCGTGCCGCACATTCTCGCCGAACGGGTCGAGACAGCCGCCTCGGTCGATGAGCAACACGACCGAGAGCGGCAGGCTGTTCTGGCTGAAGTGCGTGAGCTGCTGCGCGACGCCGTCCTCGGTGATGGTGAAGTCTTCGCGCTTGAGTCCACCGACAACGCGCCCCGTCTTCTTTTGTAGTACGAGAGCGTCGAGGACGACGAGGTCAACATCCGTCTTGATGACCTCCTCGTCGCCGCGCACGGGCGCGTCCACGTTCGACCTCACCACCCTCGGTCGTGACTGGGGCGCGGGCGCGGAGGTGGTCGGTGATAGAAATGCGAGGAGGAGAACGAGCAGTGCGGGTGCGAGTCTTTTCATGTCGGATATCCTTCCCATCTACTCTTTCGGCGAAGTCGCCGGGGCAAGAGAGTTCTAACGCGCGGGCCGGGGCTGGCCGCCGCGTACTTCGACTTATTTTTTGAAAGGCTGGAAGTGGTCTCGTCCGCGAACGAGACTGGGCGGCCTGAAGCGAGGGGCCGACTCCGCTCGTCGGAGAGCACCGCTGACAGTGTTTCTGCGCGCGAAGATGAGCAAGGCATGTGCCCGAAGCAGAAGCCTTACTGCCTTTCGCCTGAAGAGCGTGTGAATCTATGAAGGGGCGAAGCGATGGAGTTATGGCGGGATGCGAAACCGTGCAGGCGCGACACCATTTCGTCAGCGTCAATCGAGACCGTGCTCAACCGAGTAGTAACTGATGGGGACGCGAGCAGGGCTTCTATCCGCGCAGGACGGGGCGCGCTTCCGTAGAGCGGACGTGCGTGGGGAAGGAGCGATGCGTGCTCATGAGAAAGGCCGTGGAGCTTGCGCGCAGGGCGTTGCCGTGTGTCGCAAGCAATCGAGCCATATAACTGAAGGAGGTCGCGCCGTAGTAGTAGCCGTCGTGCAGAGAGACGAGCACATCCGCCGTGTGACGCACGCGCGGCGCGTAGACCGATGCGTAGAGGTTCGCAAGCGCATCCGGGTATGTGTGCCCCCACGTACGCGCAAGCCAGTCTGCATCCCGCGCGAAACCTGCCTCGTCGAGTCGCCCCTCCAAGCCGAGGGCGCGCGCATCCTTTGAGAGACAGAGAGGGTCGCCGTCCAACTGTTCGTAGCGATAGAAAGTCTCGCCGCCGCGCTCATCGCGTAGTATGCGCGCTCTCCCGGCAGCGCCCTTGACGATTGCCGTCCCGCTGCCCTCTTCGCGATAGACGCTCAGGTCAACGCCTTCAAGCCCCGCGAGCGCGTCGGCGACTTCGGCGCGGTCTGTCTCTTCACCGCAGTAGAGCGCCGCATAGCCGCATAGCCCGAAGCCGGGCGCTGAGACGCGGCGGCGGCCAACGCGTGTGGGGCGGCGCATGTTTGTGACGACCTCGTAGCCATTGCCGCGCAGGTGCGTCTGGAGTCGTACGCGCCGGTTCTCTTCGAGGTTCATGCCATGATCCGAGAAGAGCACGATCTCCGTCTCGGAACCGGCGGCCTTCTGAATCTCGCGCAGCAGACCTTCGAGCGAGCGGAGCGCTGTCAGGAGTCGAGCGGGGCCGCCGATGTGAAGCAGCCCGTCCGTCGCCTTCAGGAAACCGAAGAAGTCGCGCGAGGGCGGAGCCGAGAGGAAGCGCTCGCGGAAGCGGCGCATGTCCGCGCGCCAGACCGCATCGGTCGCAACGTAAATAAGAAACTCGAATGCCAGAGGCTCCTGATAGTCCAGCTCATCCATGTAAGAGGACGGAACCTTGTCGGGTGTGCGACGGCCGATGTACTTGCGCACGCCGCCGCGAAGCTCTCTGGCCTCGCGGTCAAAGTAGAGGCTCTCGTATCCGTTCGGCGGCGTTGCACCCAACATCTCCGCGAGCGCGACGTTCGTCAGCGTCGGAAAGGGAGAGAGCAGACGCGCAGGCTCTCTGAAGTTATCGAACAGGCCGCGCGACTTCGCCTCTTGGACGACCTCGAACGGCACGCCGTCCAAACACAGGAGCAGGCGGCGCGTGCGCGTCTGTGGCCCGACGACGCGCCGTAGTGGGACTCTCGTGTCCGCTTCGCCTTCTCTCGCCGTCAGCAACGCCGTGGGGTCGTGCGAGGGGCAAACTTCATTCATAGGAGACCTTCCCTGCTCGCTCAGTCCGGACTCAGCTCGGAAACCTCAGAAGCCGCATAAACACTGACTTAAACAGTAGCTTCCGGGCTGACTTCTAGTTCGTCTTCTGCGTCTTCGCGTCAGAGGCTTCGTCGTCCCCGCCCGCGTTCTCGCCGACCTTGCGCGTCAGCTTGTATGGCTCCTTCAGTCCGCGCCTGGCGTCCTCGTGCGAGTCGTAGACGTTCGGGCGCGTGAGCACGGCCTTGTACTGCGTGACGGCCTCGTCGCGCTTGCCTGCAACGTCGAGCGCCTGTGCTTCACGCAGACGTGCGCGCGTGACCATCGTGTCCTGTGCGCCCGGTGCAGTGGCCGCCGCCGCGAGTTCTTTCGCCGCGCGCTCGGGTTGGCCTGCGACGAGCAGAGCTTCGCCGTAGTTGTAATGGACTAAGTCGAGCGGCGGGCGCGGCGCGTTCGGCGCGCGCGCGGGCACGAGCAGCGAGTCGAAGACGGCGAACGCCTCCGCTTCGGTCTTCTTCGCCGCCTCGGGGTCGGTCGTGCGGTCAACCTCCGCCTGCGAGACGAGCGCGTCGGCAGCCTCCATCTTGAAGAGATAGTTGCGCGGGTACTTCGTCGCCAGCTCAGACGCGTATGTGTACGCATCGCGGAAGCGGCGCTCGCGCTTGAGGAGTGCGATTAGGAGCGAGCGTGCATCGTCGCGCGCCCAGTGGCCTTCGCGCGCAACCTCTTCGAGCGTCGCAAGGCCCCGCTTCTTCGAGCCGCGCATCCCGATAAACGTCGCGCCCAGTTTGACGAGCGGCGGGAGAGCGCCGACGACGTAGTCGTACATGCCGATAGTCACTTTGGCGTCCGTGTAGCTCGGGTCGAGCTTGAGGAGGTCGCGATGATGATCGACGGAGTCGGAGCCGTTGCGGAGCGCGGACATGAAACTCCGCTCGACCATGCTGCCCCACGCGGCCTTCAGTCCCTCGACCGCGCCGAGATAGTAGAGCGCATCCGCATCCTTCGGATTAGCTTTGAGCCGCGACTCGCAAAGCTCCTTCGTCCTGCGCGTCAGCTCGCGGAACTCGCCCGTCACCTTTACGTCGGCCTGATCGTCCTTCTCCTTGTAGAAGCCCTCGTTGTTATAGAGCGAAGCCTGTAAGCGCCGCGACTCGTTCAAGGTCTTCAGCCAGAGGCTCGCGGCGAGGAACTGATAGCCCGCGGGATGTTCGGGGAATACGACCGTCATCTCGTGGAAGCGGCGGCGCGCGCCCTCGTAGTCGAGATTGTAGAGCGCGTCGAAACCTTCCCCGCGCAAAGTGTCGAAGCGCTTCTGGTCGAACACCCCGCCGGCAGCGACTTTCTCGGTCGCGCCCTTCGTGGCCTTCTCAGCCGCGGCCTTCCCCGGCTGCGCGCTTGCTGCCGCCGCGCCCTGTGCCCTCTTCGTCTGTGCGACAGCGCCGAGCGCGAGGGTCGCCGTCAGAAAAATCGTCGTCAGCAGATTCTTAAACTTCATCATAATTCCCACCATCGAAAATAATTCCCACCATCAAAATTCAAGTCGGGCGTGCTTATCCCGAGCCTGACTCAAAAGCTTTCCAGGTACTTCACGCCCGCGCCCGTGTTGAAGAGCACGACGCGCTCGTCCGCCTGCACGTCTCCGCGCTCGATCAGCTTTCGCAGCGCGGGCAGACAGGCCGCACCTTCAGGAGCGACGAAGAGTCCTTCCGCCGCGCCCATCTCGTAAACGGCCGCGAGCAGTTCGTCGTCGCCGACCGCGATGGCCGTCCCGCCTGAATCACGCAGCGCGTCGAGGATGAGGAAGTCGCCGATGGCCTTCGGCACTCTCAAGCCCGAGGCGATTGTCGTCGCGCCCGCGAACTCGTCGGCGAAGCGCTTCCCTTCATCGAAGGCCCTGACAATCGGCGCGCAACCCTCGGACTGCACCGTGACCATCCGTGGCCTCTTACTTCCAATCCAGCCCATACGCTCCATCTCGTCGAAAGCCTTCCACATGCCGATGAGTCCCGTGCCCCCGCCCGTCGGATAGATGACCACGTCGGGCAACTCCCATTCGAGCTGTTCGGCCAGCTCATAGCCGAGCGTCTTCTTGCCCTCGACGCGATACGGCTCTTTCAAAGTCGAAACGTCGAACCATCCTTCCGACTCTTTACGCCTCGCCACTTCCGAGCCGCAGTCGGTTATCAAACCTTCGATGAGCGTGACACGCGCGCCCGTCTGTTCGCACTCGACGACGTTAGCGCGCGGCGTGTCGAGCGGCATGAAGATGTGTGCTTCGAGTCCTGCACGCGCGGCGTATGCGGCGAGCGCGCCCGCGGCGTTCCCGGCAGACGGCACGGCCAACTTCTCCACGCCCAACTCCTTCGCCACGGAGACGGCGGCCGTCATCCCGCGCGCCTTGAAGCTCTGCGTCGGATTCTGCGACTCGTCCTTGACGTAGAGGTGCTTCAGCCGGAGCGACGCGCCCAGACGCTCTGTGCGCAGCAGCGGCGTCCATCCTTCTCCGAGCGAGACGATGTTTTCTTCGTGCTCGACGGGCAGCACTTCCATGTAACGCCATAGGTCGGCCCTTCTCCCCTTCAAACTCTCCCTCGTCAGCGTGCGCGCCGCCGCTTCCAAATCGTATCGCACCAGCAGCGGCTTACCGCACACGTTGCAGAGGTTGTGCAACCGCCGTGCCTCATGCCGCGCGCCGCACGCGGCGCATTCCAGATGCGTGACGTTCATTGACTGCCGCCTCCCCGTATTCTGTTTTTTCCGCCCAAAATTATGACTTTACGCGCGCCCGCGCGACTCGAAGCGGGTAGGGTTTACGCCCTGTCGGGTGATGACTCTAGCCTTCAGGCGCGGCAACCCTCGGCGCGTTTGTGACACTTTCGAGTCTCTCACAACGCCGCTCCACATGTCAGGTGGAGCACGTCTGCTGCGGCCTGCTGAATGGGCTGGCAGCAGAGTGAATCGGGGAGGGACTGAGACATATATGCGAAGTGACACGATTTTCTTAATTGAAAGTTTGTTGTAAGATAGGCAGCCTGACATCGCTCAGGCCTTGCCGTCTCTCAACGTAGAGGCTCACAAGATAGAACCTCGAACGGAATAAATCTTCTGTATGCGGCTGCCTCGCGGGCGGCTGGAAATTTACACCAACGTCTTCCTATCTCGACAGACGCCACGCAGACTCCTTAATAATTTATGACAGTGATTCAGAGCATTGTTGGGCGCTTCGTTTCCCCGCTCGCGTCAGCACCTCTACGTGGGAGAGTCCGGCTCTGTTGCGTTTTGCTCTCGGTGATTCTCATTGCCACGCCAGCGCTCGGGCGGCAGATTCCGGCGAACAACACCGGCCTTCGCGTGGTGGTGCAGGACGCGCAACAGCGCGCCGTACCGGGCGCAACCTGCCTGCTGTTTCTTCCTACCGATCCGACTTCCGCCGCGTCGAGCGCGAGGGCCGACGAAGGGGGCGTAGCTGCTTTTCCGGCACCGCTCCGGCCCGCCACCTACACCCTCCGTGTTGAGGCTCAAGGCTTCGAGCCTCTGACGAGGGCCGGCGTCATTATCAGAGAAGGCGCGTTGAACGAGATTGTCGTCGCGCTCATGGTCGCGCCGGTCTCGGAGAGCGTGACCGTCGCCTCTCCAGCCGGTGAGGCGACGACCGTCGAGGCCGGGTCTTCGCCGCCCGCGGCCAACCTCCGGCGCGAGACGCTCCGACGGCTGCCACTGGCAACCGCGCGCGTTGACGAAGCCCTGCCCCTCGTCCCCGGCGTCATACGCTCGTCCACCGGCGAGATCAGCATCGACGGGGCGAACGAGCAGCAGAGCGCATTGCTCGTCAACGGCCTCAACGCCGCAGACCCCGCGAGCGGAAACTTCCGGCTCAACCTCCCGGTCGATTCGGTCGAGTCGGTGCAGGTCTTCCAACATCCTTACACCGCCGAGTTCGGACAGTTCACTGGCGGGGTGACGCAGGTTGAGACCCGTCGCGGCAGCGAGCAGTGGCACGTTGAGTTCAACGACTTCCTCCCAGACCTGCGCTACAACAACGGTAAGATCAACGGCATCGCGGAAGATTCGCCGCGTCTGAACTTCAACGGCCCCTTAATCAAAGACCGCCTGTTCCTGTCGCAATCGCTCTCCTACACCATTGCCAAGCAGCCGGTGCGCGGCCTCATTTTTCCATTCAACGAGACGAAGACCGAGGGCCAGAGTTACTTCACACAATTCGATCTGGTCTTGAGCAGTCGTCACACGCAGACTTTCACTTTCGGATACTTCCCTGAGCGCGACCAGTTCGCGGGCCTCGACTTCTTCCGCCCGCAGCCAGTCACGCCGAACTACAAGCAGAAAGATTTCGTCTTCGCCGCACGCGACCACTATCAACTCGGCAGCGGGCTGCTGCAATCCGCTTTTTCCTTCAAGCGTTTCAATGCCGATGTCTGGGGTCAGGGCGAGGAGGAGCAGACGCTGACTCCGACAATCGAGCAGGGCAACTACTTCGCGACGCAGTCGCGGCGCTCACACCGCCTTGAGTTGTTCGAGGTCTACACCGCGCCCGAGAAGAACTTTCTGCGCCTGGGGCACGAGATCAAAGTCGGCTTTGACTTCAACAGCGTCGGTAATCTCCTGAACTATGCGGCGCGTCCCGTAAACATCACGCGTGAGGATGGCACGCTCGCCGAGCGAATAGTCTTTAGAGGCGTCCGTCCGATCTCGGCAGAAAACCGCGAGTACACCGGCTTCGTGCAAGACCGACTGCTCGTGCGTCCCAACCTTAGTTTCGACCTCGGGCTACGGTTTGAAGACCAGCGCATCGCGCACGAGAGCAACCTCGCGCCCCGCGCAGGCTTCGCGTGGTCGCCGCTGAAGGGAGACCGAACCGTCCTGCGCGGCGGCGTCGGCCTCTTCTATGACAAAGTGCCGCTCAACGTGCGGAGTTTCGCGCGCTATCCTTCCCGCACCGTGACGCACTATGGCGAGGACGGCATGACTGTTCTCGACAGCCATCACTTCGTCAACGTGCTGGTAGACTCCGCGCCCGTCGAGCCGCTGGACTTCAGACATCGGTCGAACAGCGACGCCGGCTTCGTGCCCGAAAACCTGAAGTGGAACGTTCAGCTCGATCAGGTCGTCACGTCCTGGCTCGACCTGCGCGCAAACCTCACCGGAAGCCGCACCGATCATATCTACATCGTCACCCCCGAGCTTGATTTCAGAGGGCGAAGCGGCATCGTGCTGCGCTCGGCGGGGCAGGCCACCTACCGCGCGCTAGAGTTGACCGCGCGTCTGCGTCTGCCGAACAAAGATCAGCTATTCGTCTCCTACGTCCGCTCACGCGCCCGCGGCGACCTCAACGACTTCAACAGTTACTTCGGAGACTTTGGCGAGCCTGTCATCCGCGCGAACCAGTATTCCAACCTCCCCTTTGACGTGCCCAACCGGCTGCTCGCATGGGGTTCCTTCAGCCTGCCGCGACGCATTACCATCTCGCCCATCTTCGAGGCACGCACCGGCTTCCCTTTCTCCGTGCGCGACGCGGGGCAGAACTTTGTCGGAGCGCGCAACGCCGATGCCACACGCTTTCCGGTGTTCGTTTCGCTCGACGCCGAAGTAGCCAAAGAGTTTCAGTTGACGAAGAAGTATGGCGTGCGTTTGTCGCTACGCGCCTTCAACCTGACCAATCACTTCAATCCGCGAGACGTTCACTCCAACACCGCCGACCCGCGCTTCGGCGAGTTCTTCGCCCCTTACCACAGATTTTTCTCAGGTGGCTTTGACATCATCTTCTGAGTCGTCAAGAAGACCCTTGCGTGATAAGTTGAAAAGTAGTTCTTAAAACACAGAACTGAACACCGGATGTAAAAGTGTTGAGAGCAACAAAATCTAAAATTCATCAATGACGGCAATTCGTTTAGTCGCTCTCGACCTTGATGGAACACTGCTCGACTCGCGCGGCGAGTTGACGGCGCGCAACCGCGCGTCGATTGACGCGGCGCGCGAGCGTGGCGTTTCGGTCGCGCTCGTCACAGGCCGCCGCTTCCGCGACGCGCGCCCGCTCGCGCTCGAACTCGGTCTCGACGTGCCGGTCATCACGCACAACGGCGCGCTCACCAAACACGCGCACACGCTCGAAACCGTCTGCGCCGTGCTGATGCCCGTCGAGACGGCGCATGCGGTCGTCCGCGTCGGGCGCGCACACGCGGCGGACGCGCTCGTCAGCGATGACCATCTCGGCGCGGGAATTCTCGTCTACGACCAGCTAAGCCCCGGCAACACCGCGCTCGCACGCTACATCGCCTGGTCGCGCCGCGTCGTGGGCGAGGACGCAGCCGAGGCCATCCGACGCGTGCCTTCGCTCGAAGAGTATCTCGACCACGACCCGCTGCACGTCGCCTTCTCGGGAGGCTGCGCCGAGATGGAGCGTCTCGCGGACGTGATGCGGCGCGAGTTGGGCGAGACAGTTCGGTTGTTGCTCACGCTCTACCCGAAGATGGACTTCGCGCTGCTCGACGTTCTGCATCCCAGTGCGTCGAAGGGCGCGGGGCTTGCGGCTGTGGCCGCCGAGCAAGGGCTGACGCGCGAAGAGGTGATGGCCGTCGGCGACAACTTCAACGACCTGGAGATGTTGGAGTGGGCGGGCACGGGCGTCCTGATGGGCAACGCCGACCCGGCGCTCAGCGAGCGCGGCGACTTTTACAACACCGGCACGAATGACGAGGACGGCGTCGCCGCCGCCATCGAAAGATTCGTTCTTAAAGAAGTAGACAGTAATCAGTAGACAGTAGTCAGTAGTCGCTCCGCGCTATGACAGTTGACGCTGACACTCAGACGATTCATTGACGAAGGTTTTTCTACTGTCTACTGACTACTGTCTACTAACTACCGACTACTTGAAGGAGACTTAATGGCTAACCGCATTGCGAACATCGAGACGAACATGGGCACGATCCGCTTTGAGCTTTTGGAGGACGAGTCACCAAAGACGGCGGAGAATTTCCGTCTGCTGGCCGAAGCGGGCAAGTACGACGGCGTCATCTTTCATCGCGTCATCAAGGGCTTTATGATTCAGGGCGGCGACCCTGATGGCACGGGTCGCGGCGGACAGTCGGCCTGGGGTGGGCGCTTTAACGACGAGATCAACCGCTCGTCGCAGCTCTACAGCGGGGCTTACGCGAAGGGCACCGTGGCGATGGCTAACGCCGGGCCGAACACCAACGGCTCGCAATTCTTCATCATGCACGCAGACTACCCGCTGCCACCCTCTTATACGAAGTTTGGCCGCGTCATCGAAGGCCAGGACATTGTGGACAAGATCGCCACCACGCAGACCGCCCCCGGCGACCGCCCCGTCAAGGACGTGGTGATGCAGAAGGTGACGATTGAGGAACAGAAGCAATGACGAGTGACGGGTGATAAGTGACAGGTAGCCGCCGGAGGCGGCGGAAGAGTGTAGCCCACGGCGCGAGCCGTGGGGAGAAGGGCGATACAAAAAGAAATTGAGCCCCGGAGGGGCGGAAGAAGTCCGAGCTTGAGAACAATGCTGCTCGGACTTCTTCCGCCCCTCCGGGGCTTATGAAATTTCGATGTCGCCAATTCCCACGGCTCGCGCCGTGGGCTACATTCTTCCGCCCCTGATGGGGCTGCTGCTTAACTCGTCACTCGTCACTCGTCACTGCTCTTACTTCGCGCCGGCGTTCTTAAGAATCTCGACGACTTTGGTCTGGCCGTTCTGCTCGGCGAAGGCGAGGGCGGTGCGGCCATCCTCGTATTTGGCGTTGACATCCGCGCCGTGCTCGATGAGGAGCTGGACGGTGGCGGCAAGCCCCTTGTTGGCGGCGGCGATGAGCGCGCTGAAACCCTTCGGCGTGTGCGCGTTCACGTCCGCGCCCTTGTCGAGCAGGACTTCGAGCGTGGGCACGCGCCCGTATGCGGCGGCGAGGATGATGGGCGTCATGCCCGCGTCGTTGCGCGCATTCACGTCCGCGCCCTTCGCCAGCAGCGCCTCGACGACATCGTAGCCGGCGGGGCGCGAGGCGGCGAACAGCAGAGACGTGCCGCCGCCGTTGCCGCGCGCGTCCGCTTCTGCCCCGCGCGCCAGAAGCATCTGCACGACCGCGGTCTGCCCCTGTGTGGCCGCCTTCATCAGCGCCGTGTCGTTGTCCTTGTCGCGGGCACGCGCGTCCGCGCTGTGTTCGAGCAGCAGCTTGACCACGTCTGTGTGCCCGAACCAGGAAGCCCACAACAGCGGCGTCCAGCCGTCGTCAGAGCGCGCGTTTACGTCTGCGCCCTTCGCCAGCAGTTCTTCGGCCACTGCCGCAAACCCGTTCGCCGACGCGAAGAAGAGCGGTGTGCGCCCGTCCTTGTAACGCGCGTTTATGTCCGCGCCCTTCGCCAGCAGCGCGCGCACGACGGCAAGCTGACCGTTCGAGGCCGCGAAGATCAACGCCGTGCGGCCGTCCGTCGTCTTGGCGTTCGTATCCGCCCCGCGTTCGATGAGCGTTTGCGTCGTCTCGGTGTCGCCCGCCTCTGCCGCGACCATCAGCGCCGTCACGCCGTCCGCGCAGCGCGCGTTCGCGTCCGCGCCCTTCGTCAAAAGCGACTGTGCGGCGGCCTTGTCCTTACCCGCGACGGCATAGACGAGCGCCGCGCATCCTTCCTTCGACCGGGCGTTTGCGTCCGCGCCCTGACCGAGCGAGCCTGCGACCGCCGCTGCATCACCGCTGCCTGCGGCAGCGAGCAGGCGTTCGTTGGGCGTGACTCTCGGCCCCGCTTTGACGGCGGGCGGTTTCGGCTTGGCGGCTGCGACCACGCGTTCCTTCCTCGGCTGGATGGCGAACTGGCCGACTCCGCCTGTCAGGTCTCCCTGCGCACCCGCAGGCAGAGCGAAGAGGAAACAGAGGCACGCGGCGAGCGTCGTGCGTGCGAGCGTCTTGAATTCAAGTCTGCTTGTGTATTTCATGTTTGGGCCTTCAGAGGTTTGTCGCCGGAGTTCGTCGCTGTGCCGTGTGCTTCAGAAGCGTGCCGCGACCGAATGATTGACCGGGCCGTGACCGTGGCCGAGCCGCGGCGCGTGGAGTATGGCGTCGGTGACGAAGCGCTTGGCTGCGGCCACCGAGTCTTTCAGATTGATGCCGCGCGCGAGGCATGCAGCTACGGCTGCGGCGAGCGTGCAGCCCGTGCCGTGCGTCGAAGTCGTCTCGATACGCTCGGCGGTGAAAGTCGTCACCTCGCCCTCCTCGTCGAGCACGTCGAGCGCATCACCCTCGATGTGCCCGCCCTTGACGAGCACCGCGCGCGCGCCCATCTCTCGCAACACGCGCGCGGCTTCAAGCATCCCGGCATGGTCGCGGATTCTTATTCCCGTGATGCGCTCGGCCTCCGGAATGTTCGGCGTGACGACGCGCGCCAGCGGAAGCAGCTCCCTTTTTAGCGCATCGAGCGCCGCATCGTCTATCAAATCGTAACCCGAAGTCGAGCGCACCACCGGGTCTACGACGGGCGCGGGCAAGGAAGTTTCGCGAAAAAGGCGCGCGACCTCTTCGATAATCTCGCGCGTGGGGAGCATGCCCGTCTTCACGCCCGCCACGCGAAAGTCTTCGACGACGGGCAGGATTTGCGAGCGCACGGCTGCGGCGGTCTGGTGCGCCGCGCCGTAGACGCCCAGGGTGTTCTGGTATGTGAGCGACGTGACCGCGGCGGTCGCGAAGCAGCCGAAAGCCGTAAAAGTTTTTACGTCGGCGACGACGCCTGCGCCGCCCGACGGGTCGAACCCGGCGATGGTCAGCGCCACTGCCTGCGGCGTTTCGATGTCGCTATTACTCATCACGCCTTTCGCTATTACTCATCACGCGCTCAACGTTCTTCAGCCAGTCGCCGATGCTCCCGCGACTCTGTGAGAGCCAATGCTCCTGCAACTCTGTTAGAGATGCAACTCTCTGTTAGAGAGCGCGCAAGCTCTGGATGAGATGCACTGTCGGCGCAAGGTTTTGTCCGTTCGAGAAGAGACGAATCCCGGCGACGCCCGCCGCTCCCGTATCGAGAGCCTCGCCGACGTTCGCCTCCGCGATTCCGCCGAGCGCGACGAGCGGGAAAGGAGCGAGGACTAGCGCCGCCACTCTCAAAGCTTCGAGGCCGAGTGGCGGGCCGCAGGCACGCTTCGAGGGCGTGTCGAAGACGGGGCCCAAGACCGCGAAGTCCGCGCTCGCCTCACGCGCCGCTCGCGCCTCCGCAAGGTTGTGCGTCGAGACGCCGATCAGAAACTCTTCGCCGAAGGCGCGGCGCACGACCCTCGCGTCGAGCGAGCGCGTCGAGAGATGAACTCCGTCGCACTCGGCGGCGCGCGCAATGTCTGCGCGGTCGTTGACGAGGATGCGCGTCCGGCTCCCACGTGCGATTCGCGCCGCCGCGGCGGCGAGTTCGTAGAGCGTGCGCGCGGTCAAGTCTTTCTCGCGCAGTTGGACTAGCGCGAGGCGCGCGGCGACGGCTCGTTCGACGACGGAGAGCAGACGGCGGAACTCGGCGTCCGTGGGCGAAGTCGAGCTAGTCGTCTCGCCGTCCGTGATGAGATATGTGATCGGCCTGGGAAGCTCTCGCGGCATCGGAGACATCCGTCATCGGGTGAGAGTCAGTCGTCGGGAGAGAGTTAGTCTTAGGAGTAGCGCTCGCCTGCGGCGGCGCACTCGCGGCGGGCGCAGCGTCCGCGCTCTGAAGTCTGCGCACGGTCTGGCGGAAGTGGAATATCTCCCAGAAAGCCATCGCGAGGTTTAGAAGGCCAAGCCCCGTCACGGCCCCGCGCACCCACCCCGAAGCAACCGCGCGCTGTAAGCCGATAAGTCCGGTCTTCTGCGCGGCCATGACGAGGAAGAAATTGTCGCCCCAGTCGCCCATCCCCCAGGGCTGCCACCAGGGCAGGAGCGTCAGGAAGATACCCGCCTCCAGACACAGGAGGATGTAGAAGATGACTGTGAGCCGTGAAGCCATAAGAGCAGTGACAAGTGACAAGTGACAAGTGACAAGTGACGAGTAACAGGATAAAAGCAGTGAGCCGCAAAAGGCAATGAGCAACAGGTAAGAGCAAGCTCTTACTCGTCACTTGTCACTTGTCACTACTTACTTGCCTTCTGTAGTTCGCGCAGCCGCTCGGCGACGCCGCGATATGAAACGTCGATGGCGTAGACCTCGGAGAGGACTTCGATGGCGCGACCCGTTTCGCCCATCCGCTCGTAGGCCGTGCCGAGATCGTAGCGCATGGCCTGATACTCGTCCTCTGTGTGGCCGGGCGTGTCGAGGCCGCGCTTGAACCAGAGCGCGGCGGGTCGCGGCATGCTCTTCTCCATGAAACAGTGGCCGAGCATGTTGCAGGATTGGAGAAAGCGCGGCGAGCCGTCGCCCGGCGCGGTCAGAGAGATCGCTGCCTGAAACTCTTCGATGGCCTGATCGAGCAGCCCCATCTCGCGGTAGGCCAGTCCCATCTGATAGTGCGTATCGAAGTCGCCCCCCGAATCCTCGTCGCTCGCTTCCTCGACGGCCTCGCGGAACTCGTCGAAGATGGCGGCGAGGCCGGGGTCTATCCCCGCACCCAACTTGCCTGGCTGAGAGTTGTCGGCTGCACCCTGCGTCGCGGAAGGGATGCTGACAGCCGGAACGCTGGCGTTCGCAACCGTGCCTGCTGCGCCGTCGTCCGCCGAAGCGATTTCAAAAGTTACGGGCGACTCAAAAGCGTCGGACTCGAAAGCGGCAGGCTCGAAAGGTGCGGCGGTCTCGAAAGCGACGGGCGCTTCCGCCTCGAAAGTCGCGTGCGCGTCGAAGGTCGGTGTTGCGTCCGTCGCCGTCGTCTCTAAGGTCGCGGCGAGGTCGAGACGGCTTCGGAGTGCGTCGATCTCAGCGTGGTGGCCGTACTGGCCTTCGAGCATGTCGAGCGTGTCTCGCGCGATGTCCGAGTAGCCCTGCTCGATGTAAAACTGCACGCTGCCAAGTTCCTGCCGGAGTATCTGCTCGACGCTCGTGCCCTGTGCCTGTTCCTCTGCGGCTCCCGCTTCCGACGCGTTCATCCCGAAGTCGAACTCCTGATATCCCCCGTGCTGCAACTGCTCCTGAGAACCCTTCGGAGCGGACGGCGGCTGTGCGTCGCCTTCATCAGTCAGGTCGTTGAGGTCTGCGAACGAGGCGCTGGCATCCGCATTCGCGGGCTGCGGCGCGGCGACGGAGTTCCATTCGAAATCGGGCGCGGCTGTCGGAGTCTGCGCCGCGTCGTCGTTCAGCATGAAGGTCTCGAAGGTGGGGGCCGTCTCGGCTGCCGCGCGCGCACGCTCCTCGGCTTCGTCGTAGAGCGGGCCGCCGAGTTCTTCGAGGCGCGCGAGATTGCCCTGCTCATCCGGCGCGAGTCGCGCAAGACTCGTGAGCGCGCGCCGCTCATCATCGACCGCACCCGTAGCCTCGGCGGCATCGACGAGCCGTTCGAGCGCCGTGCGGAGCTGCGCGTCGTCGTGTGTCGAAGAGTATGCACGCACGAGCATGTGGTGCGCCTCCAACTGCTCGGGGTTGCGTGCGAGGACTTCGTTGAGGAGTTCGACGAGCGGAGCATTGTGCCGCGCGGAGAGTGCAGGCTCCGCGACCCAAGTCAGGATGCGTGTAGCGTCGTCCGTGTACCCTTGCCGCAGGTAGAGGCGGGCCACGTCGAAGAGAAGCATGAAGCTCGAAGGGTCGCGGCTGACGAGTTCACGCGTCGCTTCCTCGGCGCGCATGGCGTCCTCCGCATCGACGTAGGCACGTGCCAACATGGCGCGCACTTCGAGGTCGCCCGGCCTCTCTTTGATGGCACGCTCCAGGACTTCCGCCGCATCGTCTGCCGTGCCGAGCGCCGTGTGCGCCGAGAGCATCCCGTGCAGCGCCGCGTGCGAGGCGGGGCGCAACGCGAGCGACTTGTTGAAGGCGTCGAGCGCGGCCTCGAACTCTTTGCGCGCGGCGAGACGCGCGCCCGCCTCCGTGTAAGCCTCGGACGCGAGGTCGGGCAGATGTTCGAGCGCGAAGCTGTCGGCCAGACGGAGGCGTATCTGCGTGTTCGAGGGGTCAAGGTCGGCGATGCGGCGCAGCACTTCGAGCGCCTCGCGCGAGTTGCCGGAGCGTGCGAAGGCGTCCGCCGCGATGAGGTACTGCTGGCGCGCGTCGATCATCAGACCCTGCTGCTCGTAGAGCGCGGCGAGGGCGAGCGCCGTCTTGTGGTCGTCGGGGCCGAAGCGCGAGAGCTTCTTGTACATCGCGACGGCTTTGAGCGTGAAGCCTTGTTGGCGATAATGCTCGGCAACGCGGCGGAAGCAGGATGCAGCCTCCTCTTTCCGCTCGACGCGCGTGTAGAGGTCGCCGAGCGTGTTGAGCGCGTTGAAGTCCTCCGCGTCGTTCTCGACGATGCGGAGGTACTCTTGCAGGGCCGACGGAATCTTGCCCTGTGCAAGGTACTTCTCAGCCGCACGGATGGCTTTTGCCTTGTCGAAACCCATTAGGAATTATTTCAGCCTTCAGAAGAAGAAGTGGACAAACGTGACGCGAGGCGAACAGGCAGCGACAGGGTGCTCTGGCCCGGCGGTAAACTTACTTGTCCATGGCAACGCGCCCCTGCCTCCGAGGACGGGCAATTTTGTACGTTAGCACCCGCTCGCGGCGGGTGTCAACCAAGTCGTTTCGCAAGGGTTTATGCCCACTAAAGCGAGTGAAAACGCGACGCGCGCGCGGCGACTCGGGAGCGCGTCCGGCAGTCTCGAACGTGCAGCCGACTGGCTCGGGCTTGCCGGATTCGTCGTCTACGCGCTGGCCGCTCCGCACTCCATCGCCGTCTCCTGGATGGGGCTTTCGGCTGCGATCCTCGCGTGGCTCGTGCGCGCGCTGGCAACGCGGAGCTTGGGACTCAGGCGCACGCGGCTCGACCTGCCGCTCTGGCTCTTCTTCGCGTGGACTGCGCTGTCCTGCTTCCTCTCCGAAGAGCCGCGCGTGAGCGTGCCGAAGCTCATCAACGTCAGCACGCTGCTCATGTTCTACCTCGCGCAAAGCATGCTCACGCGCCGGAGGGCCGTGCTGCTCGCAGGTCTTCTAATCTTTTCGGGGTCGGCGGGTGCTTTGTGGGGCGCGGGCGAACTATTAGTCGGGCGCGGGGTCATCGTGCGGAGCTTACGTGCGGACAGCTTCTTGCGCAGGGGGACGCCGCTCGGAGAGGGCGACGCCGTGTGGCGCGTCGCGGGGCAGCGCGTCTCTTCGGTCGAGGAGATCGACGAGGCGATTCGCCGGACGCCAGCGGGCGAGCGCGTGCCTTTGAGCGTCATCTCGCACGGCGAGCACGTAGAGTGGTCGGGCGCGGTCGCGAGCGAAGAGACGCGCGCCGCGCAGTCGCCCTCCGGCATAGAGGGCGGCGGGCGCACGCACAGCTTCCGCGCTTCGGGCTGGACGCGTCACTACGAGACGTTCGCGGAGATGTTGCAGATCATCGCGCAGCTTGCGCTCGGCTTCGCGCTCGCCCGCTGGCAGCGAAGACAGGGTAAGGGTGGAGAGAAGCGACAGAGTAAGACGGAGGAGAAGCAACAGGGTAGGACGGAGGAGAAGCAACGACCGGATAAGACGCGGGAGAGGCGAAGCCCCGGCAACAGCGCGGCGCTCGCAGCCTTCGCCTTCGCCTTGCTCGCCGTCGGCATCGCTCTGACGGCGATGAGGACGACACTGGTGGCCTTCGCCGTCGGCGCGTCGGTGGTCGCGTGGCGCGCGTCCGCAAGGGGGCGTCAGCGCGCTCTCCTGGCGCTGGCGGTCGCGTCTGTGCTCGGGCTTGGCGTGTTGGCCGTGTGGCACACGCGAGCGAGTGGGGCGCTCAGGCTCGGCGACCCGAGCGCAGACCTGCGGCTTGAGGTCGCGCGCGTGGCCGCCGGGCGCACACTGTTGCATCCACTGTTCGGCCACGGCATGGACGCGGTACACGAGCACTGGTCTGAGTGGGGCTTCCCCGGCAAGGACATGCTGCACGCGCACTCGACGCCGCTCCAACTCGCCTTTGACCGCGGACTGCCCGCGCTCCTGTTCTGGCTCTGGCTGATGTACGCCTTCTGGCGACAGGCCACGCGCGCCGAGCGCATGTGGCGCGACACGCCGGAGGGGGACGCACACGGGCTTGCGCTCGGGACGGTGGGCGCGCTCGCAGGCTTCCTCACAAGCTCGCTCGTTAACTACAACTTCGGCGACGCGGAGGTCGCGCTGCTCGTCTGGTGGATGATGGGCGTCGTGGTCGTGCTCGGTGAACGCGAAAGTCCGAACGCCGAACGGTAAACTGACGCCCCGCTGTCGCAAATTCCCGCCAAAGGCACGCAAACCGGCACGCCGCACCGCCCGCCGACGCTGCAACAGCACCCCGCCACAGAATGGTTCTGCGAGGCTGCAAAATGGTTCTGCGAGGCTGCAAAATGGTTCTGCAAGCTCGCAGAATCGTTTT
>JAVRON010000083.1:0-19704 GCA_032162705.1 Acidobacteriota bacterium
TCTTCGGGTTATGCTTGGCTAAGACTTTCGTGATCGCCGCGGTTAAAGTCGTCTTCCCGTGATCGACGTGCCCGATGGTACCGATGTTGACGTGCGGCTTCGACCGGTCAAACTTCTCCTTCGCCATGTTTCTCTCTCGCTCCTTATTTTTAAGTGATGAGGGCTGTAGGGTGAGGGATGAAAGAAACGCTCTTCTCTCATCCGCTCTTATTCATCCCTCATCCCTCAGTCCTTCGTCCCTTACTTTGCGACGCCCTGTACTTTTGCGATCACCTCTTCGGCGATGTTGCGTGGAGCCGCATCGTAGCGCTCGAAGTGCATCGTCGAAGTTGCGCGCCCCTGCGTCATCGAGCGCAGGTCTGTCGTGTAGCCGAACATCTCGGAGAGCGGGACGTAGGCCGTGATGACCTGCGCGCCGCCCGGACGCGGCTCCATCTTCTCGATGTGGCCGCGGCGGCGGTTCAAGTCGCCGTTGACCGAACCCATGTAGTCTTCAGGCGTCACGACCTCGACGCGCATGATAGGTTCCAACAGCACGGGCTTGGCCTTCTTCACCGCGTCCTGGAACGCTAAGCTGCCTGCGATGTGGAACGAGCGCTCGTCGGAATCGACCTCATGGTACGAGCCGAAGACGAGGGCGACACGAATGTCTACCAGCTCGTAGCCCGCAAGGTATCCGCGGGCGAGTGCGTCGCGGACGCCCTCCTCGACGGGCTTGATGAACTCGCGCGGGATAGCGCCGCCCGTGATCTTGTTCTCGAAGACGAAGCCTTCGCCGGGTGCCGGCTCGATCTCAAGCTCTGCGTGTCCGTACTGGCCGCGACCGCCGGTCTGGCGCTTGTAGCGCTCGGCACCCTTCGCGGGGACGGTGATCGTCTCGCGGTATGCGACCTGCGGTTTGCCGACGTTGGCCTCGACGCCGAACTCACGCTTCATGCGGTCAACGATAATCTCAAGGTGCAGCTCGCCCATCCCGGCGATAATAGTCTGGCCGGTCTCCTGATCGGTCGAGACGTTGAAGCTCGGGTCTTCCTGCGCGAGACGCGACAGAGCCGTGCCGAGCTTGTCCTGATCGGCGCGAGTCTTCGGCTCGACGGCGACGCGAATGACGGGCGCGGGAAACTCCATCGCTTCGAGGATGATGGGCTTGTTCTCGTCGCAGACGGTGTCGCCGGTCGTGACCTGCTTCATGCCGCCGATGGCGACGATCTCGCCCGCGCTCGCTTCGTCAACGTCCTCGCGGTCGTTGGCGTGCATACGCAGCAGACGACCCACACGCTCTTTCGTCCCCTTCACGGAGTTGTAGGCGTAAGAGCCTTTCCTGACCGTGCCCGAGTAGATGCGTACGAACGAGAGCTGGCCGAGGTGCTTGTCGGCCATGATCTTGAAGACGAGGCCGGAGAACGGCGCGGAGGCTTCGGGGGGACGCGCTTCGGTCTCGCCCGTCTTCGGGTTCAAGCCTTCAATCGGCGGAATGTCGAGTGGGCTTGGCAGGTAGTCCACGACCGCATCGAGCAAAGTCTGCACGCCCTTGTTCTTGAAGGCCGAGCCGGTGACGACGGGGACGAGCTTGATGGCGAGCGTACCTTTGCGGAGCGCCGCGCGAATCTGCACTTCGGTGAAGCTCACGCCCTCGTCTTCGAGGTACTGCTCCATCAGTGTCTCGTCGGCTTCGGCGGCGGCTTCCAAAAGCTTGTGGCGCATCTCCTGCGCGCTCGCTTGCAGGTCTGCGGGGATGTCCGTGGTCTCGTACTCAGCGCCCTTCGACTCGTCGTTCCAGATGAGCGCCTTCATCGTGATGAGGTCGACGACGCCCTTGAACTGGTCTTCGAGGCCGATGGGAATCTGCAAGGCGACGGGGTTCGCGCCGAGACGTTCGATGATCGACTGGAACGAGCGCTCAAACGAAGCGCCCGCGCGGTCGAGCTTGTTGATGAAACAGATGCGGGGCACGCCATACTTGTCCGCCTGACGCCAGACGGTCTCACTCTGCGGCTCGACTCCGGCGACGCCGTCGAAGACAGCGACCGCGCCGTCGAGGACGCGCAGAGAGCGCTCGACCTCCATCGTGAAGTCCACGTGGCCGGGCGTGTCGATGATGTTGATGCGGTGCTCGACGCCCGCGCGCTTCCAGAAGCAGGTCGTGGCGGCTGAAGTGATCGTGATGCCGCGCTCCTGCTCCTGCTCCATCCAGTCCATCGTCGCAGTGCCTTCGTGCACCTCGCCGATTTTGTGCGAGACGCCCGTATAGAACAGCACGCGCTCGGTCGTGGTGGTCTTTCCGGCATCGATGTGCGCCATGATGCCGATGTTCCGGAACTTGTTCAGGTCTTGCTTAGCCATGATCTTTAGTGATAAGTGATGAGTGATAAGTGATGAGTGAGAGCTTTTCTCTCATCACTCATCACTTATCACTTATCACCGAATACCTACCACTTGTAGTGCGCGAAGGCTTTGTTCGCTTCCGCCATGCGGTGCGTGTCGTCCTTCTTCTTGACGGCGTTGCCGCGATTGTTCGCGGCGTCGAGCATCTCACCGGCGAGGCGGTCAATCATCGTCTTCTCGCCGCGCGCGCGTGCCGCGCCCACGATCCAGCGGATGGCAAGGCTCCCGCGCCGCTCCTGCGCGACTTCGATGGGAACCTGATAGGTCGAGCCGCCGACGCGGCGCGACTTGACCTCGACCGTGGGACGCACGTTCTCAATCGCGCGCTTGAACATCTTCAGAGGGTCTTCGCCGCTCTTCTCGCCGACCTGCGCCAGCGCGTTGTAGAAGATGCCTTCCGCCGTAGACTTCTTGCCGCCCCACATCAAGCCGTTGATGAACTTCGTCACCAGCGGGCTGTTGTAAACGGGATCGGACAGCACATCGCGCCTGTCAACAATTCTTCTTCTAGGCATATCGTTCTCTAGGGGCTAGGGGCTAGGGGCTAGAGGCTGGTTTTACAAGTCCCTGGCCTCTAGTCTCCAGCCTCTGATTTACTTCCTACCGCCCTTAGCGCCGCCCTTGGCTGCGCCGGCTGCCGCGCCGCCCTTCGGGCGTTTCGCGCCGTACTTGGAGCGGCCCTGCTTGCGGTCGTTGACGCCGACGGAGTCGAGCGTGCCGCGGATGATGTGGTAGCGCACGCCCGGCAGGTCTTTGACGCGCCCGCCGCGGATGAGCACAATCGAGTGCTCCTGAAGGTTGTGGCCCACTCCGGGGATGTAGGTCGTCACCTCGATGCCGTTGGTCAGGCGCACGCGCGCGACCTTGCGAAGCGCCGAGTTCGGCTTCTTCGGGGTCTGTGTGTAGACGCGCGTGCAGACGCCACGCTTCTGCGGCGACTGCTGCAAAGCCGGGCTGGCCGTCTTGTACTTCACCGCCTGGCGGCCCTTGCGTACGAGTTGGTTGATGGTCGGCACTGCTCTTCTCTATCCTTTTAAAAGGGTCGTCTCAACTTCCGGCGGGCCCCCTCGCGAACCCCTTTCAAGGCGCAAGAGGCTGCCCTTTCCTGCCTCTTACCGGAACCAAATGTCCGGCAGTCAGCGCAAGAGCGGCATGCCCTTGATTGTCTGTCTAATTAGTCAGGGATGTTCCGGCTTAGAAACGGGTGTGGATTCTGGCCTCCCCTCGGGCCGAAACTTTTCTGTGGCGTCGCCTTTTTTAAAGGAGGCAGGGCGTCCGTTCGACTGCTACCCCGCACCGGTTTCGCTCTTCGAGCAACGGTCGTTCGGATTCCCTCGAAGGAAACCGAGCGGTGTCGCCGAAGTTTACGCCACAATATTTGTCAACGACTTTGCCCCGAAGGGCGCAGCCGGGCAACGCCTCCACACCGGCAGAACTACCTGAGCGTTGCACTATTGGGAAATGGACTACAAGCCCAAACGAGAGACTATACGGACGGTGCCCGCCTCTGTCAAGCGGGGCCGGGCATCCGCGTGCGTTCTCGCAAAAATCGTGCTTTGCGAGAGCAAAATTCTGCTAAAGTTTGCCCCACAACTACCTTCTGAAAGGCGAAAATCTTTGATGCGCTTCAACCCTGACGAGTACATTACCGTTCACGAAAGAATCGAGAAATTTTACTCCAGATTCCCGCAGGGGCGGATCATCACCTCCATCATCGAACACAGCGCGGAGACGGGTTTTATCCTTATCCGCGCCGAAATCTATCGCGACCCGGAAGACGTGCTCCCCGCGGCCACGGGTCACGCATACGAACTCAGAAGTGCGGGACACGTACAGGCGGGCAGCTATGTCGAGGTCTGCGAAACTTCATCTGTCGGCAGGGCGCTCGCACTCCTCGGCTTCGAGGTCAGGCGCGGGGTGGCGAGCCGCGAAGAGGTCATCCGTGGAGCGAAGAAGCAGCAGGCCGCCGCCGTCTCCGCCCCGCCGGAGAGACGGGCCCCGCCGCCGCCGGAGAGGGCTGCCGCGACGACGCCTACGACCGAGACGGAAGCCTCGCCCGACCTCGACGCGCAAATCCTCCGCGCGGCGGAAGAGCTTGGCTACGACGCAGCGAAGGTGCGCAAGTGGGTCAACCAGAAATACGAGGTCACGGGGGGCTTAGGCAGCCTGACGCCGCACGACAAGCGCGAGGTGCTGAAAATCTTTACAGAGCAGGCGCGCTCGCCGCAGCCACGCGCCGCGCGTAAGTAAGGCGTGTCCCGACTTCAGTGAAGCGTGCCCCGACTTCATTAAGACAGCCGGCGACTTCAATAAAAGAGGACGGCGCGAGTATGTTGACTCGCGCCGTCTTCTCGTTCGCTCCCCTTCTCGAACAACCGCCTTGACAGCGGCGTAGTGTCCCTGTGGACTGTTTCGGCCTCCCGTCCGGAAGAGATTCTTTCCGACACGAGCACGCAAGGGTCAGGAGCCATTGAGAGTCCTCGGGGACTGCATCCAGAGAACTGATTTGACGATCTGCTCCGCGTTTGCCAGCGCGGGGCAGGCTGCCCAACGGTCAATCGCCTCGTTGCCGAAGCGGACAAGCCCGATGTGCTGAGACACATCCTTATCAAAGGTCGGGTTCGGGTCTGTAAAGCCGAGCTTGCGCCGGAGCACTTCCATATCGTCTCGCTTTCCTGTCAGGAACAGCCAGCCGGGCCCCACTCCGTGCATCTCGACGTACATCTTGAGCTTTTCGGGCCCGTCCTCCTCCGGCTTGAGCGTGATCGAGTGCATGAAGATGTCGCGCCCGACCCGCTCGCCCAGAAGCTTCTGCACCTTCACGAGGTTGTGCGTCATGCCGGGGCAGATGCCTTCGCACTGCGCGTACATGAAGTTGAAGAGCACGATCTTGTCGCCGCGAATCAGGTCGTCGTAGAAACGCACCTTCCGGCCTTCGTGTGTCAGCAGCTCGACGTTGGGGAAATAGTTTGCCCGCGGCCCGTCAGCGACGCTATTGTGCCCGCCCGACGGCGTCGAGGCGAAGGGAGCGGCCATGTTCGTCAACAGAGTTCTTCTATTCATCGTCGGTCTCCTTTCTCTCTCTCAGCGGCTTAAGGCACGATATCGAACCTGACCATCATCGCGTGGTCTTCGTGGACGGTGTTGTGGCAGTGCATGACGTAGCGGCCCGTGAAGTCGCGGAAGCGTATGAAGATGATGACCTCTTCGTTCGGGTGCAGCTCCAAAACGTCCTTCCGCGCGCGCTCCTGAACGGGCGGCGCTTGCCCGTTGCGCGAGAGTATCTGGTACTCCTCGAAGTGGACGTGAATCGGATGATGCCAGCGGCGGCTGCCGTTACGGATGACCCACTTCTCGGCTGTCCCCTTCCTGACCGTCGCGTCCACGCGGTTCACGTCGAAGAGACGGTTGTTGACGACCCACTGTCCATTCTGCTGATCGAACGTCCAGTAGCGCGTCGCGACCACTTCGCTGAGGGTGACGGGCGGGAGCGCGCGCAAGCTGGTGGGGACGCGGCTCGTGTCGGGCGTGGGCGGGTCGCGGTCAACGTCAAAGCGCAGGACGGGCGTCGCATCCGTCTGGGAGAGCAGATAGTCCTGCGGCCCTTGTCCGTCGCGCTGCTCAAGACGGTTTTCGAGGTAGATGCTCGTGCCGATAGGCACTCCGGAGAAGTCTATTATCACGTCCTTGCGCTCGGCGACGGCGAGACGGATGCTCTGGGTTGTGACGGGCGCGGGCAGGAGGTTGCCGTCGTTCGAGATTTGGGTGAAGTTCTGACCGTTGCTGAGAAAGAACTCGTAGAAGCGCGAGGGCCCGGCGTCGAGCATGCGAAAGCGGTACTTGCGCCGCGCGACCTTGAAGGTCGGTTGAATCTTGCCGTTGACGAGAAAGCGGTCGCCGATGAAGCCGTCGTTGTTGAACTGGTCGTAGTACAACTGGCCGGTCGAGTCGAACAGCTTGTCGGCGAAGATGAGCGGCACATCGTACTGCCCGCTCGGCAGACGCAAGGCCGAAGGGTTCGTATCACCCTCATTGCCCGAATCCACGTTGTCAAAGAGAAGGTAGAAGCCCGCTAGCCCCTTGTAGACGTTCGGCGAAGTGAAGTCCATCCGGTGGTCGTGATACCACAGCGTGCCCAGAGCCTCGCGCGCGTCGCCCCCGGCGAGATAGTTGGCGTAGTGGTGATCTTTGAAGACCCCTGTGTTGTAGAAGTCGCCGGGGAAACCGTCCGACTCCGAAGCCGTGTGGCCGTTGTGCAGGTGCGTAATGATGGAGGGAATGCCGAAGCCGACGTGATTGGCCGGTAGGTCGTTGTAGACGCGCACGACGATAGGCTCGCCGTATCTGGCCGAGATGGTCGGGCCCGGCAACGTGCCGTTGTAGCCCCAGATGGCTTGCGTCGGCAGTTGCGGGTGGAAACTCCAGAGCGCTTCGCGCGCGTGAAGCGCGTAGAGCTTCTGCGGGAGGAATTCGCTCCAGCGCTGGTGCGCGGGGCGTGCCACTTCGCCGGGGGCCTGTGTTTCGGTCGCGGGCGGGGAGAGTTGCGAGACGGGCTGCAAGACCTGCGGGATGGGAAGAGCTTCCATGAAGGGTGTGGTTGCGGGGCTGGATACGTTGCGGTCGCTGCGGTAGTCGTTGTAGTGATACGATCCCCAGCCGCTGCCCCAACTGCCGCCCGAGCCGCCGCCCCACTGTGCGCTGGCCCTCCTCCCGGTCAGGACGAGGGCCGCGCCTGCGGCCAATCCCGCCGTCAGCACTTCGCGGCGACTAACGGGCGACGCTTTGCTCTTCTTCTTTCTCTGCGTATCGTCTTTCTTACTCATCAAACACCTCCTTGCGCGAGGGGGCCTCACTTGCGGCGGGGCGCTTCGCGCGAATGAGTCCCCCAAAGTCGTTCGGAACAGACTTTGAGGGCCGGGGAATTCATCGTCGGCTAAATGAGAAGACGCAGTACCTCTTCGACTGCGGGACAAAGCTTCTCGACTGCGAGACAAAGCTTCGGGTGAGCACTTGGGGCGAAGCGTGCGCGGCTTTGCAAGGACTGAGTCAGATTTAACCCTTGGTGCGAGTTGGATGTGGAGGCGAATGTGAACTTCATTCGCGGGGCTTTTACAACGCGAGCATTATAGTTATTGCCGTCGGTTTGTCAAAAAAAATCCGCGCCGCAAATCATGCGGGCGGAGACGCAGGAGAAGTTGAAGGGCGCAAGCGTTGGCACAGAGACCGGAGAGAAAACTCTGCGGTCGCTGGCTCACGTCTGCGCCCTTCGATGTTTGATGACGGCTGCGCGCCAGACTCAACAGTCTTTAAACGGGCGGCACTCCTCAGTTGCCCTGCACCTTCGCCGAGAAGACCTCTTCCATAGCGAGGCTGCGGCTGCAACCGCTGATGCTGTCGAGTTGCCGTCGGCTATCCGTCCAGACCGGATACGCAAAGCCGCCGTAGGCGACGACACCTTCATAGTCGCCTTGCTGGTTGCCGTAGTTGATGCCGCTACATGGGAAAAGCCCGTTGCAGTCATGCTCGTTCGAGCCTGCGTTGGTCACTTGTACGTTCGGGAGCCACGTCACGCCGCCGTCCTTCGATTGCGAAAGGTAAACGTCCGTGCCGTAACGCAGGCCAGTCCAGTCGTTGCGCGTGTCGTAGAAAGAGACGTACACATCGCCGTTCGTCGGATCGACCGACATCCAATGGTTGAAGCGATCCACAGTGCCTATCTGATCCGTGACCGGCGCGGCGTGCGTCCAGGTGTTGCCTTTGTTATCGGAATAAGCAATGAAGATATCGGTTGTTCCGGCGGCGGTGCGATCCATCCATGAACAATAGATGCGCCCGCGATGCGGGCCCGTCGAGCGATCAACGTCGAGCGTCGGATAGACGAGCGCGCCGCGGAAAGATTCGGCGGGGATGGCGATGTCGAACGGCAGCGTCTTGGTCGAGATGACGCTCTGCGTGCCCCACGTCTGGCCGCCGTCGGTCGAGCGATTGAAGGCGATGGTGTTCGCGCCATAATCGTTCCAGGCGACGTAGAGCGTGCCGTCGGGGCCCACCGCGGGCGACGCGCCGATGGCATGCCCCTGTCCCTTCGGATCATCTGCGCGCGTGACGGTGAATGTTGCGCCGTGGTCGCGCGAGGTGGCGACACGCAGGCCGCCGCTCGTCGAGCCACCCGTCGCAGCGTCCCAGGCGATGTAGACGTTGTCGCGGAAGCGGCTCGCACTGTTGGTGTCGGTCGTAATCATCGGCTTGTCGTTGAAGTGATTGCTGCCGCCTTCGTAAGAGAAGAAGGTGACGGACGGATATGTCTTGCCGCCGTCGGTCGAGCGTGCGACGGCCATCTCCGAGCCGTTGACGCCCGAGCCGTTGCCGAAGAAGACGACGATGTAGCCGTAGAAGAGGTTGCCGCGCGTGTCGAAGGCGAGCGTCGGGTCGGAGCCGAAGTTGTAACTGTTCGCGCCCTGTGCGGGCGGCAAAGGCAGATCGACGCCGCCCCAGCTTGCGCCGCCCTTCGATGAATAATAGCCGCGCATCGGCAGCCGGAAAATCTCATTAGAGCCGGCGGCGAGCTGGCGCGTGTTCGACGGATTGAGCGTGATGTAAGTCTCGCTCTGCGGGCCGCATTCGTTCGACACGTCTATGTTGTTGCCGAAGCCGAGCGACGTGGTCGCGTCGCCATCGCCGAGCGGGGCGTTGTTTTTCATGTACTGGTACTTGTCCCACCACGTCGGATTGTTCTGGTTATTGCTCTGTGCAAAGGCGGGGGCAGTCGTAGTCAAGCAGACGAGTGTCAGCGCTGTGATGATAGAGAGTCGTGCGCGCATCTGTAATGCTCCTTCAAGTTGAATGTGTAACGGATGGCTAACCGGCAAACGCTTCGGCCAAGTGGGCATGCCCGGCTGCGGTCGCAGATCAGAGGATGTGCCCGGCATAAATAAGCTAATTCACGCCGCGAGTCAATGTCTCCGGGGAAGTGTCCAAATGAGATGACTTACACGGAAGTAAAAGCAAAGACCGGCGCGGGCACGCACGAAGGGCCCGCGCCGGTCTGGTAGTGATGACGTGGCGTACGCTCTGACGCATGCGGCTGGCGAATTTTCCCCGCACCGGCACGCAATGAGCGCGCACCGGCAAGAAAAAACCCGCGCACCGGCAGCCTGAACACGCGCGGCTGACAGATTTTGTAACTCGTGTCTGAGGTTTTGTGTGCGGGGTCGCTTTCAGGTGCAGATATATCTGTTTAGAGGTAAGGGAATTCCAGCTAAACAAATCAGCGCGTAAGGAAATTCCGTCTAATCAGAAGTTATGCCGCCTACTTCTTACGAGTGATGAGCTAAACAGACATTGACTCGAACTATTGATCGAATATATAAGGGCGCTGCTTCCCGCTGCCGGCTCGGATGATTTCAAGGTTGAGTACGCGGCAGGTGATGACCAGCGTTCGGCCAGATTGTTTGCGCCGGCTTGCCCTTGCACAGCGAAAGGAGTTTGAGACCATGAAACTAATCCATGCCTTTGCCCCGGCCAATCAATCACCACGTTTCTTAGGACTCATGATGATCTTGCTCTGTATCACCGCGCCAGCCGTCTCCCTCGTCTCAGCCGACGACCGTCATCCTAACTTACCGTCCGGTCGTGCGGCTCACGACCGGACGCTTCCATACCCCGCGCGCGGTTATGCTCTCACACCCTACGCCCCACGGCAGAATCAGAATCAGCACCCCAGGGCATTCGTGCTGGAGGGTATTTACTCGCGTGATGATGAACGTTACACGTCGAAAGCCCCGGTTGAAGTCTATCGGAACGGACAGAAACTCGAACTTCGTCCGGGCGATGAGCTGCAAGAGGGCGACCGGATACGCTCCGAGCCAAGAATGGGCTCAACGGTCTATAGTGGGGCCTCCGTGGTGATCTACAACACCGATGGTGAGCCGGTTTTAATGGTGGGACACAGCATGGGGGTGGACTTCACTCTCTCAAAGCTTGGGTTTCGCCAATCCAACGTTCACGGGGCTAAGGTGGAAATCATAAACCACTACCCATCCCCTCCTGTGGTTGAGTCGATAGACACCAGTGTGTCCACTGACGGAGCGGAATTAGCCATTTATAAGGAGGACGGGACACGGGAACGCCCGGCTACGCAGAAAGAAGTGGATAATTTTGCTATGCAGATGGATTTAGACGAAGACCACCCTTTCCGACGCGACGCCAGGTTGATGCGGGCCAGTCGAATAATCAAAGAAGGACGCAAAGCGGCTGAGCAAGAATACACTCAAGTTGAAAGCGAATTGATAAAGGACGACGAAAAGCGGCAGGCAGAGGAGGAGACAGCCAAGCAAAAGGATAAGCAGCAGGGCCAACCTTCTACAAAAAATACAGAGGGAGAAAACAATTCAAATGAGGACTCCCGCTTTTCGCTGTCAGGAACCTGGAAGTGCGATGATGGAGGAACTTATGTGCTTACGCAATCGGGTTCAAGTCTAACGTGGGAAGCGACTTCGCCCGACGAAGGCAAGACGTGGGATCACACGTTCACGGGAGAGATTGAAGACAATGAAATACAGGGAAGCTTTAAAGATCATCCTCCGGGCATAGTCAACAATCACGGCAGATTAACTTTCAAAGTCATCAGTAACAATCGGTTGGAGAGAACATTCACTGAAGCGCCATATGGTTGTACCGTCTTGGTCCGGCAATAGAAATCAAGCGTTGATCAGAATGCCGGAAAAGTCGTGCGCCGCAAGAGAATATTTTCCAAGGAGAAGAGGTACCGCGCCCTTCTGGTTTGGATTGTGTGCAGGATCAGAGTCCGCGAATTGCTGTCGCACTATGACAATGAACCTGCACACAATAGAACTCAAGTGTCCCGTTCAAGCTTTTTCTAACTAGAAAGCACTCAAAAGACCGGCGAGGTTTTGAACCTGCGCCGGCCTTTTTGTTTGGGTTCGAGGGAGGCGGATTACTCTTCGCCGACCTCGTCCGTGTCCGCTTCCTCGTCCGTGTCGGCGTCGCCTTCGACGATGGCGGGAACCACCTTCTCACGTGCCTCACGTGCCTCACGTGCGGGGACGACCGCCGGCGGCTCGGTTCCGCCGAGAAGGTCGGAGAGGCTCTCCATCGCCTGCTCTTCACGCGCGGCCTCTGCGGTCGTGTCACGCTCGACCTTGACGTTGCGGTAGAAGTCCATCCCCGTGCCCGCGGGGATGAGCCGCCCCATGATGACGTTCTCCTTGAGGCCGCGCAGGTAGTCGATGCGGCCCGAGATGGCCGCCTCCGTCAAGACGCGCGTCGTCTCCTGGAAGGAGGCCGCCGAGATGAACGAGTCGGTCGAAAGCGATGCCTTCGTAATTCCGAGCAGGAGCGGCTCGGCCTTCGACGGCTCGCCGTCCGCGCCCGCGATGCGCTCGTTCTCGTCGGAGAAGCGGAAGCGGTCAACCTGCTCGTCAAGCAGGAAGTCCGTATCGCCCACATCCGAAATCCTCACCCAGCGCAACATCTGCCGGACGATGACTTCGATGTGCTTGTCGTTGATGTTGACGCCTTGCAGACGATAGACCTCTTGAATCTCGTTCGTCAGGTACTCCTGCAAGCGGTTCATGCCGAGCACGCGCAGGATGTCGTGCGGGTTTAAGGGGCCGTCCATCAGAGCCTCGCCGGCGCGTACGCGGTCGCCCTCCTGCACGTTGATGTGCGTGCCGCGCGGGATGTCGTACTCGCGCTCCTCGCCGTCGTCGCCGACGACGATCAGGCGGCGCTTGCCCTTGGCGATGGGGCCCAGTTTGATGATGCCGTCGATCTCGGACATGATCGCCGTCTCGCGTGGCTTACGCGCCTCGAAGAGTTCGACGACGCGCGGCAGACCGCCCGTGATGTCTTTCGTCTTCGTAGTCTCGCGTGGAATCTTCGCAATGACATCGCCCGGCTCGACCGGGTCTGCGTCGTGTACCATCAGGTTCGCGCGCACGGGCATCTGGTAAGTCTTCAAGACCTTGTTGCCGTGGCGGATTTCGAGACGCGGCTGGCGCTTCTCGTCGGGCGAGTCCTTGACGACGACGCGTGACTGACCCGTCACCTCGTCAACTTCTTCCTCGACCGTCACGCCTTCCTTCAGGTCTTGATACTTCACGACCCCGGCGACCTCGGTCAGGATGGCGAAAGTGAACGGGTCCCAGGTGGCGAGGAGTTGATCCTCTGTGACGCGCTGGCCGTCTGTGACGTGGATGTGCGCGCCGTAGACGATCTGGTGGCGTGCCACTTCGCGCCCGCGCTCGTCGATGATCGTAACCGCGCCGTTGCGGTTCATCGCCGTGATCTCGCCGCGGCGATTCTTGACGACGTTCAGTTCGACGTACTTGATCGTGCCGTCCATGCGCGCCTCGTGCTTCGAGGACTCTTCGAGGCGCGCGGTTCCGCCGATGTGGAACGTGCGCATCGTGAGTTGCGTGCCAGGCTCGCCGATTGATTGCGCGGCGATGACGCCGACGGCCTCGCCGATATCGACGGGCTGGCCCGTGGCGAGGTTGCGCCCGTAACACTTGATGCAGACGCCGCGGCGCGACTCGCAGGTCAAGACCGAGCGGATGCGTACGCGCTGCACGCCTGAACGCTGAATCTCCTGCGCGAGGTCTTCGTTGATCTCGTCGTTGGAGGCGACGATGATTGCGCCCTCGACGGGGTCGATCACGTCTTCGAGCGCCGTGCGGCCCACGATGCGGTCGCGCAAAGATTCGATCTCCTCGCCGCCCTCGACGATGGCCGTCGAGCTGATGCCTTTGAGCGTGCCGCAGTCCGGCTCGGAGACGATCACGTCCTGCGCCACGTCAACCAAGCGGCGCGTGAGATACCCGGAGTCGGCGGTCTTCAAGGCCGTGTCGGCCAGACCCTTTCGCGCGCCGTGCGTCGAGATGAAGTATTGGAGGACGTTTAAGCCCTCGCGGAAGTTCGAGCGAATCGGCGTCTCGATGATCTCGCCCGAGGGCTTAGCCATCAGGCCGCGCATCCCTGCGAGCTGGCGAATCTGCTGCGCGGTTCCGCGCGCGCCCGAATCCGACATGATGAGAATCGGGTTGGCGACCTTGTCCGTCTTCTCCTTCTCGTCCATCGCCTTGAACATCTCTTTGGCGACCTTATCGGTCACTTCCGACCAGATGGCGATGACCTTGTTGTAGCGCTCGCCGTTCGTAATGACGCCGTCGCGATACTGCTTCTCGACCACGATCACGTCGCGCTCGGCCTGCGCCACAAGGGTTTTCTTCGCTTCGGGCGTGACGAGGTCGTCGATGCCGATACTGATGCCTGCGCGCGTCGCGTAGAGGAAGCCGAGGCTCTTCAGGTCGTCGAGCATCTTGACGGTCATCTCGTGGCCGAGCCGGAGATGGCAGTAGTTGACGAGTGCCTGCAAGCCCTTCTTCTTCAAGGTGCCGTTGATGTAGGAGAGACCTTTGGGAATCTGGTCGTTGAAGATGACGCGCCCGACGGTCGTGTTGATGACGCGGCGGACGTTCTCCTGCACGGCGGCGCGCATCACGTCCTGCGTGTCGTGCTCCTGCGTCAAGTCGATCAGGTTGCCGACGATGCGCAGCTTAATGGGCGTCTGCGTCGTCACCTCTTTGGCGTCGAGCGCGAGGAGCACCTCGTCGGTCGAGGCGAAGATGCGCCCCTCGCCCTTCGCGCCCGGCTTGTCCTTCGTCAGGTAGTAGCAGCCAAGCACGATGTCCTGCGAGGGAACCGCGATGGGCTGCCCCGACGCAGGCGAGAGAATGTTGTTCGAGGCGAGCATGAGCACCGCCGCTTCGATCTGCGCCTCGGGCGAGAGCGGTATGTGGACGGCCATCTGGTCGCCGTCGAAGTCCGCGTTGAAAGCCGTGCAGACGAGCGGGTGAATCTTGATGGCCTTGCCTTCGACGAGCACCGGCTCGAAGGCTTGAATGCCTAAGCGGTGCAGCGTCGGCGCGCGGTTCAGAAGAACCGGATGCTCGCGAATGACCTCTTCGAGAATGTCCCACACGACAGGCTCCTGCCGGTCAACCATCTCGCGCGCCTGCTTGATGGTCGCGGCGTAGCCCTGCTTTTCAAGCTGGTTATAGATGAACGGCTTGAACAGCTCCAAAGCCATCTTCTTCGGCAGGCCGCACTGGTGGAGCTTGAGTTCGGGGCCGACGACGATGACGGAGCGGCCCGAGTAGTCAACGCGCTTGCCGAGAAGGTTCTGGCGGAAGCGTCCCTGCTTGCCCTTCAAGGTGTCGGAGAGCGACTTCAGCGGGCGGTTATTGACGCCGCGCAGCACACGACCACGGCGACCGTTGTCGAACAAGGCATCAACCGCTTCTTGCAGCATGCGCTTCTCATTGCGGACGATGACCTCGGGCGCGCGCAGCTCCATCAACTTCTTCAGACGGTTATTGCGGTTGATGACGCGTCGGTAGAGGTCGTTCAAGTCCGAGGTGGCGAAGCGTCCGCCGTCGAGCGGCACGAGGGGCCGCAGCTCGGGCGGGATGACGGGAATCACGTCGAGAATCATCCAGTCGGGATGATTGCCCGACTTGAGGAAAGAGGTCGTGACCTTCAGACGCTTGGAATACTTCAGCTTCTTCTGCTGAGAGTTCTCCTCCTTCATCTTCGCGCGCAGCTCGACCGAAAGCTCTTCGATGTTAACGGCGGCGAGCAGTTCCTTGATGGCCTCCGCGCCCATGCGCGCGACGAACTGTCCGGGGTAGTCGCGCGTCAATTCACGGAAGCGCTCGTCGGTCAGAAGCTCGCGCTCCTTGACCGGCGCGTCGCCCGGGTCGATGACGATGTATGACTCGAAGTAGAGAACCTTCTCAAGCTCGCGCAGAGGGATGTCGAGCAGGTGGCCGATGCGACTGGGTAGTCCCTTGAAGAACCAGACGTGCGAGCAGGGGCTTGCCAGCTCGATGTGGCCGAGGCGCTCGCGGCGCACCTTGGCCTGCGTAACCTCGACACCGCACTTGTCGCAGATCACCCCTCGGTGCTTCATCCGCTTGTACTTGCCGCACAGGCACTCCCAGTCGGTGACGGGGCCGAAGATGCGCGCGCAGAACAGTCCATCGCGCTCGGGCTTGAACGTGCGATAGTTGATCGTCTCAGGCTTCGTCACCTCGCCGTGCGACCACTGGCGAATCTTCTCGGGCGAGGCCAGAGAGATGCGAATCGCCTCGAAGTCCGGCGCAAGCTGCGTCTTTTCTTGCTGGAATCTGAACACCTTTTTTATCTCCGCTAAAAGTAAGCCGCTAACCGATAATTTGTAGCGGGTCGGATCAAATCACGGCCCGCCTAATTAAGAAACAAATCATTAACAGGGATGGACAGGATGAACAGGATTTAGAATTTTTTGAAATTTCAAAATCTGAGATTTCAAATCTGAAAACTGAAAACCGAAAACTGAAAACTCTTATCCCTGTCCATCCTGTCCATCCCTGTTAATTTCCCTTACTCCGCGGGGCCGCCCCCGGTCGTGGTGGCGACGACGGGGCGACCCGATCCGTCACCGTTCGCCTCGTGGAGCGGCGCGTTCTTGTCGATCAACTCAACGTCGAGGCAGAGCGATTGAAGCTCGCGCACCAGCACGTTGAACGACTCCGGCACGCCGGGGTTGAAGTCGGCCTCGCCCTTGACGATGGCCTCGTAAATCTTCGAGCGCCCCGCCACGTCGTCCGACTTCGCCGTGAGCAACTCCTGAAGAATGTGCGCCGCGCCGTAGGCTTCCAAAGCCCAGACCTCCATCTCGCCGAAGCGCTGGCCGCCGAACTGCGCCTTGCCGCCCAGGGGCTGCTGCGTAATCAGCGAGTAAGGCCCGATTGAGCGCGCGTGAATCTTGTCGTCCACCAGATGCGAGAGCTTGAGCATGTAGATGTAACCGATGGTCACTTTCTGCTCGAACGGCTCGCCGTTGAGGCCGTCGTAGAGAATGGTCTTGCCCGAATCGTTAACGATCTCGGGCAGACCCTGCGCGCGTAGGGTCTCGCTGGCGCGCTTAATCATGCTCTTGATCTCAGGCTCGGTCGCGCCGTCGAAGACCGGCGTCGCGAAGTGCATGCCGAGGACGCGCGCGGCCCAGCCCAAGTGTGTCTCTAAGATTTGCCCGACGTTCATGCGCGAGGGCACGCCCAAAGGGTTCAGGACGATGTCCACGGGTGTGCCGTCGGGCAGATACGGCATGTCCTCTTCGGGGAGGATGCGCGCGATGACGCCCTTGTTGCCGTGGCGTCCGGCCATCTTGTCGCCGACCGAGAGCTTGCGCTTCATCGCGATGAAGACCTTGACCATCTTGATGACGCCGGGCGCGAGTTCGTCGCCCTGCCGGAGCTTCGCTATCTTCTCCTCGTAGATGTCCGTGAGAATGCGAATCTGCCGCTCGGTGCGCTCCTCGAAGTCCTTCGACTCGGCGAGCACGTCGGTCGCGCGTGCGCCCGCGAGCTGCGCCTTACGTAGAGCCTTCGGCTCGACCCCGGCGAGCATCTCGCGCGTGATGGTCTCGTTCTTCGGAATGCGAATCTCTCGCTCGACCATAAGGTCTGCGGAGAGCTTGCGTCCCTCGAACAACTCGTAGACGCGCGCGTCGCGCTGTTCGCGAAGTATCCGTATCTCGTCTTCAAGGTCGCGACGAAGACGCTGCTCTTCGTCGGTTTCGATTGAGAGCGAGCGCTGGTCGCGCTCCTGACCCTTGCGCGTAAAGACCTGCACCTCGACGACCGTGCCGTCGATGCCCGGCGGGCAGACGAGCGACGCGTCTTTCACGTCGCCCGCCTTCTCGCCGAAGATGGCGCGAAGCAGTTTCTCTTCCGCGGTAAGTTGCGTCTCGCCCTTCGGCGTGACCTTGCCGACGAGAATCGAGCCGGGCTTGACCTGCGCGCCGATGCGTATGATGCCCGACTCGTCGAGGTCGCGGAGCATGTTCTCGCCGACGTTCGGGATGTCGCGCGTAATCTCTTCGGGGCCGAGCTTGGTGTCGCGCGCCTCGATCTCAAGCTCCTCGATGTGAATCGAAGTGTAGTAGTCGTCCTTCACCAGACGCTCACTGACGAGAATGGCGTCCTCGAAGTTGTAGCCGCGCCAGGGCATGAAGGCCACCAGGACGTTTCGACCCAAGGCGAGTTCGCCGCGGTCTGTGCAGGGGCCGTCGGCGATGACCTGCGCCTTCGAGACCCGCTCGCCGATCTGGACGATGGGACGCTGGTTGATGCACGTGTTCTGGTTCGACCGCTTGAACTTCGTCAGCGTGTAGATGTCTGCCGTCACCTCGCGCGAGATCGTGCCGTCAACGTTGTGGTCGGCGCGTACGATGATGCGCTCGGAATCGACATAGTCCACGATGCCGTCGCGGCGTGCGGCGACGACCGCGCCCGAATCGCGCGCCGTCACCTGCTCCATGCCAGTGCCGATGTATGGTGCTTCGGCGCGCAGGAGCGGGACGGACTGGCGCTGCATGTTCGATCCCATCAGCGCGCGGTTCGCGTCGTCGTTCTCAAGGAACGGGATGAGCGAAGCGGCGACGGAGACAAGCTGTTTGGGCGAAACGTCGACGTACTCGATGTCGTCGCGTTGCGCGACGATAAACTCACCCGCGCGGCGCGATGCGTTGTGCTCGTTGATGATGTTGCCGTCCGCGTCCAGCTCGATGTTGGCCTGGCCGATGACCCACTTGTCCTCTTCCCACGCCGTCAGGTAGAACGGGTAAGGCTCGGACTCGGCCTTGCGCCCATCTGCCGCAACCTTGCGGTTGGCTTTGAGGAATTCCTCTTCGGTGACGTGGTCGCCCGGCTTGAGCTTGGTGTCGCCGCCGTTGATGATGCTCACGTACTCGATGACGCGGCCATCGGCCACCTTGCGGTACGGCGACTCGATGAAGCCGAACTCGTTGATGCGCGCAAAGCACGAGAGCGACGAGATAAGGCCGATGTTGGGCCCCTCGGGCGTCTCGATGGGGCAGATGCGACCGTAGTGCGTCGGGTGTACGTCGCGCACCTCGAAGCCCGCGCGCTCGCGGGAGAGTCCGCCGGGCCCGAGGGCTGAGAGGCGGCGTTTGTGCGTAATCTCTGAGAGCGGGTTGGTCTGATCCATGAACTGCGAGAGCTGCGACGACCCGAAGAACTCACGAACGGCAGCCGTCACCGGCTTGGCGTTGATGAGATCGCGCGGCATCGTCGTCTGCATCTCCTGCTGGATCGACATCTTCTCCTTGATGGCGCGCTCCATGCGGACGAGTCCGATGCGGAACTGATTCTCAAGCAGCTCGCCGACGGCACGCACGCGGCGATTGCCGAGGTGGTCGATGTCGTCCGCGAGGTACTCGACGGGGTTGCGTCGCATCTTCAAAAGATAAGAGATGACCTGCACGAAGTCGTTCGCCGAAAGCAGAGGGTCTTCGATGCGCTCGCGCTCGGGGCGTCCCATCTTGATGTTGAACTTCAGGCGACCGACGCGCGAGAGGTCGAACTTCCGCTCGTCGAAGAACATGCCCTCGAACAGGCGATAAGCGGTCTGCACGGTCGGCGGGTCGCCGGGACGCATCTTGCGGTAGATTTCCAAAAGCGCGTCCACGGGCTTCGTAATCACATCCTTCTTCAAGGTCTGCGAGAGCACGCTGCCCAGATCGTCGCGCTCGGGGAAGAAGACCGTGAAGCCTGTCACTCCGGCCTCCGCGACCTCCTGGAGCTTGGCGGGCGTAATCTCGTTGTTCGACTCGACGATGACCTCGCCCGTCTCCGTGTTGACCACGTCGGAGAGAGCGTATGCGCCGTCGAACTGCTGCGAATCGACCTCGACCTCTTTGATGTGCGCCTTGCGGATGTCCTTGAGCGTTGAGGCCGTGACCTTCTTGCCCGCCTTGACGACTGGCTCGCTTGCTCCGCGCCCCTTGATGTCGTGCTCGGTCTTCATGCCGACGAGATTGGTCGGCCCATCCTCACGCACCTGAATGTACAGGCGTCCCTCTTCGACCCGCACCTCGTCGCCGATGTAGAAGGAGTGCAGGATGTCCTCGTCGCCGAAGGCCGCGTTCTTGACCGCATCTTCTAAGAGAGAGTCAGAGCCGAACCCTTTCGGGTTGAACTGCGGGTTGAGCCAGATGCCGAGGGCACGCAAGAAGATCGAGGCGAGGAACTTGCGCTTGCGGTCGATGCGAACGTAGAGCAGGTTCTTCTGGTCGTACTCGAACTCGACCCACGAGCCTCGGTACGGGATGACCTTCGCCAGATAGACGGGCGACTTCTCGAAGAAGACGCCGGGCGAGCGGTGGAGCTGCGAGACGATGACGCGCTCCGTGCCGTTGATGATGAAGGTGCCGTTGTCGGTCATCAACGG
>JAVRON010000084.1:0-6018 GCA_032162705.1 Acidobacteriota bacterium
GAACGATGAACGATGAACGATGAAGGATGAATAAAAACAATTTGTCTTCTATTCATCCTTCATCGTTCCGCGTTCATCGTTTCTTTCATCCCTTTCTCTTAACGTCGCGCCTCGAAGACGCGATTGAAGGGAGTCTCGGTCGCGCGGCGGAACTGCTTGAAGCCGCCCTGCATGACGACCTCGCGGAGTGCGTCTTCCGTGGCGACCGCGCCGAGGGCGGGGCCGCCGAGCGCCAGCGAGTTCGACGTGCAGCAGAGCGTCGAGGCCGCCGAGAAGGTTCGACCGATGATGTTGAAGTTGTCTTCCACACGGTCGCCCGCCATCGGCTCGACGATAAGCGCGCTGCCCGTCTCCGCAAGCACTTCGCAGGCGCGGCGCGCGGCCCCGACGGGGTCGCCCATGTCGTGCAGGCAATCGAAGAAGGCGATCATGTCGTAGCCTTCGCCGGGTATCTCGCTCGCGCTCGACACCTCGAACTCGCAGCGGTCGCCGACGCCCGCCGCTTCAGCCGCCTTCCGCGCGTGCTCGATTGAAGGCGGATGATTGTCGAAGCCGTAAAAGCGCGAAGCGGGGTATGCCTTCGCCATGATGATCGTCGAAGCGCCGTGGCCGCACCCTACGTCGGCAACCTTACCGCCCGCCTTCAACTTCTCCTCGACGCCTTCGAGCGAAGGAATCCACGAACTCGTCAGGTTCATCGTGTAGCCGGGGCGGAAGAAGCGCTCGGTGCCGACGAAGAGGTCTGGGTCGTGGTCGCCCCAGAGCATCCCGCCGCCATTCTTAAATGCCTCGGTGATGCGCGGCTCGGCGCGTGTCATCGCCTTGACGACGTAGAAGCCGCCGCCGACGTAGAAAGGGCTTTCCACGTCGGTCAGCGCCACGGCCTGTTCGGGCGAGAGATGAAAGCGACCGCTCGAAGGGTCGTACTCGACGTAGCCGCCCGACGCTTGATTAATAAGCCACTCGCGCACATAGCGCTCGACGGTTCCCGTGCGCGCGGCCAACTCTGTGGGCGTCGAAGCCCCGCCGTCGGCCAGAGCCTTGTAGAGACCGAGTTGCTGGCCGATGTAGACCAGCGTGGAACTGAGCGCCGCGCCAAAGTCTCCGACGACTTTGCCGATGAAGGCTTGAAGTTTTTCCGGGTTGACGTTGTTAGATTCGCTGACTGAACTCATTCGATGATATCTCCTCTGTGCTGTTTTCCGGCGAGGCGTTGGGACGAAGTAAAAGTTTGTAGGCAGGCAAACGAGCAAAGCTTCTACACCCAAACTCCGTCCCGCGTCAACGTCGCCGCGTGCGGTCAACCGATCTTGTGCTGGTTTGCCTCGCGCGCGAAATTTGTGAGAGCATCGCCTTCCGAGGCGTTGGAGACAATTACAACCGACTAAAACCGACCAGGGGAAGGACATCACACGGATGGCTTCAAACGAGACCGCAAAGCACCGCCACGTCTCGCAGAAAGCGAGCCGCTTCACGGAGTCCGTCATCCGCGAGATGACGCGCGAGGCCATCAAGCACGGCGCGGTCAATCTCTCACAAGGCTTCCCCGATTTCCCCGCGCCCGAAGACCTCAAGCGCGCCGCCGCCGCAGCCATCAGTGACGACGTGAACCAGTACGCCGTCACCTGGGGCGCGAAGGATTTCCGCGAAGCCATCGCCGACAAGACGCGCTGGTTTCTCGGTCTGGACTATGACCCCGAGTCGGAGATTACCGTCACCTGCGGCTCGACCGAAGGCATGATCGCCGCGATGATGGCGACGGTCGATCCCGGCGAAGAGGTCGTCGTCTTCGAGCCTTTCTACGAAAACTACGCGCCCGACGCTATCCTCTCAGGCGCGACGCCGCGCTACGTCCCACTTCAAGCGCCCGAATGGACTTTCGACCCCGACGAGCTGCGCGCCGCCTTCAACGAACGCACGAAGGCCATCATCCTCTGCAACCCGAACAACCCGACGGGCAAGGTCTTCACGCGCGAAGAGATGGAGTTCATCGCCGACCTTTGCCGTGAGTTCGACGCGCTCTGCTTCACGGACGAAATCTACGAGCACATCCTCTACCCGCGCGAAGACCGAGAGGTCGAGCATATCTCGATGGCGCAACTGCCGCGTATGCGCGAGCGGACAGTCGTCGTTAACTCGATGTCGAAGACCTACTCGGTGACGGGCTGGCGGGTCGGCTACGTGCTGGCTCCGCCCGAGATTACGAGCGCCGTTCGTAAGGTTCACGACTTCCTGACGGTTGGCGCTGCCGCCCCCCTGCAACGCGCGGGAGCCTACGCGCTCCGCATGCCGCCCTCTTATTACGAAGAGCTTGGAAGAGAATACCTGCGCCGTCGAGATATGCTTCTGCCCATCCTCGAAGACGTTGGGTTCGGAGTCTTCCGCCCCGACGGCGCTTACTACGTCATGACAGACATCGGCCGCTTCGGCTTTAAAGACGACGTGGAGTTCACGCGCTTCCTTGTACGCGAGATCGGCGTCGCCTGCGTCCCCGGCTCAAGCTTCTACAGTCGCCCCGAACTCGGCGCGCGCCAAGTTCGCTTCTGCTTCTGCAAACGCGACGAGACGCTCGAAGCCGCCGCCGAGCGACTGCACAAGCTCCAACAGAAATAAGGAAAAATAAGTCTGGAGTCTGGAGTCTGAAGTCAAGACAAGCAGGCACGCGTGCTATCTGTTTTGACTTCAGATTCCAGACTTCAGACTCCAGACTTCAGACTTCAGACTCTTAAACCGATGTGGGATAGGAAGCGACAAATCATCTGGCTGACGGTCGGCGTCGTTTGCGGCACTTTCTTTCTCTACCCGGTCGGCCATGACGAGACGGGTCGCTTCGATCCGCAATACTTCCTCGAACTCGAAACAGTCCTCCTCATCATCATCGCCGTTATGTTCTACATCTACTCTCGAAAGTCATGAGCAGTGAGCCGCCGAAGGCGGCGGAAGAATGTAGCCCACGGCGCGAGCCGTGGGAACTAAGCAACAAAATAATCGAAGCCCCGGAGGGGCGAAAGAAATCTGATTCAGCACGGCTCTTAAGACTTCTTTCGCCCCTCCGGGGCTTTCAATTTATTTTGTGTCTCGTTACCCACTGCTTACGCCGTGGGCTACATTCTTCCGCCCCTGACGGGGCTTCATCCCGTCAAGCTCGTCACTCGTCACCTGTCACTCGTCACTGCTTTAGCTCCCCGGCTGTTGCAGCTTGTGGCGCACGTTGATGCCTTCGTGTGGGACGATGAGGAGGCGGCGCGCGTCGTAGAGCGGGAGGCTCGTGGGCGTGTAGGCGAGCACGTAGCGACGCTTCCGCAGCTCGTCGCAAATCTCTTTGGCGGCCTCGCGCGAGTCGTTGACGGAGAGGATACGTCCGCCCGTCCCTTCCGTTAGCTTCTGGATGGCCTGCGCGGGCTTCAGGCTGTCGCGGCGCAACGCCCCGCCCGTGCGGTCTGGAATCTGGAGCGCGTAGACCGTGATGTCCTGACGCAACAGGTCGTCGAAGACTTTTTGAAAGTGCGTGCGGCTCCCACGGTCAAGCCCGTCGGCGACGAGCACGATGACGCGCTTGCGGTTGCGTGCGACGAAGGGCCCCAGCGCGTCGCTGATGACGGCCGAGAGCGCGTCGAAGAGATGCGGCTCGCCGCGCTTGCGAAACGTGGGAAGCGTCGCCTCGACCTTCTTCGCGTCGTCCGTCCAGTCGGTGATGATCTCTGCGTTCTGGTCATAGCCGATGACCATCACCTGATCGCCCTCGTAAATCTCGTAGGCGAACTCGCGCGTCGCCTTCTGCAACTTCTCAATGTCGGCGCGCAGTCCCAAAGAGTTGTCCACGAGAATGACGATGCGCGCAGGGCTGGGGTCGGGCGCGAAGCTCTGTATAGACTGCTCCGTCCCGCCGTCGTAGAGCGCCAGCTCCTTTGCGGTGACGCGTTCGTCCGAGCCGTCGGCGCGCGCGGCCGTGACGTTCAGGAACATGCCGCGCTCCTTGCCGAGTTCCGTGTCCGCGCTCGAACGTCTGCCCGCCTGTCCGGCTGCGAGTCCGGCGAGCAGGACGCAGAAGACGGCGAGCACAGTAATGAGTTTGAGGTTCGCGCGCATGTCTCTTCCCGTCTCTAGTCGCCGCCGGAAGTCGAGGCGGGCTTGGTCTCGCCCTTCTTCTTCGCCTCACTCTTCGACTCCGTACCCGCAGACCTGTTTGAAGAATCTGCTTTCGACGAAGAGTCATTCTTAGCAGAGTCATTCTTAGTAGATGAAGAGTCAGTCTTAGTAGATGAAGAGTCCGCTTTCGACGATGAGTCCGTCTTCGACTCTCCTCCATCTTTCGCGTCCGGCTTCTTCGCAGCGTAGTCGGTCACGTACCAGCCGGAGCCTTTGAACTGGAAGCCAGTCCGCGACCACTCCTTTTCGAGCTTGCCGCCGCACTTCGCGTGTCGCGCCAGCGGCTTGTCCGAAACCTTCTGCATCACTTCCATGTGCGCGCCGCACTTCTTACAACTGTACTCGTAGATGGGCACTCTCTTTAATCTCCCCTCTAAACTTCCACTCTTATTATTAGAATCGTCCCGCCTGAAATTATACGAACAAAAATCCTATGTGCAAACGGCGGCAAACCTTCGATGCACCCGCACGCGTCCGCGTCTACTACATCATTCTGACGCAAAAAAATATTGCCGGAAGATATAAAAAGTTTGTCCGTCTTCGGTACGTGAAACTCACTCGAAGAAGGCTAAGTTGCAATTCATGATGAGAGATTGAAGGGTCAACTGATAGCCTGTCAGTGACTTAACCCTGGTTGATTTAAAGGCATACATCTCAAGCACTTAGATGGATAGGTTCCATGCGTTGAATACAACTGGATTGCAATCTCATTCGTCTAAGCTTGCGGTTCCGACAGGCTGGCTCTTTTGTTGAGGTTGAAGCCCGTTCGTTGCCACCATGCGTAGCCCCCGAACCCCGTGCATCGCTGGCGATGTGCAAGTGAAAATCGCCGACCTCGCTGACCCTACAAGCGAACGCAGAGGTCACTAGCTCACATGGAGAACGACCGAGAATGCACTTGACCAGAACGTATCCCCGTCTGCGCTCTTTTAGGAACGTCGTCTTCGCCATTCTGGCTATCTTCGTCATTTCTAATTTTACCGACAGCTCTTTCACGCGCGTGCTCGCGCCCGTCTCGGCTAAGACCGCAGAGGCCGTCGTCTCTATCGAGGAATACATCCCCGCGGACGTGCCCACGTCGGGCGACCGCAATCTCGACCTTATCATCATGCACGTCGGCGAGCGCGAGGGTGTTGACCCGCGTCTGCTTCACGCAGTCATCTGGCAGGAGTCGAAGTACAAGAACGAAGCCGTCTCACACGTCGGCGCGCAAGGATTGATGCAGCTCATGCCCGCGACGGCCAAGCGCTTCAACTGCGCCGACTTGAACGATGCCGAGTCGAACGTCGAGGCCGGCACGAAGTATCTGCGCTTTCTCCTCAAGCGTTTCGACGGCGACGTGACGCTTGCGCTCGCAGGCTACAACGCGGGCGAGGGCAACGTCGATAAGTACGAGGGCGTGCCGCCTTTCGACGAGACGCAAGCTTACGTCCGCATCATCACCGGCCGCTATGGCAAGACCTTCCACCCCGTACTCTCGCCCGAGGACGCCGCCGCCTACTTCAACCTGCTGCCCGGCGCAACGCAGTAAGATAGAGGCTAAGGGCTAGAGACCAGGGGCTAGTTAAAAAGAAGTTCTTAACTAGCCCCTGGTCTCTAGCCCCTCGCCCCTAGTTTTGCCTTTTGCCTTCTCATACCTGCCTTGCTATGATTTGCGCCCGACAAAATTCCCTGGGGCGCGTGGCTTAAAGTTATGTGACGGATTCTCTCCTCATTCGATTTGCCACGCCGTTTTTTAGAGCAAGACTTTCAAGCTCTGCCAGTTCAAGGAGAACTCTTCGCCTTTGTCTGCTCACACACCGATTTCGGGCCCGACCGTGCAGACGCTCACGCGCGAGCGCAAGGCACGGATGCACGAGGCGCGCGAGG
>JAVRON010000085.1:0-25138 GCA_032162705.1 Acidobacteriota bacterium
TTCGTAACTTCTACCCGCTCACGCTCGCGGTTCCTTGTTTGTGCCTTACTTGTTTGACTGTCCGCTCTGGTTGCGGCGTAGCGAGTCGGCGTTAATCTTCGGCGCTTCGCGCGCGCCTTCCTCTGCACGGAAGTACGGCTCATCCTTGAAGCCGTACATCTTCGCGCCGATGACCGTTGGAAATGTGCTGCGCGTAGTGTTGTAGTCCTTCACCGCCGCGTTGTAGTCCTCGCGCGCAACCGAGATGCGATTCTCCGTGCCCTCGACGGCATCCTGCACCTTCTTAAAGCTCTCGGTCGAGCGTAGCTCGGGGTATGCTTCGGCGAGCGAGAGCAGGCGGCCGACTGTGCCGCCGAAGCTGTTCGCCGCGTCGATGACGGCCTGCTTCTGCTCGGGCGTCTTGTCGCCGTTCTCGCCCTTCGGTGCATCATGTGTAGCATTGAGCAGGCGCGAGCGCGCTTCAGCTATCTGCCCGAAGACTTCTTGCTCCTGTATGCTGGAGGCGCGTGCTGCCTCGAACGTGTTCGGGATGAGGTCGGCACGGCGCTGTAGCTGCGACTCGATGTTGGCCCACTTCTCCCTGACGTTCTGCTGCTTCGTGACGAGCGTGTTGTAGCCGCAGCCGCCGGACGACACTGCGATGACCACGACCACTGCGAACAGTAGCATCCTTCGTCTATTCATAAATCTCCTCCTCACTCCAACAAAACCTTGCGGGGTAAAACCCTTTGATTAAAAAACTACACGTGGCCGGCAACTTCCAGCCGGTCAACCGCGTCGATGACGCGCTCGATCTGCGCCATGTAAGACGCGAACAACGCGTCGGCCTCGCGCTCGCCGAGCGCAGACGCGTCGCCCGCCGCGCGCACCTCGAAGATGCGCTCGAAGACTCCGCCGTCGAGGCCGAGCAATCGCACGGCGGCGCGCACGATCTCTTGCTTGAGGACGGGCGGCTCCTGCCCGTGCAGCAACAGGACGGGCGCGAACAGCGTGGCAAAGCTCGAAAGACTGTCGCTCATCAAGTCGCGCAGACGCTCTGCGGAAGCGGAGGCCGGGATGTAGAGGCGGCGCAGTTGGATGAGCTTGCTACGCAGCTCGTACTCGGTCTGGTGACGCAGATTCTCGTCCGAGATGTGAAAGCTCTCGAAGGGGTCACGCCCGTAGAGCACGACCCGCGCACGCTCCATCTGATGGAACTCGATGGGGAAGACATCCGCCGCATCGTGAAGCTCCTTAAAGGTGAAGTAGACCGGGAACGGGTGGCCGAGCCGCTGCCACTCGCGCATCGGGGCCTGCGCCAGACGCAAGTCCTCCGGCGTGATGCGTTCGAGCGCGATCAAAAGGTTGTAGTCCGACTCCAACTGTACGAAGTCGCCCGAAGCCGCCGACCCGTATAATACGACCGCAGCGAGGTTGTCGCCGTGCGTCGCCTTCAGGTCGCCGATCAGATGATTGAACGCCTCCTGCGCCACTCTATTCGCCATACTTATTCACACCCCGCAAGAATCAGAAGATGAAGAGTAGAACGACTGAAGTAAAAGCAAACCTCTGACAACACGGCTCTCATCTTCACGACTCTTATCCTTCAACACGACTCTCATCCTTCAACCTTCAACACGACTCTCATCCCTCATCCTTCAAGACGACTTTCATCCCACATTCTTCTGCCTTCCGTCTTACTTTTCTACCAACTCCCGCCAGCGCCGCCACCGCCAAAGTCGCCTCCACCGCCGAAGCCCCCAAAGCCTCCACCACCTCCACCACCTCCACCCCAGCCGGAGCCTCCGCCTCCGCCGAAGCCGCCCCACCCACTCGAACTACGCCGCCCGCCGCTGAGCGCGTTAGCAAGCAGCAGCGCACTCAGCCATCCACCGCCACCACCACCACGACCGCCCCGCCCACCTCGTCCCCCACGGAACATCGAGAGCAGGAACATCAAGACCACGACTCCCACGCAACAGCCGCCTAAACTAAAGCCGCCCGCCTCGCGCGTCCGCGTGTCGCGATACTGCCTCACAGGTGCTCTGTACGCGTAAGACTGGTCGATGCCTTCCAACTGGAAACCGCGCTTCTCAGCCAGCGTCGCCACGACGGTCTGCACGAAGTCTGAAATGCCCTTGCTGTAATCGCCCTGCTTGAAGGGCCCCATCAAACGCTGCCGACCGATCTCGCCCGCAAGCGAGTCCGGTATGTCTCCTTCGAGATGGCGGCTGACCTGCACCTGCCACTTGCGGTCGTTCACCGCAACGACCAGAAGCAAGCCGTTCTTCTCGCCCTCCTTCGAGCCGATGCCCCATCCGCGCGCCAAAGACAGCGAATACTCGAAGATGTCAGTCGCGCCTGTGGTGGGCACCGTGACGACGGCGAACTCGATGTCGGCACGCTCTTTGAGGTGGTTGAGGATGGCCGCCAGCCGCTCCTTCGTCGCAGGCTCGATGACGTTGGCGTCGTCCTCGATGTACTTGTAATAGCCTGTCGGCTGCGCAAGCGGTGCCTGCGTGTACGCCCGCGCGTCCTGCGCATGCGCCGCCCCCGCGCACGCAAAGAGGCAGAGCAGAAGCGCCAGGCTGGCGGCGAGCGGACTCGAAAGGTTTTTCTCTATCAATTTCACAATGATATTAACTTGGAAGCTATTACGAAAATCTCGAACGGTTCGTTTTTTATCTTTGCCACGACCGCAGCCAACTTCAACTTTCAATTAAAACGTGCAGCAGGTAGAAGAGTGCGACACCGCCGAAGACTACGAGCGACACGAAAGGATTCTTGTGCTCAAGGTGATTGACCTCCGGGATGAGGTCGCTCGCCGCCACGTACAGTGTCACTCCTGCCGAGAAGGGAAGCGCATACGTCACCGCCTCTGTCACATGCGCCTGTAACACTGCCACCGTCAGGACGCCAGCCAGCGTCGCCCCTCCTATAATCAAAGTCGCATACAGCGCACGTCTCGCCGAACGCCCCGACGCCAGTATGATAGATGCTGCCGTAAACCCCTCAGGCACCTTGTGCAGCAGCACGGCGACGAAGACCAAAAGCCCCACTTTCCTGTCCACGACAAAGGCCGAGGCGACCGAAGCACCATCAAAAAAAGTATGAATCGAAAGCCCGCCGATGGCCGTGTAGGCCGCCGAAGAGCGCACAACCGCCTCTGGGTGCGTCTCCTCGCCGAAGTGAAAATGCGGCGCAATCGTATGCTCAAAAAAATGGATGAGGAGATATCCAGCCAGCAGCAGCGTCATCGCGCCGAGCACACCATGCCCCGCCCCCGCACCGTCCACAGCCCCTTTCGTCCATAAAACAACCACTTCCGGGACGATTTCGATAAAAATCGCCGCCAGCATAAAGCCCGCACCCAGGGCTACAAGATAGCTGAGAAAGCGGCGGCTCCGTTGAAAAGTGCCTGGTCGGGCCAGCAGAAGCCCGCCTACGACATTAGCCAGCGCCACGAGGCTGCCGAAGAATAGAAGTTCACCGAAATTCATCCGAAGCTTAGATAGCTGCTCTGCCTGTCCTTAATTATTTATATCCTTTCGTGTCAATATACAGGATAGATGTTCTATTGGCTACGGGAAGCTTTAAGCTCACCACACCAAATCGTGCTTAAAATTTTCGTTTTGACCATGTTTTTACTCTTGACAGGGTGCTTAAGGGGAGCGTACTATTCGCGGCGGGTGGTCAAAAGTGGCTGAAAGTGGGTTACAGTGAGCAGCTTGCCGACGATGGTTAGAGTTTCACTTTAAGTTTTAAGCAGTCCTCGCCCCGAGCCGACGCCGCAAACCCTTATGCTGAGAGGAAATTACACGGCGCGGATTGATGAAAAGGGACGACTCAAAATTCCGACGGCCTTCAGGCGCTACATTGAAGAGAAATATACCACCCAGGAACTATATGTTACGAGCCTGATCGGCGATTGCGTACGGATTTATCCCTTGCCCGAATGGGAGTCCATCGAACAGCGTCTGGCGCTCCTTCCCTCGATGGACCCTGCGAGAAGAAAGTTCCTTGACAGGACGAACTACTACGGCCAGCAAGCGATGGTTGACGGACAGGGACGCGTCCTTATCCACCCGCTGCTGAGAAAGTCGGCGGCGGTCGTCGGCGACGTGGCGGTTCTGGGATATTTGACATACTTGGAAGTCTGGGAGCTGGAGCGCTTTGAGCAACGTCTTCTGTCCGATCCCTACACGGAGGAAGATGAGGCTGCGATAGCGCGACTGGGAATCTGAGAAGCGGCAAAGAGTGAAAGTGTTGAGCGATAAGGCAAAAGCAAGGATCAAGAACCCCATGCTCGTCACCCCGTCACTCGTCACGCACGACTCGCTGCTGCTTTTCAAGATCACGGGGCGGTGGTAATGGCTGCGTCAGGAGGGGGGCCTGAAGCGCCCCATCGCCCCGTGTTGCTCTTTGAAGTTATCCGTTTGCTCGCCCCTAAGCGCGGCGGGCTGTTTGTTGATGCGACGCTTGGCCTTGGCGGGCACAGCGAAGCGATTCTCGAAGCCTCGACGGACGCGCGGGTGCTGGGCATCGACCGCGACCGTCAAGCCTTACGACTCGCCGCGGAGCGTCTGGTGCGATTTGGCTTGCGCTTCCATGCTGTCCACGCGAATTTTCGCGACATCGCTCGGGTGTTGGGCGAGGCGGGCGAGCAGGAGGCGAGCGGCGTTCTGGCCGACCTCGGCGTCTCGTCGCTCCAGTTTGACACGCCTGAGCGTGGTTTCAGCTTCCGCCACGACGCGCCGCTTGACATGCGCATGGACGCCGACGGGCCGGAAGAAACGGCGACGGAACTCCTCGAACGGCTGCCGGAAGAGGAGATCGCGCGAATCATCTACGAGTACGGCGAGGAGCGTAAGTCGCGGCGCATTGCCCGCTGGATAGTCGAAAGGCGAGAGCGGGGCGAGCCTTTGAGGACGACCAGGCAGCTTGCCGAACTGGTCGTGAGGGCCGTCGGATACAAGCGAGGGGACAGGATTCACCCTGCGACGCGGACTTTTCAGGCCCTGCGCATCGCCGTCAACGAAGAGCTTGAAAGGCTGGACGAGTTCATCGAAACAGCCGTCGATCTTTTACAGCCCCGGGGGCGACTCGCCGTCATCAGCTTTCACTCGCTGGAGGATCGCGTAGTGAAACTGGCGCTCAGGAGACTTTCGGGTCGTTGCGAGTGCGACCGGCGGGCTCCCGTCTGTACGTGCGGCGCGCGCCCCGCGGTCGAGATTCTGACGCGTCGCCCAGTGACGCCGAACGAGCAAGAGGTGGAGGAGAACCCCCGCGCGCGGAGTGCCAAACTGCGCGCCTGTTTGAAACTTTAACGGACGCCGCCTGAGGCGTGACCGGAGAGAAGAGTCGATGAGACCCGAGCCTCACCTCCGGTCTTTTAAAAGCTCAACAATCTGACCCGGAAGTTCGAGGCCCAATAACCGATGAGAAGAGTGCCCCAGCAGTACCCCAACCCGTACGTCCGACGCGAGCGAGACCCGCGCGCCGCGAGGCGACAGATGCTCTTGCTCGCGGGTTGTCTCGTGCTGGCGGGCGGATTTATCTACGCCGTGCGCCAGCAGATTCTAGCCGTCGATTACGGCTACAAGACCGAGGCGCTCAGGCGCGAGCGTGAGGAGCTTTTAGATGAGCAGCACCGGCTGATCCTGGCAGTGGAGGAGAGTTCCTCGCCTGCGCAATTGGAGCAGGCCGGGCGCGGAATGGGGATGCAGCCCGTGCGTGCGTCGCAGATAGAGACCTCGGCGTCCGGCGAACCCCGGCGCGATGCGCGCGTCTTCGTGGGGGCGAGCGCCGGGACGGTTTTGCGTCGCTAGGCGAAGGAGGTTTTGAGAACGCAAGTCCGCCCGCGCTCGGCCTCTTCCCATTGCTTAGCCGCGCGAGGGATTTTGAGGAGCGATCACACGCTCCGGCGCGTGCCTCGCCGTCGGTTCGGAAGACGGATGAGCGACGCTTCGGAAGACAGATGAGAGGCCGCTGCCTGATATGTTAGACCGCTACGGCTCGGATCAAACACTGCGTCCCGACGCTTCACGGCGACGTGCTTTAGTAGTCGCCGTTTTTCTTTGTCTGTGGATGGTCGTCATCGGGGCGCGTCTCGCCTACCTGCAAACATCGCAGCACGAGTGGCTGGCGAAGCGAGCGCGCGCGCAGCAACTCGACATCGAGCCGCAGGCGGCGGCGCGCGGTCTCATCCTCGACCGAGAGGGCCGCGAGCTTGCGCGCAGCATCGATGTCGATTCTTTCTTCGCCGACCCGCGCGAGATCGAGAACGTCGAAGGGGCGTCGGAGTCCCTTGCGCGCGTCCTTAATATAGATGGGACGGGGCTTGCGGCACGTTTGAAAGAGGCGAAGGCAGCGCGGCGCGGCTTCATCTGGCTCGCGCGGAGAGTTGAAGAGGAGCAGTCGCGCGCGGTTCAGGGATTGAAGATCAAGGGCGTCTATTCGGTCGAGGAGCAGAAGCGGCACTACCCGAACGGGGCGCTCGCGGCGCACGTGCTCGGGTTTGTGGGACTCGACGCGCGAGGGCTTGCGGGAGTCGAGCAGGTTTACGACGCGGCGCTGACGGGTGAGCCGGGCCGCCTCGTCGTTGACGCTGACGCGAAGCGCCACGGCTTCGAGAGCGAAGGGAGTAATTCGCGCGACGGCCAGACCATCGTGCTCACGATTGACCAGAACGTGCAGTACATCGTCGAGCGCGAGCTTGCGGCCGTGGTCGAGAGGACGCACGCGAAGTCTGCGGCAGCCGTCGTGCTCGACCCGCGCACGGGCGAGCTTTTGGCGCTTGCCAACGCGCCGGCCTTCGACCCGAACGATGCTGGTGAGACGAGCTTGGAGGCGCGCCGCAACGACGCGCTCCAGAACATCTACGAGCCTGGATCGACCTTCAAGGTCGTCGCTTATACCGCGGCCATCGAGGAGAAGTTAATCAAGCCGGACGACCGGATTGATTGCCCCGGCACGATCAACGTCTTCGGTCGAATCGTTCACGACCACGCGCGCGGTAGCCTAACGGCGACCGAAGCTCTGGCGAAATCTTCAAACGTTGCGGCCATCAAGCTCGGGATGAAGGTCGGAAACCCACGGATGTACGAATACATGCGTCGGTTCGGCTTCGGCTCGAAGACGGGAGTCGAGCTGCCGGGCGAGACGCGCGGGCTTGTGCGCGACGTGTCGAAGTGGCAGCCGAGTTCCATCGGCTCAATCGCCATCGGGCAGGAGGTCGGCGTCACGCCGGTGCAGATGGCCGGAGCCTACGCGGCGATAGCCAACGACGGCGTGCGCGTCTCGCCGCATCTCGTGCGCGAGACGCGCGACACCGAAGGCAAGACGGTCGAGCAGGCACAGCCCGAGTCACATCGCGTCGTGAGTGCCGAGACGGCGAGGACGCTGCGCGGGATGATGGAGATGGTGACGCTGGAGGGCACGGCGAAGGCCGCGCGGCTCGAAGGCTACACGGCGGCGGGCAAGACGGGTACGGCGCAGAAGATCGACCCGAAGACGCGCACATACTCGGCGACGAAGTACGTGGCCTCGTTCGTCGGCTTCGCGCCGGTCGAGAGTCCCGCGGCGGTCATCATCGTCATGGTGGACGAACCCGTCGGCGCGCATCACGGCGGCGATGTGGCCGCGCCCGTCTTCAGCGAAATCGCCAACCAGATACTTCCATACCTCGACGTGAAGCCCGACCAAGCGCCTGACGCGAAGTCGCCCGCGGGCCAACTCGCGGCCAGTCTCGCGCCCGCGTTGCTCGCGGCGAATCAGCACGGAACGAATGCGTCGAAGGAGCATGAGAGTGCCGCTGTCGGGACTTCGGGGTTGCCGGAGGTGACGCAGAACGCGTCGGCGGCGGGTGGAGAGATCGGCGAGGTCGTCTATGCGGCGGCTCGCGAGCGGGAACTGCTGATGCCAGACCTTCGTGGGCGCAGCGTTCGCGACGTGGCGCGCATCTGCGAGCGTCTGGGACTTGAGCTGGAGGCGCGCGGCGAGGGTCGTGCGCTTCGACAGAGTCCGGAGGTCGGCGCTTCCGTCGAGTCCGGCCAGACTGTCCGCATCGAGTTTGGACGGAGCGACTGAAGAGCATTTTTGATTTGCGATTTTTGATTTGCGATTTGAAAGCTGCCGGCTCTCCCCTTACCGGCTCTTGTCTGTTTCAACGGTCGAGTGGCGATGTGAACGACGCGCGGCCCGTGTGAAGCAGAGAGTTGAAGGCCGAAACGCTTTCTTGACCCCAAGACCCCTTGAGTTTCCCCGGAAGGTGAGATGAGAAATCAGAGGACGCTGGTTAATCCTTCGCCGAGCGAAGTCTGTCAGGGAATGGAGATGAGACGACGTGTAGCCGATTGCCGGGAGCGTTTGCGCCGCAACCGCACCGCGCGCAGAATAACTGAACGCGCCCCTTCCCACACGTACGACTTCGCGGAGCAGATGCCCGAGCCGGCACACGCCTCCGCCGCGTACGATGTGCGGGAGGAGGAGACTTAAAGAGTCGGCCCGGCTCTCCCTTCGGCGCGACGCGGGCAACGGCCGAGAACGTCAGCGTCTGGAGGAAGAGGCAGAGTGAAAGTTGGAGATGCGGCAAGATTGATGCGCGCCCCACTGGAGGCGCTTGCATGGCTCTTTGACAAGGAAATAAGTGGTTTTTCGATTGACTCGCGCGCGACCGCGGCGGGCGAGCTTTTCTTCGCGCTCTCGCCCGAAGACTACCGGCGGCACTGCTTCACGGCCACGTCGTTTGCAGACGCGCACCGCTTCATCCCCGAAGCCTTCGAGCAGGGGGCGCTCGCCGTGGTCGCACGCGCCGCACGCGTCGAGGGCGATGAAGAGTTGCGCGCCTTCCATGACCGGCTGCTGCTGGTCGAAGACGTGATCGAGGCGCTGCAACTCGTCGCGCGCGGCACAATCGACGCGTGGGGCCGACCCGTCATCGCCATCACGGGGAGCGCGGGCAAGACGACGACGAAGGACTTGACCGCACACGTGCTCGGCTCTACGGGCCGGAGGGTCTTGCGCAGCCGCAAGAACTACAACAACGAGCTGGGCGTGGCGCTCTCGGTCTTGCAGATGGAGTCGGACGGCGCTCGTCCCACGGACTTCGATGTGGCTGTGCTTGAGATGGGCATGTCGATGCCGGGCGAGATCGCGAGACACTGTCTGGTTGCGCCGCCCGATATCGCGGTCTTGACGAACGTCGCGCCAGTCCATCTCGAATTCATGGGATCGGTCGAGGCGATTGCCGCGGGCAAGGCTCAACTCGTCGAAGGATTGAAACGGGGTGGCACGGCCATCTTGAACGCCGACGACGAGCGCGTCGCGGCGATGCGTGCAAAGGCCGGGCATGCCTCGCGCGTCATCACCTACGGCACGCGCGAGGGGTCGGACGTTCTGGCCTTTGACGTTGTGACGGTCGGAGTCGGCACGAGCCGTTTCAACTTGCGAACGCCCGAGGGAGAAGAGGCGGAGGTGTTGCTTCCGATGCACGGCAGGCACAACGTCCTGAACGCACTGGCGGCAGCGGCGGTCGCGACCTGTTTCGGCATCGGCGTCGATGAAATTGCATCGGCGCTCGCGACGGCAGCGCCTTCGGAGATGCGTGGTGAGGTCTTGCGCTTCAACGCGGGGTTCACGGTCGTTGACGACTCGTACAACTCGAACCCGCAGTCGCTTCTGAGCATGAGTGAGGCGTTGGCCGGAGGGGGCGAAGGCGTCGAGCGTCGAATCGTCGTCGCGGGCGAGATGCTCGAACTCGGCGACGAAGGCGAGGCGCTCCACCGCGAGGCGGGGCGTGAGATTGCAGGCTTCGGTGTCGATGTGTTGTGGGGGGTACGAGGGCTTGCGCGCGCGTTGGTCGAAGGCGCGCGCAGGGGCGGGATGGGAGCGGAGGCGACGCGTTTCTTCGAGACTTCGGAAGAGGCGGCCTCCGCGCTCCCCGAATTCGTCAGGGCAGGCGACCTCGTCCTCGTCAAAGGCTCGCGCGGCGTCCACACCGAAAGGGTCGTCGAAGCGTTGAAGGCGCGATACGGGATGAGTGATGAGTGATAAGTAATAAGAAAGATAAGATAGCCGCTGGCATTTCTTATCACTTATCACTCATCACTTATCACTCCGACAGAGATGATCTACTACATCTTTTACGAATGGCTCTTCAAGTCGCTCTCGGCCACGGGGAGTGGCGATTCGTATTTCGTCAAGGCACTGAACGTCTTTCAGTACGTGACGTTTCGCACGGCGTACGCAGCGGTCACGGCGCTTCTCATCTCGCTCGTCTTCGGTGGGCGCGTCATCGAAGCGCTCAGGCGTCTGAAGGTCGGGCAGGAGATTCGCGAAGAAGGGCCGCAGGCGCATCAGGCCAAGCGCGGGACGCCGACGATGGGCGGCGTGCTCGTCATCGGCTCGGTGCTCATCTCGACGCTTCTGTGGGCGAGGCTCTCAAGTCTCTACGTCTGGATCATTCTGGTGGCGACCGCGGGCTTCGCCGCCATCGGCTTTATGGACGACTACCTGAAGGTCGCCAGGCGGCAGAGCCTCGGCCTACAGGGACGTTGGAAGTTGGCGGGTCAGTTGGCTATCGCTCTGGGCGTGTGGGGCGCGCTCTTCTTCTTCACATATCAGGGCTGGGCCGATTATTCGTGGAAGTTGAGCCTGCCGTTCTTCAAGCGGACGGCGCTTGAGAACATCACGAACATCGGGCCCATTATTTACCTGCCGTTCATCGCGATTGTTTTGCTCGGCTTCTCGAACGCGGTGAATCTGACGGACGGGCTTGACGGGCTGGCAATCAGTGTGACGGTCATCGCGATGGCGACGCTGACCGCGTTCACATACATCAGCGGCGACAAGCGCTGGGCCGACTACGTGGGCCTCGAACATCAAAAGGAGATCGGCGAGCTAACGATCTTCTGCGGGGCGATGGTCGGGGCGAGCCTCGGCTTTCTTTGGTACAACGCGCCGCCCGCCGAAGTCTTTATGGGCGACGTGGGCAGCCTCGCCATCGGCGGGGCCATCGGCACCATCGGCGTGCTGACGAAGCAGGAGTTGATACTGGTTTTAATCGGCGGCGTCTACGTCATCGAGGCTTTGTCGGTGACGCTTCAGGTCTCGTTCTTCAAGCTGACGAAGCGTCGCTTAGGGACTGGGCGGCGGCTCTTTAAGATGACGCCGCTGCATCATCACTTCGAGATGTCGGGCTGGAAGGAGCCGAAGATCGTCTTCCGCTTCCTCATCATCGCGATCCTGTTCGCGCTGCTGAGTCTTTCGACCTTGAAGCTGAGATGAAAGGCAGTAGACAGTAGACAGTAGTCAGTAGAAAAACCATGCGTCACATCTACGAACATCTCGGCGGCCAAAGTTCAAATGACGACAGAGACCTACTGACTACTGTCTACTGACTACTGTCTACTTTTTTCAATGGAGCTTGACGGCAAAAAAGTTCTGGTTATCGGCGCGGGCCGGAGCGGCGTGGCGGCGGTGCGATTCTTAGCGGCGCGTGGGGCACTCGTCGTCTTGAACGACCGGAAGGGCTTCATCGACTGGCCGAACGACGCGCTGGCGCTGAAGGGCGAGGGCGTCGTCAAACTGCTCGCGGGCGATGTGCCGTCGTGGCTGTTGGATCAGGTGGAGTTGGTCGTCGTCAGCCCCGGCGTGCCGGTGAAGAGCATCCCCGTCCGCTACGCCGAACGTGCGGGCGCGGAGGTGATTGGCGAGGTAGAACTCGCGTGGCGCTTCCTGCGCGGGCGGACGGTCGGCATCACGGGCACTAACGGAAAGACGACGACCACGACGCTCGTCGGCGAGTTGCTGAAGGACGCAGGTGTCCCAGTTCAAGTGGGCGGCAACATCGGCACGCCGCTCGTCTCGCTCGTCGATTCATCGCGCGAGGATGGTTGGACGGTCGTCGAGCTTTCGAGCTACCAGCTTGAAACCATCAAGGAATTTCGCCCGACCGTAGCAATCGTCTTGAACCTGATGCCCGACCACATGGATCGCTACGAGACTCTGGCGGAGTATGGCGCGGCCAAGCATCGCATCTTCCGCAACCAGACCTCGGGCGACGTGGCGATCTTGAACGCTGACGACCCCATCGTCTCCACTTGGGCCGAAGGGCTTGAAGCGCACGTCACGATGTTCAGCACCGAGCGCGAGCTAGAAGAAGGACTGTTCCTGCGAGGCCGCGAGCTGGTCGCGCGCACATGGTCGGGCGAGCGTGTGCTGTTGACGCGCGACGAGATGAAGTTGAAGGGTCTGCACAACGTGCAGAACACGCTGGCGGCGCTCGCCGCGGGGCTTGCGTGCGGCGCTAGTCCAGACTCGATGCGCGAGACCGTGCGACGCTTCGCGCCCGTCGAGCACAGGCTTGAGCGCGTCGCGGAGTTTGGCGGTGTGACCTTCTACAACGACTCGAAGGCGACGAACGTGGACGCCGCCGTCAAGGCCGTCGAGGCGCTCGCGGAAGAGCCGGGCCAGATCGTCTTGATCCTCGGCGGTCGCGGCAAGAACGCGCCCTACGCGCCGCTCGCGCCGCTCATCGAAAGACACGCACGCGCGCTCGTCACAGTCGGCGAGGACGCGGATCGCATCGAGAGCGAGTTGAAAGCTTACGCGCCGACGCTACAGCGCGCCTCGGACATGAGTGATGCGGTGCGCAAGGCTTACGAGTCGGCCCATCCCGGCGACGTAGTGCTGCTTGCGCCGGCCTGCGCGAGCTTCGATATGTTTACCAGCTACGAGCACCGCGGGCGCGTGTTCAAGGAAGAGGTGTTGGGAATGATGAACGCTGAACGCGGAACGATGAACGAGAAGACAAAAACGCTTGTCTCCTAGTTCATCGTTCATCGTTCATCGTTGCGGCGTTCAGATTATGGCGAGGAAGCTACAGGCAGACGAGTGGTTGTTCGCGGGCACGTTGGCGCTGGCGCTCTTTGGCGTCGTGATGGTCTACAGCGCGTCGGCCATCGTGGCGGCGGGCGAGAACCATAGCCAGTATTACTACGTGATGCGGCAGGGTCTCTGGACGCTCATCGGGTTGGGCGCGATGTTCGCGGGGATGCGCTTCGACTATGTGCTGCTGCGCAATGAGAAGATCGCTTACGGGCTGCTGGCGTTGACCTTGTTGCTGCTGCTGGCCGTGTTCGCGTTCCCGCCGATTAACGGCGCGCGGCGTTGGATACGCTTCGCGGGCTTCTCTTTGCAGCCTTCGGAAATTTCCAAGCTCGCGCTCGCCATCTTCCTCGCGCGCTTCTTCGAGAGACGCGCGGGCGATGAAGGCTCGTTCCGCAGGACGTTCCTTCCGGCTGTGTTGGTGACGGGCGTGGTGGCGCTGCTGGTCGTGGCCGAGCCTGATTTGGGGACGGCTTTGATTCTGGGTGTCATCTGCACGGTCATGCTGTTCACGTCGGGCGCGCGGCTCCGGCACATGGCTCTGGCCGCCGCGCCGGTGCTCGTCGGTCTGGCGGGGCTTCTGGTCTTCGTGCCGTGGCGTTTGAAGAGGATGGAGACTTTCCTCGACCCTTGGGCCGACCAGCAGGGCGCGGGCTATCAGGTCGTGCAGTCGCTGCTGGCCGTCGGCTCGGGCGGCGTCCACGGGCTTGGTTTTACAGAAGGGCGGCAGAAGATGTTCTTCCTGCCGTTCGCGCATTCGGACTTTATCTTCGCGGTGGTGGGCGAGGAGTTGGGACTGTTCGGGGGCCTTGCCGTCGTCGCGCTGTTCGGGCTGTTCCTTTGGCGCGGGATGCGTGCGGCGCTGCGTGCACCCGACAGGTTCGGGATGCTATTGGGGCTTGGAATCGTGACAGGCATCGTCGCGCAGGCTCTCTTTAATATGAGCGTCGTGCTGGCGCTTGTTCCGACGAAGGGCATCCCGCTGCCGTTCATCTCGTACGGCGGCTCGTCGCTCGTGCCGACGCTGTTCGCGGTCGGCGTGCTCTTGAACATCTCGCAGCACGCGAGCGCCTTGAGCGGGAAGGGATTAGCCACAGAGCCACAGAGCCACAGAGTAAATCAAGGTTTGGAAGGTAAGAGACTGCGCTCCGCATATTTGAAAGCATTTGTTTTTCTCTGTGTCTCTGTGTCTCTGTGGCAGATTCCGCGATGAGGCTGCGAGTGCTGATCGCGGCGGGCGGGACGGGCGGGCACATCTATCCCGGCATCGCCGTGGCGAAAGAGTTGATGCGCCGCGACTCTGCTTCGGTCGTTCGCTTCGTCGGCACGGCGCGGGGGCTTGAGACGCGGCTCGTGCCGCAGGCCGGTTTTGAACTGTCACTCATTGAATCGGCGGGGCTGGTGAACATGGGACTGGCGGCGCGTCTGCGCGGACTCATGATTCTGCCGAAGAGCTTCGTCGCGGCGCGGCGGCTCGTCAGAGAGTTCCGTCCAGACATCGTCGTCGGCGCGGGCGGATATGTTTCGGGGCCTGTGCTTCTGACGGCGGCGCTGATGCACATCCGTACGCTCGTCATGGAGTCGAACGCCGTGCCGGGTTTTACGAACCGAAGGCTCGCGCGCTTCGTGGACGCGGCGGCGGTTTCGTTCGAGGCGGCGCTTCCGTACTTCGGCGGCAAGGGCGTCGTGACGGGCAATCCCGTCCGGCGCGAGTTCTTTGAAGTCCCCGCGAAGAGACGCGACCCCGAGCGCTTCTCTTTGCTCATCTTCGGCGGCTCGCAGGGCGCACGCGCCATCAACGAGGCGGTCGTCGCGGCGCTCGCGCATCTCGTCTCGCAGCGCGGAGTGCTTCACGTCACGCACCAGACGGGCAAGCTCGACTTTGAGCACGTGCGCGACGGATACAACGCCGCCGGTTGGGAGGAACGAGCCGAGGTGCGCGAGTACATCGACGACATGGTCTCGGCCTTCGCTGCGTCAGACCTCATCGTCTCGCGTGCGGGCGCGACGACGAGCTTCGAGCTAATGGCGGCAGGCAAGGCGGCGCTGATGGTGCCGCTGCCCGGCCAGCTCGAACAGCGGCGCAATGCGGAGGTGATGCAGGAGTCAGGCGCGGCGCGGATGATTCCGCAGACAGAGTTGACGGGCGAACGGCTCGCGCAAGAGATCAACGCGCTCGTCGAAAACCCCGAGCGCGTCACGCAGATGGAACAGGCCGCGCGCAAGCTCGCACGCGGCGACGCCGCGGTCGCAACGGTCGATTTGATTGAAAGGCTAGTAGACAGTAGGCAGTAGACAGTAGTCAGTAGTCAGTAGAAAAACCATGCGTCCATCTACGAACATCTCGGCGGCCAAAGTTCAACTGACGACAGAGACCTACTGACTACTGTCTACTGCCTACTGCCTACTGTCTACTGTCTACTTGAATTTATGTTTCGTCGCATTCAACACGTCCACTTCGTCGGCATCGGCGGCATCGGCATGTCGGGCATCGCGGAGGTGCTTTTGAACATGGGCTTCCGCGTGTCCGGCTCTGACGTGCGCCGCTCGGATGCGACGGCGCGGCTCGAAAGTTTGGGCGCGAAGATTTATGAGGGGCACGCAGCCGAGCACGTTTCCGGCGCACACGTCGTCGTTCGCTCGACCGCCGTGCGCGGCGACAACGCGGAAGTCTTGGAGGCGCGACGGCGCTCGATTCCCGTTATCCCGCGCGCGGAGATGCTGGGCGAGTTGATGCGTCTCAAGCCGCACACGGTCGCTGTCGCAGGCTCGCATGGAAAGACGACGACGACTTCGATGGTCGCCACGGTGCTCGCCAACGCCGGTCTCGATCCGACGGTCGTCGTGGGCGGGGTCGTCGGCGCGATGGGGTCGAACGCGCGTCTCGGCAAAAGCGACTTGATGGTGGTCGAAGCGGACGAGAGCGACCGCTCGTTCCTGATGCTGTCGCCGACCTTCGCCGTCGTCACGAACATCGACCGCGAGCACATGGACACATACACCGACATGGACGACGTGCGAAAGTGCTTTGCAGACTTCGTCAACAAAGTGCCGTTCTACGGCGCGTCCGTCTTGTGCCTCGACGACCCGCACGTGCAGGCGATCATCCCCGAAATCGTCCGCCGCCGCATCACCTACGGGCTGTCGGCACAGGCCGACATCGCCGCGCGCGAGGTGCGCTACGACAAGCAGTTCGGCTCCATCTTTCAGGTGCGCCTGATGGGCGAAGCGGTCGGCGAAGTCTCTCTGCACGTGCCGGGGCTGCACAACATCTATAACTCGCTGGCGGCCATCGCCATCGGGCTTGAGCTTGAAGTCCCGTTCGAGACGATCACGAAGGCGCTCTCGGAGTTCGCGGGCGTCAATCGACGCTTTCAGTTCAAGGGCGAGGCCGGGGGCGTCATCGTCGTGGACGACTACGGACATCACCCGACCGAGATTCGCGCCACGCTCGTCGCCGCAAAACTCGGCTCCGCGGGTCGCCGCATGGTCGTCCTCTTCCAGCCGCACCGCTACACGCGGACGCAGGACTTGATGGACGAGTTCGCGCGCTCCTTCAATAACGCTGACGTGCTGCTCGTGACCGACATCTACGCGGCGAGCGAAGACCCGATTGAAGGCGTGAGCGGCGAGGCTTTGGTCGAGGCCGTCCGACGCTTCGGACACAAGGACGCGCGCCATGCCGGCTCGGTCGATGACGCGACCCGTGCGCTGTTCGATGAAGCGCGCGAGGGTGACATGGTCATCACGCTCGGCGCGGGCAACGTCTACCGCGCGGGCGAGCGCCTCGTGGAGTTGTTGGGCGAGCGCACGGGAAAGTCGGAGGCGACAGCGTAGTGACATCTGTTGCCGCCGCAGCGCATTTGGAAGTAATGAGCGAAGAGACGCTGTTGGAAGTGATGAGCGAAGAGACGCAACACACGTACATTGAGACGCGCGACGCGCTGGTCGAAGAGATCGCGCTTCGCACGAGCGTGCGCGCCGAACGCGGGCGGCGCTTCGCGGAGTTGACGAGCTTGCGTGTGGGAGGCGTGATTGACTGGCTCTTTGTTCCGGAGACTGAAGAGCAGGCCGCATCGGTTGTCGGCGCTCTCGAAGAGGCAGGGATAGCCTGGCGCGTGCTCGGCGCGGGCAGTAACGTCTTGGCCGACGACCGAGAGCATCGCTACGTCGTCGTCTCGACACGCGAGGTCAAGGGCACGGCACGCTTTGAGGGCGAGCGCGTGAGTGTGAGCGCGGGGTTTTCACTTCCGCGTCTATGCGTCGAAGCGGCGCGCGAAGGGTTGTCGGGCATTGAAGGTCTGGGCGGCATTCCGGGCACGGTGGGCGGCGCGCTGTGGATGAACGCGGGCGCATACGGCCACGAGATCGGGCAGGTCGTCGAGACTGTGCGCGTCGCGCGCGGCGGCAAGGTGGTTGAAGTGCCCGGCGGCGAAGTGAGTTGGGATTATCGCCACACGTCTTTCAAAGAGGGTGAGCTGCTTTTGGGATGCACGCTCAGGCTCAAACGGGACGAGGCGGAGGCGATCAAGGCGCGGATGGAAGAGGCCAAACAGAAACGCTTTGCGACGCAGCCGCACGGCGCGCGCAGTGCGGGCTGCTTCTTCAAGAACCCGCCCGGCTCTGGCTTGAGCACGGGCAAGCTGATTGACGAGATGGGGATGAAGGGCGAGCGACGCGGCGGCGCGCTCGTCTCACCCGTCCACGCCAACTTCATCGTCACAGAGGGCGAGGGCGCGCGTGCGTCGGACGCCTACGCGCTCGCCGAAGAGATACGCGAACGCTTCCGTCGCGAGCACGGGATAGAGCTTGAGTACGAAGTCGAGCTATGGGGGGCAGAACAGAATTCGTCGGAGACGGCGGAAGACGCGGACGCCTTCGTCGGGACGAAGGGTCACTTGGGAGAGGAAGGCCGGAAGTGAGAGAGCAGGTCATCACGCCGCGCGGCGGTCGCATCGGGTCGAAAGGTCGAGGGGGCGTGTCGGCGTCGCAGCCGAACACTCGCCGCGCCCGGCCCACCGCGCAGAAAGACTCGCGGCAGAAGAGCTTCGCATGGAAGTCAGTTCTCCCCTACGTCCCTCTGGCGCTCAAGGCTGTGCTCGCCGCGAGCCTCGGCCTGCTCGCCTACATGGGTTATCGCACGGCGGTCTCCGCGTCCTTCTTCAAGGTCAGGACGGTGGACGTTGCAGGCGCGGCGCACGCCTCGCGCGAAGACATACGCGCGGCTGTATTGCGTCAGTCGAACGCGGGCGTGTGGCAGGCAGACCTCGAAGCCATCGCAGGCGAGGTGAAAGGGCTGCCGTGGGTGCGCGACGCCGTGGTCACGCGCGTGCTGCCCGCTGGCTTGCGCGTGAGAGTCACCGAGCGCGAGCCGCGCGTCATCTCTCGCACGTCCAACGGCCGTCTGGTGTGGGTGGACGACGAGGGCGTGCTGCTGGGGGTGGCCTCGCCGGATGAAGGAGACTTTTTTATTCGCGGGTTGGACGAGAGTCGCTCTTTTGAGGCGGCGAAACATAACCGCGAGCGCGTCATCGTGGCGCGGGAACTTTCACGCGAATGGGCGCAGGCAGGTCTGTCAAAACGCGTGAGCGAAGTCAACCTTGAAGACCTGAACGACGTGCGCGTGCAACTCGCGGGCGAAGACGCAGCGGTCGAAGTCCGTTTAGGCCGTGAAGAGTTCGCCAAGCGCTTCCGCCAGTCGCTCCAGGTTCTCGACGCGCAGCGCCAGACGCCGCGCGCGCCTTTCATCACCTACGTTGATGTCTCGCAGGGCAAGCGCGCCATCGTCGGCACGGGCACGACCGCGCACTACCAGTTGGACGGAGGCATTGATGCAGCGCCGGTCGAGCCGCCGTCTCAGGATTCGGCGCACGACGCGCCCGCGCAGGAGGAGTCCACGCACCCCGCGCGCATCAACGCGAAGGATGCGAAGGTCGTGAAGAAGACGACGCGCCAGCCCTCGAAGGCTGACGAGAAGAAGAAGATGGAAGCGCAGCATCCGACGAACGTGGCGGTACGCCCCCGCCGCGTAGGATGACTTGAGACTCGAACGCCTTGAGACTCGAATGTCGAATAAGTTGGGACTTGAATGTCGAATGAGTTGGGACTTGAATGTTGAATGAGTTGAGACTCGAATTTCGCGCCGGACGAAATGAACCCCCTGTTGGCTAAGGAGCGAAAACCGGATGGCTAAGAACTTGACCCACACAGTCGGCCTCGATGTCGGAACCAGCCGCGTGACCTGCATCATCGGCGAGCCGGGCGACGGCGGACTCATCGAGATCGTCGGCATCGGCGAGTCGGAGGCGCGCGGCCTGCGCAAAGGCGTCGTCGTCGATCCCGAGGCGGCGGTCGAGTCGATCACGCGCGCCGTCGAAGAGGCCGAACGCATGAGCGGCATCGAGGTCGAAGAGGTCGCCATCAATCTCTCCGGCTCGCACATCATGAGCTTCAACGGGCAGGCCATCGTCGCCGTCTCGGGCCGCGAGCGCGAAGCCCCGCACGAGAACGGCCACAACAATCGGCGCAACGGCCACGGCTCGTACTCCCACGTCATCGTCGCGGGCCGCGACCGAGAGATCACGCCCGACGACGTGCGCCGCGCGATTGAATCCGCTTCGGCCATCCAACTGCCCGCGGGGCGCGAGATAGTTGACCGCTTGCCGCAGGAGTTCATCGTCGATGACCAGGACGGCATCAACGACCCCGTCGGCATGATCGGCGCGCGCCTCGCCGTCAAAGTCCACATCGTCACCAGCCCCGTCACCGCACGTCAGAACGTCATTAACGCCGTCAACCGTGCGGGCCTTGTCGTCGGCGAGATGGTCTTGGAACAACTCGCCGCCGCCGAAGCCAGCTTGACCGACGACGACAAGGAGTTCGGCGCGGCGCTCGTCGATATCGGGGCCGAGACCACCGGCCTCATCATCTACCAGCGCGGAGCCGTCCAACACACGGCGGTCTTCGCGCTCGGCGGCTCGCACTTTACAAACGACATTGCTTTTGGCTTACGCACCCCGATTCCCGAAGCCGAGAAGATCAAGCGGGCTTCGGGCTGCGCATGCGGCCTGAGTTTGTCCGAGTCGGAGCGGGGCGAGCTGGTGGATGTCCCTTCGGTTGGTGGCCGCCCGCCGCGACAGCTCTCGCGCCAAATCCTGTGCGACATACTTCAACCGCGCGCCGAAGAAGTTCTCTCGCACGTCGCCGACGAGATACGCGAGGCCGGTTGGGAGGGACAGCTCTCCAGCGGCGTCGTCATCACGGGCGGCGGCTCGCTCTTGAACGGGATGGTCGAGATCGCCGAGCAGGTCTTCGACGCGCCCGTCCGTCTCGGCTATCCGGAGCGCGACCGCTTCGGCGGACTCATCGAAGACATACAAAGCCCGGCGTGGGCCGCCGCGTCGGGACTGTGTCTGATCCGGCAACGCGCGAAATCCGCGGAAATGCGGGCATCGCTTGCACGCGCGCAGGCCGGCGGCGGATTGGGCGCGCTCGTCTCGAAATTTCGCAATCGTTTTGGTGGTATTTTCTGAGTAGATGTTGTATGCTGCCGCGCCAGCCGGCACAAGATGTAGTCCTCAATATATTGTTGACGGCGGCGCGCACAGCCCAAGATAACCGCACGACACCTTCGGGGCGGTCGAGCTTCGGAAGGAGAGAGGAAATTGCAGAATATGATACCGGAAGGCCGTCCGGGCAGCGGGATTAACATTTTCATTGATGACGACCCACCCATCACGGGCGCGCGCATCAAGGTCATCGGCGTCGGCGGCGGCGGTGGCAACGCAGTCAATCGCATGATCGAGGCAGGCATCGAGGGCATCGAGTTCCTCGTCGCCAACACAGACCTCCAGGCTCTGAAGCGCTCGCGTGCGCCGATCAAGATTCAACTGGGCGGTAAGCTGACGAAGGGCTTGGGCGCGGGAGCCAACCCAGACATCGGCCGCAATGCCGCGCTCGAAGACACCGAGAAGATCATCGAGGCTTTGGAAGGAGCCGACATGGTCTTCGTCACCACGGGCCTCGGCGGCGGCACGGGCACGGGCGCAGCACCCATCATCGCGAGTTTGGCGACCGAGCTAAACGCCCTGACGGTGGCGGTCGTCACCAAGCCCTTCCACTTCGAGGGCAAGCGCCGCATGGCGCAGGGCGATCAGGGCTTGAGGGAGCTGCGCGAGTGCGTGGACACAGTCATCACCATCCCGAACGAGCGGCTGTTGCACACCGCCGACTCGAAGATGTCTTTGCAGGACGCCTTCAAGATGGCCGACGATGTTCTGCGTCAGGCGGTGCAGGGCATCAGCGATCTCATCACCGTTCCCGGTCTTATCAATCTCGACTTCGCCGACGTGAAGTCGATCATGCAGGGAATGGGCCTCGCTCTGATGGGCGCGGGGCGCGCAAGCGGCGAGAATCGCGCCGTCGAGGCGACGCAGCAGGCCATCTCCAGCCCGCTTCTGGAAGAGGCGACCATACAGGGCGCGAAGGGCGTGCTCATCAACATCACGGGCGGTAACGACCTTACTCTGTACGAGGTCAACGAAGCCAGCTCGATCATCCGCGAGGCCGCGGACGACGACGCCAACATCATCTTCGGCGCGGTCATCGACGAGACGATGCACGACGAGATGAAGATCACCGTCATCGCCACCGGCTTCGACAAGGACATGTCCGAGGTGGGCACGACGCACGCGGGCGCAAGCGTTCCGCCGCCGCGCTACACGCCGCCGCCCGACCTGCCGCCGCGCCCCGGCTCTCCGATGCGTTCCGACGACCTCGACGTTCCAACCTTCATCCGCAAGAAAGCGGACTGAAAAAGTTGGTGGTTGGCGGTTCGGCAGTAGGCCGCTAGAAAAAGTTAAAGGCAGCCGAGTCTCACATGACCGGCTGCCTTATCTTTTAAACTGCCAACTGCCAACTTACCAGCTATTAACTTACCAACTATCAGCTACCAACTGACAACTGCCTACTTTTCTCCCTCGCGCCTTGAACTTTGAACCTCGGTCATGTAGCATGACGCGCAAACCCTGACAGGATTGAAACATCTACGGGTAAAGTCCGTTTCTCGTCTGTCTATTTCAGACCGCAGAATATGTGAAGACGCTGACGCGCAACCGAGTCGCCGTGTCTCGTCTTCTATTCAATCCTGTCGCCACGGGGCGGCGAACACGCCCGATTTCATGCAAGTTTTCTGGCAATATTGAAGGTGAGGAGATAAAGGTGAACCGCAAACTTATTCGCACGACATTAGCAGAGGTCAAGGGCCGCGAGACGGCCCCCCAACCGAGGGAGCGTTCCGAAGGCGCGCCGTCACGTCCGATGCAGCATCGCTCGGGCCCGGGCGCGGCACCGCGTGAGTCGCGCGACTCGCGCGACTCACGCGATTCTTCGGCTTCTTCCGCATCGTCGGCGGCGCTGGCCGCCATGGGGCGCAAGAAGATTCCGCCTGCCGAGACGAGCGCGGAGATTTTCTACTACAAGAAGCAGATGGATCAGCACACGTTGATGGTGATGGTGCTGGTCGATGGCGAAGAGGTCGAGGGAACCATCGAATGGTACGACCGCAGCGCCTTGAAGATCAACCGCAAGGGCGCGCCCAACATCATGCTGCTCAAGCACAATATCAAGTACATGTTCAAGGCCGAAGACCGCGACGGCGGAGGCAGTGACTCCGGCGACTGAAGGGATGCTTTAGCTTGCGCTCGTCTCTTTGGGCTGCGCTCGTCTTTGGCCGGGACATCCGGCAGCGTCGGCGTGGCCGTCTTTCACGCAACACACCTCATCCGCGGTTGCAGGCTTCGAGAAATGAATGACGCTTCACCAAAGTCAGCCGCGCCGCCGGGCGTCGGCGCAAGCGGGAGGCGACCGCGAATCGGCATCACGATGGGCGACCCGGCCGGCATAGGCCCCGAGGTCGTCCTCAAGGCCGTCGCCGAGCCTGAAGTGCTCGCGGCTTGCGTGCCCTTCATCGTCGGCGACGCGCAGCTTCTGGCGCACACCGCACGCACGCTCAACCTCCAGTGCGGCTACGACATCGTGCGGCGCGGCGAGCCTCTCCCGGCAGACGCTGACGGGCCCGTCATCTATCATCTCGACAACATCACGGGTACGGTCACGCCGGGCGTCGAGTCCGGTGCGGCGGGCCGCGCCGCAGCCGAGTATATCGAGGCGGCGGTCGAGCTGTGCGGCGCGGGCGCAGTGGACGCGATCTCGACCGCGCCGATTAACAAGCGCGCACTATTCTTGGGCGGCTACAGCTTTCCGGGCCATACTGAATTTCTCGCGCACCTGACGGGGACGCCCGAGTGCGCGATGGCGTTTGTGGCATCCAACCTGCGCATCGTCCTCATCTCTACGCACGTGCCTCTGTCGCAGGCGATCCGGATGGTCGAGAAAGACCGCATCGTGCGCATCACACGTCTGGCCGAGCGCGAGCTGCGACGCTGGGGAGTGGCCCGCCCGCGGATCGCCGTAGCGGCTTTGAACCCGCACGGGGCCGAAGGCGGACTGTTCGGTGTTGAGGAGTCGGCGGAGATAGCTCCCGCGGTCGAGGCGTGCCGCGAAGCGGGTCTCGACGTTTCCGGGCCGCACTCGGCCGACACGGTCTTCCTGCGTGCCTCGCGTGGCGAGTTCGACGCGGTGATTTCGTGTTACCATGATCAGGCGATGATTCCCGTGAAGTGCCTCTCGTTCGGCGAGGCGGTCAACGTCACGTTGGGACTGCCGTTCATACGCACCTCGGTCGATCACGGCACGGCCTTCGACATCGCGGGCCGCGGCGTTGCGGAACATTCGAGCATGGTCGCCGCCATCACACTGGCTGCGCGTCTGGCGCGCAACGACGAGAGCGGCAGGACTGTGGAAGTTTAATGATGAATGATGAGTGATGAATGATGAATAAAGAGCAAGCTGCCTCTTATTCATCAGTCATCACTCATCATTCCAAAGAACCGGAGGTTCTTAGTGTCTGCGCAGAGCGAACCCTCACGCCGTATACTTGTAGCCGATGACGACCCGGCGATCCTGCGTCTCGTGACGGCGATTGTCGAGAAGGAGGGCTACGAGGTTGTCATCGCGCGCGACGGGCGCGAGGCATACAAGATTTTGCAGACGGGCGGCGACTTCGCCGCGTGCGTCTTCGATGTGGTGATGCCGCACATACAGGGGCCCGAACTCGTCCGTCACATGAAGTCGGAGAGGAAGCTGATGAAGATTCCGGTGATGATGATGACCGCCGAACAGAACCCGAAGCTCTCATCCGACAGCTTCGCCGCCGGGGCCGTCGTCTTTCTCCCGAAGCCCTTCACCACCTCTCAGCTACAGGTCATGCTGCGCATGCTCATCAGCAAGTCTCGGGGCGAGTAGACCGGGACTGCCCGCACCGGGAGCCACGAACCCGCCGCCGTGGCGGGAGAGGTGATTCGGATGACAAACGCTGCCCCTCCACGGAACAGGTCAGCCGCATCGGCACAGTGCAGTCGTCGTATCTGGACACAGAGCAGTCGTGCTCTCTCGGCACAGAGCAGTCGTGCTGTCTCAGCCGCGCGCCTCGCCTCGCCGTTGATGCTTCTGCTGCCGACTCTCTTTCTCTGCGCTTCGGTCGCGTGGGCGCAGTCCGGGCGTAAGGCGCAAAAGACAACGCCGCCGACGGCAGAGGCCACACGGCAGGGCGAGTCAGAGTCGGGCGCGGCGAAGCAGGGCGCGACGAAAACGCCGGACGCGCTCGTCAGCTTCGTCGTCATGCAGTACGACGATGTCACGTACGGACTTGACCCGCTGGCGCTCGACGGCGTGGCTGACAACTTCATTCGACGGCTCGGAGCGTCGCGCGTCGTCTCGGTCACAAGCGCGGGGAAGGGCAGGCGGCCAGAGGCGCGCAAGCGTGCGAAGGAGGAGACGACCAGCTATGTCGTCCTCTTCCAGATGGAGGAGGAGATGGCGTCCAGCGGGAGCATGGGGCGCGTCGATTCGCGCACACTCGTCCTCAAAACTTACGTCTACACGCCGAAGACCGGAGACCTCAAGTACACCGATACGATCTACCAGCGGCCCTACCGTCAGACGGCACGCATCGGCGGCGTACCTATCCCAGTGCCCACGCATCGCATCGAGCGCTACCCGTCGCAACTCGAACTCGAACAGGCTGCGCGCGACGCCGCCGACCGGCTGCTCTCGCGCTTCCAGATAACTCCCCCGCCGGACAACTAAGGGATGAGAGATGAGAGATGAGGGATGAATGGTTCGTCCCTCTGTGATCTTCCGCGAACTGCGT
>JAVRON010000086.1:0-61651 GCA_032162705.1 Acidobacteriota bacterium
GGGATGGACAGGATAGACAGGATAAGAGAATTTGAGATTTGAGATTTGAGATTTGAAATTTGAAATTTGAAATCTCAAATCTCTTTCTCTTATCCTGTTCATCCTGTCCATCCCTGTTTGAAGCGCCTCACTTGTTTTCCTTCCGCCCCGCTTAATAGAATCAGGCCATGAAACTTTTCAACCTTCGTCGAGGGGACGCGCCGTCCCGTGGCTGAAGAAGCGCTCGGCTGGCAAATTCTCGCGCGTGAGGGCGAGGCGCGCGCAGGTCTTTTGCGGACGCGACGCGGCCCGGTCGAGACGCCTGTCTTCATGCCCGTCGGCACACTCGGTTCGGTCAAAGGCGTGCGCTTCGAGGAGCTGGAGGCCGAAGACCTCGACGCGCGCATCATCCTCGGTAACACTTATCACCTGTGGCTTCGTCCCGGCGCGGAAGTGATACGCACGTGTGGCGGTCTGCAACGCTTCATGGGCTGGCGTCGCGCGTTGCTGACGGACTCGGGCGGCTTTCAGGTTTTTAGCCTGAGCCACATGCGGCGACTCTCTGAGGAGGGTGTCGAGTTTCGCTCGCACGTTGACGGGCGAAGCTGTTTCCTCTCACCAGAGGTCTCGATGGAGGTGCAGGCGGCGCTCGGCTCAGACATCGTGATGGCCTTCGACGAGTGCCCGCCCGGCCAGGCTGAGCACGAGACTGCGCGCGCTTCTTTGGAGCTGACGGCGCGCTGGGCCCAACGCTCGCGCGCTCGCTTCGACGAGTTGCAGCGCGAGGGCGCGGACACGGGCAGGGCGGACGCGGGAAGGGAAGACTTGAGTAGTCGTCAGTCTATCTCGGGAAGGGAAGACTTGAATGGTCGTCAGTCGATCTTCGGCATCGTGCAGGGCGCGACCCATCTGGACTTGAGGCGCGAGAGCTTAGGACGGACGGTCGAGGTTGGTTTTGACGGCTATGCCATCGGGGGCTTGAGCGTCGGCGAGGAGAAGGCTTTGATGTACGAGGTCGTGGAGTCAACCGCGCCCTCGATGCCTGCGGAGCGTCCACGCTATCTGATGGGCGTCGGCACGCCGGAAGACCTCGTCGAGTGCGTCGCGCGCGGCATAGACATGTTCGACTGCGTCATCCCGACGCGCAACGGACGCAACGGACAGGCATTCACTTCGCGCGGGCGTCTCAACATCAAGAACGCTCGCTGGACGACCGACCTGCGCCCGCTCGACGAGGCGTGCCGGTGCGCCGTCTGCCGCAGACATACGCGCGCGTACCTGCGTCATCTCTACATGACGGGCGAGATGCTGGCCGCCATCTTGCTGTCGCATCACAATCTTGCGTTCTTCCTTGACACCATGCGGAGTGTCAGGCAAGCTATCCGGTCTGGCGAATTCACACGATTTCGGCGGGAGTTTCTTGTGGGAACCGGCTCCGGCGTCGAGTGAGTTGCGGGCGTTGTCAGCGCCACACTTTCTCCTGAAAAATTTCGTTTCGGTTGAAGGCATCGCGGGCACGCCAACCGCGCGCCGCCTCGGTTCGCCTCGCCGCGAAGGGCAGTCAGGGCGGGCGCTTCGACGACGCCCGGCCTAAATCTGAAAAGTGTGTTGTCCGGCTGGAAATCTGAAAAGTGTGCTACGGAAGCTTGAATCTCGGGCTTCAGATATCAAGCTCGGGATGGCCGAACCCTTAAACTTCTAATGACCAATTTCGCTTTCATCTTCCAGACCGGTGGGCTGGGCGGTCTGCTGGGCGGGATCATGCCCTTCCTGCTCATCTTCGCCGTCTTCTACTTTCTCATCATCGTCCCACAGCGTCGCCGCCAGAAGGCGCTCCAGGACATGATCGCGACCCTGAAGCCGGGCGACAAGATCGTCACCAACGGCGGCATCATCGCTACCGTCAAGCAGGTCAAAGAGAAGTCGCTGCTCATCATGAGCGCCGACAAATCGATCCTCGAAATCTCGCGCACGGCCGTCTCAGCCATGCAGGCCGAAGAGGAGAAGGGGAGTTAAGGAAGTAGACAGTAGACAGTAGTCAGTAGGCTCCGCAAGGCGGGCGTTGACGCTGACACGCGGACGATTCAATTCACGAATGGTTTCCTGCTGACTACTGACTACTGTCTACTAGCTACTGTCTACTTGAGTATGAAAAAGAATCTTCTACAGCGCATCATCATCATCGCCGTCGTGACGCTGGTGGGGCTTTGGATCGTGTTGGGGCCGCGCCATCGCCCGACGCTCGCAGACTTCACGCCCGCAGGGATCAACAACACGCTGCGCAACAACATCCACCTCGGACTCGACCTGCGCGGCGGCTCGCACCTCGTCATGCAGGTGCAGGTGCAGGACTATCTGAAGCGTCTGACCGAAGGCATCGCCGTCGGCGTGCAGAATTCTGCGCGCGAGCAGAACCTCGACGTGAAGGAGGTACGCCCCGAGACGGACGGCGACCACTATCGCGTCGTCGTCACGGCGAACGACCCGTCGAAGGTCTCGGAGCTGCGCGACCAGTTGCCGCGCAAGGTCAACGACTTCGACCCGAGCGCATGGACATCGAGCGTCAGCGGCAACACCATCACGTGGGAGATGACCGACCGCGCCAAGACCGACCTCGGCAATCGCGCCACGCAGGACGCGATGAAGATTATCGACTCGCGCATCAACGCCCTCGGCGTCGCCGAGCCGACACTTCAAGAGCACGGCTCGGCCAGTTCGCACCAGATTCTCCTCCAGATGCCCGGCATCACAGACCCTGAGCGCGTCAAGGAGATTCTCAAGAGCGAGTCGCGCCTTGAACTGATGAAGGTAGTCAGCCCGAACAACCCCGCGCCGATGACGACCTACCCGACCGAAGAGGCCGCCAAACAATCGCTCGGCGGCAACGTTCCGTCGAATCGCCGCGTGCTGCCTTACGACGAGCGCGAGGAGCCGACCGCGGCGGGTTCGACCGCTCCCAAGCCGGGCGAGGCGAAGTCGTGGGTCGTCGTCGAGTCGCCCGCCGTCGTCGATGGCAGCGAGCTTCGCAGTGCCGACGCCGCTTCAGCCGGCGCGACGAGCGGCGACGAGGGATTCCATATCAACTTCACCCTGAAGCCGACGGGCGCGCAGAAGTTCGGCGCGTGGACGGCGGCCAACGTCGGCGCGTACATGGCCGTCGTCTTGAACGACAGAGTGCAGTCGGCCCCCTTCATCAAAGGGCAGATCACGGATTCGGGCCAAATTTCGGGTAACTTCACAAAGGATTCGGCTAACGGCTTGGCGCTCACATTACGTTCGGGCGCGCTCCCGGCGAAGATCATCTACCTCGAAGAGCGCACGGTAGGCCCGAGCCTCGGCGCAGACTCGATTCGCGCGGGCGTCACGGCCTCGCTCGTCGGACTCTTTCTCGTCATCCTGACGATGGTCGTCTATTACCGCTGGTCTGGGATTAACGCCGTCGTCGCGCTGCTCTTAAACACTGTGCTGACGCTCGCGGCGCTCATCGTCTTCGACGCGACGCTGACGCTGCCCGGCATCGCCGGTATCCTTCTCGGCATCGGCATGGCCGTAGACTCGAACGTGCTCATCTTCGAGCGCATCCGCGAGGAACTGCGCTCGGGCAAGACCGTGCCGTCAGCCATTGACGTGGGCTTTGCGCGCGCCTTCGTCACCATCATCGACACGCACGTGACGACGATCATCTCGTCGCTCTTTCTGTTCGTCTTCGGCACGGGGCCCATCCGCGGTTTCGCCGTCACGCTGGTTCTGGGGCTGCTCGCAAACCTGTTCACGGCGGTCTACGTCTCGCGCACGATCTTCATGTGGGAACTCTCGCGCAAGCAGGAGCGCGTCGAGACGCTCAGTATTTAAAGGCAGTGATAAGTGATGAGTGATAAGTGATAAGAACATCGCTTATCTGATCGCTTATCTGATCGCTTATCACTCATCACTTATCACTGGATTCGTTATGTTTCAGCTATTCCAAAACGTAAACCTCGACTGGCTCAAGTACCGGAGGGTCTTCATCCTCGTCTCGACCCTCATCATGCTGGCGGGTCTCGGCTCGGCGCTTATCCGCCACGCCGTGCCGGGCGGGACTGAGGCGTTCAACCTCGGCATCGACTTCAAGGGCGGCACCGTCGTCACCGCGGATTTCAAACAGCGGCCAGCGCCCGAGGTTATCCGCGACTCGCTCCACGCCGCCGGAGTCTCCGACCCGATCATCCAGCCCGTCACAGACAAGCCGGGCGTGGTGCTCATCCGCCTGCCGCAGATGGAGACGGGCGAGGCGGACGCCGCGGGCAAGACGCAAGTGGACATCGGGCGCGCGAAGGTGGCCGAGGCGCTCAAGACCCTGACGGGTGGTGTGCAGGTCGATCCCACGCAGGACTTCCCCGCCGAAGGCAACGCCTTTCGTATCATCGGCACCGACGCGGTCGGGGCTGTGGCGGGCGCGGCGCTCCGCAATCAGGCCGTCGCGGTGACGCTCCTCGCGCTTGTAGGCATCCTGCTCTACATCGCTTTCCGCTTCGAGTGGACGTACGGCGCGGCTGCCGTCATCGCCGTCTTCCACGACGTGCTCATCACGCTCGGCTTCTTCTCGATCTTTCAGTTAGAGGTTAACCTGACGGTCATCGCGGCGCTCTTAACTCTCGTCGGCTTCTCGGTCAACGACACCATCGTCGTCTTCGACCGCATCCGCGAGAACCTCAAGATGCACCGCCGCTCGAACCTCTACGACGTGACGAACGACTCGATCAATCAGACGCTCTCGCGCACGATCATCACGTCGGGACTGGTCTTCCTCTCTGTGCTGGCGCTCGTCATCTTCGGCGGCGAGGTGCTGCGCGGTTTCTCTCTGGCGCTTCTGATCGGCATCGTCTTCGGCACATACTCCTCAATCGCCATCGCCAGCCCGATCATGGTCTGGTGGCAGCAGCGGCTCGACGCGGGGCGCACGCAGGCTCCCGCGCCGGGGACGCGCGGCGGTGGCGGCGGCGCACGCCAGCGCACGACGCCCGGCGCACGCGAGGCGAAGGTCGGTGCGGCGGCGCGTTGAAAAGCGTTTGAGACGGGCGACTGGCCGGGAGCGTCGTAGATTTTCAAGTCGCGCCTGGCGCGCCGGACGTGCCGGTTTGCGGGACCCGAAAATTTAAACGAACAAACGGAAGCCCTCGACATCTAAACATCTGAACGTAAAGAGAACCCGTGTGGGGCGTCTTTGATTTTACGCTTGACTTCGCCGCGGATTGCGACATAGACTGAGCGCGTTGCTGGCCAATCGAATATTTTAAGAACGCGCCCGTCTCGTCGGCAGTGTGAGGCGGACGTTTGGTTGTGGCGTTCGTGTCCGAGTGGCTGGCCGAATCCGTTTCATTCCCCGTTTGGCGAGCGTATAGAAGGACAGACCGCGCGGCCGTTCGGCGCGTCGGTCGGACGCTTCAGCCATTCCCAGTTCCCAAAGGCAATTAAGCAATCTTTCAGCGGGCTCTTTTCGATCTAAAACGTTTTGAAATCACAACTCTATTTTAAGAGTGATGTGATTAAATGAATGTCAAACCCCTGATCCACCTGGCACCGGAAGAGGGAGGATAGACGAGATGTTCGATACGCTGGTTGAGTCCGGCTCGCATACAGGCGACCTCGCGAGGAAAGGCTCGTTCTTTCTCGGGACGATGGTCGTCTACGCCGTAGTGCTTGTGGCCGTCGCGGTCTTAAGCGTCTACTTATATAACGACTCGATCCCAGACCCGAGCCTTGAGCTTTTGACGCTGGTCGCGCCCGTCCCCATGCAGGCCGACGAGCCTAAACAACAGGACGAGCCGAAACCCGCCTCCAAGCAGGAGCCGACCGTGGCGATGGTGAAGGATATGGCGGTCATCGCTCCCGTCACCAAGAGCAACGAGATCGCGCCTCCGACGGCGAAAGTCGTTCCGACCAATAAGACGCTCAACGTTCAGGTCGGTGACAGGGATGTCGGCGATGTCAACGCCGTGCCGACGGGCCCCGTGGGTGTAGTTGGCGGCGGTGGCGGTGGCGGCGGCGGTGGTGGCGGCTCTGCCCCGGTCGTTAAATCTGATGATGAGCCTCCGCCGCCTCCGGCCCCGAAGCCTGAGCCGCCGAAGCCGAAGACGGTCGTCTCGGGCGGCGTCTTGAACGGCAAGGCCATCTCGAAGCCGCAGCCCGCTTACCCGCCGATTGCAAAGGCGGCGCGCGCGCAGGGAACGGTGACTGTGCAGATTCTGGTTGACGAGTCGGGACGCGTCGTCTCGGCTTCCGCGGTCGGCGGCCACCCGCTCTTGCAGCAGGCGGCGGTGGCGGCTGCGCGGCAGGCGAGGTTCTCGCCGACGCTGCTTTCAGGGCAGCCGGTGAAGGTCTCGGGCGTCATCACTTACAATTTCGTGCTTCAGTAAGAGTAGGGCGCGGGGCGCGACTCGGCCTGGGTGCCACTCGGCTCGACGTTCGGGCGGCACGAGGGCCGTGTCGCTTGCGCCCCTTCCAACGGAAGCGCTCTCGCCATCGCAACCGAAAACCTTTTGGAGGATTTCTACCGTGACTATTCTGTTGAGCATTCTCGGGAGCAAGGCTCTCAGCTTCTTCGCCCTCTTGTTTCAGGAGGCCGCCAAGCCCGCTGAAGACCTGAAGAGCGCCTTCACCATCACCGAGATGGTGAAGAACCTCGGCTGGGTGGCGTTGACCGTCATCATCATCCTGCTGATTATGTCGATGTACTCGATTGCGATCATGGTCGAGCGCTTCCTGACCTATTCGGCGGCCAAGAAGCAGTCGCGCGAGTTCGCCCCGCGCGTCGCGCAGGCACTCAAGAACGACCGCATCGAAGAGGCCATCAACATCAGCGATAAGCACAAGAAGTCGCACCTCGCGATGGTCGTCAACGCCGGATTGCAGGAGTTTCGCGCGCACGACCAGTCGTCCGACATCTCGGGCGACGAGATCGAGGCGTCGAAGCGCGCACTGCAACGTGCCATCGCCATCAAGAGCGCCGAGTTCAAGCGCGGCCTCTCGGGCCTTGCCACCATCGGCTCGACCGCGCCGTTCGTGGGACTCTTCGGCACGGTGTTCGGTATCATCAACGCGTTTACCGGCATGAAGTCGGCTGAGTCAGCCGGTATCGGCGCGGTCGCGGGCGGCATTGCCGAGGCGCTTTTGACGACGGCGCTCGGACTTGCCGTGGCTGTCCCGGCGGTGTGGCTCTTCAACTACTTCACGGGCAAGGTTGACGGCTTCATCATCGAGATGGACAACTCGGCGTCGGAGCTGATCGACTACTTCCTGAAGAACCGCACGCGGCAGCTCAAGTCGTAAGGGTTTTCTCTGGAGTTGTGTCGCGCCCCGGCGGGCGGGGCGGCCCCCGTCGGGCCGCTCCTTTGAGGCTTGCCGCGGCGCGTGCACGGACGCGCCCTCGCGCGCTTAGGAGAGTAAAGTTATGGGCATGTCATCAGGGGGAAGCGGCGGCTTCACCTCCGATATCAACGTCACGCCGATGGTAGACATCATGCTGGTGCTGCTCATCATCTTCATGGTGATTACGCCGTTCCTCCAGCAGGGCGTCTCGGTCGCGCTCCCGCGCGACTTGAACAACCCGGAACCTGACAAAGACATCATCAAGGAGAGTTCGGTCGTCGTCGCCATCACGAAGGAAGGGGACATCTATCTCGGCAAGAAGAAGGTTGACAAGGATCAGTTGAAGACCGAGATCGACACGAAGATGGCGACCAAGACGGACGCCGAGCGCATCGTCTATATTCGCAGCGACATTGAAGCCAACTACGGTACGGTCGTCGATACCATCAACCTGATCCGCGACGCAGGCATCGACCAGATCGGCCTCGTGGCGGATAAGAAGAAGGGCGGCTCGGCCAATCCGGCGACGACCGCGCCGGCCCCTGCTTCCTAAAGCTCAACAGTGTAGACGCCGGCTGCCCCGGTCGCCCGCTCATCGGAGTGTGGAGCGTGGGGTCGGCCAGACGGAGGAGTGCAAACGTATGGGAATGAGTTCAGGCAGTGGCGGGGCGCTCCCGAGCATTAACGTGACGCCGCTCATCGACATTCTGCTGGTGCTGCTGATTATCTTCATGGTCATCACGCCACTGAAGCCCGCGCGCTTCAAGACGCTCGTGCCCCAGCCCAGCAAGGAGCTGAACGCACAGGCCAAGCAAAGCCCGCTCACGCTAATCGTCAACATCAAGAAAGACCTCTCGGCGGAGCTGATACGCGGCGGCAACAAGATCGCCGACGGCTCGGTCAACGACCCCGGCCCCATCGGCTCGGCGCTGGCAACCGAGTTCAAAGGTCGCAAGGAGCAGCAGGTCTGGAAGGAAGGCTTCCAGGGTCGCACAGACCTTCCGCCCGACGACCGTATCGAGAAGACGGTCTTCGTCAAAGCGCCCGAGACCTTTAAGTACGGCGACGTGGTGAAGATCATCGACACCGTCAAGGGCGCGGGCGCGAACCCGGTCGGCCTTCAGACGGAAGCGCTGGAGCAATAAAAAGGTTACGCCGAGACGCGCCCGCCGCCCATCCCCGCGAAGTCGGGTCAGTGCGACGGGGCGTCTTCGCGCCTCGGCAGCCGCAGCCCCCTTCACAGTTTGAAGCTTCTGACTATTGCCCGGAGCCATCATCCAATGAAACTCTCTCGAATCTATCTCGTGGCGCTGCTCGTCGCACTGGTCGCTACTACGGGCGGATGCACGCTCATCAACCGCGTGCGCGCCAAGAACGCTCTGAACGAGGGCGCTCGCGCCTATCGCGACGGTCGGTTCGCGGACGCGGAGGAGAAGTTCCGCACCGCCTACTACCTCGACCCGTCGCAGAAGAACGCGCCGCTCTTTATCGCACGCGCCGTCCAGCAGCAGTACAAGCCCGGCGTCAGCACGCCGGAGAACGAGGCGCTCGGCGACAAGGCCATCACGGCCTATCAGGAGATTCTGAAGAACGACCCCGGCGACGAGGGAGCCTACAAGGCGATAGTCTTCCTCTACGGGCAGATGAAGCGGGACGAGAAGGTCAACGAACTGCTCATGCAGCGCGCCAGCAACGGGCCCAGCCCTGAGAAGCGCGCCGAGGCGCTGACGATTCTCGCGAGCAAGCAGTGGAACTGCTCGTACGAGATTACCGAGCAGAAGGAGAACAAGGCGACCGAGAACAAGCCGGACAAGATTCTCCTCCACTACAAGAAGCCCGCCAAACAGGAGGATTTCGACAAGGCGCAGCAATGTACGACCGAAGGGCTGAAGCTGGTCGAGCAGGCCGCCGCGCTCGACGCGAACAACCCCAACGTCTGGTCTTACAAGGCCAACCTCCTGCGCGAAAAGTCGAAGCTGGCCGAGATGGCCGGAGACTCTAAGGCGAAGGAAGAGTTCGATAAGCAGTACAGCGCGGCGCTCGAAACGCAGAAACGCTTGAGCCAGGAAGCCACCAAGAAGAAGGAGGCCGAGGCGGCTACGCAGTCGCCCACGCCGCCCGCCAGCTAAATCCGTAGCCGCCGAACTCTTGACGCCGGGACGGCGACCTGCCGCCGCGCGCACATACAATTCTCTCTCGTCCGGGTGATGCCTGACTTCACGTCGGGCATCATTTTTTATATTGTCGATTTGTAGGTTTAGATTTGAAGAAGAGCCGCGTACATCTCCGCTGGCAAATCGCAAATCTAAAATCTAAAATCAAAAATGTCTATGATTCGCATCGAGGAGATAGTCGAAAAAGTAGGGCAGAACCACCCGCAGGCCGACCTGGACTTGCTGCGGCGCGCATACTTTTTCTCCGCGCTGCACCACAAGGGACAGACGCGCGCCTCGGGCGAGCCTTACCTCGTCCATCCGCTCGAAGTCGCCAATATCCTCGCCGACATGCGGCTCGACGAAATCTCGGTCGCCACGGGGCTGCTCCACGACGTGGTCGAGGACACGCTCGTCGAATTAGACCTCATCCGCGGCTCGTTCGGCGAAGAGATCGCGCATCTGGTTGACGGCCTGACCAAGCTCGCGCAGATCAGCAACCAGTCGCGCGAGGAGCAGCAGGCCGAGAACGTTCGCAAGATGCTGCTCGCCATGGTTGACGACGTGCGCGTCGTCTTAGTCAAACTCGCAGACCGTCTTCACAACATGCGCACGCTCCAGCACCTCAAACCGGAGAAGCGCCGTCGCATCGCGCAGGAGACGCTCGACATCTTCGCCCCCATCGCACACCGCCTCGGCATGGGGCGTCTGCGCGGCGAATTGGAAGACCTCTCCTTCAAGCATCTACACCCGGAGGAGTACCGCGAGCTGGCCGAGCAGTTGGAGAGGCGGCGCAAGGAGCATGAGTCTTTTCTGGCGGTCGTGACCGAGCGCATCGAAGAGAAGATGCGCGAGGCAGGCGTTCCCTATATCACGGTCGAGGGACGAGTCAAACGACTCTACTCGATCTCGAAGAAGCTCAAGCGGCAGAAGATTCAGCTCGACCAGGTCTACGACCTGATCGCCGCGCGCATCATCACGCCCGACGAGTCGCGTCACTGCTATGGCGCTCTGGGTGTTGTCCACACCCTCTGGCAACCCATCCCCGGTCGCTTCAAGGACTGGATCGCCACGCCGCGCGACAATCTCTACCAGTCGCTCCACACCTCCGTCATCGGCACCAAGGGACAGCCCTTCGAGATTCAGATACGCACCAACGAGATGCACCGCATCGCCGAAGAGGGCGTCGCCGCGCACTGGAAGTACAAGGAAGGGAAGCGCGGCGCGCACGACGACGACGAGGCGTTCCAGTGGCTCCGCTCGCTGGTCGAATGGTCGCAGGAGGTCAAAGACTCGCGCGATTTTCTCGAATCCCTCAAGCTCGACCTCTACCCGAAGGATGTCTACGCCTTCACGCCGATGGGCAAGGTCATCCAGCTCCCGCGCGGCGCGTCGCCGGTTGATTTCGCATACATGATTCACACAGAGGTCGGGAACACCTGCACCGGCTCGCGCATCAACGGACGCATGGCGGCGCTCAAGACGGTCATCCAGAACGGCGACGTGGTCGAAATCCTGACCTCGCCGAACATGAAGCCCTCGCGCGACTGGCTCAACTTCGTCAAGACTTCACGCGCGCGCAACCACATCCGCCACTCGGTCGCCGAGCAGCAGCGCGCCGAATCAATCGAGCTGGGCCGCAAGCTCTTCGAGAAGGAGGCCGTGCGCTTTCACCTCTCTGCGAAGAAGGTTCTCGCCGACGTGGAGTTGAAGCGCATCTCGAACGACTACGGCTACGGGCGCGTGGACGATCTGATGGCGGCCATCGGTTACGGCAAGACCGTGCCGCGCAACGTCATCGCCAAGTATCTGGGCCCCGAAAAATTCGCCGAGCTGGAACAGAAGAAGGAGTCGCCGCTCAGGAGCCGCGTCACGGCGGGCGTGCAGGCCGTTAAGAAGTTCATCCGTCTGGGCGAGGACTCCATCGTCGTGCGCGGCGTGGACGACCTTCTGGTAACGCGCGCACGCTGCTGCAATCCCGTCCGCGGCGAAGAGATCGTCGGCTACATCACACGCGGCAAGGGCGTCGCCGTCCACGCACGCCGTTGCACGAACGTTCAGCAGTTGATGATTAATCCAGAGCGCGTCGTCGAGGTCGAGTGGGCGGACTCGGGCGCGGGCGAGGCGGCCTACGCCGTAAAGCTTCTGGCGATAACAGAGAACCGCACGGGCATGATCGCCGACGTGACGAACGCCATCAAGGACATCAAGACCAACATCCGCTCCTCGAATGCCGCGGTTGCGCCAGACGAGCGCGGGCGCATCGAAGTCACGGTCGAGGTCTTCGACCTCAAGCATCTCGACAAGGTCATGTCCTCAATCCGCAAAGTCCCCGGCGTGCTCGACGTGGAGCGCCTCGACGGTGGCGCGTGAACAAAAAGGTTCGCCGGTTCGGATGTCAGCTAAAAACCTTCTGAAAACCCGCCGCCCCGTGCATCCATCTTCCGCAAAATCGTCATCAACTATTGTGCATTTCATCTCATCCGTAGTCATCCGCGAAAGCGGTTAGAGGCGGGCCACGCAAGCTGAAAGCTAAACGCGTTTGCCGTTGGGGAAGGGCGTCTGTTAGAATCTGCAATTTGTTTGCAGCCTTGTTAAAAGGGACTTTCCAGACAGTGAAGCAGATCATCACAACGAAGGACGCGCCACACGCCATCGGGCCTTATTCGCAGGCAGTCGTGGCGAATGGTTTCGTCTTCACCTCTGGGCAGATTCCGACAGACCCTTCGACGGGTCAGTTCGCCGAGGGCGGCATACGCGAGCAGACCGAGCAGGTCTTACGCAATCTCTCGAAGGTTCTGGAGGCTGCGGGGACGAGCCTCGGGCGCGTCGTTAAGACGACGGTCTTTCTGGCGGACATGAATGATTTCGCGGCAATGAACGAAGTCTACGGGCGCTTCTTTACGGAGAATCCGCCCGCGCGCTCGACCGTAGAGGCGGCGCGTCTGCCGCGCGACGCACGGGTCGAAATCGACGTGGTCGCGCTCGCCGGGGGCGAGTAAGCTTCGGCGTCAAAGGGCAACGACAGAGTAGGCAAACGAAAAGCGGGGACGCCTGGTCTTCTGACCGAAAGCGCCCGCCGCCGGTTTTGACAAGCTGAGTTGTAAGCTTAGGCCGCCTTCGCGACCTTGCCCGCCTTGATGCAGGACGTGCAGACCTTCTTGCGGACTGCACCGCCCTGCGGGCGCTGGACGCGGATGGATTGCAGATTGGGGTCGAAGCGGCGGCGCGTGCGATTGTTCGCGTGCGAGACGTTGTTACCGAATTGCGGCCCCTTGCCGCAGACTTCGCATCGTTTAGCCATAACGTTTGATAACCTCCGAAGCTCTAAAAAGGCGCGTGCCGCTTGCCTTCATGCCGCACAGACGCGGCGGCGGCGCACGTCGGAAACGAAAAGTTATAGCAAACGGTTTTGGTAAGCGTCAAGTTGAGGCCGCGCTTGGGCGGTGGGGCTTGACCAGTTTAGACATCATCTTTCCGAGAGTCAGTTTAAGGAGCAGAGAGCCAAAGTGCCCAGAGTCTTCAGACAAATCGCAACCCTCGTCTTCGTCGCGGCCTTCGCCTTCGCACTCGCCGGGTGTTCCGGCAAAAGCAGCGCGGGCGGCAAGGACGTGGCCGCCACCGTCAACGGCAAAGACATCACGCTCAGCGAGGTTGACCGCCTCGTCAACCAGCAGGCGCAGGGGCAGCAGTTGTCTACGCTCCAGCAGGCCGCCGCGCGCCTTCAGGTGCTCGACAAGCTGATCGAGCGTCAGGTGCTCTACACACGCGCCGAGAAGGAGAAGACGGTGCCGACCGACGACGAGGTCTCGACCTTCGTCAGCCAGCAGAAGCAGAAACTCACGGCCGAAGAGTGGGAGAAGAGCCTGAAAGATAACAACCTGAAGGAGGAGGAGGTGCGCGACGAGGCCCGCAAGGACATCGCCATCAATAAGCTCCAGGAGAAGTTCTACGGCAACATCACCATCCGCGATCAGGAGGTCGCAGACTTCTATACCACTAACCGCGCGCAGTTCATCAATCCACGCGGTATCTCACTCGCCGGCATTGTCGTTGACCCGCGCGATGGTTCTCAGGATAACATCCGTGGCGGCAGCGCTTCATCGGACGATGCCAAGAGCGACGCTGAGGCGGCGGCGAAGGTGAATCAGTTATACACACAGCTCAAGTCCGGGGCCGATTTCGCGACGGTCGCACGTGACCGCAGCGAAGACCAAAGCTACGCCAACGGTGGCGACATCGGCTTCTACGACGAAAACAAGTTGAGGCAGGCAGGCTTCCCGCTCGACTTGATCGGTAAGTTTTTCAACACGATGAGGGTGGGCGACATCACAGAACCGATTCACTTCCCCGATGGGCGATGGGGCATCTTCAAGCTGACCAACCGGCAATTAGAGAATAAGCCGCTCGCGCTCGAAGACACCGGCGTGAAGGATCAGATCAAACAGGCGCTCATCAACCAGCGCCAGACGATTATCAACGAAGCGCTTATCCGCAACGCGATGAGCGATGCGACGGTCGTCAATCACCTCGCCGAGTCGATGCTCACCGACCCGAATATGCTCGGCGGCAACCAGCCTGCCTCTTCGCCCGGCGCGTCGGCTTCGCCCGCCGCCTCGGCGACAGAGTCTGCGACGCCTGCGGCTTCCGCGACTCAGACGGCTTCGCCCGCCGCAGCCGCAAGCACCGCACCGACGGCGGGTTCGACCCCTGCGGCGAACGCGAAACCAGCGAGCACGCCGAGACCCGCCGCAACTGCAACAGCAACGCCGCGACCCGCCGCGACCGCCGCCACGCAACCGAAGCCTCAGCCGAGTCACCCCGTTGCACCGAAGACGGGGGCCACGCCGTAGAGGTAGAAGCTAGAACCGCGCGAGCGCCGGTCGCCGCCGAAGGTTCGACTGCCGGTCGAGTCTGGGCCGTCAGCCTCCGGGTCACTACAACTGAAGCGGGCGGGGCTGCTCGGAAGTCGAGTTGCCCCACGCCCGCTTCATTCGCATAACGGAAGCCCGACCGTGAGGGAGGGCGTTTGGAAGTATGAATGATGAAGGCTGAACGATGAACTGTAAGCAACTCGTATTCAGCTCATCGTTCAGCGTTCCGAGTTCATCGTTCCGCTGACGCCCTTCCTCACGGTCGGGCTTCCGCCTCTAAAGCTTATGCTGTTCCGCCTGACCGAAGTTTACAAATCTTACGGCGCGCAGGATGTCTTGCGCGGCGCGTCTTTGCAGGTCAATCCGGGCGAGCATGTGGGGCTTGTCGGGAGAAACGGCGCGGGCAAGACGACCCTGTTCCGGCTCGTCACCGGCGAGGAGTCGGCTGATCGCGGCGACGTGGTACGCGTGCGCGGCCTGCGACTGGGGCTGCTCGAACAGCACGTGGATTTCGAGCCGGGCACGACCGTTCACGAGGCGGCGCTCGCGGCCTTCGGCGAGCTTCAGCAGATCGAGCACGAGATGCACCAGCTCGAACACCGCATGGCCGAGGCCCCCTCTGACCTCGAAGCGGTGCTCGCGCGCTACAGTGACCTCCAGCACGAGTTCGAGCGGCAGGGCGGATTCGAGTATGCGGCGAAGGCGGAAGCCATCCTGCAAGGTCTCGGGTTCGAGCGCGAGACGTGGGCGACGCCGACCGAGATTCTCTCGGGCGGACAGAAGAACCGTCTGGGGCTTGCGCGTCTTCTGCTCGCGGAGCCTGACGTGCTGCTCCTCGACGAGCCGACGAACCACCTGGACGTGGCGGCGGTCGAATGGCTCGAAGAGTTTCTCGCCGGTTACAAGTCCGCCTACGTCATCATCAGCCACGACCGTTACTTTCTCGACCGCGCCTGCACGCGCATCGTCGAAGTCGAGCTGGGCCGCGCTGTAAGCTACAACGGCAACTACTCGGCCTTCCTCGTCGAGCGCGAGGAGCGGCGCGAGATTCAGATGCGCGCCTACGAGAACCAGCAGCAGCTCATCGCCAAGACGGAGGATTTCATTCGTCGCAATCTCGCCGGGCAGAAGACGAAGCAGGCCAAGTCGCGCCGCACGATGCTTCAGAAGCTTGAGCGCGTCGAGGCCGTCCGTCCCGATCAGACGCAGGGCAACTTCCAGATGAAGAAGGTCGAGCGCGCGGGCACGCACGTTCTGACCGCGGCGGAGGCCGCCATCGGCTATCCCGGCAAACTCTTAGCCTCCGACATCGACCTCGTCTTGAAGCGCGGCGAGTGTCTCGGCGTCATCGGCCCGAACGGCTCGGGCAAGACAACTTTTCTGAAGACCGTACTGGGAAAGCTTCCGCAGCTCGCGGGCGAAATCCGGTGGGGCACGAACGTCACCATCGGCTACTACGCGCAGCAGCTCGACGACCTCGACGAACGCAACGAGATCATCATGGAGCTACGCCGCGTCGCGCCATCGACCGCGACGGCCGGAGAGCTGCGGAGCTTTCTCGCGCGCTTCCTCTTCACGGGTGACGACGTGTACAAACACGTGCGTGACCTTTCGGGCGGCGAGAAAGGGCGTCTCGCACTTGCGAAGCTCATCTACTCGCACGTCAACGTGCTTGTGCTCGACGAGCCGACGAACCACCTCGACATTCCCTCGCGCGAAGCTCTCGAAGAGGCGCTCGACGCCTACGACGGCACCATTATCACCATCAGCCACGACCGGTATTTCCTCGACCGCGTCGCCACGCAAATCCTCTCGCTCGACGGTGAGGGCCATGCAGAGCATTACGACGGCGACTATACCGAGTATCACGACTGGAAGGCGGAGCGACGCGCGTCGGAGTCGGCGGCGCGGGCCCTGCGTGAGAGAGTTGCCGACGTAAAGCCTGCTCCGCGCGTAGAGACGCAGCCCGCGCGCGCCGTGCAGTCTTCAGCGAAACAGAGAGGCGGCAAAGACTCTGTGAGCAAAGACTCGAAGAAGAAGAAGGGAAGTGCGCGCGACCCGCGTGCAATAGAGGACGAGATTGCGGAGACCGAGAAGCGTCTGGGCACGCTCGGCGAAGAGATGGGGACGCCGGAAGCGGCGCGCGACCCACGCCGCCGCGCTCGACTCAAAGAGGATTATCAGAAGGCCGAGGAGCGTCTGCGCGCGCTTTACGAGGAGTGGGAGCGCGTCGTCGGCGAGGCCGCTAACGCGTAGTGTGCCGTAATATTCTTGCCCGTCTCTTGGTACATGAAAGTCAAAGTCTATAGTCCTTCCCTCTCGCGGCTAGCCGAGGGTTAATTCACCACCGCAGACACAGAGGACTCAGAGGAAGCACAGAGAGTTGTATTACTCTGTGCTTCCTCTGTGCTTCCTCTGTGTCTGCGGTGGTGAATGTGTCTTACGCCGCGCGCAAGTGTGAATGAGCTAATCACCTACGGCAGCGTGAACACATAGTTGATCGTGCCTTTGACCTTGACTGGCTCGCCGGAGAGGGTCGCGGGTGAGAATCGCGCCTGACGTGCGGCCTGCGCCGCGGCCTGCTGCAAGAAGGGATGGCCGGAGACTGCGTGCGCCTCGATGACTTTGCCGTGCTCATCAATCATCACCTCGACGACGACCTTGCCCGAAGCACCCGTGCTCTTGGCCGCCGCGGGGTAGATGGGCTTCGGCAGGCTGATGGCTTTGCCATTGAGCACGCCGCCCGAGACCGGGAGCTTCGGCTCTGCATCGGCCTTCGACGCTCCATCATTCTTCGACGCTCCATCATTCTTCGACGCTCTATTCTCTGCGTCCCGCGGCACGGTCGCCGCTTGTGGAACCGGAGACGCTTTTACTTCCGACCTCTCCGCGCCTGTCGTCGTCGGGTTCTGCGGCGGAGAGTTCGTCTCGGACTTCTGAAGAGTCGGAGAAGGTGTGGCCGACGTGGACGCGGAACTCGGAACGGGCTTCGTCTCGACGGGCGATGGTGCGATGGGCGATGTCGAGACGGGCGATGTCGAGACGGCCGCGCGCTCTGTGACCGGCTCGGGTTTCGTTGCCGAGACGGAGGACGCGGTCGTCAGCGTGAATGTCGGTGTGGATTCGTTTGCGCTCGCCCCGAGGTTCGCGTGCTCGTTCGTGTGCTCGTCCGTGTCGGGCCCGTCGGGCCCGGGCTTGCTGCGTCCCAACGCGCCCGCATCACGATAGGGTGCGACAGCGACGACTCCTCCGGTAGTTTGTCTGTACGGGGCCGCGCTGTCGTTCGATGTTGAAGCCGCCGCTGATGTTGAAGTCGCCGCCGCGTTGACTTGATCGGGGAGCGTCGTGTTCGTGAGACTGCCCGTGAATTGTGCGCGGTCGCCGGTCGGTTGCTGCCCAACTTGCGCGGACGCCGGGTAGAAGCCTTTGCGCGCACGCACGCGTAGGGACGGGCGTGCTTTCACGCGGACGCTGATGAAGCGGAAGAATTTGTCTTTGCGTTCTTCCTGTGGGTAGTAGCTCAGAAGGTACTGCTGCGACAGGTCTAGAGAGATTTGCGTAAAGACGGCGTCGAGTTCTTCAATCGAACGTGGAATGTAGACGGCTCCGCCCGTCTGTTCAGTGAGATGGTACATGCGCTGCTCTGAAACTGGGTCGTGCAGGTTCGGGTCTTCGACCTGACGCGTCTGGACTACATAGACCTGGCACTCTGCGCGCAACGCACGGTTGACTGCCTCGTCAAAACTCGCATCGCTCACGGTGTCCGTGCCGTCGGAGACGACGATGAGGACTTTGCGCCCCGCGAGCGGTCGCATGTAGTCGGCGGCCTGTGTGAGGGCGTCGAAGAGAGCGGTCGCGCCGTCGGGCTTGCCGAAGCGCTCGATGGTGCGGACAAGTCGCGGTACGTCGTTCGTTAAGCCTTGCGCCAGCGTCGGCGTCGTCGAGATCGAGTAGACGGCCGCGCGGTCTATGGGTCTGACGACTGAACGGAAAAACTTGACCGCCGCCTGCTTCTCAAACTCGCGCGCCGCCGAAAGACTCGCGCTGTTGTCGAAGAGCAGCGCAACATGGACGGGCGTTTCAGAACGGCTCAGGTCGCCGATGACTTTCACCTCGCCGTCCACACGCAGCTCAAAGTCTTCAACCTTCAAGTCCATGATCGCGTGCCCGCGGCTATCGACCACCGACGCGGGGATGATGACGAGATTTGAATCGACGCGTACCACATCGTTCTCGTCCACCTCCTCGCTCGTTTGCGGAGACGCGCCGCTGGCCGGTCGAGGACTGGGGTTGTCGGGCTGGGCTGGTGGCGTCTGCGTCGGAATCGTTTGTGCCTGCGTCGGGGACGGAGTTGTTTGCGGCTGCGTTGTGGGGCGTGCGGAGTCGTCTCTGGGTGCGACCGTGCGCGGGCGGACGTAGGGCGTCGGCGTGGGCTGCGGCGGCTGCACGGGTTGTTGAGCCTGCCGTATACCGTCTGTCTTCAGGGCGTGAGAGTTCGCCGAATGTCCGCGGGAGTAGTCGTCAAACGACCCGCGACGTGGCCGTGCGTCGAGTTGTGAAGCGTGAGTGAAGATGAGCGAGGCACAGAGCAAGAGGGCGAGGCGTGCGAGTATTACAAATCTCCACGCGCGCTCTAAGGGTTTTCGGTTCGGGCGTGAAGGCTCTTGTGATTGAGTGATTTTCGGGGACAAGGCTTTTGAGTTCTCCCGATTCTAAAGCTTCTGGCGGGCTGCCGAAGTCCTGCTTGAATTGAGCGAAAAAACTTCCGGTTGACGAAGCCAGAGGGGAATGTTGTCCGTGGCGCTTAACAGCCCGCGCGCACCTTACGGAAAAGGGCAATCGACGCGTTTTTCCGAACCTTTCAGGGGTTCGACCCGGACGCCGTCTATGCTAACACTTCCACGTCACTTCCTCTAGCATGACGCTCTTCTGTTTTCGCCTTCACTGCAAGGGCAGGCGCGCTTGACAGGGGCGCAAAGCCCTTGCTAACTTAACGTTCCGCTTTTTTGGAAGCGATTGGTTATTAAGTTGTAGGCACTGTTAAGTTGTAGGCACGTAGCTCAGGGGTAGAGCACTACCTTGACACGGTAGGGGTCCGCGGTTCAAATCCGCGCGTGCCTACCATTCAAATTTTCGACAGCGAGCTCCGTAAGTCCCGAGCCAGAAACGATGTTGACGCAAACTACGTTTCGATTTTAGTTGACGCTGCTTTCAGCCCGCCACACGGGCGAGGCCGCCGAGGCAAGGGCGCTTCCGTCGAATCCGATCTTGGTTGGACATCCCTTTCGGGACGACACATTTGTTTTGACCCTTTCCCGCTGCGTGGCTGGCCGTTGGCCGGGTCAGGCTGCGGGTTGGCTCCTGCTGAAGGGGCCTTGTATGGGCCGTTTGAAGTTTTCGGGTCTGGGTTGAGGAGTTGGCGTCGGCGACTGTCGTCACGTGCGGTCGCCCGCCCTGTTGAATAAGTAAGTCCGGCGTCTCTCGGGAGTCCGGAGTCTAAAGTCGAAACAGAGATTGAGTCTGTCTTGACTTTAGGCTCCGACGCTTCGGAGACTCCAGACTCTGACTTGAGGAGGTGTGAGTATTCCGTCATTTCGAGGTCGTGGGCAGCGCCCGGACAATCGCCGCGCTCCCGCCACGCGCATCAACGATAGGATTCGCGTGCCGCAGGTACGCGTCATCGCGGAGAACGGCGACCAGCTCGGCATCATGAACACGCGCGAGGCCGTGAGTCTTGCGCGCGGTCAGGGGCTTGATCTGGTCGAGGTCGCGGCGACGGCTGATCCGCCCGTCTGTCGCATCATCGACTTCGGGAAGTTCACCTACGAGCAGAAGAAGAAGGCGGGCGAGGCGAAGAAGAAGCAGGTCATCATCACCGTCAAAGAGGTGAAGTTTCGTCCCGGCACGGACGATCACGACTACGACTTCAAGATGAAACACGCTCGCCAGTGGCTCGGCGACGGCGACAAGGTCAAGGCCACGATCTTCTTCCGCGGGCGCGAGATCACGCACCGCGAGCTGGGCGCGGAACTCCTCAGCCGCCTCGAAAAAGACCTCGCCGAAGTGAGCGAGGTCGAGCAGCGCCCCAAGATGGAGGGCAACCAGATGTTTCTCATCTTCGCACCCAAGCGGCACAAGTCGCCGAAGCAGCAGCAAGAGCAGGCGAAGACGGACGGCGGCGTCAAACAGGGGCCGCCAGTCCCGCCCGGCACCGGCGGGATGGTGCAATCGTAAAAGCAGTAGACAGTAGTCAGTAGACAGTAGGCTCCGCTCGGCGGACGTTGACGCTGACAACTGGATGATTCAAGTGACGAAGATTTTCTACTGACTACTGTCTACTGTCTACTTTTTTGGAGGTCATTATGCCGAAACTTAAAACACACAAAGGCGCGGCGAAGCGTTTTCGCCTGACCGCGTCGGGCAAGGTCAAGCGCGGGCATTCGCATGCGCGCCACATCCTGACGAAGAAGACGGCCAAGCGCAAACGCGCTTTAGACATCGACGTGCTCGTCTCCGAGTCAGACGAGGTGCGTATCGCGCGCATGCTGCCCTACGGGCGAAGCTAAGCCGAAGTAGTCAGTAGTCGGTAGGCTCCGCAAGGCGGACGTTGACGCTGACAACTGAATGATTCAAGTGACGAAGATTTTCTACTGACTACTGTCTACTGACTACTGTCTACTTGCATTGGAGGTTTTTGAGTCATGCCTAGGGCAAAACGTGGTAACAAGCGTACGGAGAAGCGCAAGAAGATTCTCGAACTGGCGAAGGGCTATCGCGGCACGAAGTCGAAGCTCTATCGTTCGGCCAAGGAGTCGGTCGAGCGCGGATTGAAGTTCGCGTACACGGGGCGCAAGCTGAAGAAGCGCGACTTCCGCAGCCTCTGGATCGTCCGCATCGGCGCGGCGGCGCGCATCAACGGGCTGAACTATTCACAGTTGATGCACGGCCTGACGCTGGCCGGTATCGAGCTTGACCGCAAGGCGCTCGCAGACCTCGCCGCCAACGCGCCCGACGCGTTTGCAGAGCTTGCAGGACAGGCGCGCACCGCCATCGAGAACAAGCCGCAGGCCGCGGCCTAGTTAATGAGACTACTTATGAGAGGACTCTGATGAGTTCCGAAGCAGTAGACTATGACGCACAAATCGCGGTCGTGCGCGAAGCGTTCGAGCGAGAGTTCGAACGCTTCGCTCGCTTTCAAGACTACGCGGCCGTAGAAAGTCTTAGATTAGAAGAGGCTGAGAATGCCCGAGGCGAGTGGAGAGACTTAAGCACGCGTCACACCTCTAAGAAGAGTGCCATCGCGCAGCTTAAGAAGACCATCGGGCGCGCACCAACTGAGAAGCGCGCCGCGTTAGGGCAGGCAGTTCAGCAACTCGGGAAAGAGATAGAGAGTAAGCTGCATAAAGTCGGGTTCACGCTTGCAATGCGCATCTCCGTACTTGAGAGAGAGCGTGAGCGCGTGGATGTGACGCTGCCCGGTCGTCGGTCGAGGCGCGGACATCTGCACCCGATTACGCTTCTGTGGCAGCGCCTTGAGGATGTCTTCGTCTCGATGGGGTACGCGGTGGAGGACGGCCCCGAGATCGAGACAGACTTCTACAATTTCACCGCGCTCAACATACCCGAACTCCACCCGGCGCGCTCGCCGCAGGATACGTTCTACACGACCGGCGGATTCTCTCTTCGCTCGCAGACTTCGACCGTGCAGATTCATGCGATGCAACGACGCCGACCGCCCCTGCGTGTCATCGCACCGGGCCGTGTCTTCCGACGCGACACGCCCGACGCGACGCACAACCCGATGTTCTTTCAGGTCGAAGGTCTTCTGGTTGATCGCGGCATTAATATGGGCCACCTGAAAGGCACGCTCTCGGAGTTCGTGCGACGGCTCTTCGGCCCCTCGACGCGGACGCGCTTCCGTCCCTCCTACTTCCCGTTCACCGAGCCGAGCATGGAGGCCGACTACTCTTGCTTCAAGTGCGACGGGCGGGGCTGCCGTCTCTGCAAAGGCTCGGGCTGGATCGAGCTGGGCGGCTCCGGCATGGTTCACCCGAACGTGCTCCGCGCCGTCGAGATTGACCCCGAAGAGTTCTCCGGCTTCGCCTTCGGACTCGGCATCGACCGCATGTGCGGCCTCATGTACGAACTCGACGACATACGCCTCCTCTTCGAGAACGACGTGCGCTTCCTGGAACAATTTTAGGCAAGTGATAAGTGATGAGTGATAGGTGATAAGAAAAGGCAAGCAGCACTTTCTCATCACTCATCACTCATCACTCATCACTCATCACTTCTTATGGACATCAGTTACAACTGGCTGCGTGAATTGACGGACGTGAGCGTGCCGCCGCGGGAGTTGGCGGAGCGCCTGACGATGGCGGGGCTTGCCGTGGATTCGGTGCGCGAGGCTGACGACGACCACGTTCTGGAGTTCGACCTCACGTCGAACCGCCCCGACTGTCTCTCGCATCTCGGCATCGCGCGCGAGGTGGCGGCACTCACGGGCGGGAGCGTGCGCCTGCCGGAGTCGAAGGCCAAAAACAGCGCGGGAAGGACAGAGGAGTTTACGTCCGTCGAGATTGAAGACGCACGCCTGTGCCCGCGCTATGCGGCGCGCGTCGTGCGCGGTGTGAAGATCGGGCCGTCGCCCGTTTGGCTCGCGCGGCGACTTCAGGCAATCGGCCAGCGTCCCATCAACAACGTCGCCGACATCACGAACTTCGTGTTGCACGAGATGGGCCAGCCCCTCCACGCCTTCGACCTCGCGAAGCTCAACGAAAAAAAGATCGTCGTCCGGCGCGCACGCGCGGGAGAGAAGATAAAGACGCTTGACGGAGTTGAGCGCACGCTCGACGAGCGGATGCTCGTCATCGCCGACGCCGCGCGAGCCGTCGCCGTCGCGGGCGTGATGGGCGGCGCGGAGACGGAGATTTCCGACTCGACGACCGACGTGCTCATCGAGAGCGCGTACTTCGACCCGCAGTCGGTGAGACGCACTTCAAAAGTTCTCGGCCTTCAGACCGAGGCGTCCTATCGCTTCGAGCGCGGCGTTGACTACGAGGGCGTGCGCCGCGCGCAGGATCGCTGCGTTGCGCTCATCTGCGAAATCGCGGGTGGCACGGCGAGCGAAGACGCCATAGACGTTTACCCGCGCAGGATCGCGCCGCCGACCGTCTACCTCCGACCGCGCAGGGTCGAGGAGTTGACGGGACTCAGTGTCACCGCCGAAGAGAGTCTTCGCATACTTCTGTCGCTCGGCTTCAACTCCATCGGGCGAGACGCGAGCGGCGGCAAAGGGCACGCGTCTGTGGGCAGCCACCCCGACGAAGTCGCTCTCTCCGGCGTGGCCGGGCCGGCGAGCGCAGATACGAAACTCCACTTCAGCGTGCCGACGTGGCGCATGGATGTTGACATCGAAGAAGACCTCGTCGAAGAGGTCGCGCGTGTCGTCGGCTACGAAAAGATCGGCGTGTCGCTTCCGCCCTCTCCCGTCACGGGCGAGTATCTTGCGGGCGACAGGCGGCGGCGTGCGGCGCGACAGATGCTCACGGCTAACGGCTTCAACGAGGCAGTCAACATCAGCTTTATCGACGAGGCCGGAGCGATTGTTGAGACGGGAGAGAGTCGCTTTGAACTCGTGCCGGGACTTCAGAAGATCGAGGGCGAAGACGCCTTCGTCAAGCTGTCGAACCCTGTCATCGAGGGCGCGCGTCTGATGCGCCCGACGCTTCTGCCGGGACTGCTCGAAGCCCTGCGTCACAACTTCAATCACGGCACGCGCGACGTACGTCTCTTCGAGACGGGGCGCGTCTTCGCCTCCGCGGGCGGCGATGAAGCGCGCCCCAACGAGGTCGAGGCGTTCGCGCTTGTCGCGACCGGAGAGGCACTCGAAGAGGGCCGCGCCGCCGGGCGTGCGCTCGACATCTTCGACCTCAAGGGCGCGCTCGAAGCGGCGACGGACGTGATGAGGGTCGGCGAGCTTGAGTTTGAGTCTGCCTCTGTACGGCATCTGCGCGAGGGGCAGTCGGCGCGCGTGACTTTGGGTGGCGCGGAGGTCGGCTCGCTCGGCAGGCTCTCCGAAGATACAGCCGTCGGCTACAAGTTCCGGCAGCCCGTCTTCGTGGCCGAGATAAGCTTGAGCGCGCTTCTCACAGCGGGCGAGGCTCCTGCGCTCTACACGCCGCTGCCGCGCTTTCCGTCGGTCGTGCGCGATGTGTCGCTCGTCGCCGAACGCGGTGTCGCCTACGGCGAGATGCGCCGCCGCGTACTCGCGCTCGGCATCGAGGAGTGTCGTGGCGTCACGCTCGTAGACGTTTATGAGGGCGCGAACATGCCGGAAGGGAAACGCTCTCTGACGCTGCGCATCGAGTACCGCGCCGACGAACGTACGCTCCGCGATGAAGAGGCGGACGCCATGCACGCGCGCGTCATCGCCGCGTTGGAGAGTGAGTTCGGAGCACAACTGAGGGGCTAGAGGCTGGAGACTAGAGGCTAATTCAGACGAGTTGCGACAATCGCGTGGCGCTCGCAACTGCAAATCAACTAGTCTCCAGCCTCTCGTCTCTCGTCTCTGTTTTTTAACTCTTGCGCTCGCGCCCGCGAAGTCGCATAATCGCTCGGCAGTTAAGAGGCAGTGGCCGCACGGAGAAGGAAGATGGTCGGATTGACCGGACTGGAAAAGTTCTCTCACCTCGAAGACAAAATTTACCGCACCATCGAGCTGACGAAGACGCTCCGGCAAGAGAAGGATGTGCTGGAGCGCGAGCTTGTCTCGGTCAGGCGCGAGCTGGGTGCGTTGCTCGACGAGAAGGACAGGCTCGAAACGCAGGTCGAGCGTCTGCTCTCGGAGCGCGACACGATCCGCACAAAGGTCGAAGCGATGCTCGACGCCATCGCCGTGCTCGATCCCGAGGCCGTCGAGATGATGCGCCGATAGTTTCGGAGTGACGTGATGAGCGCCATCAAGAATCCGGGGGAAGGCACGCCGACCATCCGGGTTGAAATCTACAACCAGACCTACAACATCCGCTCCGACGGCGACAGCGAATATGTCATCGGCCTCGCGGAGTTCGTTGACCGTCGCATGCGCGAAATCTCCTCCGGCACGCTCACCGTAGACTCGCTCAAGGTCGCCATCCTCGCCGCGCTCCACGTCGCAGACGAGCTGCACCGCCTCAAACGTCTGCACGAGCAGACCGACCAACAACTCGCCTCGCGCAGCGCCGAGTGCGCCGAGATGCTCGACCGCGTGCTCAAGACACGCAACGCCGCCGAGCAGGTTTCCCCGAGCGGTATCTCCATCTCCTAAAACTCCAAGCCGATTCAAATCAGACCACAACCGCACGGCTTGAGCCTTCGTATTTCCCTCCGCAATAGGCGGCCTCTTCCCCGTGCAATGGGCGGCCCAGCGTCCGCCGTTCGCGGTCGCGTCTTGTCAAGCGCGCCCGCGAAAATTTTCGGATTCATTTTCTGCCGCAGGCCATGCGACTGTGCTAGTATTTTCCCAGGCTGAGGGAGTCGGCTCTGCGCGGTTCGCCACCGATTTACGATGGTTGAGCCTATGTCGTAAAAAAGGGAGACCAATGCCTCCACCAGTGCAGTCCCTCATCGCTAGGGATTTGCCGGAGGTGGAGGCTTTGACCGAAAGGCTAGGTCACCCACCTGTTAACGCAGGTTCAATTGCGACTTCGGAGCGGCCGGCGCGGTTCTCCCCCGGCCTTTCTTTTCGTCAATGGTGAATGGTCAATGGTGAATAGTGAAGACAGCTTTTCTTCCATTCACCATTGACCATTTACTGCTTGTACAGCTTATGAAAATCTTGATGATCGGAGACGTGGTGGCGCGACCCGGGCGGGTGGCGGTGCTTGAGCGCATACAGGATTTGCGAGAGCAGCACGCGGTTGACCTCGCCGTGATGAACGCCGAGAACGTCGCGGGCGGTTTCTCAATCACGCCGCAGATGGCCGAGGAGCTTTTCGCCGCCGGCATCGACGTGATGACCTCCGGCAATCACATCTTCGATAAGCGCGAAGTCTCACCTTACATCGAGCGCCAGCCGCGACTGCTCAGGCCCGCTAACTATCCCGCGGGCACGCCCGGCAGCGGCATCTGGGAGGCCGAGGTGCGCGGCACACGCGTGGCCGTTATCAACCTGATGGGGCGCGTCTATATGCCGCCGACGCACGACAGCCCCTTCAAGGCCGCCGACGAACTCCTCTCGCGCCTCGATGACGCGGTGAAGGTTCGACTCGTGGACATGCACGCCGAGGCGACTTCGGAGAAGATCGCGATGGGTTGGTACTTAGATGGGCGCGTGTCGGCGGTCGTCGGCACGCACACGCACGTGCAGACCGCCGACGAGAGAATCCTGACGCGCGGCACGGCCTTCATCACCGACCTCGGGATGACGGGGAGCAGTGCGGGCTGCATCGGGATGGAGAAGGAGAGTGTGATCGCGCGCTTCCTCAGCCCCGCCACCCCGCGCCCCGAACACTCCAAAGGCGACGTGCGAATCTGCGCCGTCATCATCGACGTTGACGACGCGACCGGCCGCGCGCGCGAAATCTCCCGCCTCTCACTGAAACATGAATCGTAGGAATTTTAGATTTTAGATTTGCGATTTAAGTCCCGTTAGTTAGCATCCAGCAGTCGTCGCGCATTGTTTATCTTTAGTTGAAGGCGGAGCGCCGGATGCTGACAGCTAAAAATCGCAAATCTAAAATCAAAAATTCGCTCAGCCTTGCTTTTTGGCGTCGGGCGCGGGGGCGAGGGGCGGCGAACTGAGGGCGAGGCGGTAGCTCTCAGGCATGGAGATGACGCGGTTGTTGGGGTCTGTGACGACGTGGCCGGTCTCGCCTTCGGCGATGATGACGCTATCGGAGGCGCGTATGATTTCGTAGCCGAAGCGGACTGAGCGGCGACGTAGCTCCGTGATGTGCGTGCGGACGACCATCTCGTCGTCGTAGCGCGCGGGCGCTTTGTAGCGGCAGTAGCTTTCGGCAACGACGAGGTAAGCGCGGTCGTTCTCTTCCATGTCCTTGTAGGCGAAGCCGCGCGCGCGGCAGAACTCCGTGCGACCGATCTCGAACCAGATGAGGTAGTTCGCGTGATACACTACGCCCATGCGGTCGGTCTCGGCATAGCGGACGCGGATGGTCGTCTCGTGCCACTCGTCGAAGAGGGCGTCTGCCTCAAGCGGTTGCATCATCTGTAGTGTCGAAAGCCTCCTCCGCCTGTCGGCGGCCGAGCGCCGGATAAAGGGTGCGAGAGCCGTTCCGGTTTGAGCGGACTATAAAAGCGAAGGGTTCGTGATGTCAAAGAGAATCAGGGCGCGGAAGTTACTCATCGTGTTGCTGGCGGCACTGCTGCCGGTCGCGGCGTCGGCTCAAGGTGTCAAGGCTTTGGCGCAGGGAGCGGCGGCGGCAGGCAGAGCGCAGAGGGCCAGCAGGCCCGCGGCAGTCAACCCGAAGACGGCTGCCGTGCGAGAGGCGACCGCCGAAGTCCTGCGCGAGACGAGCGAGCTGCGTAAACTGCCTATGCTCCGCCCTGTGAGAAGCGGCGCGCAGACACGCGCGGAGATCGAGCAGATGCTCGTCCGCAATCTCAACGAGAGCGCGACGCCGGAGGAGATGCAGGCGTCCGAGCTGGTCTTGAAAAAGCTCGGCCTCGTGCCCGCCGACTTTCAGCTTCGCCCCTTTATCCTCAAGCTGCTGGTCGAGCAGGTCGCCGGATACTACGACCCGAAGACGCAGGAGTTCTACCTCGCCGACTGGATCGACCTCGACGGGCAGAAACCCGTGATGGCGCATGAACTGACGCACGCGCTCCAGGATCAGCACTTCAACCTCCGACGGTTCGAGGACTGGCCGAAGCACGACTCGGACGCGGAACTATCCGCCCACTCGCTCGTCGAGGGCGACGCGTCGTTCCTGATGATGCAGTACATCATGCGCAACCCCGCGCGCCAGATCGCCTTGATGAAGGCGATGATGGGGAGCAGCACTGCCTCGTCCGACCAGATCGAGAAAGCGCCGCGCGTCATGCGCGAGACGCTTCTGTTCCCTTACTTTCAGGGGATGACGTGGGTGGGACAGGTCTACAAGCAGGGCGGGTGGGACGCGGTCTCGGCGGCCTTCAAGAACCTGCCGAAGTCCACCGAGCAGATTTTGCACGCGGAGAAATACTTCGCGCATGATGAGCCGCAGAAGGTTGTTTTAAAGGACATCTCCGCCACGCTCGGCAAGGGCTGGCGGATGGCCGACAACGACGTGGAGGGCGAGTGGGGCTTCTATCTTCTGCTCGACGAGTTTCTACAGTCGAGCGACGTGTCGAAGAAGGCGGCTGAAGGATGGGGCGGCGACCGCTACGCGCTCTTTCTGGGCCCGACGAAGTCGGATGTGCTCGTCGCGGAGAAGACCGTCTGGGACACCGAACAGGATGCGCGCGAGTTCTTCGACGCCTATGTGCGGCGCACGACGAAGCGGTACGGCGTCGAGCCTTCGGAGATCGGCGTCTCCGGTCGTCAGCTCTGGAAGACGAAAGAGGGCGGCGTGCTCGTCGAGCAGGAAGGCACGAGCGTCATTGTCCTCGAAGGTGTGCCGGAAGGTGTGGACTCGAAAGTGCTCGCTCGCGCGCTGTGATGAAAAATACCTGCGTGCTTCGGGTGAAAAACCTTTACGCGATAAGCGAGTGGAAAAAAACCGTTATGCGATAAGACAGAGTTAAAAAGCTCGACGCCTGAAGTATACGCGCCGACCTGAGCCTTGAACGGTTGGCCGGGGTCGTTGTCCGAACCCGCCGACCTTCGCGTCCGATCTCGCCTACGATATGACCCGCCGCGCGCCGAATCCGTCGGTGGTTCTCGATTTCCTCGACGACTGTGGCCCACAAGGGGGGCGCGCATGCTTTACGCGCCCCGCGGAGATCGTCGTCGCGCGTTCGGCGTGCGAAGTGCGCCCGGCGCTCCGCAGAATCGAGCGTGCGGCTGCCGGAGGAATGTACGCCGCCGGCTACGTCGCATACGAAGCCGCTCAAGCCTTCGACCGCGCCTTCGTCGTCCGACCCGACTCGCGCGTGCCTCTGCTCTGGTTTGGAATATTCGACTCGCCGTCTGAGTTCAATCCCGCGGGCGACGGCGAGTTCCGACTCTCCGAGTGGAAGCCTTCAATCTGCCGCAGCGAATACGACCGCTGCGTCGCGACCGCGCGTGAGAGGATCGCGCGCGGAGATACTTATCAGGTCAATTACACTTTAAGGCTGCGCGCCGTTTTCGAGGGCGACGATTTCGCTTTCTACGAGCGCCTGCGTGCGGCGCAACGCACACGCTTCGGCGCTTATGTTAATGACGGGCGCTTCCGCATCCTCTCCGCTTCGCCGGAACTTTTCTTCCGCCGCCGCGGCGCGTCAATCGTGACACGGCCCATGAAGGGCACCGTTCGGCGCGGGCGCTGGCGCGAGGAGGACGCGCGGCTTGCGGCGTGGCTCGCGGCATCAGAGAAGAATCGCGCCGAGAACTTGATGATCGTTGACCTTCTGCGCAATGACCTCGGTCGCATCGCCGAGTTCGGCACGGTTCACGTCCCCACGCTCTTCGAGGTCGAGCGGTATCCGACCCTGCTTCAGATGGTTTCGACCGTCGCCGCGACGCTGCGACCGAACACGACGCTCGAAGAGATTTTCGCGGCGCTCTTTCCATGCGGCTCCGTGACCGGCGCGCCGAAGGTGAGCACGATGCGTTTGATTGCGGCGCTGGAAGACTCGCCGCGGGGCATCTACTGCGGGGCGGTCGGGTTCGTTGCGCCGGGCGGCGACGCGGTCTTCAACGTCGCCATCAGAACGGTCGTCATAGATGCGGAGACGGGTGCTGCCGAGTATGGCGTCGGCGGTGGCGTCACATGGGACTCGACCGCGGCAGGCGAGTACGCGGAGACTCTCGACAAAGCCGCACTCCTCACGGAAGAAGCGCGTGCGTTCGATCTGCTTGAAACGATGCTTTTAGAGAACTGCGTCTACGGCCTGCTCGAAGACCATCTCGAACGCCTCGCGGAGTCAGCCGCGTATTTTGAAATCCCTCTCTCCATCGAGCGCGTGCGCGCGGCGCTGGCCGACCACGCGAGGTGTTTCACTGTCGGCAGACGGCGTGCGCGCCTTCTCGTCTCGACCGACGGACGTGTGCACGTCGAGAGTGAGGCCATCACAGAGACGCCCGCCGTTCGGCTCCGCGTTGCGCTCGCACGGACACCTGTCAGCAAAACGGAGCGCTTCCTCTATCACAAGACGACGCGCCGCCGTCTCTACGACGAGCGACGCGCCGAAGACCCGGAAGCCTTCGACGTGTTGCTGTGGAACGAGGAAGGCGAGCTGACCGAGTTCACGAACGGCAATCTTGTGCTTGAGCTGGACGGCGAGCGCTGGACTCCGCCGCGTGAGTGTGGCCTGCTGGCGGGGACTTTCCGGGCGTGGCTCCTGCGCCGTGGGGAAATCCGCGAGCGCGTGCTCAAGCTTGCCGACATCGGGCGCGCGTCTCGGTGCTGGCTCGTCAACAGTGTACGCGGCTGGGTGGAGGTCACATTCACGCGACGGGGGCGTTCAGGTGAGTTTGTCGCGGGCGACTAACCAACAAAATATACTTATTTCAATGATAAAATCTTTTAGCTTTGATTATTGACCGGGCCTTCATTAGAATACGCAGCCAAGTTCGCGGCAGAAGGCGTATCCGTCCTTTTCGCTTTCATAAGGTTTCAAGCTGTCAGTCCAAGCGCGCGGCCCCGGAAGCGTTGACGTACGCTTCGACGATGCCGGGCTGGCAGGGTTTGTACGTTCGCACACCAAATTCATGTCGAGGCTTATGGAACTCTCCTTCGGGTCGAGTCACATTCAAGTTCTACCCGCCCATCTCGTTCGTTGCGCGCCGCGTCCGCCCGCGCGGCCAAAGTGGTTTCAAGTTCCCCAGACTAAAAACCGGAGATCAATATGAAAAGACGGAACCTGCCTATCCTCCTGTGTGTTGTCTTGTTGTCGGCTTTCGCTGTTGCGTCACGCGCGCAAGGGACAGCATCACGCGTGACCGGCGTCGTGCAAGACTCTAGTGGCGCGGTGATCGCCGGGGCGGCCGTCACGCTCACGAACGAGGGGACTAACGTCTCCTTCACGACCGAGACCAACTCGACGGGAGCTTACAGCTTCGACTCGGTGCAGGTGGGATCGTACGCCCTGACCGTGGAGAAGCCGGGATTCAAAAAGTTCGTCTCGACCGGCAACCGAATCAACGTCAATCAACCGGCGACGGTCAACGTTACGCTCGATGCCGGTGCGGTGGCTGAGACCGTGACGGTGTCGGCGGCAGCCGAACAGGTGCAGACCAGCACCTCCGGCAACATCGGCAGCACGATTGAGCAAAAAACTTTGGAGAACCTGCCCATCGTCGGAACGCGTGGCCGAAACCCGCTCGACCTGCTGAACTTTCAGCCCGGCGTCGTCTTCGGTGGGAACACGGGCGGCGCGGTTAACGTGAACGGGTCGCGCGACCGCGCCTTCAACTTCACGCTCGACGGCATAGACATCAACGAGTCCACCGCGGGCGGCTCGAACTTCACCCCGCTGCGCCCGAACCCCGACTCGATTGAAGAGTTCCAGGTCGTGACCAGCAACTTTACGGCGGAGCTTGGGCGCAGCAGCGGCGCGCAGGTGACTCTCGTCACGCGCTCCGGGACGAATACGTTTCATGGCAACATGTTCGAGTATTACCGGACGCCCCGGTTCGACGCCAAGAGCTACCCCGTAACAATCGCAAGGCTTCCCAAAGATCAATTCGTACAGCACATCTTCGGCGGGAGCCTCGGCGGCCCGCTCTTCAATCCCGGTTTCGGCGAGGGCACCAAAGCTCGGTGGTTAAGAGACAAGGCGTTTTTCTTCACCAACCTGCAACTGCTGCGCGCCTACGACACTGCTCTGGTGACGCGAACCGTCTACACGCAGGCGGCGAGGCAGGGGCTGTTCCGTTATGTCGTAGGCCGCGCCAACGCTCCCGCCGGGACGACGACGGCTGCGGTAGACGCGGGCGGCAATGCGGCTCTCCCTGCTTGCGCGGGCAATCCGCCGACGAACGCGCCGTGCATCTCCAGCTACAACATCGCGACGAACCCGACGGGCGTGGGTCTCGACCCGACGCTCGCGGGGATCATTAACTCCGCGCCCCTGCCGAACAATTTTACAGCAGGCGACGGGCTGAACACCGCCGGGTTCGATTTCGCTTCTCCGCAGCACGAGAAGCAGTACGACTTCGTCACCAAGCTCGACTTCAACCTCCGCTCGAACAGTCTGCTTTACGTCCGTTACGCGCAGGGGTCGCAAAGCAGTTTCGGCGATTCGGCGAATGGCGGTCGCCCGATCTTCCCCGGCTCGCCGAATTTCGTGGACACGTCGCGCACACCGAAAAATCTTGCCGTCAACTGGCGCTACTCGCCGTCGGCGACGATGACGAACGAGGCCATCTTCGGGATAAGCAAATATTTCTTCACCTTCGCGACGCCGCACCCGGACCCGAACCTGCCCTTCGCCTTCATCAACGTGGCGACGCCGAACACGAACTTTTCTTACAACGCGCGCGGCGTTCGGACTTTGCAGTACATCGATAACCTGAGTTACGTCCGGGGCGCGCACACGTTCAGAGGCGGAATCAATTTCCGCTTCAGCCGTCACACGGACGACAGGTCTTCGGTCGCCGGAACGTCAATCGAGCCGGCTGTCACATTCAGCAACACCGCGGGCTTCACTGGCTTCAGCTTGCCCGCTTCCGGTTCGACCAGCATCAACGCGAACGACCTGACGCGGCTTCAGAACACGATAGTTGACGAGCTGGGAAGAATCGGAACTGTCTCGCAGGCTTTCGTCTCCGACCCGGCTAATCCGAGCGCCTTCGCTCCGGCGGGAAGCAGATGGATTAACGTAGCTCACTACCCCGAGCTGGACTTTTTCCTTCAGGACAATTGGCGGGCGAGGTCGAATCTGGTTTTCGACCTCGGCTTGCGTTGGGAAGTTAAACGACATCCGTCCATTGACGGCAGGCAGCTTCTCGTCCCAAACCAGCCCGTCAAACTAGGCGCGCCGCCGTCGAACACCTTGAAGTGGGTTGAGGGCAACCTGTTTGAGAACGCCAACGTATTTCTGCCTTCGGTCGGCTTCGCTTGGGACCCGTTCAAGAACGGAAGGACTTCGATTCGCGGAAACTATCGCATCGCGTCGGATAGAATCGCCACGTTCCTGTTCGGCTCATCGATTTTCCAGAGCACGCCGGGGAACAATGTCGGCGTGACGAACTCCACGTTCGGGCAGGCCGGCGGCCTCTACCGAAATCTCGGGAGCGTGGTTGCCAACTTAGTGCCGACGACCACTCCGGACAACTTGCGTCAGCCCGCCTCTTTCGGCACAGGCTCCATCAGTGTCATTGACCCGGATTTGCAGTTCCCGCAGGTTCACGAGTGGTCATTGAGCTTCCAGAGGGAAATCCGTAAAAACGTCATCGAGGTAAATTACATCGGGAAGCACGCCGTCCACCTGCTCGGCGGTTACAACGTGAACCAGGTTAATATATTCGCCGCGGTTCCGGGCGTCGCCGAAAGTAATTTCCTCGACGCCTTCAACAAGGTGAGGGCAAACTCGTCCTACAACAGCCCTCTGATCAATCTGATTATGTCGGGCAGCGCAACGAACAACGGGGGCACTACGCGGTTCCGCGCCCTCAACACGACGGCGCTGACGCAAGGCAGCGCGGCCACGCTGGCTCTGGCCGTTTCGCAGAGAACGTGTCAGTCGGTGGATGTCACCGCGGGCATTTGCACCAACGCGCAACTCAATCGAAGGCTGCTTGACTTAACCGGCTTCCCGTTCCTCTTGCAGCCGTACCCGCAGTTCACGGGCGGCCTGAACGTTTTCGACAGCAGCGACTACTCGAACTATCACGGGCTTCAGCTAATCATGAAGCGCCGTATCTCCTCCGGCTTAGGGTTCCAACTCGGCTACACACTCTCGAAGTCAAAAGATAATCGCTCCTGGGACCCGTCGCTCAGCACCGTCTCGACCGGCTCGGTTCAATCCGCGTCGAGCACGCCGTTCGACCTCAGAGACCGCAGCCTGAATTACACCTGGTCGGACTTCGACCGTCGGCACGTCTTCCAGGCGACTTACACCTACGAGCTGCCGGTCGGGAAGGGGAGAGCGTTCGCTTCCGGCATGCCGAAGGCCCTTGATTACATCATCGGCGGCTGGCAGACAGCCGGGACGGTGGTCTGGGCGTCGGGCAGACCCTTCACGGTTTATTCGGGCCTCAACACCGTCAGCAACGTCGTGCAATCCACGGCTGACTGTTCGAGCTGCACGAGAGAGAGCGGCCAGTTGGTCTTGGAGAGCGGGAGGAACTTCTGGTTCGACGCAAACACCCGCGCGCTTTTCTCCGCGCCCGCGCCCGGCTCAATCGGTAGCACGGGGCGCAACTTCTTTCTCGCGCCACATTATTTCCAGTGGGACGCATCGCTCTCGAAGAAGTTCCCGATAACCGAGAGGGTCAACTTCGATCTGCGGTTCGATGCGAGAAACGTCTTGAATAACCCTTCGTTCGACAATCCGACGGCGGTCATCACCTCGACGATTTTCGGGCGCATCAACGACAGTGTTACCAACAACGCACGGAGAATACAGGTCTCTGGAAAAATCAGTTTCTAGGAGGCCGCCCGGTGCAGGCATAGACCGTGCTCGACGCGGCGCGGATGACCGAGGCGCGTCCCGGCGTCGCGCTCCGCCACGGAAGCGCTCAGTACCGGCGATGTTATTTATTGCCAAGTGCGGAGGGGGTAATGTATAAGTTGATGCTAAGCAAGATGCCTCAATCGCAACGCTGTCAAAGACGTTCGCACTCTTTCTTATCATAGGAAATCAAGCCCGGGTCTTCGAGCGTGATGTTCGGGGCTGTCCGGGCAGAGCCAGAATCTTCTCAGAGACGAAAAGGAAGCACCCCATGAGATATCACTTAGAGGTCGCATTTCGGATGACGGTTCTTGCGCTCGTGCTTTGCACGGGCATGAGCGTCGCCTTTGCTCAGGAAACGACGGGATCAATCAACGGTACGGTCAAGGACTCTACCGGCGCTGTCGTCAAAGGTGCGACGGTTACGATCACTGACGAAAGTAAGAAGGTCGTCGTGCGCACGGTCACCACGGGCGACGAGGGCGAATACTCCGTCCCGACGCTGCCCGTCGGCACGTACACCGTGACGGTCGAGGCCCCGAGCTTTAAGAAATCCGTCCAGACGGGTGTCAAGCTCGACGTGAATCAGCGGCGCACGTTGGACGCAGCGCTCGAGGCGGGCAACATCGCAGAGGTTGTTACCGTGCAGGCTGACCCTGTGGCAATCGAGCTGACGACGCCATCCGTCTCGACCGTCATCACGGGCGATCAGGCGCGCGAGCTTTCCATCAACAACCGCAACTTCGTCCAACTCGTCACGCTCGCGCCCGGCGTCACCAACGACCTCGCCGACCAGGTCTACGTCGGCACGACCAACCCGGCGGGGCAGGCCAACACCATCAACATTTCGGTCAACGGCGCGCGCAGCAGCCAGAACACCTTCACGGTTGACGGCGCGGACATCACTGACCGCGGCTCGAACATCACAATCCAGACTTACCCGAGCGTTGACTCGATAGGCGAGTTCAAGGTTTCACGCAGCCTCTACCCGGCGGAGTCCGGCAGCAGCGGCGGTGGACAGATCAACATCATCACACGCTCCGGCGGACAGCGATTCCACGGCGGCCTCTTCGAGTTCGTCCGCAACGAGCGCCTCAACGCTAACGACTTCTTGACGAACTCGACCCCCAACCCGCCCTTCGGTCGGGACTCAAATGGCAAGGCCAAGCGCTCGCCGTTTCGCTACAACAACTACGGCTTTACCGTCGGTGGGCCCGTCTACTTCTTCAAGTTTGGTGAAGGCCAGGGCAACATCATGAAGAGGTTGGACAAGACTTTCTTCTTCTTCTCGGAGGAGCAGCGCCGCGACCTTAGGTATCCCACGCTAACGGCCACCGTGCCGGACGTGAACCTGCGCGCGGGCATTTTTCCGATCCCTGTCTGCATCAACCGCAACGACATCGCCGGCGCAACCTGTACGGGGGCGAACGTCCTGCCCGCCGGCACGCCGCTTCCGGCTGGCGCTTTGAACCCCGCGGCTGCGGCCTACCTGAACGAAGTCTACAACAAGCTGCCGCTGCCGAACGCGCCGAGCTTCGGCCTTATCTCCGCCGCCATCAACAGGGCGAACTTCCGTCAGGAGATCGTCAAGATTGACCACACGTTTACGAACAAGCTGACGGGCTTTTACCGCTACGAGCGCGACAAGATTCCGACCCTCGACGTGAACTCGCTCTTCTCAAGCGGCTCCGGCCTTCCGGGCGTCGCGCCCACCAACACCGACTCCCCGGGGCGCGCACACACCGCGCAGTTGACTTACGTCGCGAGTCCGGCGATGGTTTTCGAAGGCCACTACACGCACGCCTACGGCGCGATCCTCAGCCAAAACATCGGGCTGCTTGCGCTGGCGAACTCGTCGAACCCGGTGACGCTCCCGTTCACCAACACGCGTGATCGCATCACGTCAGTTTCGGGCAACGGCTTCAGCGCGCTGACGGGCTTCGGACCCTATGACAACTTCTCGAACAAGAACGAGGTCGGCGGGAGCCTGAGCTTCATCAGCGGCCTTCACACGATGAAGTTCGGCGGGCGTTGGTCGAAGTACCGGAAGAATGAGAACGCCCTCATCGGCGACACGACCGGCGCGAACAATGGCATCTTCACCGCGTTCGGAACCACGCTCCCGGCGGGCGTGACGGCAAGCACGGCGAACCAGAACCTTCAGCGCTGGGCGAACTTCCTCGTCGGCAACGCCGCGACCTTCATCCAGGGGCAGTTCGACTACACGGCAAATATGTTCCAGTCCAACTGGGAGGGCTTCGCGCAGGACGAATGGAAGTTCAGGCGCAACCTGACGCTCTCCTACGGCGTTCGCTACTCGCGCTTCGGCCAGCCGTACGACGCCAACGGTCGCCTGTCGAACTTCGACCCGCGGCTTTACAATCCGGCGAACGCGCCGCAGGTGACGGGTGCCGGCAACCGCGTTGCGGGGACGGGCAACTTCTGTAACGGGATGTTCGTCAACGCGAGCAACGTCCAGACGGCGACCAACTGCACGCCGGCGGTCTCGCCGTTCGGCGACCAGATCACCAGCACGTCGAAACACGACTTCGCGCCGCGCGTCGGCCTCGCGTGGGACCCATTCGGCAAGGGCACAACCTCAATCCGTATGGGCTACGGCATTTACCACGAGCAGGTGCTCGTCGGTTTCGCCGAGCAGATCATCGGCCAGAACCCGCCGTACCAGCAAAATTTCACGATCAGCAACACGCGGCTCGACAATCCCGCGGCAGGCGCGACCGCGCCGCCCTCGGCTGCCGCCTCGACCATCCGTGGCATTGACCCGAACTGGCACACGCCCTACATGCAACACTGGTCTCTCGACTTGCAGCACCAGTTCAAGGCCAACACGGTCGTCTCCGTCGGTTACTACGGCTCGAAGGGGACGCACCTGATCGGCGTCGTCGAGATAAACGAACTGCCGCCGGGCCTCGCCATCAACTCCCGTTGCGCGACGGGCAGCAACACGCTTCAGACGCCGGGGATCACGACTGTCCAGTGTCAGGTGCCCGGACAGGGCTTCTTCGCCACGGCGAATCCCAGTGGGTTGACGAGCGCCATCCTCGACCAACTCCGACCCTACCGCGGCTACCGCTCGATCACGATGCTTGAGCCGCGCTTTAACTCGAACTACCACAGCCTCCAGGTCGGGGCCACGACACGCCTCAGGCGCGATTCCCAGGTGCAGCTTGCCTACACCTGGTCTAAGAACCTGACCGACGAGCAGAACGACCGCACGAACGCCCCGGAGAATTCTTACGACATCCACAGCGAGTACAGCCGCGCGGCATTCGACCGCCGGCACGTGCTCACCATCAACTACAACTACGAGTTGCCGTTCTTCAACAAGCAGAACGACTTCGCAGGCAAGGTCTTAGGCGGCTGGCAGGCCTCCGGCATCGTTACCGCGCAGTCGGGCCTGCCGTTCACGGCCACCACTTCGTCTTTCGACGCATCCGGACTCGGCAACATCCCGGCTTTGATCGCGGGCAACAGGCCGAACGTCATCTGCGATCCAAACGCGAACGCGCCGCACACCGCACTACAGTATTTCAACACGGGGTGCTTCCAGGTGAACCCGGCTACGACGGCGACGAACATCAGCAACACACCGGGCAACGCGGCGCGCGGCATCATCAACGGCCCGCCGACCTATCGCGTTGACTTCTCGCTCTTCAAGAACATCCGCTTCAGCGAGAGCCTGCGTCTCCAACTCCGCGCCGAGGCGTTCAACGTTCTCAACCACACGAACTTCCGCGCGCTCTCGACCAACGTGACGGCGGCATCCTTCGGTCAGGTCACGACGGTGCGCGACCCACGCACGATCCAGTTCGGCGCGAAGTTCTACTTCTGATAGAATCGCGCGTTGCCAAACCCAAACGCCCGCGCCGCTGCAACAGCACGGCGCGGGCATTTGCTTGTCAGTCGTCAAACTATGCCACAATGTTTGATATGACGAACCTCGAAACGACACCCGGCAAACTTCTGCTCCGCCGTGCGCGCCTCGTGTTGCACGACCGCGTCGCGGAAGACGCGAGCCTGCTCGTCGAAGGCGGGCGTATCGCGCGTCTGCTCGAAGGCGTGGTGCAGACCGAAATGCTCGACCTGCCGTCCATCGACCTCGAAGGGCTGACCGTCTATCCGGGCTTCATCGACGTACACATCCACGGCGCGGTCGGAGTGGACACTCTGGAGGCCGATGCAGACGACCTCTACCGCGTCGCGCGTTTTCTCGCGGAGTGTGGAGTCACCGCATGGCTCCCGACGCTCGTCCCCGCGCCCGAAGAGGATTACCGGCGCGCGGTCTCTGTTATCGAAAGCCTCATTCGCGAACAGGACGCGCGACCTGCGGCGGCGGCGCACGCCATCGGCCTCCACTACGAAGGCCCTTTCGTCAACGAGCGCCAGTGCGGCGCACTGCGGACGGCCTACTTCAAAACTTACGCGCGCGCGTCCGACCTCGACGCGTTGCCCACGCTCGACGCGGCGGGCGCGGCGCACATGATTACGCTCGCGCCCGAAGTCGAAGGCGGGATTGAACTCGTCGCCGAGCTTGCACGCCGCGGCTGGGTCGTCTCAATCGGCCACACGCGCGCGGGCCTTGAGACGCTTGAGAGCGCGCGCGCGGCGGGTGCGCGGCACATGACGCACTTCATGAACGCCATGTCGCCGCTGCATCAACGCGAGCCGGGCCCCGTCGGCTGGGGCCTCATGCGCGACGACGTGACAGTTGACTTGATTGCCGATGGCGTCCACAGCGACCCGCTCGTGCTTCGTCTCGTGCTGCGCTGCAAGACGCCCGCGCGTGTCTCTCTCATCAGCGACGCGGTCGCGCCCGCGGGTCTCGGCGATGGCGAATACCGCATCTGGGGCGAAACCATCAACGTCCGGGAAGGGCGTACGAGCAACGAACGCGGGAGCATCGCAGGCTCGGTCATCACGATGCTCGACGCAGTGAGGACGGCACGCTCGCTGGACTTGAGAGAATGGGAAGTGGCGCGCATGGCTTCGCTCAATCCTGCGCGCCTGCTCGGGCTGGACGGCGAGCGCGGCTTAATCGAGGAAGGGAAACTCGCCGACCTCACGGCGCTCGACGCCGAAGGCCGTGTGCGCTTGACTCTCGTCGGCGGTCGCATCGCATTCAATGGCTTGACCGTGTAATAGTCTGATTTCTGTCGCTGGATGTGCGGAACAGTCAGCTACCTTCGCCCGCGTAGAGTCCGGCGCGGCGGTACGACTCGTCGAGCAATTCTACAGGGTGGACGACTCGCAGGCTGAGTCCGGAGAGTCGTGCGCCCGCGCCGAGCTGCATGTGGCAGCCGGGGTTTCCCGTCGCGAGGACGGACGCGCCGGTCTCGCGTATGTGTCCGAGCTTCTCTTCGAGCACGCGTGAGGACAGTTCCATCTCCAGAAGATTGTAGACGCCCGCGCCGCCGCAGCAAACATCGCTGCCTTCGAGCGGCACAAGCCTCAGCCCTTCGATCTGGCCGAGCATCCGCAGCGGCTCAACTTGCGCCTTCTGCCCGTGCAGTAGATGGCAGGAGGCATCATACGTCGCGGTCATGTCGTCGAGCCGCGCGCCCACGCGCCGAAAGCCTTTGGCCGCAAGCTGCTGGCTCACGTCGCGCACGCGTGCGCTGAAGGCCACGGCGCGCGCGGCGTATGCGTCGTCATGCGCGAGCAGATGCGCGTAAGAAGCGAGCATCGCGCCACATCCTCCGGCATTGGTGATGACGGGCGCTCCCGTCGAATCTTCAAACGCATCAAGGTTTCGTCGCGCGAGTTCCCGTGCGCCTTCCATGTCGCCCGCGTGCGCGTGCAGCGCCCCGCAGCAGACCTGCCCGCGTGGCGCGACAGTCGAGCACCCATTCGCACGCAGCACACGCACAGTCGCGCGGTTCACACGCGCGAACAATCCTTCCGTCACACAGCCCTCGAACAGCAAAGCGGGCGAGGGCTGATTCGATAAAGCCGAGGACTGATTTGATAAAGTCTGCGGGGGCCTGCTCTCTGTGACGAACGATGATGTGCCCGAGAGCTTTGCGCCGAATGAACTCGCACGAGAGCTGTCGAGCAGTGCGAGCGCCAGCTCCATCTGCGTGGGGAGCAAACGCGTCGCCTTCGACTTGAGCAACAGGTGCGGCAAACGCGAGTCGCGCAGCAGGCGCGAGAGCGCGAAGGCGAAGCGCAGGCGCGCAGGGTTCTGCCACACGTGACGCAGCACGAGCCGCATGAGTCGGGAAGTCCAGCCGCGCCTGCGCCCGCCGTCCGCGATGTCCGCGCGCGCGGCCTCAAGCAGTTGCCCGTACTCGACACCAGCCGGGCACGCGCTCTCGCACGCACGGCATCCGAGGCAGCGGTCTATGTGCCGCGTGAACGAGTTGGACTCAAGCGAAAGGCGTCCCTCTTCGACCGCGCGCATCAGGTACAGGCGACCGCGCGGGCTGTCGTTCTCGTCACCCGTTTGGACGTAGGTCGGGCATGCCTCAAGGCAGAGGCCGCAGTGGACGCACGCGAGCAGCTTACGCTCTTCCGTCTTCAGCGCGGAGGCGAGTTGGGTCGAAGAGTATTCGTTCATCTCCGCAAGTCATCCAATGCGAAGCGACCGGGCGAAAAAGTTTCAGCCGCGTCGAGCTGCCGCTTGACGCGACTCATCAGGAAGGCGGCGGAGTCCGTCAGCCCCCACGCGTCGAACTCACGCTTTAACTCTTCGGGTGCGCGCTCGACGACGAGCGAGCCGCCCGCCGCGTGCGCCGCTTCACGCAGGCTGCGTAAATAGGTAAGCATCTCGTCTGCATCCCGCGTCGCGTCGAAGACGCGCAGGCGACCGTCACCCGCGCCCGCGTGCCACAACGCTTCGTCTACGTGCTCGCCCCGTCCATGAAGCCAGGCCAACAGCGCGCCGAGTTCGGAAGGGAGGACGCCCGCGCGCCAGACAACCGGGCAGTCATTTGTGTTAGACACCGCGGACAGATTCGACCAGAGCGCGGCATCATCTTCCAACGGCTCGATGCCACAAGCCTTGATGCCTTCGCCTTTCAAATGCTCGCCTACAAGCTCGGCTGCGCGCCCAAGCTGGTATGCGACCGCGTCCGTCGTCCCCGCGAAGCGAGCGAGCAGGGCGAACGCGCCGTCGGCGACTGAGAGGCCAAGCGCCCGGGCCATCCGCGGCGAGAGTAGTTCGACGGCCACGGGCAGGAGTTGTGCAGCAAGGAGCGCGCGCGCCGCGCCGTGTAGGCTGTGCAAGTCGGATGAGTGTGCGACCAACGTCGCTTCGCGCGCCGGGCGTGGTCGCAGCTTGAAGGTGAGTTCGAGTATCAGGCCGAGCGTGCCGTAGCTTCCGACGAAGAGCTTGCAGAGGTCGTAGCCCGCGACGTTCTTCACTACTCGACCGCCTGCGCGCAACAGACGCCCGTCGGCCAACGCGACGCGCATGCCGAGCACGTGCGAGCGCGGCGGCCCGTAACCGAACGCCTGCGGCCCGCACAGACCTGTCGCGGCCACACCGCCGAGCGTCGCCTGTCCAGAGTTCGGCGGGTCGAGCGTGAGCCACTGACCCGTGCGCCCGACCTCGCGATTAAAATCAGCGAGTGTGATGCCCGCTTCCGCCGTCGCCACAAGGTCTGCCGGCTCATGCTCGACGACGCGCGCCATGCGTGTTGTCTTCACAAAGATATCGGCGCGTCCGAGCGTGTTGCCCGCATCGAGCCATGTTCCCGCGCCCGCTGGCACGACCTTCCAATCCTCGCGCGCCGACAGCTTCAAGACTTCGCAAGCCTCCTCGAACGAAGCCGGTGCGACGACGAGCGAAGGGACGGAATCGCCCGTTCCGTCCACGCGTCTATCCTCCGCAACGTGCTCCTCGCCGACGACGCCAGCGAGCGCAGCGAAGGCACGTACCGGATCGAAAGCATTTCGCGCGAAGACGCTCGCGGTCGGCGAAGGCGTCAATGAAGGAACAGTTGAAAGCGCTTGAGCCTCAGACGCCGACACAGCGCCGACGGAAGAAGCGGTCGAAGCTCTTGAAGCTGTCGAAGCCGTCGAAGTTATCGAAACTGTCGAAGTTGTCGAAGCCATTGATGCTGTCGAAGAGTCCGAACTTGAAAGCGAGTCTGTCTCGACCCTTTGCCCTTTGCCTTTTGCCTTTTGCCTTTTGCCTTCAGCAAGAGTCCGACCCTCGCCGCAGCCCTTGAGCGCGGGGATAATCTTGCCGGGGTTGCAGAGTCCCGTCGGGTCGAAGGCCGCGCGCACCTGAAGCATCGCGCGCATGTCTCCGTCGGAGAAGACGAGCGGCAGGAACTCGCTCTTGTCGAGGCCGACGCCGTGCTCGCCCGTGATCGTCCCGCCCGCGCGCACGCACGTCTCCATAATCTCGCGGCCCGCCTCCTTCACGCGCTCGACCTGTCCGGCGTCGCGTGAATCGAAGCAGACGAGCGGATGCAAGTTTCCATCGCCCGCGTGGAAGACGTTGGCGACGCGCAGGCCCCAACGCGCGCCTATCTGGTAAGTCGCCGCGAGCACTTCCGGCAGACGCGAGCGCGGGACGACCGCGTCCTGTATGAGTATGTCGGGCGTGATGCGCCCCATCGCGCCGAACGCTCCCTTGCGCGCGGCCCAGAGCCGCTTGCGCTCGATCTCGTCGGCGGCCAGACGCACGGAGCGCGCCCCGTGTTCGATGCAGATACGTCGGACGCGCGCGACCTCTTCGTCCATCCCTGCTTCGAGTCCGTCGAGTTCCACGAGCAGCGCGGCCTCCGCGTCCAGAGGCATCCCTGCGGCGAAGACGCTCGCCTCGACGGCGCGGATGGTCGCACCGTCAACCATCTCAAGCCCGGCGGGGATGATGCCCGCGGCGATGATGGCCGAGACCGCACGGCTGGCATCGTCGATGTCTGTGAAGTCTGCGAGCAGCGTCCGGACAGAAGGGGCAACCGGCGTCAGGCGCAGCGTCGCCTCCGTCACGATGCCGAACGTACCCTCGCTGCCGACAAAGACCCCGAGCAGGTCAAAGCCATTGCCACCCGCGCCCGCCGCTCCGCCTAAATCCACGATGCGCCCGTCCGAGAGAACAACGCGCGCGCCGAGCACGTGGTCGGTCGTCGTGCCGTACTTCAGACAGTGTATGCCGCCCGCGTTCTCCGAGATGTTGCCGCCGATGGTGCAACTCCCCTGACTCGAAGGATCGGGCACGTAATAGAGGCCGTGGTGTGCGACGGCGCGCGAGACGTGTGCGTTGACGATGCCCGCCTGAACTACGGCCAGACGATTCTCCACATCCACCTTGAGCACGCGGCGCATCCGCGCAAGCTCCACGCAGACGCCGCCGCCGACGGCGAGCGCGCCGCCCGAAAGCCCCGTCCCCGCGCCGCGCGGCACCAGCGGCACACGCTCACGCGCGAGCAGAGCGAGAATCTCCGCGACCTCTTCGGTCGAAGCGGGGAAGACGACGGCGCGCGGCCTGTGTCGATAGTGCGTCAGCCCGTCGCACTCGAAGACGAGCAGCTCTTCGGGGTCGGAGATGACCTGTTCTGGTTTGAGAATCGCGCGAAGGCGTTTGACGAGCGTGTCCACGACAACGCGAATTGAAACAGCAAACGCGCACGAAAGGCAAGCGAGAAGGCCGTTTGGTTAGGGCGAGTCGTCCGGCGGCTGATATGATGGGGCGGGTTTCGAGTTGCACTCAATCGAAAGCCGCTATCAACAGTAGCATTGACAGGGAAGAGGTTTTGAAATGCCTGAACATAAGGACGACGAGATAAAGAAGAACGACGAGATAAAGTCAGACGATCAACAGGAGCCGGAGTCTTCAGACGAAGAGGAGGAGGGCGAGCGTTCCTCCTCTTCATCTTCGGGGCAGGAGACCGAGCCGCAGATCGCTTCGGTCAAGGAGAAGATCGGCGAGGGGCGGGGTAATCTGCACAGGCGCAGTGAATGGTATCAGCGACGCACGGGCGGCTCCGATGAGACTTAAACGCGAGGCCGCACGGCTTTAATCTCGGAAACCGCGGGAGACTCTATTTCACCTTGAGCCGCCAGATGCTTCGACCGTAAGTCGCCGCGCTCAGCGTGCCGTCTTTGCGTTGATAGACCAAATCCACCACCATCGTGTTCGGCAGATTGCGCGTGATACTCATCCACGTGTTACCTGAATCCAACGAAACGAACACGCCCACGTCGTTGCATACATAGATTGTCGAGGGCGAATCCGGCGGAATCGCAATCGAGTGGTGCGGCACGTCGGGCAGTTGCCCCTTGTCGATGTCCTCCCATGTGACCCCGCCGTCGTGCGAGCGGAAGATGTGCGAGTGTCCGAAGTTTGCGACGGTCGCGTAGAGAAGTCTGGCGTCCGAAGGACTTGCGGCCAGTCGTGTGATCGTCATGCCGGGCAGCGTCGCGCCCGCCATGTTGGCGCTCCATGTGTTGCCTCCGTCAGTGCTTCGGAAGAAGCCGCCGTTCTCCGTGCCGACATAGATTCGCTTAGAATCCGCCGACGCGATTTCGATGGCCGAGATCGGGCTTCCGTCCAGCGCAGCCGACACGGCCTTCCATGTATTCCCGTCGTTCAGCGTGCGCCAGACCCTGTAAGAGCCTGTAAAGACCGTCCGCGGATTTTTAACATCGAGAGCGATGAAAGCCATCCAGACGGAGTTCTTCTCATTGTCGTCCGCCGGGGGCGACACGTCCGTGATGGCTCCGCCGACGAAGCGGAAGATGTTCAGATTGTAATAAGAGGCGTAGAGGCGCGAAGCATCCGCCGGGTCGAAGACTATCCAGCCGCCGTCACCGCCGAGGATTTCACGGTGGTCGTTGCTGTGACCCGAAGTCGTGATGAGAGTGCCGTTGTCCTGCGCGCCTCCACCGAAGGTCCTCCCGTCGCTCTGCGCCACATCCATGTCGTAATACATCGTCGCGGCCAGACCGTTGCTGCGATTGACCCAGGTGAGGCCCCCGTCCTCGCTCATGTCCAGCCCGCCGTCGTTAGGATCGTAGACGCGCCCCGGTGCGCCCGCAGGCATCAGAAGACCGTGGTGGTCGGCGTGTGCGTAGATGGGCTTGCCGCGGTCGGCGTCCCAATGCGTGGCGCGCTTCCAGGTCTTCCCGCCGTCGGTGGAGAGGTGCAGGTCAACACCGCCGCAGATGACGTGGTTGGGATTCTTTGGGTGGACGGCGATGGTGTTGCCGTAAGAGATTTGCTGCTCCTTGTTGAAATGCGTCCCCGCCATGTTCGTCCAGGACTCGCCGCCGGTCTGTGTGCGGAAGACGCCGAGCATCATGTCTGCGTACTGGCTCAACTCATCGGCGGCGAAGGCGTAGAGCACGTCCGGGTTCGACAGGCTGATCGCCAGACTCATCCGGCCTATCCTTTGCGGGTCGGGCAGCCCCTTCGTAATCTGCCGCCAGTTCTGCCCGCCGTCAGCCGACTTGTAAAAACCGTTCCGCGCTCCGCGCTCCGTGAAGGTGGCGAAGATGATTCCTTTCCTCGTCGGGTGAAAGATGATCGAGTGGCACCAGTAGTTGTTCTCGGAGATGAAGGTCTCGCGCTGCCAGGTAAGCCCGCCGTCGAGCGAAAAATACATCCCGCCCAGGTCTTTGTCTTCGGCTTCGAGATGCCCGCCCATCGCGTGACTGACTCCGCCGATGCGGAGGTGCTTCGGGTTGAACGGGTCAATCGCGATGACGCCGATGCGCCCCGGAATCTTCGTCGCAGCTTTCGAGGCGAGTAGTCGCCAGGTTTTGCCTGCGTCGGTCGTCTGATAGATGCCCACGCCCGGATACGAATCGGCGGACAGGTTCGCTTCGCCCGTGCCGCAATAGATGATATCCGGGTTCGTCGGGTCAATCGCCAGCGAGCCGACGTTCAGAACATCCTGGCTGTACCACTGCGACTGCCAAGACTGGCCTGCGTCGGGGCTGAACCAGACGCCCCCGCCTGCCGCCCCCGCCCAGATGCGTTCGGGGAACTTTGGATGACAAACGATGCTCGTCATGCGCCCGCCGATGTTCGTGGGCCCGACGGGTTCCCATTGGGACGTGCCGGGCGAAGGCGGGAGGGTTTTTCGGGCCAGCTCACGCTCCTGCACAAGCGCCCGGATCGGGGCTTCCCGCGCAGGCCATGCGGCGCGCGCACTGATCCAGGCGCTGCGTGCCTTATGGTTCGACAGTCTGGCAGTGGGCTTGCCCTTCGACGGTAGTTTGCGCGGCCCGCTACCTATCTGCGTCTGCGGCTGAATCAGCCCGACGATCAGGTCTTCCTTCGGAGGCACATCCAGATTCCGCTCGGACGCGGCCTTGATCTCAACGGGCTGTGACGTTTTGCTCGCGGCCTTTTTGCTCGCGCCCTTTTTCCGAGAGGCCGACTTGCTGCCCGCCCCGCCGCCCTTACCTTTACGTGTGCTCATGATGCTGCATCTCCTTGAGTCGCGCCGCTGCTCGACGGTCTCTCTTTAAACCGTAGAGAGAACGAAACGAGAGCGGGAAACGCTCTAACTTCGACAAGGCCGACCCGGCAACCCACTGGGTAAAACGCGAAGTGTTCACATAGATATGAGGGAGCCGGCGGAAACATTTCCAGTCAACTCGAAAACCGGAAACCAAAGAATGAGAAAAACATTCTTCCGACGAAGACACCCGACGAGGCGCGCGAAAGATATTCCGGTTGCTCGATCAATGTCAATGAAATTTTTGAAGGCGCGGCAGAAGCGACGTGAGATTATTTTGAGACCGTGCCGCGTGAGATTATTCAAGCCGCACGGCGGACGGGCGGAGTGCGTCCGCCGAAACGGCGCGGGGCGTGCGGACTTTTTGTGTTGATAATCTCGCCTTTGAGAGTATTATCCGTCTCGTACGGGGAAGGGTGTTTTCCATGCCGCGAAACATCCCCGTAGTTTTCACAACTCAACCAGCCCGAGCGTGAGAAGAGACCCGAGCACGCGAGCGGCTAAAGAAAAGCGACACAGAAAGATTTCAGAAGATGAGAGCAACGCTTGCCTCCGTCCTTCTCGCGTGTCTCATGGCAGCCTTCGTCACGCCGCATTCAGACGCACAGCAGTTCGAGGCCGACCTCGTCATCATCAACGCGCATGTGCACACGTTGGACACGCAACAACCAAGCGCCGAGGCCGTCGCTGTCTACGGCAACCGCATCGTCGCCGTCGGCACCAGCGCCGACATCAAACGCCTGTCGGGCAGTCGCACGCGCGTCATCGACGCCCGAGGCGCGCTCCTGCTTCCGGGCTTCAACGACTCGCACGTACATTTCCTCTCGGGCGGCTTCCAGCTTTCGAGCGTTGACCTGCGCGACGCGCGTACGCCGCAGGAGTTCGCCGAGCGCATTCGCCGCTTCGCCGACAAACTCCCGAAGGGCCGCTGGGTCACGGGCGGCGACTGGGATCACGAGAGCTGGCCGGGCGCGCCGCTTCCGACGAAGGAGCTGCTCGACGCTTTCACGCCCGACCGCCCCGTCTTCGTCAATCGGCTCGACGGCCACATGGCGCTCGCCAACAGCTACACGCTCAAGCTCGCCGGAGTCACACGCGAGACGCCCGACCCGCCCGGCGGCCTCATCGTCCGCGACGCGAAGACGGGCGAGCCGACGGGCGTGCTGAAGGATGCCGCGCAGAGCTTCGTCTGGAAGGTCTACCCCGAGCCGAGCTTCGAGGAGAAACTGGATGCCGCGCGCGCCGCAACCGATCATGCCGCGAGCCACGGCGTGACGAGCGTACAGGACATGTCCGCTGGTAATGACGTTGGCGTCTATCAAAGCCTGCTCGAACAAGGGCGTTTGAAGACGCGCATCTACGCCGTCTCGCCGCTGCCCGATTGGGAGCGTCTGGGCCGCGTCGGGATTCTTCGCGCGTTCGGCGGCGACATGCTCCGCATCGGCGGACTCAAAGGCTTTGCCGACGGCAGCCTCGGCTCGACCACCGCGCTCTTCTTCGAGCCGTACAACGACGCGCCGAATACTTCAGGGCTTCCCGGCGACGAGATGTTCCCCGACGGCGCGATGCTCAAACGCGTCGAGGCGGCAGACGCGGCGGGCCTTCAGGTGATGATTCACGCCATCGGCGACAAGGCCAACGACTCGATACTCTCCATCTACGAGCGCGTCGCGAAGGAGCACGGCGAACGCGACCGGCGCTTCCGCATCGAACACGCACAGCACCTTCGCCCGCAGGACATCGCGCGCTTCGGGCGCGGCCACGTCGTCGCTTCGATGCAGCCATACCACTGCATCGACGACGGGCGCTGGGCCGAAAAGCGTATCGGCCACGAACGCGCGCACGGGACTTACGCCTTCCGCTCGCTGCTTGACTCGGGCGCGGTGCTCGCCTTCGGCTCCGACTGGACGGTTGCGCCGCTCGACCCCATCCTCGGCATCTACGCGGCGACGACGCGCCGCACGCTCGACGGCAAGAACCCCGGCGGTTGGATTCCCGAACAGAAGATCACGGTCGAAGAGGCCGCGCGCGCATACACCGTCGGCTCCGCCTTCGCCGAGTTCGCCGAGAACGCGAAGGGCACGATCACGCCCGGCAAGCTCGCGGACTTTGTGATTCTCACCGAGGACATCTTCAAGATTGACCCCGTCGAGATTGAGAAGGTGCGCGTGCGAATGACGATCATGGACGGGCGCGTGGTTTACGAAGCTAAGGAGTAACTAAAGGCATGGCTAAAACATAAAAGCTGTGCCTTTGTGTCTCTGTGGTTAATTTGTGTCGCGAAGGGGTGACATTTGGAGTTCGCAGTAGTCGAAGGCTTACGCACGGTTAAGTTCGATCTCGTCTTCTCGCTGGCGCTGGCGGCGCTCTTTCTGTTCGTCGGCTATTTTGTACAGCGGCGCATTGGATTCCTCTCTCGCGCGAACATCCCTGCGGCGGCGGTCGGCGGGTTGCTCTTCGCGGGGCTTGTGTTCGCGCTCCACTCGCGCGGTGTGCTCGGCGTTTCGCTCAACACTACTTTACGTGCGCCGCTCCAGACCGCCTTCTTCACGACCATCGGACTAAACGCGACGATGGCGCTCCTGCGCGCGGGCGGTTGGCGGATGGGGTTCTTCTGGCTGATCTCGACGCTGATGGCCGTGGTGCAGAACGTCGTCGGGATGGCGCTCGCTATTGCGTTGGGTGCGCCCGCGCTGCTCGGCATCATCTGCGGCGCGCTGACTCTGACGGGCGGGCCGGCGACGGGTCAGGCTTGGGCCGATAAGTTCGAGGCGCTCGGCATCACGGGCGCAGGCTCGCTCATCATCGCCTCCGCCTTGTTCGGCATCTTCACCGCGAGCCTCGTCGGCAATCCCGTGGCGACTTTGCTGATACGCCGTTTCCGTCTCGCGCCCGAGAGAAAGCGGCGAGAGACGGGCGAAGAGGAGGAGTTCTGGGCGCTCACCCCAACCATCGCGCCGGATGAAGATGAAGATGGAGAGCCGCGCGTTCCGGATTCACGGAAGACGAAGGAGGCAGAGTCGGAGTTGGACGGCGGCCTTCTGCTCCACAATCTCCTGCTGGTGCTGCTCGTGATGGGCGTCGGGGCCGTCCTGAGCCTGCTCATCAGGCATCCGAGTTTTATTCTCCCCGATTACGTCGGCGCGATGGCGGTTGCGGTCGTGGTGCGCAACTTGGACGACCGGACGGATTGGTTTCGCGTGGACGCTCGCGCGGTCGGCGTGATCGCAGGCATCTCGCTGGCGCTCTTCCTTGTCATCGCTTTGATGAGTCTGGAGCTTTGGAAGATCGCAGGACTGGCGCTTCCGATGCTCATCATTCTCTGCGCGCAGGTTCTGGTGATGATCGCTTACGCGGTTGTCGTCACATTCGTTTTGATGGGGCGCGATTACGAGGCGGCGGTGACGGCGAGCGGGCACATCGGCTTCGGCCTCGGCATTACGGCCAACGCCGTCGCCAACATGGAGACGTTGACTGAACGCTTCGCGCCAGCGCCGCGCAGCTTTCTCTATGTGCCTATGGTCGGCGCGTTCTTCATGGACTTTACCAACGCGCTGGTCATCGGCCTCTTCGTCAATCTATACACGCACTTCGCCCGCTAAGCGTTCCAGGCGGAAGCCCGACCGTGAGGGAGGGCGTGTCAACTATCATGAAGGCATGGTGATGAAACTATAACGCCCTCCCTGACGGTCGGGCTTCCGCCACGGATGTTGTGAGAAACAGAGATGAGAATGATGAAACGCAGGCTTCTCTCGTTCGTTCTGGTTACGACCGTGTTTACGATTTACGCGGGGGCGCAGGAGAAGGCTGGACGCGACGTGTCCGCCTCGTCGCCGCGACTGCAAAGGATTGTTGACGCGGCGGCGCGTGTCGCGCTCGAACGTTTTAAGGGGAAGGGCTTTGCGGAGAAGAACCTCGCCTTCACGCTCATTGACCTGACCGACCCGCAGCACACGGAGCAGGCCAGCTTTCGCGGCGCGGAGCCGGTCTATCCGGCGAGCGTCGTCAAACTCTTCTATCTCGTCGCGTCGCACCGCTGGTTCGAGGACGGGCGTCTGAAGGAGACTGCGGAGTTCGACCGCGCGCTCCGAGACATGATCGTGGATTCTTTGAACGACCCGGCGCACTACATTCTCGACGCGCTGACGGGCGTGTCGAACGGCGAGGAGTTGTCGCCCGACAAGTTGAAGAAGTGGGCCGAGCGGCGCAATGCCGTCAACCGCTACTACGCGTCGCTCGGCTACACAGGCATCAACGTAAACCAGAAGCCGTGGTGCGAAGGGCCATACGGGCGCGAGCGACAGTTCTACGGCCCGAAGTTCGAGAACCGAAATCGGCTGACGACTGATGCCACGGCGCGTCTGCTCGCGGAGATCGTCACGGGACGTGCGGTCACGCCCGCGCGCAGCCTGAAGATGATGGAGCTTTTGAAGCGCGACTTCTCCTCGGGCAAGTCCGAAGGTGAGGACGATCAGGCGCACAACTTCACGGCGCTTGCGCTCGCGCCGGGCACGCGCCTCTGGTCGAAGGCCGGCTGGACTGACACGACGCGCCACGACGCGGCCTACATCGAGCTGCCCGGCGGCCAGCGCCTCGTACTCGTCACCTTCACCACAGACTTCGCCAAAGAACGCGACATCATCCCGTCTATCGCGCGCGAAGTGATTAAAGGAGTGATGAGTGATAAGTGATGAGTGATAAGAGAAGACCTGCTGTTACTGTCTCTTCTTATCACTTATCACTTATCACTTATCACTTATCACTCCTTACTTATCACTGTTTCTGAGCCAAGACGAGCGACTTCGTCCAACCGATGGGTTCGAGTGGGGGAAAGCGGTGGTGGTCGATGACGCGGAAGAGGCGTTCGGTGTTCTCGACGACCTCGCGCGGCGGGTGCGCCTTGAAGCGGAACATGACTTCGAGCAGACGGGTCGCGAGCGACGGCCTGACGGGGACGAAGAAGAGATGGCCGCCCGGCGCAAGCACGCGCGAGAGTTCGCCTAAGCCCTCGCGTAGCGGCAGGTATTCGAGCACGCCGCTCGTCATCACCAGATCAAAGGTGTCATCTGCGAAGGGAAGCGCGAGCGCGTTGGCCCGGACGAATGAGACTTTGTGACGCGGGTCGGGCCCGAGCTTCTGCACGGCGCGGCGCGCGGTCTGGAGCGAGCGATGCGAAAGGTCAATCGACGTAACTTCGGCGGGACGCCTGAGCACACGCAGCAGCGCGAGCGTCAGCAGCCCCGTCCCGCAGCCCGCGTCGAGAACGCGCGCCCCCGCCGGGAGCGGCAGAGGATTCTCTCGCAGGTAACGCTCGACCGAGCGGCCGTAGCCGTTGAACCTGAACATCAGGTCATAGAGATTTGTGAAGCGGTCGTAGATAGAGACCGGAGTCTCGTGCAGTCTGGTCGTTGTTGCTTGCGTTTGGCTCATTCGTCTCCTGCGTCTCGACCTGAGTTCAAAGGAACTTCGTGGTAGCCTTTGCGACGCTACAGTTGTTGCACGAGTTCGCAAAACTTAACACAGATGCACGTTTTTTCTAAGCGGGCGCGTGGCAGCAAAGCACACACGTCGAGCGGCCTCTTCGCGTTTCGACTGAGCGAGTCGCAAGTGTTACCATGTGTCGGTCGCCGGTCGCTTGCCGAATCCGCTTGACACGCGCACACGGGTCGGTCGGGCGCAGGCGGCGGGCGGCGCAAGTCCCCGGACGGAAGTACGAATTTCTTCTTAAACGGTGCTTACCTGAATGAGTCGCAACCCCGTTCGCAATCCCGAAGGAGCGAAACGCTTCCTCCCCTTCATCATCATCGGCGGCGTGCTGGTCGCCATCATCGTCGCGGTCGTGCTGATGTCGCGCCCGAACAGCACGAACACGACCGCGGCAGGCGTCGCGGGGCAACAGAGTTCGGCCCCGAATGCAAACGCAATGTCCCCGAGACTGCCCGTACAGCCCGGCGCGTCTAACCCGAACGTACGCGGCGGTGCGAACGCGCCGGTCACGCTTGAAGAGTTCAGCGATTTTCAGTGCCCGGCCTGCGGCAATCTCGAACCCGGCCTGCGCCGCGTGGTCAACGACTACGGCGCGCGCGTCCGCCTCGTCTTCCGCAACTTCCCGCTCTCGATGCACCGCTACGCCTTTCTCGCCGCGCGCGCCGCGGAGGCAGCGGGCCAGCAGGGGAAGTTCTGGGAGATGCACGACATGATCTACGACAACCAGAAGGAGTGGACGGACTCGATGGAGCCGCGCGTGCAGTTTGACGCTTACGCGACGCGGCTCGGGCTTGACGTGCAGAGATTCAAGGCCGACATGGAGCAGCGTCAGGACTTGGCCGAACGCATCAAGGCAGACTACGCGCGCGGCATGTCGCTCAACGTCAATGGCACGCCCACTATCTATCTTAACGGGCGCGAGCTGGTGCCCGGCAAACTCGTCACAGAGGAAGACCTGCGCCGCGAGGTTGACGCCGCGCTCGGCTCGGCGGCGAAGTAAAAGTCGGCGGCGCGGCTGAACCCACTACGGATGAGCGACGAAGACATGCAAGTGAAGTCGGGAGGCCGTGCGCTCGTGTGGGACGCAGTGACGGCGCTCGTCGCTCTGACGGGACTGCTGGACGCGACCTATCTGACCATCGAGCATCTATCGGGGAACAGCGTCCGCTGCATGATCGTGACGGGCTGCGACGAGGTTTTGCAGAGCCGTTATTCGACCGTCGCGGGCGGCGTGCCCGTGGCCGCCGTGGGTGCGCTCGCATACTTCGCCGCCTTCAGCCTCGCGACGCTCGCGGCCTTCGGTTACAGGGGCGCGCGCTCGCTGCTCACGCCGCTCGTTGCACTCATGTTTCTGGCGACGCTCTGGTTCTTCTACTTACAGGCTTTCGTTATCCGAGCCTTCTGCGTCTACTGCCTTCTCTCAGCCGCCGTCACCACGACGCTCACGCTGTTCGTCTTCGCCCGTAGACTTTCGGGTACGAACAAGCGCCTGGCATAAAGCATCCGACCGGCAGACATCCAACCGGAAGCCCTTCGGGGCTTTTTGTCTTTCCGCCGCAGACATTCTTCGACAATCATTTTGCACGCCGTGCGGCTGCAAGAAAACGTCTTCCCGGACGTTCCTCCGGGTGTGGAAGTTTGAATGGAGGAGGACGCGGGATAATGAGCAGGGCACGTCGGGTCTCGGTTTACGTTTCGCTCTTGCTGCTTTTCGCGGCATCATCGACGGGAGTCAACAAGGTGTGTGCGGGGGCGTCGGGCGCGCAGGAGGATCGCATCGTGCGGCCTCAGTATGGCGGCTTCGAGGTGGAGGTTTTAGTCGGCGGCGGCCCGCTCGAAGTGCTCTACGGGCGCGGGCGCAGCTACGTCGAGGCGCGCGAGGGCGCTGAGTACGACCTGCTTTTGCGCAATCCGCTTCCGGTGCGCGTGGCCGTCGCCCTGTCGGTGGACGGACTCAACACGATTGACGCGCGGCGCACGAACGCATGGGAGGCGAGCAAGTGGGTCATCGAGCCGTACTCGACGATACGCATCTCCGGCTGGCAGATGAACTCGCGCCGCTCGCGCCGCTTCTACTTTACGACCGAGCGCGACTCCTACGCCGCCCGAATCGGTCGCGCTTCAGACCTCGGCGTCATCACCGCCGTCTTCTACCGCGAAGCCGCCGCGCGCTCCTACAACGTCACGCCTCCGCCTTACGACGAACACGACAGGCCGGAACGCCGAGGTGAAGCGCCGACACAGAGGGAGTCGCGCTCCGAGAGCGACGCGGCAAAGTCGAGCGGTTCCGTCGGCGGGATTGCAGCCGCGCCGCGCGCTGACGATGGTTATGCGGCGACCGGCATTGGCCGCTCGGTCGAAAACGACGTTGAGTGGATTCAGATGCGACTCGAAAGAGGCCCGGCAGCAGAGATGACGATCCGCTACGAGTATCGCGACGCGCTCGTCAGGCTTGGCCTCCTGCCCCGCCCCTGGCGCGACGACGGCGCGCTTCGCCGACGCGAACGCGCACGCGGCTTCGAGCCGCCGACCTATTGCCCTGAGCCTTGATAGCCCTGCTGCGAATACGCGGCGTTGGTTTGGCGGCCTACAAACTTTGGGAACGCCGGTGACAAGAGGAGCGTCTAAGACGACAGACCTGCCAGCCGTGGAGAAAAAAGATGTCGAAGTACACGAACCCGCTCGAACACGTCAGAGTCGCGACTCCTTGTCCCGCCGATTGGGAGAGAATGGTCGGCGACGAGCGCGTGCGCTTTTGCGACCAATGCAGCCTGCACGTCTATAACCTCTCAGGCATGACGCGACGTGAGGCCGAGACGCTTGTCACGAACTCGGAAAGTCGCCTGTGCATACGCTTCTATCGTCGCGCCGACGGGACGATACTGACGCGCAACTGCCCCGTAGGTCTGCGCGCGCTCAAGCAGCGAGTCTCGCACATCGCGGGCGCGGCGCTGTCGGCCATGCTCGGCTTCTTCGCGGGCGTCGGTCTCGACCTCGGCGTCAATCGAGCCGCGACCCCGACCATGATGGGCGAGATGGCCGTGCCTGCATCTTTAAATAGTCCCCCGGCCATACCGGAGGTTAAAGTGCCTGCTGTCCTGAAGGATACAAACTTGAACGCCGTTCAGGGCGGGATAGAGGTCGGGGGGCGATTTGAAGTGGGAAAAAAGGCGTTGCCGCTTTACAAAGATGTGGATGCCGGGCGCATCCGAAGGCAGGCGAAGCGTCTGAGGTGAAGCGGGCGCTACAGCTAAAGTTTGTGCGAAAGTGAAAGCGGGCGGCGGCATGTTGATGTCGCCGCCCGGTCTGTTTTTGTGTCAGCGCTTCGGCCTTGAATTGAGTGTCAGCGTTTCGGCTTGAGTTCGTCGGTGTAGAGAAGCTTGTAGGCGCGGAAGCTCGCCAAGACCTTGTTGACGTAGTCCTTCGACTCGCTGAAGCCGACTTCGGCGGTGAAGATACCGGGGTCTTTGTGGACGGCGCGCACGACCCAGCGCGCGGCGTTGTCCTCGCCGCCGTTGTAAGAAGCAGCAATGGCTTCGGGCAAGTCCGGGAACATCCGTTGTAGCTCCCCGAGGTACGCGCTCGCCACGAGGATATTGATGTCGGGGCGGAAAAGGTCTTCCTCGCTCACCTGCGAGAGCTTTACGGCGGGCGCGTACTTCGCGGCCATGTCGGGCGTCATCTGCAAAAGGCCGCGAGCGCCCGCCTGCGACTTGGCGCGCGGATTAAACCCACTCTCCTGTCGCATGATCGAGAGCACGAGGCGCGGGTCGAGCTTCTGCTGCTTCGACGCGCGCACGACCATCTCGCGGAAGGGCGCAGGGTAGTCGCCCGCCGCGCGCCTGACCTCCGCCGCGACGCGTGACTCACGCGCGGCAGCCGAAGCCTTCGCCGCAGTGCCTAGTCCTCGGAGACGCGCCGTGGCAAGCCCTCCGTAGTAAGAGCCTGCGCCGTCGGCGATTCCCTGATAAGACTTGATTGCCTGCTCCTTCTGACCCGACATCTCAAAGCTGAAGGCTCGAAGATAGGCGACTTCCGTCGCGCTTGTGTTGGCGGCGCGCGTCAGACTCATGCGGCTCAGTTCGTCGCTCGTACGCAGCGCCGAAGTCCAGTCGCGGCGCGCAACGTCTAGCCGCAGTCTGGCGAAGAGTGCGGCCGTATCGCTCGCCGTACCACGAAAGCGCGCGCGCGTGCGCTCGATCCACGGCAGCGCGTCATCGGCGCGTCCGGCCTCGCGCAGCGAGTCGATGATGTTGAGATAAGCGTTCTCGATACGCTCACCCGTGGGGAAGCGCTCGACGTATTCGGCGTAGCGCGCGGCGGCTTCGCCGGGCCGGTTCAGACGCAGGAGCGTCGCGGCAACGTAGTAGAAGCCGTCGCGTCCCGCAGGAGTGTTGGCGTATGTGTCACCGAGTTTCTGAAAGACGGGCAGCGCCTCTTCATAGCGGCGCTCTTGAAAGAACGTGCGACCGATGCCGAAGTGTGCAGCGGGCACGTTCGGGTCTGTTGGGTAGCGCTCGATGAGCGTGCGCCAGTGTGTGCGTGCCTCTTCGAAGGCGCGGTTCGCTTGGTAGATGGCCGCGCGGCGCATATGCTCTTGCGGCGTGAGCTGTGGTAACTGGCCGTTAGTTCCTCCACCCTGTTCATCGGCGCGGCGCGCGGCGGCGAGCGCCTCCTCGGTCTGGTCTTCAGGCGAGAGTATGACCGGCTCCGCCGCTTCGCCCGAAGAGAGCAGCGGCGCGGCCGTCGCGTTGTTCGCGGGCTGAGAGTTATCAACGCGCGCACACGAAAGCGCGAGCAGCAGCGAGACGGAGCAGACCAGAACTTGTTGCGCGAAGAGTGCCATTTTCAACCCTCGACGAAAATTCATGGGGCGAGGCGCGCGGCGGCGCTCTACCTTGAGTCGGCCATGACTCCGGGGTCGCTTTAACGAAAGCGCCCTTCGGTTATTCGGCGTCCTCTTTGATCTCATAAGTCGTCACGATCTCGACGCCGGGGCGGAGTGTGGCGGCGACGCTGCAATACTTCGTCTCGGAAAGCTCGATGGCGGAAGCGACTGCCTTTTCCGAGACGTTGCGCCCGCGCACGATGTGGCGCACCTCCATGCGCGTGAAGGCGCGCGGGTGTTCATCGCGTCTGTCGCCTCGAACCTCTACGCGATAGTCGGTCACCTGCTCGCGCTTCTTCTTCAAAATCGAAATCACATCGACCGCCGTGCAGCCGCCGAGCGCGACGAGCAGCAACTCCATCGGCGTGGCCGCGCTCGCGCGCTCCGAGTCGGTCTCAAGCACCTGCGCGTGGCCGCTCGGCGTTACCCCAATGAAGAGTCCGTCGCCCGAAGAGTAGATGACGGCACTCGCGTCCGCTTTGTCCATTGATTAAAACCTCCGTCCGCGACAAGGATAACACGGTGCGCTTCGAGCGCTTAACCACAGCAAAAGAAAGGTAAAATGGCGTCAACGGCGGTTGTATGTTAGCCGAACATCCGCGACGGGTTCAGTACAGAAGGGTCGCCGAAATAAAGTTGAGCTTGTGGCCTCCAATCGAAATTTAAGTGGCAACCTATCCACGTTAAATCGAATCCATCCGCCATGTTTTGCCTCTCCCGGACGCTCTCCGCAGTCGTAACATCAATTTGATGATATGTGCGCTCTTAGGCATAAGGCTTGCAATGCTTCAATAGTAGACGAAGCCTTGCTTAAGCGTATGTCTCTACAGAGTCCGAACGCTTCTCCCCGTACATGTTGCGGAGCAGGGAGGGCGACTTTCACTTCAGCGAGCCGCCCACCGAAACTTCTACCTTAAGAGATTGTGAACACACATTTGGAGGGAAGAGCGATGAACAGACTTAGACACATGATTTCGGTGGCGCTCGTCGTCGCCATGGTCGGCTTGAGCTTGACCGCGGCGCAGGCGCAGCGCACCTACCCACAGCAGCGCCCGTCTCGCATGAACGACAGGCAAGTGGGCAATATCCTTACACGCGTCGAGACGGACGCCGACAGATTCCGTTCGAGCTTCGCGGGTGCGCTCGACCGGAGCCGCTATAACGGAACGAGTACCGAAGACCAGCTCAACGGCTACGTGCAGAATTTCCAGACCGCAACAAACGATCTGCGCGACCGCTTCAACCGGCGCGCGGCTGTCGCCGCCGACGTTGAGAACGTCCTGCGCCAGGCGGCCTTCATTAACGACTTCATGATGCGTACAAGGCTCAATGCAAACGCCTCGAACGACTGGACGACGCTGCGCGCAGACCTCGACGCGCTCGCACGCGCATACAACGTGACGTGGGACTGGACGCAGACCGGCTCGACAAACGACACGCCGGGCTACGGCACGCCGGGCTACGGCACGCCTTCGACGGGCGTCGCCTACCGCATGAGCGATAGACAGCTCGACGCGCTCCTAAGCCGCATTGAGACCGGGTCAAGCCGCTTCCGTAGCGACCTCGACAGCTCGCTCGACCGCAGCCGCTACGACGGCACGCGCGCCGAGGACAACATCAACCAGTTCGTCCGCGACTTCGCGAGTGCCGCCGATCAACTCCGCTCGCGCTTCAACGGTCACACGTCCGTGGCCGCCGACGTGGAGAACTTGCTGCGCCAGGCCACATACATCGACGACTTCATCCAGCGCCAGACGCCCACCTACCGCGTCCGCAACGACTGGACGACGCTCAAGGGCGACCTGAGCCAACTCGCCACGGCCTACAACGTCGCCTGGAACTGGGACGTGCGCTCGATGCCCGCGTATCCGGGTACGGGCACGACCGCGGGCGGTGGTGTCTACGGTGGAAATAACGGTGGGAACTACGGCGCGACGGGTCGCCTGACCGGCACGTTCCGGCTCGACCCGACGCAGAGCGACAACCCGAACACGGTGGCCGACAACGCCACGCGCAACCTTCCCTACAACGACCGCCAGAGAGTCCGCGACCAGATCATGCGCCGACTCGAAGCGCCCGAGATGCTCGCCATCGAGCGCAACGGCAACAACGTGACCATCGCCTCTTCGCGCGCGCCGCAGACGACCTTCGTCGCCAACAGCGGCGAGAGCCGCGAGCAGCTTCCGAACGGCAGCTATGCGCGCGTGACCGCGCAGGTCACAGGCGACCGCCTGATCGTCAGCTCGACCGGCGACCGCACCACCGATTTCAGCGTGACGTTCGACCCCATTGAGGGCGGACGCCGCCTGCGCGTGACGCGCCAGATTTGGAACAACAGCCTCGGCCAGAACCCACTCGTCGTGACGAACGTCTACGACCGTACGTCCGACACGGCGCAGTGGAACGTCTACACGGGCACGACCGCCGGTTATGACCAGACCGGCTCGTATCCGCAGACCGGCTCTACCACAACCAACGGCGACTTCATCGTGCCCGACGGGCAGATGCTGACCGCCACGCTCAACACAGACCTCTCGACGAAGACAGTCAGCGTGGGCGAGCGTTTCACGATGACCGTCAACTCGCCCGCGCAGTTTCAGGGTGCGACCATCGAGGGGCACGTGGCGAGCGTCAACCGCAGCGGGCGCATCACGGGCCGCTCCGACATGTCGCTCAACTTCGACACCATCCGCATGAACAATCGTACCTACCAGTTCGCGGGCTTCATCGACAGCGTGCGGGCACAGGGCGGCGAGACCGTGCAGGTCGATAACGAAGGCACGGTGCGCGATAACAACAACCAGACCAAGACGACCGAGCAGCGCGCGGCCATCGGCACGGCGGTCGGCGCGATCATCGGCGCGATTGCCGGAGGCGGCAAGGGCGCGGTCATCGGCGCAGTCGTCGGCGCGGGCGCGGGCGCAGGCTCCGTCTACGCGCAAGGCCGCGGAGACCTCGACCTTCTGAGCGGCAGTGAGGTCACGATCCGCGCGAGCGCGCCGAACTCGAACAGGTAAGCCGGGGTCGGTCGCAGCGACCGTCCTCAAACTATATTCGGCCCGGCGAACCTGAAGTCCGCCGGGCCGATTTTTTTACGGGAGTCGATGTTGATTTATGGGAGCTGGTGTTGACCCGCGGGGCGTATAGTTTCAAAGGCACGTGCTCTATGTTAGTATCGGGCTGCCCTTCATCCTCTCGGATTTGAATGTAAAAACAGACTTTCGTCGGGAGCTTAATCCTCCAAGACGAAGCGCCACGCACCTGCGCGTAAACCTTCCTCCGGGGAATCGAACTGATGGCCGCAATCCTCATCGTTGACGATGACGCCGCCGTGCGCGACGTACTTTACGACCTTTTTTCAGAAGACCATCTGTGCCACGCCGCCGCGACGGCCGAGCAGGCGCTCGGCTTTCTCCACGAGCATTCCTATGACGTGGTGCTGACCGACATCTCGATGCCGGGTCTGAGCGGGCTGGAGCTTCTCGGGCATCTGCGGCAGGAACAGCCCGACTCTCCCGTCATCGTCATCACAGGCATCAGCGACCGCACGCACGCAGAGGGACTCAAGCGACTCGGCGCGTTCGATTACATCCTGAAGCCGTTCCGTCTCGAAGCCGTCGAGGAGAGTGTCACACGCGCCTTAGAGCGCAACCGCGAGCTGAAAGAGCGTCGTCGCCGTGGCGATGCGCGCCGGAAGAGTTGACCGACAGGTAAAGCAAATTTCCCACGCTCAGATTACAGACGACG